>NZ_ML776472.1:0-618744 GCF_009846485.1 Sodalinema gerasimenkoae IPPAS B-353
GAGGACACCGCGATCTTGTAGCGTTGACGTATCGCCGGAGATTTCCTCACCAGCGGCGAGATTGCGCAACAGACGACGCATGATTTTCCCAGAGCGGGTTTTCGGTAAATCCTCCGTAAAGCGAATCTCCTGGGGACGGGCGATCGCCCCAATGTCCTCAACCACATGCTGTTTCAACTCTTTCTCCAGCGCCTCGGAGGGGTCATGTTCCGATTCGAGAGAGACAAACGCCACAATACTCTCTCCCCGTAACTCATCGGGTTTCCCGACAACGGCTGCCTCCGTCACCGCCGGATGAGACACCAACGCCGACTCAATCTCCATCGTTCCCAAACGATGGCCCGAGACACTAATCACATCATCAACCCGGCCCATCACCCAGAAATAGCCATCCTCATCCTTGCGAGCGCCATCCCCAGCAAAATAGAAATGTTGCCCATCTTTGGGTTGAATATGCTCCCAATAACTACGGCGGAAGCGGTCAAAATCCCCATACACCGTGCGCATCATGCTCGGCCAGGGATGCTTAATTACCAAATAGCCCCCCTGATTCACCTCAACCGGATTGCCCTCTAAATCCACCACATCGGCAAGAATGCCAGGGAAGGGACGAGTGGCTGAACCCGGTTTGGTGGGAGTGGCCCCAGGGAGCGGTGTTAACATAAAGCCCCCCGTTTCCGTTTGCCACCAGGTATCTAAAATGGGGCATCGCTCCTGACCAATCACCCGATGATACCAAACCCAAGCTTCCGGGTTAATCGGTTCGCCAACGGTTCCCAAAATCCGCAGGGAGGAAAGATTACGGGATTTTGGATGCTGTTCCCCGGCTTTCATAAAGGCCCGAATCGCCGTGGGGGCAGTGTAGAAAATCGTCACGCCGTATTTTTCCACCACATCCCAGAAACAGCCGGGATTAGAGGGACGAGGAACCCCCTCGTACATCACCGTCGTTGCCCCATTCGACAGGGGACCATAGACAATATAGCTGTGGCCCGTAATCCAACCCACGTCAGCGGTACACCAATAGACATCAGTCTCTTGCAGGTCGAAGGTCCATTGACAGGTGATATGGGTGTAGAGGTTATAGCCGCCGGTGGTGTGAACCACGCCTTTGGGTTTACCGGTACTGCCACTGGTATGGAGGATAAATAGCATATCCTCACTATCCATCACTTCAGCGGGACAGTCGGCGGAGGCAGTTTTTTGCAGATCATGCCACCAATGGTCACGGCCCGTTTCCATGTTCATCTCGTCCCCAGTCCGCCGGACCACCAGCACATTGTCGACGCTGGGGATGGCATTGTTGTCGAGGGCTTTGTCAACTTGGGGTTTTAGGGGAACCACTGTATCTTTGCGATAGCCCCCATCGGCGGTAATCACCAATTTGGCGGAAGCATCGTTGAGACGTTCCCGCAGGGCCTCAGCACTAAAGCCGCCAAAAACGACGGTATGCACCGCCCCAATACGGGCACAGGCTAACATGGCGATCGCCGCCTCGGGAATCATGGGCATATAAATCCCCACCACATCCCCTTTCTGCACCCCAAACGACTTGATGACATTAGCCATCTGACAGACTTCCCGATGCAGTTGGCCATAGGTGAGGGTTCGAGAATCCCCCGGTTCTCCTTCCCAAATCAGGGCCGCTTTGTTTTTACGCCAGGTGCCCAGGTGGCGATCGAGGCAGTTATGGGAGATATTCAGTTTACCGCCGACAAACCATTTAGCTGTGGGAGGGTTCCAATCGAGGACCTGATCCCATTTCTCGAACCACTCCAGTTCCTTCTCAGCTAAATTGCCCCAGAAGCCTTCAGGATCAGCGGCGGCAGCATCATACAGGGCCTGATAGTCCTCCATGCTTTTGATGCGAGCCTGAGCCGAAAACTCAGCCGAGGGTGGAAAACTGCGCTTCTCATGCAGGATCGATTCAATGGTGGGTTGAGACATGATCTTAAAAAGTCAGGATTAACAGTCGATTTGTAGTCAGGAAGACAGACAGATATACCCCTATTCTCTCTCGAAACTGATTCCCTGGTACGCTCTTGTTAAATCAGTTAATACTCCGATGAGGCCTGCCCTGGAAGTTGCCGTAAGACACAAGTATTACGCCCCTTCTCTTTGGCTTCGTAGAGAGCATAATCTGCTCCCTCGATCAGTTCATAGGAACTGTTTTCGAGTTGAGGGATGAGATTGGCGACGCCACAACTGAGGGTGACATAAGGTGCAACCACCGATGTTTCATGGCTTAACCGCAAGTGACGGACGGTGTTATTCATTCGTTGGGCCACCGTCATGGCATCCTTTAAGCTTGTATCGGGCAGAATGATAGCAAATTCCTCACCGCCATACCGGGCTACCACATCACCGCTGCGGACAGAACGAGTTAACGCCCGAGCAATTTGTTGCAAGCAGTCATCCCCCTGACGATGACCGTAAGTGTCATTGTAGGGCTTAAAGTAGTCCACATCACAGAGAATCAGAGAAATTGGCTGTTGCCGTCGCAGGCTCAGCCACCAGAGGCGCTCTAGGTAGAGATCAAAGTAACGACGGTTCGCCAGTTGCGTCAAGCCATCACAGGTGGCGAGTTTCTGGAGGCGATGCACTTTATGAAGACTGACCACAAAGCTAGACATCAGTCCGGCGGAGATGGGGGAGATGACGGGAACCCAACAGCCGCTGAGAAAGGCGAGATAGCCAATTACGAGAGGAATTAGACAGAGGCCCCCCAGATAGACCATCAGCAGACCCCAAGCCGGGGATTTATGGTTGCGAAACTGACTGGTTTGCCACCAGTACCAACTAATGAGGGTTCCGGCACCGGCCCAACTTAAGACCCAAAGCCATTCTAGGGCAGGGCTGGGGAAGCGAATCATTTTGCGCCCATCCAACGCCGCACTGACGAGTTGACTGGTGAGATTGGCGTGAATCAGTAAACTCGACATCTGAGTATAGCGATCGCGCACCCGATTACTATAGGGAGTATTGTAATGCTCCTTAAACGTCGGCGTGACCAGGCCAATCATGGCAATGCGATCGCGGAAGAGGTCATCCGGTACCTCACCGGCCAGCACGTCACTCATGGAAATGGTCTCGAAGTTCTCCTGAGTTCCCCGGTAGTTAAGGATAACCTGATAGCCGCCATCATCGATATGGGCATAACCCCCATCATTTTGCCGCAGGGATTCGATCAAGGTTTTACCCAACTGAACCCGACTACTTCCTGAACCCTGGGGTTCAATGGGGACTTGTTCGGCTTGCAGATACATCAAAGCCAGGGCCGCCGCAAAACTATTCCGAATTCTGCCATCGTTCCCCCGCACTGAAACCAGGCCCCGACGAATCACCCCATCGGGGTCTACCACCATATCGGCTAATCCCACCTGATTGAGTTGTTGCAAAATCGGCGGTGGGGGAACAGACTGGCCGATATATTTTTCCATCCCAATCAGGTTCGGGGTGGTCGCCAGAACCTCTGAGAGGCGATCGCTCCCCGGTGGAATGGGAACATCCCGATATAGATGCAGTCCTAGAACACGAGGCTGCTGCGATCGCACCTGTTCGAGTAACATCGCCAGCCGTTGGTCAGATAAGGGCCATTCACCCGCCGCTCCTATATCATCATCATCAATCGTAATCAAGACCAGTCGTGGGTCTGGGGCCTCCAACGGTCGATGTTGAATATAGCGATCTAACATCGCCGCCTCCAACATCTGAAACAAGCCTCCAGTTGTAGCCGCCAGAATCATGCTGGTTGTGCCAACCATTGCCCCGAGTCTTGCTCTCCATTGCCATAACCGTTGAACTGGGGAACTGCTGCACATAGATTCAGGATGCCCCGTTCGAGTGCGAAATCGGGGAGGCGCGATCAGCATAATGGTCGTCCGCAGATGAGGTCTGATGGGTAGAGATGACGAGCAGGGGGTGGATGGCCCCCTCAATCTCCAACTGTTCGTTTCTCCAGTGTAGTAGTTTTTTTTCCGTGGAACCTTAGCTTGTTCACAGGGAACATTCCAAGACTCTAACGTTGAGTCCTTGGGGGTCCTTGTCATGACTTACGACCCCCCATTCCTCTCCACCCGGAAACACTCTGAAGTTTTTTACTGATGCGCCGTTCAGTGCTGTTGTGGCCGACCCCGTCCCCTTGCTCAGGCACTCTGGGACGGTTAGCCAACGGTTTCTTGAGGTTGGCCCTCGTTATCCTCTCGCGGCTCGAATACGTCCGAGGACATCCGGTTGTGATAACTGGTGGAGACCACTTCATCCCAACACCCCGCAAAGCTAACCCGAGCCGCTACGCTCGCGGAGCTGCTCATCGCAGTCAGTGTCACAATACCCATGCCAATGATAGGCAGAGAACCCCAAAGAACGTTAACCATAGTTGATGCACCCTAATGACCGTTGGCAAGTTATGCCATCCAATACATTTATTGTCTTAAGACAAGGGGCATCTTGTCATCCGTTAAATTGCGGAAATTGAGGCAATCTTTAGTAACAACGGGGTTACAATGGGGGGTTTGACCCCTCACTCGCCGGGATTAACCTTTATAAGGAAGACCCCGAGAGACCCAGTCCCTACATTGGGTTTATGGAGTCGTCAACGGTGGCCCAAGGCGTTTTGTTCCCTTGGGCACAGCGTTCGAGATAAATCTCACATGGGCGATCGTGTTTGATTTTATTTAGACAATGCTCAAACAACGTTTTTGCCTCAGCATACTGTTGCACATGGTATAACAACACAGCTTGTTCAAAATGGGTTCTCTCCTCCAATTTAGCATGTTTAATGTCAGGCGGATCAGCATCAAACACCTCAAATACTGAAACCTTTTCAGACTTACCTTTAACCGACACTCGATCAATGAGACGAATCATATAGCAATTCGTGTCTTCTAGCTGCAAAAATGTATCATGGGAAATCAATAGCGGCGTCCCATAAATTTTAGTTAGTCCTTCAATTCGAGATGCTAAATTAACCGCATCACTGATGACAGTAGTATCTAAATGATGTTGTCCCCCCACAATTCCTAACATTAATGACCCCGTATTAATGCCAATCCCAATCCGTAGTGGTGGACGGCCAGGCCGTTGGCGGGTTTTATTATACTCCGTTAGACAGTCTAACATGGCGATCGCCGCCCGAACAGCATCATCTGCTCCCCCACCAAACAAGGCCATAATGGCATCCCCAATATACTTATCAATAAAGCCATTATTCTCGGAAATTGTCGGCTCCATCCGGGACAAATAGGCATTGATGAAGTTGAAGTTATCTTCCAATGTCATCTTTTCAGATAACATCGTAAAATCTCGAATATCTGAAAAGAGAATCGACATCTCTTTCGCAACAGCCTCACCCAGTTTTACATCCACCAAACTCTCATAGCCCAAAAATGAGAGAAATTCATGAGGCACAAATCGGGCCGCCGCATCTGTTAACTGAACTTCCATATTCAGGGCCCGATCTAAATCCTGGTTGACCTGAAATAGGTCACGGGTTGCCTGTTCCTGAGAGGCATTCGCCTGGCGACGGGCGCTGATATCCTGAAAAGCTACCACCGCAAACGTAACCGTCCCTTGACGGTCTAAAATTGGCGTCCCCCACATTTCTAAAGGAATGCGGTCTCCTTGCAACTCGATATCCAGGGTATATCCCTTAGACGGTAAACCCTCTAAGGCCCGGGAGGCGGGAGTTTTCTCTGGGGGGAAGTGTTGCTCAGTTTCAGAAATGTAGGCGGAAGCCGCCCTGCGTAGAGCATCGCGACTCCCGGGAACCCCAACCTCCCCCAGAATTGCATCCGCCATAGCATTCGTATAGTGAACACTACCATCCTGGTTGAGGACGCAAATGCCCAGAGGTAAGGCTTCGAGAAACTGTAACAGACGGCGATCGCTCTCATATTGGCGTTCCCGAAGCATCTGAGTGGCACGACTCAACCCAGTCAGAAATAACGCCATCATGGGGGCAATAACTGGGAGCCACCACCCCCCTTGCAACAGCAGATAACTCAGAAACATGGGTAAACTCCCGGTTAAGACTAAGGTTCCCCCCAACACAACCCAGCGTAGGCAACGAGACTGGCGTTTGAACCGCCGTTCTCCTAACAGTTGACTCGAGACCACCACTCCCCCAATAGCCCAGATCAGCGTCCACAGCAACCGACCCCCCTCTGAGACATGCCGTAATAAGGGTTGCCCCTCCAGGGTTGCCCCTAAAATCTGACTGATAAAACTGCCATGAATCCAGAGACTCGAATAGTCTAAATCGGAAATACTGTAGCTGTACGGCTGATTAAAGCCCGGGTTCAAGGGGTCAGAAACCCCACCAATCAAAACAACGTTGCCCTCAAGAGAGTTGGCAGGAACCGGATTAGCAAGCAGATCCCGAATAGAAACCACCTGGAAGTTCTGATGAGGACCACGACAGGTCATCACCACTTGGTAGCCAGACCGTACCATCAGCCCCTGTCCAGACTCCACCTGACGCCGGGGAGTAAACCGAGCTTGGCCGACCTGAATCAGACCCCGTTGAGGATCAATCCTGGCCTCGATATTATGCTGCCGTTGTAAATACATCAGACTCACCCGAGCCGCAAAACTCAATTGCACCCCCTCCTGCTCATCCACGTGAGACAGAAGACTACGCCGGATTTTGCCATCGAAATCCGGCAGAACATCCCCAAAGCCAATCAGTCCTCGACGCGCAAGAATCGGGGGTGGGGGGGTGGGCCGTCCAAAGTGTTTATAAATCCCCACCAGGTTTGGCAGCGTGACCATGAGCTGCTCCAACGCCTCTGAACTGGGGGGAACCGGGAGATCTCGATAGAGGTTTAGACCAATAACCGCTGGGTTCCCGTTCTGGAGGTTTTCTAAGGTTTCGGCTAAGATGCGATCGCTGATGGGCCATCCCCCAAGCTCCCTCAGGTCAGATTGATCAATCGTCACTAAAACAATAGGCGTTTCCGGCGGCTCTGGACGGCTCAGACGCAGGTAGTAGTCTAGGGTTGCCCATTCGAGCCGTTGAAAGCCGCCCTGAGAATCCAGGAAGACGACAGCAACCATGACCAGCAGTATTGACAAAACACTACCTCGCCAGCGACGCCGTTTTATCCATAGAGGTATTTGCAGCATTCAGATTTGCCGGTGCCCTATAGCCGGATTGGGGGTCTGTGGAAACATGCACCCTGCAAGCTAGGGAAGGATGGGGAATTGTAGGAAAGACTTGTCCCCCTACTACTATATCCACCTGTGAGTTTTCTGGCGGGTCTTAGCCGCAACCACGTTCCCTGATGGACTGTTGCGGCGGATCAAATGTATGAGTGCGTGATTCAGACTACAGCCATCTAATGATACGCATTTGAGTATTACTCATCTTCGACGATCGCCGTGCGATCAAGCAACAAGAGGTTTCGTAAGTGATCCGTATCCAAATCCGCTAACCAAGACTCCCCAGAACTGACCACTTGTTCTGCCAAGGCTTGTTTACTTTCAATCAAATCGTGGATCTTCTCTTCTAGAGTTCCCTGACTGACAAACTTGTGAACCTGAACATTGCGAGTTTGACCGATGCGAAAGACCCGGTCCGTCGCTTGATTTTCCACTGCCGGATTCCACCAGCGGTCCACATGAAACACATGATTGGCTCGGGTCAAATTTAAGCCCGTTCCCCCAGCTTTGAGGGAGAGAATAAAAACGCGAGGCCCCTGAGGGTCTTCTTGGAATCGTTCCACCATCTCCTCCCGTTGGGTTTTACGAGTTGCGCCATATAGGAACAACACTTCACCGCTTAAGCGTCGTTCTAAATGTGTTTTTAAGACTTTGCCCCATTCAGAAAATTGCGTAAAAATCAAGGCGCGATCGCCCTCAGCAATCAGCTCATCTAGGAGTTCTTCCAACCGTTGCATTTTGCCCGAATCCTGACTCATACGTTTGAGGATTTCGCTTTTACTTTTCTTGTTTTTAAGTCCTAAAAGCTGGGGATGATTACAGACTTGTTTAAGTTGCGTCAGCAAGCCCAACACTAACCCCCGTCGCTGAATTCCATCGGCAGAGTCGATGGCGGCTAAAGACTCCTGTACCAAGTCTTGGTATCGCTGGGCCTGTTTCGGGGTTAACGGACAAAATTCTGTCATCTCCTGTTTTTCGGGCAAATCTTGAATAATGTCCTTATCAGTTTTTAAGCGGCGAAGAATAAACGGCTGCACCAGCGATCGCAACGTTTTCAGTGAGTCCGTATCTCCATAGCGCTCAATTGGAATCGCGAAGCGTCGTTTAAAAAAGCTAGGATTCCCCAAATATCCAGGATTCAAGAAGTCTAAAATCGACCAAAGTTCCGAGAGACGATTCTCCACAGGAGTCCCCGTTAAGGCAATGCGAAAATCACTCGCCAGTTGGCGCACGGCTTGGGATTGCTTCGCTTGATGATTCTTAACATTTTGCGCTTCATCCAAGACCACAATGCGCCAGTCAATGCTCTGTAGGGCCTTGATATCTCGATAAACCAGAGCATAACTGGTAATCAGTAAATCGTGGTCTTTGGCCACCTGACGTAAGTCTTTGCCTTTCGCCCGTTTAGCCCCATGATGCACCAACACCGAGAGAGAGGGGCCAAACTTCTTGACTTCCCGCTCCCAGTTGCCCAACACCGACGTGGGACAGACCAATAACACCGGACCATTCAGCGCCGATTGTTCCTGTAAATGTTGCAAAAAGGCGATGGTTTGGATGGTTTTACCCAAGCCCATATCATCGGCCAAACAGGCCCCCAGGCCCCAACGCTCCAGGAAGGCCAACCAACCCACCCCTCGGGCTTGGTAGGGACGCAACTCCCCCGCACAGGCCCCAACGCTCCAGGAAGGCCAACCAACCCACCCCTCGGGCTTGGTAGGGACGCAACTCCCCCGCGAAACTCGCAGGAGCCGGGAGAGGTTCAAGGTGGCGTTTCCCCGTTAGGGTGTCCATCAACTCCTGCATCAAAACTCGCAGGAGCCGGGAGAGGTTCAAGGTGGCGTTTCCCCGTTAGGGTGTCCATCAACTCCTGCATCACACCACTGGCTTCAAACTGCACCACCGGCAGTTTCCCCAGGGTTTGCGTGTCCCCCATACTAATGCGCAGAGCATCTTCTAAGGACAGGGCCAAGTCTCCCTGGCGATTATTGAAAAACTCCTGAGCGGCGCGCACATCGGCCACCCGCAACTCCACCCATTCCCCATCGACCTCGACCAGAGGACTCCCTTGGTTAGTCAGATGGTCAAATTCAGCTTTCGAGAGGGTTTTGCCCCCCAGGCTTAGCTGCCATTGGAAGTTGAGGAGTCCCTGAAGTCCCAAGCTTTGACCGGGTTTGGGGGCCTCCGCTCGTACTTGTAGCCCCATACGCCCCGAGGGGCCATCGAGACTCACTAAACTCGGCGGTAGGATGACCCCTAGGCCCGTTTCTTGCAGTCGCCAGCGGACGCTTTTGAGAAACTCATAGGCTTGAATGGCATCGAGGGGACAGCGTTGGGGGCGTGAGGTTTCTAGGCTCCCTTCCAGGGTGGGATAGAGCCGTGAAGCTAAGCCGAGACCACTGAGGAGGGTTTCTTGAGGGCGGTTGATGGTATGGCCCCCCAGGCTGAGGCGATCGACCGGGTGAGTCCAGATGGTGGCGGCGGGAATGGTGAAACTGGGGTCATAAACCGCTTGCAACAGAAATTCTAAGGACCAGGAGTCTCCCTCTTGGCGAGGGGGGTCAAGGCGTAAGGCGGTACGAAATTGATTTTGTCCCAACAGAGCCGATTCGACGGGGGCCAGCCAAGCATTGAGGGTGCTGGCCAGGGGTTCGGCTTGTTTGAGGCTGAGATTGAGATGAGGCTGGGAGCTGGTTAGCCCCGTAAACCATTCCTTGAGAAGAGGGGGAACGGGGATGTCCCCCGGATGGGGGTGCATTTGCCGCACTTGGCAATCGACGATCGCACTCAGGAAGCCACGAATCAGGGCCTGGGGGCTAGGCAAGTTGCCCGGAGCCGTGGCGGAGTATGACTCTGGCGCGATCGCCCGACAGGCATCGGGCAAGCGTTGACTAAAGCGGTAGAGGCGATCGCTATCGCGGGGACTATCGAGCAGCAATTGCCAGCGGGCTTCGAGGCGACCGTCAGCCCGCAGCACCAAGCCTGGGACAAATTTTCCTCGGGCTAATAAATCCAGACTCCAACGACTCAGATGCTGCCAAAGTCGTAGATCAGGGCCCAGCCAGCTTTGCTGAGACCCTGGGTCCGCTTCGGCAACGGTTAAGGGCAGTTGACGTAATAGGTCGAGGGTCTGCTGGGGACTTAGCCTGAGGCCAGAAACCTGCCAGGGATGCAGGCTCAGGGTCGCCTCATGGAGACCAGGGGCAGCGGAGTAGAGGGGACGCAGACCACTATCATCATCTTGGCTCGGCAGTTGCAACCGTTGCACCTGAGACGGGCAATCCGAGGGTAGGTTAAGCTGTTGTTGATGGAGGTACTGATGCAGGTCTTCAGGGCTGAGGGCAAAGGGATGCTCGGTGATGTCCTCACCCCTGGGGATCGCATCTGGAACGAGACGCCGCCAGGTTTCTCCCCAAAGGAAAAAGGAATTGTCGTCGAGGAGCCAACTGCCGTGTAAAACTGCCATTCGGTCTCAGTTGCGGTTAGATACAAGTCAGGTTTTCTATCGTCTATGCTACTGTGCCCTGGCATGATTTTCTAGCGGCTTTAGGGTTTCATCAGGATTTGAACTGGGTTCGGCGACGGCTATCACCCCGCCGACGATCTGACATTGACGAAATTGCTGTGTAAGATTGGAGCGACATCACAGGGGAGCAGGGGGGCGATCGCCCCAATCGGAAGTTAAATCTCATTGGTTGTTCAGAGGCAGTTTTGCATGAAAGCCCTTACCGTGTTGGGGACAACATCTGAAGCCGGGAAGTCGATTATAACGACGGCACTGTGTCGCCTACTCTCCCGCCAAGGCATTCGTATTTCTCCCTTTAAGGGAGCCAGCGTCAGCTTACAATCCTATTTGACGGAAATTGGGGGCGAGATGAGTTATGCCCAGGCCCTCCAGGCTTGGGCAGCGGGAATTTCTCCAGCGGTGGAGATGAACCCGCTCTTACTTCGGCCCAAAGGAGATTCCGCCTATCAGGTGATTGTCAAAGGGGTGACGACGGAAACCCTCAGCATTAATGAGTTTTACCGTTGGGCCGAGACCGAAGGCTGGGCGATCGTACGCCAATGTTTAGACCAGTTAGGGGGAGAGTTCGACCTTTTGGTCTGCGAGGGAGCCGGGAGTGCCGCAGAGGTGCATCTGCGGGCTTCGGATTTAGCGAATATGCGGGTGGCTCGTTATCTCAATTCCCCAACTCTGTTGCTCGTCGATAGTGAGCGGGGTGGGGCCCTCGCTCATGTGGTGGGAACCCTGGAACTCCTCGAACCGATTGAACGGGCCCTGGTGCGAGGCATTGTCATCAATAAATGGCGCGGTCCGCAAGCAGTCAGTCAAGCCGCAGTGTCCTGGTTGGAGGAACGCACAGGAATCCCCGTCTTGGGGGTGATTCCCTGGGATGCGATCGCCTGCTCTCGTCAGGGGACCCTCAATCTCCTCAAACGTGATGGCAAGCCCAGTACCCCAGAGGTAACGGTGGCGGTGGTTCGTCTGCCCCATTTAACAGGATTTGCTGATTTTGACCCCCTAGATGCAGAACCGACGGTGCGGGTGAAGTATGTGTCCCTCAAACAGTCCTTAGGCTATCCCGATGCAGTGATTGTGCCGGGAAGTCGCACCACCCTCGCGGATTTAGAGGTGTTACAAGAGTCGGGAATGGCTCAGGAGATTTTAGATTATCAGTCCGCCGGTGGCACGGTGTTGGGCATTGCCGGAGGCTTTCAGATGTTAGGGGAGTTTGTGGCAGACCCTGAGGGAGTCGAAGGGATGGAAGGACGCATTTCCGGCTTGTCGTTATTGCCCATGACCACAGTGATTACTCAGCAAAAGGTGGCTCGTCAGCGGTCTGTGACCTCCACCTATCCCCATGTAGGACTCCATGTCACTGGCTATGAGTTGCACCGTGGTCGCTCCAAGTTGGCGGAGACCGAGGCCTTTCAACCCCTGTTTGAAGATGCCAAGCTAGGGGTTGTGGATAGCTATCAATCCATCTGGGGAACCTATCTCCATGGGATTTTTGATAGTGGTCCCTGGCGCCGCACCTGGTTAAACCGTTTACGGCAACAGCGGGGCCTCAAGGCCTTGCCGACGGGAATCCCGAATTATCGAGAACAACGGGAGACACTCCTGGAAAATCTCACCGACTTCATCGAGCAAAATATCGACATTAGTCCTCTGATTCAATAAAGACCTCAACTCAAGCCAATCAGGGCACTGAGAATCAAGAGGCTACTGATGAGGGCAAACCAGACAAACTGATTGTCCGAGCGGTTGATTTGCGAGGGATCAATTGGCTCAGGTTCCCGCAGGGGTCGAGGTTTGGGGGGGCGACGGCCACCGCTGGGATTGGACCCTTTGCGATCGCAGGCCTGGGATACCTCCGCCTCATTGAGGTCGGGGATACTGACGTTCCATTCAGGACGAGAGGCTAAGCGAGGGGCTTCTAAGATTGCCAGCAGCCGACGACTCTGTTGGCGGGTGGCCCAGTTGGGATGACGGCTCAGTTGACGACAGAGGGTAATGGCGCTGGGATAGTCACCCACAGATTGATAGGCACTCACCAACCAAATCTGAATGTCACCCCCCAAGGGGCTGGCTCGTTCGCTGAGGGCGCTGGCTTGTTCGAGGAGGGTGACTGCTTGCCGGTAACGGCCTTGTTCAAACTCCTCTTTGGCAGTTTCGTAGTTGATGCGGGCTAGATCGCTGGCGTCGGGGCTACTCACAACGAATTGACACAGATGAAAAGGATACAACTGGGGAGTCGAGTTGAGCCACGGCGGTTTAGGGCATCGTGGAACCGGACTCGGACAATGACAGTCGTCATGTCAATGCTATGGTATCGCGATCGCCCTCCCGGGAAAATGCCTCTGGGGCGATCGCTGTGGGGGTGGAGTCACAGCGGCAGAAATTTTTGTTCGTTTTCCGTCCAACCCCGCAAATGAACTGCTATGGTGCTAAGGGGACAATCCCGAATTGCCCAGACTTCTGTTGCAAAGGACTCTCATACCCGTCCGACGCTTGGCGAATTTCAGACAAAGCATATGACCAGATTGCGTGATTGGATGGTGATTAGCTTAACAGCCGCCATCGCCCTCAATTGTGTTGAGGTTCAAGCCACCCCGAAAGCGTTAGGTAAAGACTTAACCAACGAGGCCGTCGCAGACGGCGATCTCGCTATCCCGACAGAGCGAACTGTGGAGTCGTTGCAGCCAGACGCGCCCTCAACTCCCGTCGAAGGCAATTCGCCACCCCGTCAGGCTCAAATCGTCCCTGGGGCTGGCTTTCCCGATATTCCTGATTTCCCTCCGCCCTTTGAGGTGGGCCCCATTGACCCCGATGAACCGGCGCCCCCCTATTTAGAGCCTCATCCCAATTTCTTACGTTTTCCCACACGGCCCGAGGAGGTCGAGATTGAAGGCACACAACCGATTACCCTCAATCAAGCTCTAGAACTGGCGGTTCGCAATAATCTGGATCTTCAGCAAAGTCAGCTGAGTTTGGAACAAAGCCTAGCGAGTCTCCGGGAAACTCAGGCGGATTTGTTCCCCAATGTCAACCTCTCCTCCAATTTGACCTGGAGTGATTCCGCTAACGCTCGTCTGAGTATCCGCCGCCAGGAAGAAACCCTCGGCCAGCGATCGCCCACTCAAGGTGACCCCACCTCAACCACCTGGAATACAGAACTGAGTGTCAACTATACGGTGTTTGATTTCGGCGGGCGCTCCGGACGAATTGCGGCGGCACAAGCCCAGGTTCACAACACGGAATTACAGATTGAGCAACAGCTTGAACAGGTCCGCTTACAGGTTCAGAATGCCTACTACAATATCCAAGAAGCGGATATGAATGTGCAGATTGGCCGGGCAGCCGTGGAAAATGCTGAACAGAGTTTACGGGATGCTCGGTCTCTGGAGTCTGCTGGGGTCGGAACTCGCTTTGATGTCTTGCGGGCAGAAGTTCAGCTCGCCAATGACCAGCAGGTTCTCAATGAAGCCTTGGCAGAACAGCGGGTGTCACGGCGGCAGTTAGCGCGGATCTTAAATGTGCCCCAATCGGTGGATCTGGCCGCCGCTGATCCGGTTGATTTAGCAGGGGTCTGGGAGTTGCCTCTCGATGAAACCATTATTTTGGCCTTCCGCAATCGGGCTGAGTTGCAACAGGAACTGATTGATCGCGATATTGCTCAGGAACAACAACGGGTGGTGCGATCGCAGGGACTTCCCCAATTCTCCGTGTTTGGTTCGGCAAACTTGGTGACGACCTCTGGCGATGGGGTCAGCGGCTTAACCGAAGGCTACTCCGCCGGGGCCCAAATGCAGTGGAATCTCTTTGATGGAGGTGCCAGAGCAGCGTCCATTCGACAACTTGAAGCCCAGGAAGAGTCGGCATCGGTCCGCTTTGCTGATGCTCGCAACCAAGTGCGCTCTGAGGTGGAAGAATCCTACTATCAACTCGACTCCCGCCTCCAAAACGTCAGTCGAGCCACCGCCGCCCTCGAATTAGCTGAGGAAAGTCTTGATTTAGCCCGTTTGCGATTTCAAGCCGGGGTGGGAACCCAAACCGATGTGATTGCAGCTCAAAATGATTTAACCCAAGCTCGGGGGAACCTAGTCACGGCTATTTTGGGCTACAACCGCTCCTTGGCTCAGTTGCAGCGTGCCGTCAGCAATTATCCCTTCATTGATGAGATTCAAGGACGGCTCTGAGGGGGGATGGTCGGGGGGCCACAAAGCCACCAGACCTCAGCTTCGGGGACGAGGTGATTAACAATATTTTACAAAAAACGTAAAGATTGTTAACATAAAACCGCCCCCTAGTTGTTGTAAGCCAAACCCACAGATGGAGAGTACCCATGGCTAATATTAAGTTTGTTAACGAGGACTTGGAAGTCGTCGCGGCCGATGGTGCAAATTTACGGATTAAAGCCCTTGAAAATAAAGTTGATGTCTACAAAACCTGGGGCAAGCTGACGAACTGTGGTGGCTACGGACAATGTGGAACCTGCATTGTTGAGGTCATTGAGGGGATGGAGAACCTATCGCCGCCAACGGAAACAGAAAAGCGGAAGTTGCGTAAGAAACCCGACAGCTATCGTTTGGCTTGTCAAGTACAGGTCAACGGTGAGGTGAGCATTAAAACCAAGCCATGATATCCTAGAGAAGCTTCATTGTTTAAGATGCTCGAGGCTTTCTATGGAAGTTAATGATCTTGGTTTTGTAGCGAGTCTTTTATTTGTGCTCGTGCCCACGGTTTTCTTGTTAATTCTGTATATCCAGACCCAAAGCCGGGAGAGCTAAGTATACGATCCGTATCAGCTCATCCTGCTTCGGCGAACCCCCCAGTTTTGGTCAAAGCTGGGGGGTTTTGCGTGAGGGGTTTCAGGGGGACTAACGGGCCAACAAAACGGGACAGTTGGCATAGACGCGAACATAGTCCGAGAGAGATTGACCCAGCAGACGATCTAAGTCGGGTAACGCTTTAGCAATGTTGGGGCGACGGTCGGGAGACCCTAAGACCAACAAATCGACATTGTTATCTTCAGCAAGGCAGCAAATCTCGGGGCCGGCTTTCCCGGAAGCGATGAGGCTTTGGGTTTGTAGGCCGAGGCGTTTGGCCTTCTCGCTAGCGGCTCTCAAGACTGGGTCGTTCTCTGGGGCCACGTTCTTGTCTGGAGGATTGACGTGGGTGAGGATCAATTTAGCATCCTTGAGATCCTTAACCCAAGATAGGGTCAAATCCAGGGACTGTTGGGCTGATTCTGAGGCATCGAGGGCGACCATGACCCGTTTAAGGCGTTTGACATAGACCTCATCTTTAACGAGCAACATGGGGCGATCGGCCAGTTGGAACACATACTGACTGACGGAGTTCTCCAAAATAGAGACCAGACGACCCAGTCCCCGAGATCCCATGATGATCAAGTCGGCGTTTTCTTCTTTGGCTACGTCACAGACGATAGTTTTGGGGTCCCCTTGCTTGAGTCGTGGGTTGATTTTACTGGGATCAACTTTCAGGGATTTGACGGCCTGAGCGAGGACTCGTCCCCCTTCTTCGAGTTTTTCAGAGACAAGATCGGCGGAGACTTGGGGGGGAACCACATGCAGGACTGTAATTTCAGCTCGCTGAATCTCCGGAATCTCAAGGAGTTGGTTGAGCATCTCTTCGCACAACCCCCGTCCGGCGACGGCAACAAGAATTCTTTCAATCATAGTTTTAGTATTGGGTATTGACAACATGTGATGTCAGGGTGTACCGTTCGGCTGCGGTGTGCCCAAACCTGTGCAACGACACTAAGATTAAGGATAAGCCCGATAACCGGCCCAAAATTTGTAGAAATGTAGCGTTTTGAAACAGTTTGTGATGCGCGATTCAGAACATCTCCCCACTGGGGCAATCCAAAACCGCTTGGTCGCTGGCGATGGCTTATGGTTCGAGTATCCCGTCCGCGCCCATCCTCACCATACGGATTATGGGGGTGTGGTGTGGCATGGACAGTATATTGCTTGGATGGAAGAGGCCCGAGTTGAATGTCTGCGATCGATTGGCATTGATTACGCGGACTTAGTGGCCCTCGGCTGCGAGTTGTTAGTGGTGGAGTTATCCACTCGCTATCACCGAGCCATGCGTCTAGGTGAGACGGCCATTGTGCGAACCTCCATGGAACCGGGGGCGGGGGTCCGCCTCAATTGGGACTACCAGATTGTGCCGATGGAGGGGGGAGATCCCTTTCTCAGTGCGCGCATTACCTTGGTAACGGTCGATCGCGAAAAGGGCAAAATTATGCGCCGTCTCCCCCCCGTCTTGGATGAGGTCTTCGCCAAACTCAGCCAAACCTCGTCCTCGGGCTAGAGTTGAGCGAGTTTGGGCAGCAGTTGCTTAAAGGCTAAACCCCGATGACTACAGGCTTTTTTGGTCTCGGGGGCCATTTCGGCGAAGGTTTGCTGCTGCTGTTCGACCCAGAAGATGGGATCGTAGCCGAATCCTCCCTGGCCCCGAGGGGCCTCTAGGATTGTCCCGGGACAACAGCCTTGGACTTCCAGGGCGATCGCCCCTTGGGGATTGGCCAGGGCGATGGCACAGATGAATTGGGCCCGGCGATCGCGGGTCTCGGCGAGTTCCCGTAACAGCCGTTGGATGCGATCGCCATCATTGGCCCCATAACGCGCCGAGTAGATGCCAGGGCGACCGTCGAGGGCATCGACCGCCAATCCCGAATCATCGGCGATCGCCCATTGTCCCGTCGCTTTGGCCACAGTAACGGCTTTCAGGCGCGCATTTTCGGCAAAGGTGGTCCCAGTTTCCTCAATATCGAGTTCCTGGGGTTTTAACTGAAGATCCCAGTTCGTCTCCTCCAGATACTCCTGCATTTCCTTGAGTTTACCGGGGTTCCCGGTAGCAACAATCAAAATTGTCATCAGTTCGGATGGGGGAAAACAGCATTGACGGGGGTTGGAGTTCGGGGATAGCGTTCCATGAGCGATCGCACCTGTTCGGCATGATAGGAACTCCGCGTCAGAGGAGAGGCCACCACCTGCAAGAAGCCTATCGACTCCCCATACTCACGCCAGGCATCAAACTGTTGCGGCGTGATAAAATCCTGAACTCCTAGATGTTTCTGGCTCGGTTGCAGATATTGCCCCAGGGTGAGGATATCGCAGTCCACGGCCCGTAAATCCCGCATCACCTGACGCACTTCGGCGTCCTCTTCTCCCAGGCCCACCATAATCCCGGATTTACTATACACCCAGGGGGCTAACTCACGAGTCCGTTGTAATAACTCCAGGCTGCGTTGATAGTCCCCTTGGGGACGAGTACGACGATATAAACGCGGCACTGTCTCGGTGTTATGATTGAGAACCTCCGGCTGAGCCGCCAGGATGGTTGCTAAGGCCTGCCAATTGCCACAGAGGTCAGGAATCAACACCTCAATGGTGGTTCCTGGGGACTCTTGACGCACCGCCTCAATGCACTTAACAAACTGAGAGGCCCCACCGTCGGGCAAGTCATCCCGGTTCACGGAGGTGATCACCACATGATTAAGCCTCAGTCGCCGTACGGCTTCAGCTAAATGTAGAGGTTCGTTGGCATCGAGAGGCTGGGGTTTCTTCTCAAAGTCAATATCACAGTAGGGACAGGCGCGGGTACAGGCCGGCCCCATAATCAGGAAGGTGGCGGTCCCATTATTGAAGCATTCGCCAATGTTGGGACAAGAGGCTTCCTCACAGACGGTGTTGAGGCTGAGATCTCGGAGAATCTCTTTGACGTTACCCACTCGTTGCCATTGAGGGGCTTTGACACGCAACCAGTCGGGTTTGAGGGTGGCTCGCTCCACGATTCATCTACCTATTGCAAGAGGACTGAAGGACTTATTGTACCGTGAGGGAACAGGGGGGAGAAGGGAAGAGAAGGCAGTAGGCAGTAGGCAGTAGGCAGTAGGGAAGAGAGGGCAAGGGGCAAGAGAGTAAACAAATATGTCAATCTATCTGGGGGCCTTGACATTTAATCCCAGAATCGTAACAATAGATACAGAAAGATAAATCGTTCATCTCTCCACGTCGCAAAACTCCGAACGTATTGGGGTCAAGTGAGGGGAGACGGAAGTAGGGACAACTCCCGAAGGAACGCGCCTCTTTGCACATCTCACGCTTTGGAGGCGGAAACCATGCAACTCACTTATCGCGGTATTACCTACAAAACCAGTCCGGTTCAAGTCGAAGCACAAGCCCCCACGCAAGTGTCTGGCAAGTATCGCGGCTTAGACTGGCGCTTCTGCAACGTTCAACCCAAGTTGACTCAACAACCCACCGTTGAACTCAAGTATCGGGGTGTCAGCTATCGCACCAACGAAGCTGGACGGGCGGAATCGGTCTCAGAACAGTCTCGTCGTTTGATGATGAACAACACTCGTCGCAGCGAACGTCGTCATCTGAGCATGTTGAATCGCTCCTTCGCCGAGTTGGGTGCGTAGTCTCTGACACTCACCTGAGTCCCACTTAAAAGCCGCCGGCAAGACTCATTATAAGATTGCTGGTTGATAAGAGAGCCGACCTAGAGATTTCTTCTGGGTCGGCTTGATGCTGTCTGAGGGGTTGAGGAGAGGGACTTGTTACAGAACGTTATATTGAGAAATCAGGGACTCTCTTAAGGTAACAATTGCTATCGTTTGGGGTTAGGGCGATCGCAAATTGTCTATAGTAGACAGTGAGGCGTAGATCGGCTTCACCTAAACTAGAGCCGGACTTTATGTTAGCCTCAGTTTTAATCCTTCGTTGGAGGTTAGACAACCCGATTTTATCTCGTCAGTACCCACGCAGTTTTCTAGCTCAAGACTGCACCAGCACCTAGCCAAAGAATTACTGATTTCACCCCCACTCACCCGATTCAAACCGAGAACGGAGCTGGGAAAACTAAGGTGAAATTGCCGAATTCGTGAGGCTAGGTGTTGTTTTTAGAAGTATTTTTACTCAATAAAAAGTCAGGAGTCAGAGTAAAATTTAGTTTCAATTTTAACTGTAACGTTTCATTAAATAAGCTTGCACTTCCTAGGCAGCTTCCCTATAGTAGTAATCAGAAGCCGGAAGAAGGCTTCACGGCAGATAAGCACAGCGCAGTCCACATTAGCAAACGAGGTAAACACGCTGTTAACTCTAACATCTGTCCAACTCCAAAACGCAACGACACCCGCCCAAGCGACTGAAACTTCCTCCACTTAACTGACTGGGAGCAACGCAGCACAATCATCTTCAAGAGATGGCTTTAGCTGTGCCTCCAGAGAGTCTCAACAGACAAGGGGAAATCACTCGTCCGACTGGTCTGGGTGTCGTTGTTGTTTTGGTATAGCAAAAATTGGTCTGAATAAGACAAAAAAACTGGGGAAAAGAAGGCAATAGGCAATAGGCAATAGGTGGGGAAGTCTTTCCCAACTCAGAGTCCTAAGTCAATCTTCGATTGCTATAGGTGTTGCCCAAGCTATCAGAATATTGGATCGCCAAAACTGACACTGAGAGGGCGACCACAGTTCGGCTATCGCTCACCGACCGCAAGGGTTCGCCCCTACGAGAATTGGTATTAAACGACGGTAAAACGTCCTCCGATCGCCCCCCAAGCCACGATAATCGCTAAGACCCAGAGATAATAGGAGAAATAGCGAAATCGGGCTTTATAGAGAAAATTGAGAACAATTTGTAAGGCGACAATCCCCACGCCAGCCGCCACGAGGAAGCCGATAAACATAGGCAGAAACTCGATGGTCAGCGAGTCCGCCTGTATGACCTCAATCAGTTGTAACGCCGTTGCCCCGAGAATGGTGGGGAAGGCAATAAAAAAGCTATATTCAGCGGCCCATTGTCGCTTTAAGCCCACAAATAAGGCAAAGGAAATGGTCATCCCACTGCGGCTGAGGCCGGGCATCAGGGCCAGTCCTTGGCCAATACCGATGACCATAGCAACCCAGGGGGTGATTTGTCGTAAGCCTCGCGGTTGGCGTAACTTGCGATCGGTGTACCAGAGGAGAATGCCGGTAATAGTTAGGGTGACGGAAATCGCTAGGGGATGGGCAAAGACTTCCTTAAACAGCGATCGCATCGGAAAGCCAATTAATCCGGTGACGAACACCGACAGCAAGCCGAGAATGGCCAGACGCAGATAGAGGCGATCGCCCTCTCGTTTTTCTGTGGGAACCAGTAAGGGAGTTAACCCCTTGATATTACCCTGGCCCGATCGCCAATCGGACAGCAATTGACGCAGATCCTGCCACACCTGACCCAGAAAACGGCTGAGACTACGGCGAAACACCACCGCAATGGAAATCAGAGTCCCCACATGGACGATTAAATCGAAAAAAATCATTTCCGCACTTTCGGGTGGGGGTAAACTCGACCCCCGCTGAATTAGCCAATGTTGGGTTAACACCAGGTGACTGGTGGAACTGACTGGGAAAAACATAAAAATGCCTTGGATGATTCCCAGGAGGATGGATTCAAAGATGGTCATAGAAGGGAACGGGGAACAGGGAACAGGGGGAGAAGGCAGTAGGCAAGAGGCAAGAGGCAAGAGGCAAGAGAACCACGGAGTCACAGAGGACACAGAGGAAGAGTAGGGGATGGCACGTGGGGCGATCGCATCTCTTTTTGTCTTATTTGTAGTGACTTGGTTTTGGTTGAAAACTTTTACATACAGGAGTTTGGGTCATAGAATACTTATTTTAGATTGTTTACTTTTGGGGGTTTAGTTAAAAAAACTTTTCCCATGGGGATCGGTTGACCCCAAAGTCTGATATGATACTAAACCGTTGCTCAGATGATGCCTGTAAGTGGTCAACTTCGCAACATCCCCACCTAGGGGCGGTTAGCTCAGCGGTAGAGCGCCTGCCTTACAAGCAGGATGTCACTGGTTCGATCCCAGTACCGCCCATTTTGCATCTGTTATAGCCCTTCACGCCAACGGTTGGTTGGCATCGGGAAACTCTACTGAGGGATTCGCTCGCCCACGAGCCTGGGCGTTCCTTGGTCATCAAATTGTAAGGCCTGTGCTTCGACGAGTCGGGGTTGTGGGCTTGGAGTCCCCGGCTGGGGCAGTTCCGTGGAGGGGTCGGGCAAGGCCTGGATATCTTCCCAAACGGACAACTCTGTGGCGGGTGTCCAGGGAGCTTGGGGTAATCCTCTCTGGCCCGTGATGATAAAGCGACTCTCCCCCGTACTGCAATTGGATACCATGACTAAGTTGGTTAAGGGGTCGGGTAGAGACATCAAGGCAGCGGAAAAGTTCAGATCCGGACTGTTGATGCTGACGTCGCCACTAAACTCTGGGCCGAGGAGGGAACTGGCGGTGATATCACTTCGGTCTGTTGGCGAGTCCCGAAATTGAAGACCGAAAATGCCCTCTGCATTAATGCGAACCTGTCCGCCGCGACCTTCGAGAGCATTGGCGGTGATATTACTGTTTTCCAATCCCACCAGGGTCCCCGTGGTGAGACTGATATTGCCCCCGTCAGCGGTTCCGGCATCGGTATTGATGCTACTGCCGTTGCGTAGTTGTAAATGCTGCGATCGCACCTGGATATTGCCCCCCGGCCCTGATGCCGTCTGGGCATTAAACGCACTCCTGCTATCTAACACAATCTCACGAGCCGTTACCTCTAAGTTCCCGGCGGGCCCCTGTCCGAAACTACGAACATCAAAGAGGGCCTCATCACGCAGGACAATGCGATCGCTCCAGACCTGAATATCCCCAGCAGCTCCCGTGGTGTCTGGGCGAATACCTTGGGGATCTGGGCGTCCTGAGGTTGAGGTGAGTCCGCTTGTTGAGCCAAAGATGGGGGCTTGGCCCAATAAATAGATCTCGTTGGCCGTGACTCTTAAGCGTCCTCCATCCGCCGGCCCGAAGGTTTCTGTGGATAACCCGGCTCCATCTTGAAGAATTAAACGGGGGGTGTAGAGGGTCACATTCCCAGAGGGAAAGCGGCCAAAGGTGGCGGCACTAATGCCACTGCCGAAGCTTCCATCCTCGGATAATCCAGTCAGTTCAACGGATTCTCTAGCTTCAATGGTGATGTTGCCCCCCCGACCCCCTTCTCTCACCAGTTGGTTAGCCAAAAAACCGCCACTGTTAGAGGCAATCGTGCCACCCGCTGCTCCCCTCAGATGAGTCGTGACCAAATCAATATCACCGGCGGTCCCAGTTCCCAAGAGGGAGTTGCTGAAAATCCCTGTGGGAATGAAGGCCTCGGCACGAGTGTTCATCAGGTCAACCCTCTCCTGGGCCTCAATGGTGATCTGACCGCTATCTCCATCGCCAAAGGTGGCCCCTGCTAAGACCCCACCGTCACGGAGGCTGAACCGGTTGGTGTTGACGCGGATATCAGCGGCTGACCCCCGACTATTGGGAAGCGTGAGGCTTAAAATACCAGATTCATGCACATCTAGGGTTCCCCTAACATCAAAGGTGAGCTGTCCCCCTTGGGCTGACTCAAACACCGCCTGATTGATGATTGAGCCTTGCTGGAGGTTAAGATGGACATCGGTCATCAGGTGAATATCCCCAGCAGTACCCGAAACGGCCTGGGAAAAGATCCCAGTTATGACCTCTCCCGGTTGCAGGAGATCCCCGGCCATGGCAGCTAAATACTGATTGAACCCCTCAAAACCGCTGCCAGTTAGGGTGATTCCTTCGCTGGCCTCAAGGATCATATTGCCTCCTTGTCCGCCGTCACGGACTTGACTGACCACGGCGGCGTTATCTCTAAGGTTGAACTGTTGCGTCTGAATCCGCACATCAGGACCATTCAGGGAGATGATGCGAGACCCCCCTTCTAAGTCAACCCGAGTCTGCATCTCGATAGCAATCGTCGCCCCGGTTCCCCCTGAGAAAGGTTCTAAGAGGGGTTGAGAGAGAATCTGCGCCCCATCGGTCATCTCCAGGCGATCGCCCAGTAGGCGAATCTCCCCTCCCTCCAGAGATGCTCCCTGAGTTAACTCAATCGTTCCCAAAGAGGTCGCCGCAACGTCTGCCACCCGTCCTTGGCCATCGAGATTCACCAAAGTTCCCGGGCCAAAACTGCCCAATTCCAAGGCGTGGGGCGAACGCACCTGTCCCTTGGGCTGAGCAAAGCCGAGAGCACCCGTCACCTGCACCCCTCCCCCCAACAGGCTCAGTTGAGCGGCCTCTAACCCCCTCACCCCAGAGCGATTGACAATTGGCCCAGGGGTTTCGCCAAACTGAAGGCCAATGGGAACCGATAGGCTTAATAGGGGAGCATCTTGGGCGGCGGAGGTTCCCCAAACGCTGCCATCGGAAAACTGGATCTGTTCAGCGGTGGTGGCGAGAAAGGCCCCGCCGATGGACAACTGAGCGGTTTCGCCAAAGTGAATGCCATTGGGGTTGATGAGGATGAGATTGGCGGTTCCGTTGGCACTGAGTTGTCCATCGAGTTGAGAGAGGTTCGACCCTGTGACGCGGGTAATAATCGTTTCAATGGTGGAGGCGTTGTTAATGTGAACCTCAAGAGATTCGGGAATGGAAAACTCTTGGAAACTATGGAAGAGATTATCTCCTCGCACCGTTCCCCCCTCAATGCGAATCTGATTGCCCTCGGGAACTAGGCGGGAGTTGTCCGGTAGGCTGTTATCTGGGCGAAGTTGTGACAAGCTCGGAGTTGGGCTGAGGTAATGCAGGATGACGACAGTTGCCAAGAGTTGCCGCCAATAGATGCTGTCCCTGGACGGGTTACGCGTCATGGATGCGTTGTTGCGGATTATTAATGAACTTGATGAACGTCATATCGATAAGGGCAGTTCAGGGCCCACGGGAACGATGCCGGTGGGATTGATACCCTCATGACTGCGATAGTAATGAGCCTTGATATGCTCAAAATTGCAGGTGTCTTTGATGCCAGGATGATGATAGATCCGTTTGACGTAGGCCCAGAGTTGGGGATAGTCCCAAATATGGCGGCGGTTGCATTTAAAATGACCGTAGTAGACGGCATCAAAGCGAATTAGAGTGGTAAATAGGCAAATGTCGGCTTCCGTGAGGCGATCGCCACAGAGATAGTCCTGTTCCTGCAAAACCAACTCCCAATCATCCAACGCCGCGAACAGCTCGTCGACGGCTTCCTCGTAGGCCCGTTGAGTGGTGGCAAATCCTGCCCGATACACGCCATTATTAATGGGCTGGTAGATCGCGTCAATGGTCTGATCAATGCGCTCGTGAAGTTCCGGGGGGCAGAAATTGCGATCGCCATCATCCGGGAAAAACCCCTGATCGAGCATCCGAATAATCTCACGGGATTCGTTGTTGACGATGGTCTGCTGCTGTTTATCCCATAAAATAGGAACTGTGACCCGGCCCGTCATCTGAGGATCGACCTTGAGATAGAGATCTCGAACATAGACAGTTCCATTGACGGTATCGGGGAGACAGCCGGGGGCCTGTGAGAAGAACCAACCGTCTTCTCCCATGTAAGGATCGACCACAGACAGACTAATAGCTTGCTCTAACCCCTTTAATGCCCGCATAATCAACGTGCGATGGGCCCAGGGACAGGCATAACTCACATAGAGATGATACCGTCCTGCCTCGGGAGTAAAGCCCTGTTTTCCATCCTGAGTAATCCAGTGGCGAAAGCGAGTGGGGGGACGGAGAAATCGCCCCTGTTCGTCGTCTTGCTGACGCTGACTGGTCCATTGTCCATTCACCAATTGTCCCAAGGCCATGATTTTTGCTCCGCAACAGTCTGATACGAGATTCGCTGATACTACGAGACTACCGAGTATTAAGTTCCTTGAGCAACCCACCTCGGATGCCTGGATTGAGCAGGCGATCGCCCATCTGGATACAATACTCCTGGATCACTCCCATTGTGAACGCAAGGCGGCGGCCAATGCTCTGAATTTAATGTGTCGCTATCCTTCGGATGGGCCGCTATTGCGGGAACTGACGCGGTTGGCAGAGGAGGAACTGGACCATTTTCGGCAAGTGAATGACATTTTACAGGAACGGGGGATTCCGTTGGCTCCGTTGAATGCGCCTCCCTATGCCTCCGAGCTCAAGCGGCAATTGCGCCACAATGAACCGGAGCGTAAACTAGACTTATTATTGGTATCGGGGTTGATTGAGGCGCGATCGCATGAACGGTTAGGCTTGCTCGCGACTCATCTGCCGGAGCCTCCCTTAGCGGAGTTCTACCGCAGCTTAATGGCATCGGAAGCCCGTCACTATGGTATCTTCTGGATTTTAGCCACCCACGAGTTTCCCCGAGATGTCGTCAACAGCCGTCTCAGAGAACTGGCTCAGGTGGAGTCGGAGATTTTAGCCACCTTGCACCCTGAACCTCGCATTCATAGTTAGGCAATTTCCTGGGCTTGTTCTTTGTGAGTTCACCACCTCCCAACCCTCCCAAGCGAGACTCCCTGGGGCAACTCAGTCCTGAACAAGAGCGACAAGTCCAACGTTGGCAACAGATGGCGGCCCCCCGGTCTTCCCCAACCCAATCCCCCCCAAACAGGAGGATTCCCTGGCGTCTAGTGGCGTGGGGATTAGGGATTTGGGCGAGTTTACTGCTCGCGGCGATCGCCGCCTTTTTGCTGTTGAGTCATCCTCGGTATGTGGGGGGGAGTTCGGAGGAACCACGCGATCGTCCCTCTCCTTGGATGGGGGTGGTGATTGTCGTCAGTTGTGTGGGAGGGAGTCTGTTGCTAGGGCGGTGGTTGGAGATTCAGCAGCGACGGTAAACAGATCTCTAGGCAGGCAATCCGGACATTCTGGTGGGACCTGGCCGACATCTCGATTAGAATGAGGTTAATCTGTGTAAAGCTGCCGTTAAATTTCACCTTGAGCTAGGCGATCGCCATCATGAATTTCCCGAATGCGGGCAATATTTTGACTACACTCATTCAAGGAGATGGAGTTGGAGGGTTGGCCCGCCGTGTTGAAGGCTTAGAAGCCCATCAATTCATTACGTTGCTGGATTTCATCACCGCAGAATTTCAGCAGTATACTCGGGCGATCGAATTTCTCAACGACAGCACTCTAGAAACCATCCTAGAGGAACTTCTCGATGCCTTCACCCTCAAGATTGGACAAATCTTAAAAGCTGAACGCACCACAATTTTTCTCCTCGATGGCGATCGCCAGCAGCTTTGGTCAAAAGTGACCCTCGCGGATGGCACATCCAAGGAACTCCGTCTCCCCTCCAATGTGGGGATTCTCGGACAAGTGGCCAGCACTGGACAAGGAGTTACCGTCGCCACGCCTCAAGAGCATCCTCTGTTTAACAAAGAAGTGGATGAATTTTCCGGCGATCGCGCCTATAACTTGCTCTGTGCGCCAATTTTTAGTAGTAAGAACAAGGGTCAAGTGATGGCCGTTGTTCAGTTACTTAACCAACAAGAACAGCAAAAGTTTTCTGAAGAAGATTTAAGCACCTTTGAAAACTTCTCCGACACCATTGGCATCATCCTCGAAAGTTGCCAATCCTTCTATCGAGCGGCCCAAAACCAGCGAGGAGTTTCTGCTTTACTCAATGCCACGACCTCTCTCGGACAAAGTCTCGATTTAGAAACAACCCTAAAAACCGTCATGGATCAGGCTCGGCAATTGCTCAAAGCCGACCGAAGTACTCTGTTTTTATTAGCCGAAGATAGTCGAGAACTTTGGACTAAAATTGCCAAAGCTGACGGTAAAACCATGATGGAAATCCGTATTCCCAGCAACAAAGGAATCGCGGGCTATGTTGCGTCTACCGGCAAACCTCTCAATATTTCCGATGCCTACGAAGACCCCCGTTTCGACCCCTCCACCGACAAAAAAACTGGCTACATCACCCGCAATATCCTCTGTATGCCCGTCTTCAACTCCGAAGGTGACCTGATTGGCGTCACCCAACTCATCAACAAACATCAGGGCAGCTTTACTCAAGCCGATGAATTTTTCATGGAGGCCTTTAACATTCAGGCAGGAATTGCCCTAGAAAATGCCAAACTGTTCCAAGATGTTAACGTTGAAAAGCAATATCAAAAAGATATCCTTCAAAGCCTATCTGATGCAGTCATCTCGACGGATATGCAGGGTAAGATTGTCACCATCAATGAAGCCGCATTAGAACTGCTGGGTTGTCCCATTAAATCGGAGTCCGGGAAATATCATCAACAGGTATGGGAGGAGAGTTTAATCGGCTGTTTTGTTTGGGAAGCCATCCCCATTGAAAGTTTAAAGTTCCGTCTTGAAGATAGTTTATCCCATGCTGCTCGCCATTATGTCCCTGAACAGAGTGTTGTTTTAGGAATTTATACGGTTTCCGAAGAGAATATCCTGGATGAAACTGCTATTGAACCGGATATTGAGACCCTAGAAAAGGATATTGACCAAATTGAATTTCCCCTTTATTTACTCGCCACTCTAGAAACTGAAGAACCTGAAACCTATCGAATTTGGTATGGTACGACCTTAAAGCATATCAAACATCCAACTCGCCTTCCTAAAGATAAAGTCTCCTCCGTCGAACGAAGCATTAATTTAACCGTCACTCCCCTAACGAATCCAGAAGGAGGGGTACGCGGAGGGTTAGTCGTTTTAGAGGATATTAGCCGTGAGAAACGCATGAAAACGGCGATGTATCGTTATATGACTCCTAATGTAGCCGAACAGGTGATGGCATTGGGGGAAGATGCGTTAATGGTGGGAGAACGCAAAGATGTCACCATTCTCTTCTCAGATATTCGCGGCTATACCACCATGACCGAAAACTTTGATGCGTCGGAGGTGGTGACGCTTCTCAATCAATACTTTGAGACGATGGTTGAGGCGGTGTTTAATTTTGAAGGAACCCTCGATAAGTTTATTGGTGATGCCTTAATGGCAGTGTTTGGGGCCCCCCTTCCCTTGACGGAAAATCATGCTTGGATGGCGATTCGTTCTGCGTTAGATATGCGTCGCCGTTTGGCGGAGTTTAATCAGCAGCGAATTATCAAAAATCAGCCTAAAATCCAGATTGGGATTGGTGTTAGTTCCGGGGAAGTGGTATCGGGAAATATCGGGTCTCAAAAACGCATGGATTATACAGTAATCGGCGATGGTGTGAATTTAAGTGCTCGCCTAGAAAGTCTAACTAAGGAATATGGCTGCGACATTATTATTAGCGAATATACCTATAATCTCTGTGCTGATCGCATTTGGGTTCGAGAAATTGATAAGATTCGCGTCAAAGGCAAGAAAACCGCCAGTAGTATCTATGAGCTGATTGACGTTAAAAGTAATGATTTAAACCGAGAAACCACGAAGTTTTTACTTTTATATAAAGTGGGGCGAGAAGACTATTTGGAGCGCAATTTCGAGCAGGCGATCGCCTGTTTTGAGGCGGCATTAAAGCTTCGTCCCAATGACAGACCTTCGCAAATTCTCCTAGAAACATCGCGAGAATATCTACGTCATGAACCGCCGCCAGACTGGGATGGGGTGAGAACCATGACTCATAAATAGGCTACCATTGATTGTCATTAGTTTCCGGGGTTGAGACACCTGTTTTTTTCGAGTGCTCTGGCGTCTTAACAGGGTGCATCTCACTTTTGCGATCACTTCAGATAACCCACCCCTGCCCCTCCCAGGAGGGGATTTTTCAAATATTTCCCCTCCTGGGAGGGGTGCGCGATAGCGCGGGGTGGGTTCAAACTTGCCTAACTGAGATGCACCCTCTTAACAGGTATTAGTGGGTTGAAAAATCCTTGACTCGATGTCATTGTTGGCAGTTCCAGGGGTTGATTCGTCAGAAGATGATAAAGGACATCGGGATCTAAATCTGCCCCATTTTCCCAATAGACTGTTCCCCAGTCGGGATTCACCTTCACTGTTGCAAAGTAATTGGGATCTTGAAGGGGAGCGAACACGCCTGTAAAGTCAATTAACTGGCGTACCTGTACAATTCCCTGAACACCATCTTCAAAATGAATCCGAAGTTGGTAGTTCTCAAGAGGTTCAACAGCGACAATGTCTTGCAGCATAAGGCTCAATCATAGCTGCTGGGATTGAGACACTCGGTTTCTGGGAGAAACCGGGTGTCTAGATGAACTACCAACGGCTGATTTCCGGCATTCCCTAGATGTTCAAGCGTTGATAGACTTGATCGAGATTGCGCAGATGATATTGAGGATCGAAACACTCATCCACCTCGTCTGGGGTGAGATGTTGCGCTACCCGAGGATCTTGACTAATTAACTTGCGAAAATCCCCATTGGGTTGATTCCAAGCACTGTGAGCGCAAGACTGGACGATCGCATAGGCATCTTCCCGACTCAAGCCTTTCCCCACCAGGGTTAATAACACTCGCTGGCTGAAAATCACTCCGCCATAGAGGTTCATGTTGCGTAGCATATTCTCGGGATACACCAGTAGATGCTTCACTAACTCCGTGGTTTCATGGAGCATGAAATGTAACACAGTGCAGGAGTCTGGCAGAATCATGCGTTCGACGGAACTATGGGAAATATCCCGCTCATGCCAGAGAGCGACATTTTCCAAGGCGGCGACGGCATTTCCCCGAATCACCCGCGCTAACCCTGACAGCCGTTCAGAACGGATGGGATTGCGTTTATGAGGCATGGCTGAAGAGCCTTTTTGGCCTTTGGAGAAGTATTCCTCCACTTCTAAAACATCCGTGCGTTGTAGGTTGCGAATCTCCACGGAGAATCGTTCTAGAGAGGCGGCAACAAGGGCCAACGCCTGTACAAATTCTGCATGGCGATCGCGGGAAATGACCTGAGTGGAGGCCATATCCGGTTCTAACCCCAGTTTCTGACAGGCTAAGGCCTCAATACGAGGGTCTAAATTCGCATAAGTCCCCACCGCGCCGGAGATTTTACCCACCGCCACCGCTTGACGCACTGCCACCAGGCGATCGCGATGACGCAGCATTTCCGCCAACCAACCGGCTAACTTAAAGCCAAAGGTAATCGGTTCAGCGTGAATCCCGTGGGAACGGCCCACCATTACCGTATGGCGGTGTTGTTGCGCCTGATAGCGGATAGCCTGGATCGTATCTTCGAGTCGCTGCAACAAGACATTGGTACTGGCCACCAACTGCAACGCCAGAGCCGTATCCAGCATATCGGAACTGGTCATCCCCAGGTGGATATAGCGCCCCGCATCACCGACATATTCATTGACGTTGGTAAGAAAGGCAATTACGTCATGACGGACTTCGGCTTCAATTTCTAAAATGCGCTCTGGCTCAAAGTCGGCTTTGGCTTTGATCTCCTCCACCGCTTCAGTGGGGATATAGCCAAGTTCCGCTTGCGCCTCACAAACGGCAATTTCAACTTGCAGCCAAGTTTGGTATTTATACCGATCTGTCCAAAGGTCGCCCATTTCGGGCAAAGTATATCGTGCGATCGACATCCGCCATTTAACGTAATTACAACCTTTCTATTGTACGACGGCTCGTGTAACCTGCTAATTATGAACCCCCAACCCCCACAGTCGGTCAGATCACAAGGGATAATTAAACCACATCAGGTGTCACAATGAGGTTGGATATGCCAGATCGCCCTAATTCCCAAAAATCCGTGTCCCCCAATTCTGATCGTCCCGTTGCAGCTCAACACCTTAAAGCCCTACGACGGGCGATCGCCGCTCAAGAAGAACTAATCTCCAGTGCCTATGCCACGCAACGGGCGGCGCGGGGGCAGTTGATGCTCAAGTCGATTCTACTAGAGATCGTCCAAGTTTTTAGCCGTTTGACGGCGGCCGAGGAGGGCAGTGTCTTTCTGCTCAATAACGAGGGAGTGGTGATTGAAAGTATTCTGGCACGGGGCGCGACGATGCGAGAACTCAAACGCAACCTCATCGGACAAGTTTTAGATCAAGGGTTAGCGGGATGGGTAATGAAACGCCGCCGTTTAGGCATCATTGATGACACAGAGGCCGATGAACGGTGGGTGACGTTAGCCTATCAACCCTATCAGGTGCGATCGGTGCTTTGTATCCCCATTTTCAAAGCCAAGCATGTCTGTGCGGTGGTGACGCTGATGCACCCGAATGTGGCCCATTTTAGTCACCTGGCGATTTTGCGCTATATGGATGTTGTGGCCTCTGTGGTGGGGCTAGTGTTGGATAATGTGCAACAAAAAATTGAACTCACGGAAGTCAATGACTTGCACGCGATCGGTTCGAGTGAGTCGGTTCCCATTTCTGATCCGTCTTCTGAGTCTTCAGGAGGGAGTCCATCACCCTCCCCAGACATGGTAAACACAGAACTGACGGAAACGGGGGTTTATATTATCACCGGGGACGGGAAGTTCCTCTATGCAAACCCTCGCTTCGCCCATATGTTTGACTACCGGCTTGAGGATTTGGTGACTCTGGATTCAATGTTTGAGTTAATCTGTGCCGATAGTGGCGATCGCCTTCTCCAGGATATTAAACGCTGTCTCAATCGAGAAATTCGCAGTTTTAGCGGGCCCTGTAAGGGACGCGGCAAACATGGCGACAGTATCCCCCTTATCCTAGAGGGTAATCTGACTCGTTTCTACGGCAAGCCCGCCATTGTTGGAACTCTACAACGGGGTAGTCCTAATAAATAGGCAAGAGGCAAGAGGGGAACCACGGAGTCACAGAGGACACAGAGGGAGAAGCCTCCCTACTGCCTACTGCCTACTGCCTCTTGCCTTCTTCTTACGAAATCGCCTGCTTCAACTCTTGACAAAACTGCTCTATCTGTGCTAACCCTTCTGCTGCCGTCCCTTGACTGAGACGCTTGACGAAGGCACTGCCACAAATGGCCGCATCTGCCCCCCAGTCTTTCATTTGGCGGGCGTGTTCTGGTTCCGAGATGCCGAAGCCGACGCCGATGGGTTTGTCGGTGACAGCCCGCAGTTGGGGAATCAACTCCTTAACGCGATCGCTGACTTGGGTGCGCGTTCCGGTAACGCCCGTCACGCTCACCAGATAGATGAACCCTTGGGACTTTTGGGCGATCGCCATAATCCGTTCTTTGGGGCTAGTGGGGGCCACCAGCAACACCACTTCTACCCCAACCGCCTCGGCACAATCCATCAAAAACTGAGACTCTTCTAAGGGTAAATCAGGAACCACTAACCCCTTCACCCCCGCTTCAGCAATGGATTTGAGGAAGGCTTCGATGCCCCGATGGAGAATCGGGTTGTAATAGGTAAACAGAACAATCGGGGCGGAAATCTCCGGGCCAACCTTACGCACCACATCCAAGACATCGTCGAGTCGGACACCTTGTTTTAAGGCCCGTGTCGCCGCCGCTTGAATGGCGGGGCCATCGGCGAGGGGATCAGAATAGGGAACCCCCAACTCGATGATATCCGCACCACTGCGATCGAGAACCCGTAGGGCCTCAGCCGTTGTTTTTAAATCCGGATCTCCGGCAGTAATGAAGGGAATTAAGGCACATTGCCCCGCTTGACGTAGGCTTGCAAACGACTCAGAAACCGATTTCATGGAATTATTCAACAAGGATCAGAAGAAGATTTTGGGGAGGATGTCTCTGGGGAGGATGTCTCTGGGGACAACTCCAACTCATCGAGATCGGCTAGGAGGTGATCGCGTTCTTCAGGAGTCATGGTTTCCCAGCGTTTCTCAATCACCGACTGGGTATAGTCCCGAAGCTGTTGGTGATAAGTCATATTGCTGGTAGCGAAGCGAAACAAATAGGTCGCCACCCAGCCAATCAAGCCCGAAATGAGAAGCACCTGACTCCAGATTCCCGCCGAGGCTGAATCCAGCCCCACCTGTTGCAGAACCAGATAGGCGGCACCTCCGGCAATAAAGACACCAAACCCGATCGCAAGTGCATCAATTCGTCGCATAGGGTTCGTCAGATTGTTCAGCTTGATGGGGAGTGAAGCCTAAAGGCGTCACAGGGGGATTAAAGATTGAGTTCACGCTTTTGGGGACGGAAGTTGAGGAACAGCCCCCAGATAATCATGCCCGGGAAGAACATGAAGACAAAGAAGTACATGATAAACCGTTCGATTGAGCCGGCCACATACCAACGGTTCTGGAGATAAAAATAGATTCCCAGGGGAACCACGAGTAGATAGGTTCCGGCTAAACCGAGATACAAGGCGAGTGCAAGCAATTCTGGGGTCAGCGAAATCATTCCTAAAGTCCTAGTGCTGAGTGTATTGGCTCGCTATCAGTTTACCCCATGAGGGTGCGATCGCCCCATGGGATGGGGCCAAGCCACCAGAATTTCCCAGACGAGATACAGTAAGTTTGGCAATCGAGATCAGTTACCCAGGAGGGATTCTATGGATATCAAAACTGCCCTACTCGCACTCACCCCCGTGTTCGTGGTGTTGTGTCTGTTTTTCGGCACTCGTAACGGCTTTTACGACTCCGATAACTATCATGGCAACGGATCAGCCCATTAAGGCTGCTTCTCGTCAGGACTGAGTTTCCCTAGCCATAACAATCCCCAGAGAGAGGCGATCGCGCATCTCTTTGGGGGTTTGCGGTAAAATCTGCCCCAAGGCGATCGCGCCCCGATGGGCCCCAATCAACCATGAAACCGAAATTCAAGAGCGAACTCGCATGGCAACAGGCACAACTGTTAATGCAACCGGCATTAATCCGCGTCGTGGATAACATCCGCAAACGTCTCGAACAAACCTCCTGGAAAGCCACCTACCAAGAAACCCAGGTTCCGGTTCCCGGCTATCAACTGCTGCTCGAACTGGGCGATCGTCAAAAAACTCTCGACATCTGGGAACTCTGCTACCGCGTCTGTTTCCGAGATTATATCCCCACCGAAAGCCCCGAACAAGCTTGTGAAGTCGACATCGACACCAGCCTCATTGACGAGGGAGACGTGGACTGGGAACGACTCGACGAAAAAGCCCGAACCGTCACCCATTTAGTTTTAGCCGATCTTCCCAAAGGTTAGCCCCGAGACGGACCTGACGAGTCCGATGGTTGGGCTTCGAGATGAGCCAACAGGGTTTTCAGCCGCATCCGAGGAATATAGGGCCAGCCCCCTTCCGACTCAATTTCCCGCAGAAATGAGTACAAAGCCCGGCGAGTATCCGGCAAAGCGGGGCGAAACTCTTGCTCACAAATCTCGCGGTGGAGGGATTCGAGTAGCCGCAAGAGATCAAGCAATGCTTCTGGATTCCCCTGACAGCCCTGGGCCACCTCCCGCACCACCTGTTGCACCTCATCCAAAGTCTCAGAACCCGGAGAACCCGTCGAGGGCGATGTTGGCTGCACATCCTGAAATTGTCTGTCTTGAGACTCTTGCACCATAAATGCTCTTTGAATCCGGCCATTAGAATCAGGGAATCCCTCCCGATAATACCTGATTCTGGGTCATCGATTGGGGGAAAGGAGAACTGGGAACTTGTACCATGTGACGCCAATGGAGTATCCTCTGATGCCCCCATCCTAGCGGTTTCCCCCAGGATTTTGAGCGATCGCGCCGCCAGAGCCTGTCCGCGCCGCGATAAAATATGAAAACTGTGGGGGTCGTACAATGAACCCCCCCCTAAACTAGACCTGAGAATCGACGAGGAGATAGCAAAAGCATCATGGGAAGAGTCGTCGGCATTGACCTAGGCACCACGAACTCAGTTGTCGCTGTTATGGAAGGCGGCAAACCCGTCGTCATCGCCAATGCAGAAGGAATGCGGACGACCCCTTCAGTGGTGGGGTTCAGCAAGGACGGAGAACGGCTCGTGGGGCAGCTAGCACGTCGTCAGACCGTCCTTAACCCGCAAAATACCTTTTATTCCATCAAACGCTTTGTGGGGCGCAAATACAGCGAACTAGACCCCGTCTCAAAGCGAGTGCCCTATACCATCCGCCGCGATGACTTTGGCAATGTCAAAATCGCCTGTCCGCGCATGAGACGGGATTTCGCCCCCGAAGAACTCTCAGCCATGATTCTGCGGAAACTGGCTGATGATGCCCAACGGTATCTCGGGGAAGACGTGACGGGGGCGGTGATTACCGTTCCCGCTTATTTCAATGACGCCCAACGCCAAGCTACCCGCGATGCTGGGCGCATTGCTGGGTTGGAGGTGAAACGGATTCTCAACGAACCCACGGCAGCGTCTCTGGCCTATGGCTTAGATCGGGCCGAGAGTCAAACCATTTTGGTGTTTGACTTGGGGGGAGGAACCTTTGATGTCTCGGTGTTGGAAGTCGGCGATGGTGTATTTGAAGTCAAAGCCACCAGTGGCGATACGCAACTGGGGGGGAATGACTTTGATGAAAAAATTGTGAATTACCTGGCTGAACAGTTCCTCGAAACCGAGAAAATTGACCTACGGCGCGATCGCCAAGCCCTACAACGCCTCACAGAAGCCGCCGAGAAAGCCAAAATCGAACTCAGTGGCGTGGGCGTCACCGACATCAACCTCCCCTTCATCACCGCCACCGAAGAGGGGCCGAAACATATCGAAACCCGTCTCAGTCGCGGTCAATTTGAAGGACTTTGTGGCGACTTACTGCGTCGTCTGCGGCTACCGGTAAAACAGGCCGTCATTGATGCTGGGTTACATCCCCGACAAATCGATGAAATCGTCCTGGTGGGTGGTTCAACGCGAATGCCCATGGTGGAGGATTTGGTGCGCAATCTCATCCGCAAGGAACCGAATCAGAACGTCAACCCCGACGAAGTGGTGGCCATTGGCGGCGCGATTCAGGCGGGAATCCTCGATGGAGAAATTGCCGATGTCTTATTACTCGATGTCACCCCTCTCTCCGTAGGCTTGGAAACCGTCGGTGGAGTCATGAAAAAGCTGATTCCTCGCAACACCACCATTCCCGTACGGCGATCGGATATCTTCTCAACCTCAGAAAACAACCAAAGTCAAGTTGAGATTCATATCACCCAAGGGGAACGGGAGATGGCCGCCGATAACAAATCCCTCGGCCGCTTTAAGTTAACCGGGATTCCCCCAGCCCCGCGAGGCGTTCCCCAAATTCAGGTGGCCTTCGACATCGATGCCAACGGCATTTTACAAGTCAGCGCCCTCGATCGCGCCACCGGACGAGAACAAAGTATCACCGTCCAGGGGGCCTCAACCCTCAACGAAGCGGAAATCCAAAACGCCATCCGTCAGGCGGACAAATTCGCCGAAACCGATCGCCTACGTCGAGAAAAAGTCGATCGCCGCAACCGCGCCGAAGCCCTCGCCGCCCGCGCCGAACGAGAATTACGCTCCGTCGCCCTAGATTTTGGCCTCTCCTTTGCCCAAGGCACTCGCCGCCGCGTTGAAGCCCTAGTGCGGGAACTCCGAGATAGTCTCGCCCGCAATGATGAACGAGGCTTAGACTTAGCCTCCGCCAGTTTGCAAGATGCCCTCTACGAACTCACACGGGAAGTCTCGGAATACTCCCTAGACGCTAAAGGCGACGGCTTTTTCGACAATATCCGGCGCACCATTGTCGGCGATGACGATCCCAATTATGGCTTTGAGGAACGCCGCCCCACCCGTCGCAGTCCCCCCCCCGATCGCATCTCCCGGATGTCTCGCACCAATGCCTATGATGAAGATTGGGGCGACGACGATGATTGGTTCTAAACCAATCCCGGGCAAGCAACCACAAGGGACTGCCCCGACGCAGTTTCTCCCTCTTACCATCCCCTCTATCACAGGGCTGAGGGTGCACAGCTGAGGGGGGGTCATGCTAGCTTACCGTCTCCCCCCTACTGCCTACTGCCTACTGCCTACTGCCTTCTTTCCCCTGTTCCCTGTTCCCTGTTCCCTGTTCCCTGTTCCCTGATCTCCCCTAATGCAAAACTTCCGCGATTACTACAAGATACTGGGAGTTCCCCGAGACGCTTCGACTGAGGAAATTAAACGCTCCTACCGGCGGTTGGCCCGGAAGTACCACCCGGATATGAATCCGGGGGATAAGTCGGCTGAGGAGCGATTTAAGGACATCGGGGAAGCCTACAATGTGCTATCCGATGCAGCCAAACGCAGTCAATACGACCAGTTCAGCCGCTTCCTCAATCAGAAGAAAGCCAAACGGCGACCGGTGGCCCGCAGTCCTCGGAGTACCGCCCCAGCGGATGCCCGTTTTGAGCAATATGCGGACTTTAACAGTTTCCTCGACGATCTCCTCAATCGTCGTCCCAATGCCCGCACCGCCCCGCAACCGCCCCCAGGCACTCGCTTACGGGTGGATGGCCCCGATGCCTTCCGCACCCGCACCACCAAAACGGCCTATACCGTCTCGCGGCCAACTCCCCAGGATGTGGAGGCGCGGCTGACGTTGCCCCTGGAGAAAGCCTACACCGGTGGACGGGAGCGGATTCGCTTGGAGGATGGGCGATCGCTCGAAGTGACGATGCCCCCCGGAATGGTGACGGGGCAACGAATTCGCCTCAAGGGCCAGGGCAATCATGGGGGAGACTTATATCTCAAGATTACCGTCGCCCCTCATCCTCTGTTCCGTGTTGAAGGGGCGGATATTGTCTGTACGCTTCCCGTTACGCCCTCGGAGGCGGTGTTAGCGGCGAAGGTAGAGGTGAAAACCCTCGATGGTTTAGTGAAGGTTGGACTTCCCAATGGGGTGAAGTCCGGGCAACGGTTACGGTTAGCCGGGAAAGGCTATCTGACGCGAGATGGCCGTCGGGGCGATCAGTTGGTGGAAGTGCAAATTGTCACCCCCCGAGAGATTACTCCCGAGGAACGGGAACTGTACGAAAAACTGCGATCGCTCGAAACCTTCAATCCCCGCCGGGATGGCTAAGATTCTCAAACAAGGGCCTGGCTGGCGACTGGGGTATCATCCTGAAGCCGAGTCCTATGTGGGCTTACTGGGGGGGGATGATTTCGCCTTTGAGTTAACGCAGGCCGAGTTTGATGACTTTCGGCGGTTGTTGCAACAACTGAGTGAGACGATTGTGGCCATTACGCCGGAGTTGATGGATGAAGAACGCATCACTTGCGAGGTGGAGAGCGATCGCCTGTGGATGGAGGCTGATGGCTATCCGGGCAACTATCGAATTCGTCTAATCCTCAATAGTGGGCGACGCTGTGAGGGAGAATGGCCCCCAGCAGTGATTCCCAATTTGCTTCAGGCGGTGAAAATGATAGATGTGTTTTAACGAGATGCAACCATGGCTAAAGTTGCCGATATTGGCAGTAAACGACTGATTGGCTTAGCCCCGGAAACTTGGGTCAAGTGGGTGACGCAGCAAGAGAATCTGATCGTCCAGGATTTTCTCAACTCTGATTTTCAATGGGTCAGTCGGGAGAATGATGTACTGTTGCGAGTCCAAAGTCCCGAATATGGAGAATTTCTGGTTCTCAACGAAATCCAACTGCGTTGTGATCCTCGAATGCCGCGACGAATCCGGGCCTACGTCGCACTCGCTGAAGAGCGATATAATTTACCCATATATCCGGTTCTGGTGAATATCTTGCCCCCTTCAGGCAACCCTGAGATTCCCACAAGCTACCGTTCAGAGTTTCTAGGACTGCAAGCGGTTCAGGAGTATCGGGTGATTAACTTATGGGAGGTGGATGTGGAGATAGTCTTCCGCGATCGCCTTTCCGCCTTGCTTCCCTTTGTGCCGGTGTTGCGGGGAAGAAACCAACCGGATGTGATTCGACAAGCGGTGGGAGCGTTGAGGAAGGATGAAGAGTTACAGGAACTCGAACCCCTCCTCTCGTTTTTCGCATCCTTTGTCCTGGAATCGGATCTTGTTCGACAAATCATGAGGTGGGATATGGTGGTATTAAGAGAATCACCCTGGTATCAGGAAATTTTGAAAGAAGGACTGCAACAGGGACTGCAACAGGGACTGCAACAGGGACAGATGCAGGGACAGATACAGGTCGTGATGCGGCAACTGTCTCGCCGCCTGGGAGATATTCCCCCAGATCTGCGTCAACAGATTGAGGGCCTGTCAGAAGGCGAAATTGATGAGCTTTTAGAGGCTTCCCTGACAACGTTCAGCAGTTTAGAGGACTTGCGGACTTGGTTAAATCAAGTCAACCGCTAATTCCTTGCCGAAAGGGGGTCACAACAGGCCACAATGGATGACGTTGATTTGTAACCCCCGTAGCGATGAACTTTCAAAACCTGATCCTGACCCTACACCAGTTTTGGAGCGATCGCGGCTGTGCGATCGCCCAACCCTACGACACAGAAAAGGGGGCAGGAACCATGAACCCTCATACCTTCCTCCGGGCGATCGGCCCCGAACCCTGGGCGGTGGGCTATGTCGAACCCTGTCGCCGCCCTACAGACGGACGCTATGGGGAAAATCCCAACCGCTATCAACATTATTATCAGTACCAAGTCCTGATCAAACCCTCCCCGGACAATATCCAAGACCTCTATCTAGACTCCCTGCGGGCCCTAGGGATTCGCCCCGAAGACCGGGATATCCGCTTCGTAGAAGATAACTGGGAGTCTCCGACGCTGGGGGCCTGGGGCGTGGGTTGGGAAGTCTGGCTAGATGGGATGGAAATTACCCAATTTACCTATTTCCAACAATGTGGCGGCATTGACTGCAAACCCGTTGCCATTGAGATTACCTATGGCTTAGAACGTCTGGCGATGTATCTACAAGAAGTCGAGGCGTTTACCGAGATTCAATGGGCCGACAACCTCAGTTATGGGGATGTTCACCTACAAGGGGAGATTGAACAATGTACCTACAACTTTGAAGCCTCCAACCCAGAGATGTTGTTTACCCTGTTTGGGTTATACGAACAGGAAGCCGAACAACTGACGCAGCGAGGATTAGTGGCCCCCAGTCTCGATTATGTCCTCAAATGTTCTCACACCTTCAACCTCCTCGATGCCCGAGGGGTAATTTCGGTGACGGAACGGACTCGTTATATTGGTCGGATTCGCAATTTAGCCCGACGGGTGGCTCATTTGTATCTCAAGCAGCGAGAGGAGTTGGGCTTTCCTCTCGCTCAGGAGGTTCTAGCCAAGTCGGCATAAGGGAGAGGCATTAAGATGGGGGGGGCATCGCCCTCTCCTAACTTCCACCCTTTCAGTAACCTAATGAGCTTGGTTGTTAGTCTGCAACGCTAGCTGTTTGAGTGTCATTTTCCGTTCTCAAGGTTTTAGCCGACAAGTTATATCAAGTCCGGTTAATTAGCCATACTTAGCATTGGTATGCCTCCCACCAGTGAAACTGGGTCAACCCCGAGATGAAATCGCGCTGGTTTAGCAGTTGGACACAGCGTCGCTCTACCTGGTCGAGTAGGTCCTCTAAGGTCTCAAACACTCGGTTGGCTACGGTTTCGTTGACAACTGGCCAGAGTCGTTCTGCCGGTTGCATCTCGGGGGAGTAAGAGGGCAGAAAGGCTAGGTGTAAGCCTTCGGGTAAGACCACCTCTTTTGAGATATGCCACCCGGCTTGGTCTAAAACCAGCACGACTTGTCGTTCGGGTCCAATGTCAAAGTGCTGGGCAAAATCAGCTAAGGCTCGATTAAACAGCTCGATATTGACCCGAGGCAGCAGCCACCAATAGGTCTCACCGCTGTGGGGATGGACAAACCCATAGAGCCAAAACCACTCATAGCGAATGCGAACCTGAGCTTTGGGCGACTCATGCCATTTATTGACCCAGCGGCGACGCCTGATGGGATGAAGCCCTAGGCGATGTTCGTCCATGGCCCATAGCTGAACGTCGGCATCGGGATGGTCGCGTCGGATTGCCGCGAGTTGCTGGTGCAGCTTTTTTTTCCCACTGCCGCTGCTCCTCTTCAGTGGCGGACTGTTGATGCTCTTGACGAGGGACTTTCAGGGAGAACTCCATCTGCTTGAGAATCTCCCAGCCCCGTTGGCGGTGAACCGGACGGTCTAAGCGCTCGCTAAGCCAGTCGGCCACCTTGCGTCCATTCCAGAATCCACCCTCGGGAGGGTCTTGCTGCAGAGCTTGGCACAATAAGGCTTGAGTCTCATCGTCGAGAATCAGGTGACCATGGCCCTGATTGTGTCGCCGCTGGTCTCCCAGGGACTCTGGCCCCTGATGGTTATAGCTCCTGACTACTTCATAAATCCAATTTCGGCTATAGCCGGTCACCTCTGAGACCTCAGCCGTCGTCTTACCCAGTTGCAGCAGCCAGATTAGCTGATAATGCCCCCGCTCAATCCCACTTTTAGCGCCTCGGTAACGCTTTTCTAGTTCTTCGGTGCTCAAATGAGCTTCTAGGTTAAGTCGCCGTCCCATGCTCGTTTATCCTTTTATCCTTAGTCTGCCACCACACTGATTATATACCATAGGCGATTAGCCGGACTTGATATTATCCCACAGGATACCCCCCAAGCCCAAGGAAATCCTACTGAAGTCCGTTTACAGGGGATAACGATCGCACACAAACGAGATCGCCGCCTCCCGAGAACCGCCAAAATCCCCATCCAACGTCCCCGCCTGAATATCTGCCAACATCTCCTTAAACTGCGGCCCCGGCTTATACCCCAACCGCTTCAAATCTTCCCCATTTAACAGCGGCTTCACCTGGGCCCACTCCGTCAAATAGTGCCAAATCTTGCCACGCAACGATCGCCCCATCCCCAAGGCCACCAAAAACAACCCCGCTAACTCCTCCCCCGACAACACCTGTACCACCTCACTCGGCCGCCGCGCCGTACTCAACTCCCGTTGCAAACGCTCCCGCCGTTCCCCCAGCGTCGCCAACCGTTGCACCGTCTCATCGGGTAACTGCAACTGTTGCGCCACCGCCGCGCGGGAAAACTCCCCAGTTCCTGTCTCCACCTGGGATAATAACACCTCCAACAACATCTGCCAATGACTCAGACGATGCCATTTCTGAAATCGTCGTAACCCCCGATCTGCTAACTGTAAACGCCGCCACAGTTCCCGCGTCAATCGTAACTGAGGATGCAAACATTGCAACGCACCCAAACGATCTAACTCCCGCAACGCTCGCGGCCAATAGGACGCTTGCAACAGATATTTCAACTCACTTTTTAATCGTGCCTGCAACGCCGGAGTACGGGGATTAAGGGAGCGAGATCGCTCATACACCCCACTGGCGATCGCATGACGAATAAACCGTTCCGTCTCCGGTTCAATCTCAAACTCAAACCGCACGGCAAAGCGCACGGCCCGAAAAATTCGCGTCGGATCTTCAATAAAACTATTGGCGTGCAACACCCGCACCCAACCTTGCTGCAAATCCAACACACCGCCAAAAAAGTCTAACAACTTCCCCTGACGAGGCGTTGTCAAGCGAATCGCCAAGGCATTAATCGTAAAATCCCGGCGATACAAATCCTGACGAATCGAACTGGCCTCCACCTCGGGATTCGCCGCTGGATAGGGGTAAAACTCCGTCCGCGCCGTAGCAATATCCAACCACAGAGAATCAAAGATGGGGTCATTGTGCCATAACAACGCCGCTGTCTGGAACGCCCCATGCACATCCAAGCGCGCCCCCGAAAACTTCTCCTGTAACACATTCGCCAACTCCACCCCCGCGCCAACCGTGGCCGACTGGTGAAAGCCATCCACCACTAAATCAATATCTGTTAACGCCACCTGAGTCTCTTGCGGTGACTGCATCACCCGCAACAAATCTCGCACCGCTCCCCCCACCAGATACAGTTGCCAGCCTCGTTCCTGAGCCGCCTGGGCTGCGGTTTCGAGCAATTGCCAAAGTTTAGGGGTTAGGTGCGATCGCAGGCCATCCCAAACATCCCCCTCCCGTGTCAACCGCCGCCCCGGCGCTCCCCCCGGCGGGAGGGGACAAATTAAAGCCGCTCCCTGTTTCGCCTCCGCCCCTTCATGGAGTTCTCGCAAGACATCGGTGCGGGTGACAATTCCCACCAATGCCCCCTTATCCAACACCGGCAAGCGACCAATATCAAAGGTGACCATCAGCCCTTCAATTTCGGGCAGTAAGGTGTCTGGACTGATAGTTTTGACGTTGCGCGTCATATAGCCCTTGACGGGGGCATGATGGAAGCCGTGGTGTAGGGCAATGTCCAAATCTCGGCGGGAGATGATCCCTACTAATTCGTCGGCTTGGTTCACCACCGATAAACCGGAATGGCCATAACGCAAGAGAATCCGGTGGGCCTCGCCAATGGTGGTACTCGGGCGAATGGTGCGCACGGGAGATGACATTAATTCTCGGGCCGTGGGGGGTGGAGGAATTTGGGCTTTGAGGCGATCGCCCAACTGGCGCAACACCTCATCGGGGTTAGCATTCCGCAATTGGGCTGAACCGGCTTTGCGATGGCCGCCCCCACCGATGGTTTGCAGAATGACATTGAGATCCGTCTGGGGAATCTGCGATCGATTTGCGATGGCCGCCCCCACCGATGGTTTGCAGAATGACATTGAGATCCGTCTGGGGAATCTGCGATCGCGCAATCACCGTCAGCCGCGACTCATCCCCCTGACGTTGATACTCATGCAGCAAAATTATGGCATCGGTAAGCAATCACCGTCAGCCGCGACTCATCCCCCTGACGTTGATACTCATGCAGCAAAATTATGGCATCGGTATCCGTCAATTCCAGTAGCCGCGAGGTTAACCCCGATAATCCCGGCACATAATCGGGAGTCCGCAACACCACTGACGCTAGTTGCTGTCCCCAAACGTCCTCCGTATTCACCGTTTCCAGGGCAGTGGCCAGTAAGTCTTGCAAGGAATCCGATAATCCCGGTTCAATATACTCGGCAATCAACGTCAGACTGGCCCCCTGCTTCATCAACCAGGCTAATGCCAAGGCATCCCGCGCCGTACTATGGTCAAAGGTGAGAGACCCACTGTCGACATGAATCCCTAAGGCCATCACCGTCGCCTCATGGACGGTGAGGCTAATGTTTTGCTGTTGCAACTGTTCCACAATTAAGGTCGTTGTGGCCCCAATCGCTTCAATCTGACGCTGACTGGCGGGGATATCTCCTGTGACACCTGGATGATGATCATACAGATACACTCCCTGTAACTGAGGTGCGTCGAACCATTCAGCGGCTTTACCGAGGCGATCGCGCCATTGAGTATCCACCACAAACAGCGATCGCAACTGTTCGGGATTCACTGAACGCCGCTCGATAATGGCATACTCATCCCGATGCAGTCTCAGAAACTCCTCTACCCCAGGATGAGCGCCCCCAGTGAGGACAATACGAGCGCCAGGGTGCAGTCGGGTTAGGCCGACGGCTGCCCCTAAACTATCGAAATCAGCAGTGGTGTGACAGAGAATAATGTCCATTTGGGGAGGGAACAGGGAATAGGGAATAGGGGGAAGAAGGCAATAGGCAGTAGGCAAGAAGGGGGAGATTTGGGCAGTCACCGCTCTTTCTAATAGACCGGTGTTACGATTAAGCATCGATAGAAATCTGACTTCAATATAACCACGTCAACATCATGTCTTTTGCAGCTACCCGTAAACTCTGCGTTGCCTTTTCCTTGGCAATGTTGCTTTTTGTCGGGGGATGTCGCGGCCCTCAAGCCGATGTTCCACCACCGCCTCCCGCCGAACAAGTGCAACCGGCCAATGGCCAAGGTGCTGTCTCCTCTGAATCCGTTCCCGGAAGCGCCTTTAACCGCTTCTTTCCCGCTGCTAGCGGTGAGTATGAGCGCGTGTACACCCAGGAAAAAGATGGATTCGCTGAGGCGAAACTCAAACGCAATGGAGAGGACATCGCCATGTTAGCGATTTCCGATACCATTAACGTCCCCGCTGCTGCTGAACGCTTACGCAACAGTCCTGACAAAATCGCGGGCTATCCTGGGGCAACTCTAGGACAGACTCAGACTTCGATTTTGGTATCCGATCGCTTCCAAGTCAAGGTCATTTCTCGCAGTCCTGATTTTGGCGAGAGCGATCGCGAGGCCTGGTTGCAGAGATTTGACTTGCAAGGCCTCTCCCGACTATAAACCTATTTCCCCAACATCATGAGTAAATCCATTAAAAAACGAGTTGACGACCTCCCCACTCGGAATCTAACGACCTTTAGCCTCAATGCCCTAGACAACATTGTCCCCGGCAAATGGGAGAATCTTGTGGGATGGGACAACACGATCAAAACTATCACCCGGGAAAGCGATCCTGCCATTTTGGATCTCGTCAGTCGCCGGGATTGCGCCTGTTTCTAAGGGGCCGGTGTTAGGATTAAGCATCAATACAAATCTGACTTCAATATAACCACGTCAACATCATGTCTTTTGCTGCTCTTCGTAAACTCTGCGTTGCCTTTTCCCTGGCAATGTTGCTTTTCATCGGGGGATGTGACAGCCCCCAAGCTGATGTCCCGCCGCCGCCTCCCGCTGAACAGGTCCAACCTGCCGGTGGCCAGGGGGCTGTGTCCTCTGAGTCTCTTCCTGGAAGTGCCTTTAATCGCTTCTTTCCGTCAGTCAGTGGTGAGTATGAGCGGGTGTATACTCAGGAAAAAGACGGATTCGCCGAGGCGAAACTCAAACGCAATGGGGAGGATGTAGCTATGCTCGCGATCTCCGATACCGTGAATGTCCCCGCTGCGGCTGAACGGTTACGCAACAGTCCCAACCAAATTGCCGGCTATCCTGGGGCTACCCTAGGACAGACTCAGACTTCGATTTTGGTGGCCGATCGCTTCCAAGTCAAGGTGATTTCCCGAAGTTCTGATTTTACCGAGAGCGATCGCGAGGCCTGGTTACAGAGATTTGACTTGCAGGGCCTCTCCCGACTATAAATTTATTCCCCCAACATCATGAGTAAATCCATTCAAAAACGCGTTGACGATCTGCCCACTCGTAACCTGACGATTTTTAGCCTCAATGCCCTGGACAATATCGTCCCCGGTAAATGGGACAATCTCGTAGGATGGGACAACACCATCAAAACCATTACCCAAGAAAGCGATCCCGCTATCTTGGATCTCGTCAGTCGCCGGGATACGATACCATCGACCGCACCGGCAGTGCCCTGGGAACCGCCGCCCTGGGCAACAAAATTGGCGAGAAAATTCCCCTCTTGGGCTTTCTCAGTAAACTCACTCCCAAAGCTGAAAAAGCTCAAACCATTGATTTGTCCCTCAAATTAGTGGTGGAGGTGGTGGCCTTTTGCAAAATCAACGGGATTCCTGGAGATAGTCTCGGGGATTTCCTGCGATCGCTCTCAGACTATGGCGGTGAATCCCTGATGCGGATGTCGGCCCTGGTTTGTTTCGATGGCTTGATTCCCCTAGGCCCCAACTTCATTCAAGCCGTGAGTGGCCGTCTGAATGGCCTCAGCCCCAAAGAACTCGAAGACAACTCCCAATACAAAAGTATTAAATCTGAGATTCCCGGTAAAAATAGTGATAGCAAGCTCAGTTTTATCGGAGAAAGCTTTGATTCGGTCAAGGGCTGGATGGGAGATTTGGTCAGTTCCAACGATCTCACTCCCCAGAAAGTCAGTCATGGATTACAGGGATTCATTGACTTCAGCGAAGACCGCCTGGATTATCTGGCAGCCTTTAAAAGTCAGTCATGGATTACAGGGATTCATTGACTTCAGCGAAGACCGCCTGGATTATCTGGCAGCCTTTTTGGATATGAGCACCGATTACTACCGTCATACGGGGGTGCAAACTCTGGCCCGTCGTCTCATTGAACGGTATGGATATGAGCACCGATTACTACCGTCATACGGGGGTGCAAACTCTGGCCCGTCGTCTCATTGAACGGTCTTTAGCCGAAATTTAATCCCAACCCTCCTGAAATCAGGTCTTGGGTGGGATGTCAAATCTCCCACCTTTTTTCACTTCCATTTATCTCAAACTAGCCATGATTCTTACAACATTGGAAGGAGTTCCCGGAAAAGATATTTTAGAACATTACGGGATTGTTCAAGGAAGTACCGTTCGAGCCAAAAATGTGGGACGTGATATTGGTGCAAGCTTTAAAAATCTTGTGGGTGGAGAATTAAAGGGCTACACCGATCTCCTCAATGAAGCCCGTCAAGAAGCTATGGATCGCATGGTACTACAAGCCAAACAAATGGGAGCAAACGCCATTGTCAATATCCGCTTTTCAACATCCTCTGTGGCTCAGGGAGCAGCAGAAATTTTCGCTTATGGGACTGCTGTATTAGTCCGTTAAGGGTTAAGCAGGGATTATCATGGAAGAAATCATTTTTTTTCTCATCTTATTGGGGATCGGCTACTCGTTTGGTATCTTAGCCGAAAAGAAACATTACAAAGACATCAAAAGTCGCGAACAGGAAACCCTCTCCTTGGCGATCGCCTCCTTTGGCGCGAAACAACCCCTCCCTAATGCTTCGGAGGCTAAGCTATTTGTGGGAGCGGTGGTTATTTCTTCTGATTATTTCAAAACCTTTGTCATGGCCCTGCGAAATATCTTGGGAGGTCGGGTTGTGGCTTACGAAAGTCTCCTCGATCGCGGCCGTCGGGAGGCGTTATTACGGGTCAAAGAGCAGGCCATCGCTTGGGGGGCCACTGAAGTGCTCAATATCCGCTATGAAACCAGTACCATTGGCGGCAATAATCAGAAAGGCATCGCGGCAATTGAGGTGATTGCCTACGGAACGGCGATTCGTTAGCCTAGATCCGGAGGAGTCCACGGGCGATCGCAATGGGATTTAAACCAAAAGCCATTACAGAAGAGGTCAACATCTCTAAGGTTAATCCCTTAGTGGATTTTGCCCGTTTGCTTGGGGCAATTATTGCCCTGACGTTAGTCATCTACTTTATCTTAGGCTTAGCCGTCGATTGGGTTGTGCCTCAACTCACCCCAGAACAAGATATTTGGATCGGAGACACCCTCGCCCCGGCCGTCGCACCACAACTCGGCGGCGAAGTCCTAGAGGAGGATACTCGACAACTCTATCTGTCAGAATTGTTAGAGGACTTGTGTCATCCCGGAGACTTGGATGAGACCCCCCTAACCCTAAATTTAATCGACAGTGAAGTTGTCAATGCCGCTGCCTTAGCCGGGGGACAGTTATTTGTGACCACGGCGTTTTTAGAGGAGGTTGAGTCAGAAAATGAACTGGCCTTTGTTCTCGGCCATGAGTTAGGCCATTTGTCGGCCCGGGATGGTTTAAGAAGTTTAGGACGGGGCATTTTTGTGCTGTTGGGAAGCTTGGTATTAAATTTCGGCCATGAGGGAAGTGGCCCAGATGTGATTGGCTATACGCTCAATCTCAATCGCCTGAATTATAGCCGCAGCCAAGAATATGCCGCCGACGAATATGGCTTAGAGTCTGTGGTGGGTCATTATGGCCATGGGGCCAACAGTTTAGACTTCTTTGAACGCTTAGCCGCCAGGAAGGAGGCCTTTCCAGAGGGACTGGTGAGGGCCTCGGAGTATTTCCAAACGCACCCGTTAACCGAGAACCGTATTCAGCATTTGGATGCGATCGCCCGTGAGGAGGGATGGTCCATGACGGGAGAAACCACCCCAGTTCCCTCTGGGTTGGCTTGTGCCGATTTTGCCTGTAACGAAAGCCCCCCAGACTCGTGAAGACCTGAGGGGCTTTGTGGATCAACTCCTAGAGATGAGACCTTAAACCGTCGCCATTTCTGGGGAGGGAGCCTTGCTGTTGCGGATACCTTCAATGGCTTCGGCGTAATCGGGGGCTTTGAACACCGCCGAACCGGCGACAATGGCGTTAGCGCCCGCATCTAGCACCTGCCAAGCGTTGGCGGGTTTGAGACCACCATCGACTTCAATCCAGGGATCGAGGCCGCGATCGTCACACATTTGACGCAGTTTACGGATTTTGGGCACAACTTCGGGAATGAAGCTTTGTCCACCGAAACCGGGGTTAACACTCATAATGAGCACTAAGTCGCACAGTTCCAGGACATACTCGATCAGTTCTAGGGGAGTCCCGGGGTTTAACACGACTCCGGCTTGCTTCCCAAGTTCGCGAATCTGTCCGAGGGTGCGGTGCAGGTGGGGAGAGGCGTTATGCTCAGCGTGAACGGAGATAATGTCAGCCCCAGCTTTCGCGAAGTCCTCGACATATTTCTCGGGTTCGACGATCATCAAGTGAACATCCAGAGGTTTCTTCGTCACCGGACGCAGGGCATCGACGATTAACGGACCAATGGTAATGTTGGGAACGAAGCGACCGTCCATCACATCAACGTGAATCCAGTCCGCACCGGCTTCGTCAACGGCCTTGACCTGTTCACCCAGACGACTAAAATCGGCTGATAAGATTGAAGGGGCAATAACTGTAGATTTTTCAGAGTTTAATGTTGCCATGTGGCAAGTTCCTCGATTTTGTGTGTTGCGTTTGATACAGAATTTAAATAAATTTTAACAAAAAACGTGCCCATAAGTCCTTAGATTTCTTGGCGATCGCCAAAAAATCAGAACGATTTCCCCAATTCCCCCATTTGTATTAGGAGCAGACCTTTGGCGGAGCGCACTAGCATCAGACGCTTTCTAACCCGGTTCACTCTCGGAATCGCGATGGCGATCGCCCTAGGATGGTTTCATGCCATCTTAGCCACCTCCTCCACTGGAGACGGCGGTATCCAAGCTCAGCGACTTCATGAAGCCCCCTATAACCTCTTAGGACGTAAAATCGCCATTGGACAGGTAGAAATTGGTCGTCCTGCCCAATTTGGCATCGATAAGGGGGTTCCCCCAGAGGAGGAGTTAGTCCCAGACCTCGCTGGAGTCTTCCTCCGCGATCGCCCGGCGGTTCCTGGGAGTAATGTAGATGCCCATGCCCATGGAGTGGCCAGCGTCATGGTCAGCAGCAATAAAAAACGGCCCGGAGTCGCCCCCAATGCTCGGCTCTACTCTAGCGCCACCTCCCCGGATCGCGGCGGCAATCGGCAAGGGCAACATTGTTTGGCGACTCAGCAAGTGGCCGAACAAAATAGTAACGATGTCCGCGCCATCAACTTCAGTTTTGGCGAACCCCTCTGGCTCGATCCCCGTCCTGATGCGGTTCTAGATGGCAACGCCTTATTAACCCTTTGTATTGACTGGTCCGCCAATCATCACAATACCCTCTATGTGATTGCCGGAAACCAAGGACGAGGAGGCATCCCCATCCCCACAGATAACTACAACGGCATCAATGTATCCTCAAGTCATGCCCACAGCGGTCGCTACGATCAGGTGGATGTCTCTAACTTGGGCAATGTCTTTGATGAGCCATTTGACCGCCTAGTGGGCCTAGAAACCAATGTCGGTGGACGACTGTTAATCAGTCTGCTGGCCCCTGGCCGGGATGTGAAGCTCTTAAGTCAGCAGGGAGAGGTCTTTCCCAGTACGGGCACCAGTTTTGCCTCGCCCCATGTGGTGGGGACGGTGGCTCTATTACAGGAATATGGCGATCGCCAATTACGGGAGAATGCCCCCCATTGGACCTTAGATGCTCGCCAGAATCAGGTGATGAAGGCGGTGATTCTCAACTCCGCTGACAAACTTGCCGATGCTGGCGATGGCTTACGTCAGGGGATGACTCGTACCATTGGCGATCGACGGGGCGGAAACTGGCTCACCTCGGAGGCCTATCGCAATCCTAAGGTCCCCGTGCATCGGGATATGGGAACTGGCCATCTCAATGCCCACCGCGCCTATGAGCAGTTTAGCCCCGGACAGTGGCCCGCCTCGGACTCCGTGCCGCCTATTGGCTGGGACTTTAATGAGATTGCCACCACCACCGTTCAAGACTATGTCCTGGATGCCCCCCTCAAAGCCAATGGTTATGTGGCCGCAACCCTCACCTGGAACCGTCAGGTGGAGCTGGACGATCGCGATGGTGACGGCCGCTACGATATAGATGAAAGTTTCCGCGATCGCGGCTTAAATGACCTAGACCTCTATCTGATGCCGGCCGATTCCGACGACATCAACGAGGCCATTGCCGCCTCCACCAGTGAGGTGGATAGCTTAGAACATCTGTTTCAAGCCGTTCCCCGCAGCGGACGCTACAAACTACGGGTGGTCTATCGCCGTCAGGTGAATGACCCCAATCAAGACTATGCGATCGCCTGGTGGACGGTTCCCGATGCCTAACCCCAGGGCGATCGCCCCATTGCTGTATCCTCTGTGTTTCCCATCATGAAACGTCTCTCCTTTTACTTCACCCTCGTCCCCGTCTTCGGCTTTTTTCCCGCCTGGTGGCGACTCTATCGTCATCAAGGCTCGGCTCAAGAACAAGCCATTAGCCGTTTAGCCATGACCCTGGCGTTCCTGTGGCTTTCAGGTTACATTTTGTTTGGCACTGCCGCTAACCATGGCGAACTCGGGTCTTTGCCGGTTCTCATTGGCGGTAGCCTCTGGACAACCACGTATTTTTTAACCTGTTTTGGGCTGATGGTACGTTTGTCCCAGGGAAAATCCTTATGGTTACCCGGAATTGGTCAGATTAGCGATCGCCTACCCTAACCCTCGGTCTTCGTGATGAACTAGAACCGTTACCCAACCTTAAAACGGCCAATTTGAGCGAAAGGCGCTGGTTATCCGGCCAAAATCTGGAACCATAACGTTAAGATATGTAATCAACTCACGGTTGATAACCGTTAGGACTCGTCCAACCTACTTGTGTGTGAGGAATTCCGTGTCAGCACAGCATCGTCAAGAGCGTATATCCCCATCCCCCGCCCCCAAACATCAAGGGAAGAGATTAAAACATTCGGGTTTGGGTTGGCTTTGGTTAGGCTTGGGACTCAGTGGAGTGGCCATGCTTTCGGCAACGGCCGGGGCCTTACTCGCTGTATCGTTATCAAGCACTCCCTTGATGCAAAGCCGGATTCGTCCTGAAGATCGTGGCATCTTCAGTGAGGAAGACTTAGCCATCTCCAATATGCGAATCCCCGAACTGACGCGTCCGGTGAACATTTTGATTCTCGGTACGAAAGTTCTCAATTCGGATGTGGGCAAACCCCTCCGACGTTCCGGACATGATCCCCTCGTCAACTCCCTCGATGGCCTGTCCGACAGCATGATGTTGGTTCGCTTTGAACCGCAAGATAAGAATCTCACCTTGCTCTCCGTACCCCGAGATACCCTGACTTGGATTGACGGCTATGGAGACCAAAAAATCAACGAGGCGAATCACCATGGCGGCCCGGCCCTAAGCGCCCGCACCGTAAGTGATCTCCTCGGCGGAGTTGGCATCGATCGCTATCTGCGCGTCAATATCCAAGGGGTGGAAAAACTCATTGATGTTCTCGGGGGAGTGCGTGTCAATGTTCCTCAGGACATGAAGTACACCGATCACACCCAACATCTCTACATTGACCTCAAGGCCGGAGAGCAACATCTTACAGGCAATGAGGCGCTTCAGTTTTTGACCTTCCGTCATGATGGGATGGGGGATATTGGGCGCATTCAACGGCAACAGATGTTACTGCGGGCCCTGATTGAACAAACGCTCAATCCTCGGACTCTGGTACGTCTGCCTCGGATTCTCTCGACCATTCAAGAATACGTCGATACCAATCTCAGTGTCGAAGAGTTAGTGGCCCTGCTTAACTTCGCCAGTCAAACCAGTCGTGAGAATGCCCAGATGCTTCTGCTTCCGGGACAGTTTCGGGACCCGGAAGGGCCCACGGATCTCAGTTACTGGATTCCCAATTACGCTGAAATTGATCACATGGTGGCCGAGCATTTTGGCCGTTCCTCAGAACCTACCCAAGCTTGGCGAGCTGATCCGCGCTACTTACGAATTGCCATTCAAGACAGCACTGAAGAACCCCAGGCTGTCGATGCCTTGATTGATAAACTCTGGGATGCCGGGTATCGTAACGTCTATTTGGCCCAGGATTGGCAACAACCCCTAGGGGAAACTCGCATTATCGCTCAGGGGGGCGATCGCAATAGCGCCTTAGATTTAAATCGTTCCCTGGGCTTTGGGGAAGTGCGCGTTGAAAGTACTGGGGTTCTCCATTCGGACATCACCATTCAACTGGGACAAGATTGGTTGGAAAAACAAAGTTCCTACCTACAATCTGACCTGTGGTAGTACCGCGAGAGCACTCTAAGTCCCCAACAGTTTCGAGAAAGAGGGGTTATCATCGTACCGAATGGTAATATCGCCTCCTGCGAGGTCTCTCCCTGGATTTGTCCCCCTGACCCCTCCCTAACGGTTTTGAACAATCATGGATGGAATTTGTACCCTAGCCAACGATTATGTCTACGACCAACTCGTTGCCTTGCTCAACAGCATCGAGGTTAATCAAGGGAAGGATACTCCTGTCTGTATTTTTCCCTACGACGATAATTTGGAACGGGTGAGAGCAGAGATTGCTCATCGTCCCAATGTGCAACTCTATGATGACCAGGAGTCCATCAACCGTTGGGATACCTTTGCTCAAGCCGTTTGGGAACGTCATCCCACGGCAACACAACAGTGGAACATTCAATCTGGGTTACACCGGGCCGGGACTCATCGGCGTTTCTGTGGCTTTGATGGGCCCTTTGATCGCTTTGTCTATATCGATGCGGATGCGCTCCTAATCGATTCGTTGGATTACATCTTTGAGAAACTGACAACCTATGACTGGGTTGTGTATGACTATCAGTTTAAAGATCCAAGCCATATTTATACCCTAGATTCACCTCAACTGTATAAGGTGTTTCCCCAAGAACGCATCGATAATGAGATTTTTTGTTCGGGATTTTATGGAACCCATCGCAACCTCTATTCCCCGGAGCAGTTAGAGGCTTTGCTCGGTCACTTGGCGGCGGGAGAGGCAGAGGTTCTCTATGTCTGGGCCCCTGACCAGACCATCCTCAACTATCTGGCCATGCGATCGCAGCGACGCATTTATAACTTCTCCCATCACCTCTCAGCGGAGGAACGAATCGGCTGTTGTGTGACGTCTCCCCATTTTGAAGAGAAGGATGGTCTGGTCTATGACAAAGGCAAACGACTCACCTATCTGCATTATATTGGCGTATCATCTTCCGTGTTTCGGCGCTTATGTGAGGGAGAAAACCTAGACTGTCCCTATCGAGATGTCTTTTTGCATTATCGCTATCTCCATGAACCGGAGAATCGTCCCCAATTTACCGGAACGGCTAAACCCCTAAATCCCCCCCCCACGATGACTCAACGGCTCCTACGGAAACTTGGCATCAAGTCCAAGTAAACTAAGGTACGACAACCAGAATGAGGACGATATCATGACCCGGGGGATTTATATTGTTGCCAATGATAAGGTGATTGAGCAGACTATTGCCTTTCTCAAAAGCCTTCGCCATTATGATTCAGAAACGCCGATTATTTTAATCCCATTTGATGCCAACTATCAAGAGGTGTTCAAAGCAGCTCAGCCGTTCGGGGTTGAGTTATTTGAGGATTTAGATTTTGTTGAGACCCTCTGCCTCAAACTGCATGATATTTTCGGCAAGGGGTTTTTTAATACGCCCAATAAGCAACGAAAACAAGCCTGTTGGTTTGGTCCCTTTGATGAGTTTTTATACATCGATGTTGATATTGTTGTTTTCGAGAAAATCATCGACAATCTAAGCTATCTTGAGGATTACGATTTCTTATGTTGTGATTATCAGCATACCAATGGGACTGAAAATGTCTTCACCTCTAAAGTCTTAGACGATGGGGTATTTACAGAAAATGAGCTACACGATGTCTTTAACAGCGGTTGGTGGGCGTCCAAGAAGGGTTTATTTTCTGTGGAGGATTTATATGACACCTTTGCCGAATGTGCCGAGCATCCTGATTACTTCGATTTTTCCCAAAAAACCACGGATCAGCCAATTTTTAACTATCTTGTCCTGAAACGGATTCAGCGACGCTTTAACCTGGTGAACCAGCCCGGGAAAGCCCCCGGAAGCTGGGCCCGGAGTCCTCATTTTCAACGGGAGGGCGATCGCCTCATCGACACCAAAACCGGACAGCCCCTGCAATATCTCCATTGGGCTGGGGTGCGGATTCAACCCGGTTGCCCCTATTGGGATATTTGGGAACATTACCGCTATCTCGGCGAGGAAATCCCTGAACCTACGGCGATCGCACCGCCCCCAGCGTCCCCCAGTCGTCAGTGGATCAACCGCCTTAAAAAAGTCTATCAACGCTTGAAACCTTAACCAGCGTTTAACCTTCGCTTTGCCCTTCAGCATCGCTAGTAGAGTCTCCATCGCCACCGGTGGGGACTCTTAACCTGTTAAGGGAGGTTTTGGTGGCGGCGGCCCCCAGTTCCAATCATCAACTTAGTTTTTAACAATCAACAATTAGACAAATAAACAAGGACATCTAGAAACTCTAAATGCAATGTCCTAAGATATTTTCATGAGTTTTGATTGTCCGTATTAACTTGTATATTACCCTCCACCCCCGCAAAAGAGCTGAGTTGACATCCCAACTTGAGCAACGTTAAAGTCTAGTTAAGTTAAGGTTAAACGTGCGCGAACCAAGAGAAGGTCGAACAGCGACCGGCGCAACGCAGACTTTGGTGTCTAAAACAACTGAAACGCTCTGTCTGAGATGCTTTCAGCTCATCACGGGGAGGAACTGAAGATTGTTTGCCTACAAGTTTGAAGATTATGAGGTCTTAATCTCAGCTTTACCTAAATTGGAAGCCAAGCTCTGTCCCTTGGCGTCCCCGGAGCCTCGTTTCTTTATCGACTTCAGCTCCGGACATTACCGAATTGCCAACCGCCAGAATTTTCTGTCATTGCTCCGGAGTTTCTCTCAGCCGGGGGGACGGGTGCAACGACTCATCGCATCAACACAGTCTTATCTAAAGTCTCATCCCACCATCGAAACCCATGCCACATCCATTCGCCTCGGTCGCGATGTGAGTAAGGGCATTCGTTTGTTTTATCCCAATGTCACCCTGAAAGTCCGCCAAAAGAGCAACTCTGACGGGGAGAATCCTCAAAAACCCTGGTTTATTTTGGAACAAGAGGGCCGGGACTCCCTACGCCGAAAATTGGGGGATAGCACGCAGATTCGGGTTCCCCAGGTATTTGCGGCGGGAGAATATGGTGAGGTGTCCTATCTCCTCGAAGAACGGTTGGATTTGCGTATGCTCGGGCCTCGCAATGCCGAGGATCGCCGACTGCTGATCGATCTGTTCCTGCCCAACTTACTGACCTGGTATGACTCCCCAGAATGGCGGCCATTCTCCAGCCTTTTTGGGGAGACCATTGGGGACTTACTTGAGGAGACGTTGCGCAGTTCCGTGATGGCCCAGCTAGATCCGGCCCAATCCCAACGTTTCTACAAACTGGTGGATACGCTTCCTGAATTGGATATGGCCGTTCCCTTTGCAGAGGGCCTCGGCGATATGTCGTTAACGAATGCCTGCGTGAGTTCCAATGGGGAGTTAGTCTTAATCGATTGGGAAGCCTGTCATACTCGTCCTGTCGCTCTGGAGTTCGATCGCCTCATTCGTCCCTTTGGCATCGGCAGTGAGGTGCATCAGGTGATACGTGATGCTTACTCACAGCAGTTCCAGATGTCGCCGGAGTTGTTTGACCGTCAGTTATATCTATTTTGTTTAATCGAATCGAGTCGTCAGTTTCTGTCGGGTTCAAGCCGACCTGATCCTAAGAAGCGTCAGGGTTATATCCAGCGAGGAGCGATCTTCCTCGACGCCGCTGATAAATTTGCACAGACGGCTCAACATTGCTCCCGCCGGGTTCCCTCCGATGTCGGTGTTGTTGCACCGGTGTCTAGTCGTCTGTAGTTGCTGGTCTGTAGTTGCTGGATTGGTTTTAGTCATAGGGCATAAGACGCTTTTGGTGAAACAAATGTTCAAACTTAAGGGTTTACCCCAATGTAAACCCTTAAGTTGGAATGACTATTTTGGTTGAAAAATTCCAACATGAATGTTGATCACGATCGCACCCCCAAGCGACGGCGATCGCTGCGGGAACTGTTGACGATCGCATCAAGTCATAGATCCTAATCATGGAAATCTTCCGTATTCTTGGGCACACTAGATGTATAGACCAATAGTCGGTCATTAGATCGGTCGTCTGGGCATTGTATGAAACCGCCCTGGAAGACCCCATCCATCCAACCGAGGACCCCACACCATGCGTTCTGAACCCAGTTCCTACAGTTCCAACGACCGGGCATTAACCCAAACCCTCCACGGAACCCTGCTACGATACTTCTGCGATGCCTTTGATGGCATGGTGGCTCGACAGCTCGCCGATTGTCAATTTGGCTTTGCCCCCAGCCCCGTAGGAGAGCCAACCTTCTTCATCGTTGCCCCCAGTCGTGAGGAGATTGAAGTCCTCAGCGGTCACGTAGATCACCTTCTCAACAAAGTTGCCGATTTGATGCCCGGAATGCGGAAACTGGCTCTATGTTGCCAACCCGCCGCCCCGCAACCCCGGTCAAATCCTGGATTTCTCTGTGGTCGCGTCTTTTCCGTACCGCAAATTGAGCTGGACACTGACTCAGATGAGGTTTAACCATGACGTTTCTGATGCCATTGCCAAGCATGACGGACAATATCCCCTAACTCCGGATATTGGGGAGTCCAACCTAACGTTTGACGAGCCTTATCACTACTCCCCACTAAAATGGGGGAGTCTCCCGCACGGCGATCGGCAATCTTAACGGGAATCTTGCGCCCGGTTACCTCAGTCGCCACATCAATCACATCTTTAACGGAAAAGCCATTGCCATTTCCCAGGTTAAACGCCTGAGAATTGCCGCCACCCATTAAGTATTCCAATCCCAAAACATGTGCCTGTGCTAAGTCACAGACATGGATGTAGTCGCGAACACAGGTTCCGTCGGGGGTATCGTAGTCCGTCCCGAAGATGGCGATCGACTCACGCCGGCCCAACGCCGCCTGAAGCACTAGGGGAATTAAGTGCGTTTCAGGATGATGATCTTCCCCCAGTCGAGCTTGAGGGTCTGCACCGGCTGCATTAAAGTAGCGGAAACAGACTGATTTGAGACCATAGGCCGTATCAAAGTCTGCCAGAATTTGTTCCACCATCAACTTGCTGAAGCCATAGGGATTGATAGGAAGCTGAGGATGGTCTTCCGTTAGGGGCATAAACTGGGGAATCCCATAGGTGGCACAGGTGGAGGAAAAGACCAAATGCTGCACCCCCGCCGCCTGCATCGCTTCGAGGAGGGTTAAGGTTCCCACCACATTGTTGTGGTAGTATTTCGCCGGATCTGTTACCGACTCCCCCACAAAGATATAGGCGGCAAAGTGCATGACCGCCGCAATGGTGTGATGGGCAAAGAGATCATCGAGGAGGGGGCGATCGCAGGTATCCCCGAGAATAAACTCAACATCTAACACCTCCTCAACTAAATCCCGATGTCCATAGACGAGATTATCGAGGATGATAACGGCATAGCCCGCCGCCTTGAGAGCTAGAACCGCATGGGAGCCAATATATCCAGCTCCGCCCGTGACGAGAATGGTGGGTTTGCTTGAAGACACAATCGTTGACCTAAAAACCTTTGACATTCTCTCTCCAGAATAGGAGCAAATTCCGGAATTTGACGAAAGTTAGCGACTTATTGATGCCAGCACCAAATTTTGATGGTTTTATCCCAACTCCCCGAGACAATCGCCCGACTCCGTTGAGCGACGGCAATTCCATGGACGGCCCCCATATGTCCCGAGAGGGTCTCAGAGACACGGCGATCGCGAATACTCCAAATTTTGATGGTTTTGTCACTACTGGCTGACACCAACATATCCTGATGCAGACCAAACGCCACATCATTCACATCCCAAAGATGATTGGCCAAAGTACAAACATCGGCCCCCGACTGGAGATCCCACACCTTAATGGTGCGATCCTTGCTGCCACTGGCCAAAAACTGATTATCAGCAGAAATTGCCACCGATAACACCGATCCTAAGTGGCCCGTCAGGGTATGCACCAACTGGCGATCGCTCAGACTCCAGACATAAATCTTATTGTCCAAGCCGCCACTGACTAACCACTGTCCATCGGGAGAGAGGGCGATCGCCTTAATACTGCCCGAGGGGGTTCGTAAGACGCCGCTACTCTCACTTTGACCCGGTTTCCAGATCTGAAGGGTGCGATCCTTACTGCCACTAATTAAATAAGAGCCATCTCCTGAGAACGCCAAGGAGGTCACCCCCCGTAAATGTCCTCCCAGACTATCGAGGAGTTCTCCCGTCTGTAAATTCCATAACTTCACCGTGGCATCATCCCCCCCACTGGCCAGAACCTTACCATCGGGACTAATGGCCACCGCATTCACCGGACGACGATGGCGATCGAGGGCATACTCCAGTTGCCCAGTCTGCAAATTCCAGACAAACACCGTATTATCTAAGCCACCGCCGACAATCCAGGGTAAGGCAGGCTGACGGGCATTATTGGAGAGGGGTTTATTTACCGATAATCGTTCGTGAATCGCCACACAACTGACCAACGAGGTCAACGCCGGCAATGTGTAGGCACAATGCCAGCCTCGCGTTTTCGGCAGGGGCGGCCGGTGAGAAATAGGGGTCACATCCTGAAAGCGACTACTAGAGGTGGGAAAGACGCGCCCTGAGGGAACCGGCGTCATGGATGGGGGTTTCGGTGGCAGGGGGGGCATGGAACGTCGAGAAGACTCAGAGGAGGGAGGCTCAATGTTCGTCCGAGGGAGAGAGGCGTTCGTGGGCTTTGTTTGGGGGGCAGAGACGGGAGCATAGTCAGAACCGGGCGCCATGGCCGTTTTGCGCTTTTTCGTCTGACGGCGGTTGGTGGGGGGTTTAGTGTTGGGGGTTTTAAAATCGCGGATAATTTCATCCACCGATTGATAGCGATCGCTCAATCGCTCCTGCGTCATTTTGTCCAAGATTGCCCCCAACCGAGGACTCACAGTCATCTCGTGTTCGGCCAACTTCTCCCGCCAAAGCCAACCTTGCATCGGGTCAAATAAGACATCCGGGCGAGTATTCGTCAGCAGTTGCAGGCAGCTTACCCCAAGACTATAAATATCACTGGCCGGATAGGCCTGACCACTGCGTAACTGCTCTAGGGGAGCATAGCCCATGGTTCCCACCTTGGTGCCAGGTTCCGCTAGAGCGGTTTTAGTTAACTGCTTCGAGACGCCAAAGTCAATTAACATCAGCTTGCCATCCCGATTGCGTCGCAGAATGTTCACCGGCGTGATGTCCCGATGGATGACATTATTTTGATGCACATACCGTAATACCGGCAGCAGTTGCACTAAAATCTCCCGAATTTTCGTTTCCCTGAAGGCTCCTAAACGCTCCATCTCATGCCAAAGGGTCTGGCCATCTACATATTCCTGCACCAGGTAAAGCCGTCCCTCTTCTTCAAAAAAGGCGAATAGGGTAGGAATGTGGGGATGTTCTCCCAATTTGGAGAGTTGGGTGGCTTCTTGATAGAACAGGGAAATCGTTTTGTCATAGCTGCCCTCGGTGACATCGGTTCCAGTATCCTGGGGCAGGAGTTGTTTGATTACGCAGAAGGTATTGAGACGATCTTCATCCACCGCAATATAGGTTCGGCCAAATCCTCCCCTGGCTAGCGGTTTGGTTGGACGATACCGCCCCCGGAGTTTGAGGCGGGAACCACAGGTAACACAGTGACTGGCATCATCTGTATTTCGGGGTTGCGAGCAGTTGGGATTGAGGCAGAAGATCATGATGGTGCACGCGGGGACGGGTTGGCGAGTCCGGGTCTATTTTCCATTGTCTCCGATTAACCCGCAACTGTCCTGTTTTTTTATGGAGATTCGGCTGGCGATCGCCTCAGCAACCCTTCGCGTACCCAACTCAGAAGCCTCTTGCCAGAAGAGGGCGACCACGGTTCGGCTATCGCTCACCGACCACAAGGGTACGCCCCTACGTCTTTTCTCTTGCCTCTTGCCTATAGACTCGGGATCGCCGCGATGGGGGAGTCGGAGTGCTAAAATCCAGCCAATTAGCTTAACCTACTCGACGACGCGATGAAATCAACCCTTTTTGCTCTAGACTTTGACGGTGTTCTTTGCAATGGCCTGATTGAATATTTCCAAACCGCCTGGCGAGCCTACTGTCAAGTTTGGTCCCCCAGTCAAACGACCCCCCCGGAGGATCTCGCGACCAGTTTTTATCGCCTGCGTCCAGTGGTGGAAACGGGGTGGGAAATGCCTGTTGTTCTGCGATCGCGCCTGTTGGGCTATTCTGAACAGCAGATTTTAGAGGATTGGCGAGAGGTCTGTCAGACGGTAGTTGAAGATGAACAGCTTAACCCCAGTGAACTGGCCAATGCTGTGGATGGGGTTCGCGATCGCTGGATTCGCGAAAATGTGGATAACTGGTTGAGTCTGCACCGCTTTTATCCGGGAGTCATTGAGCAGTTACATCATTTGCAAACTGCTGAGATTCCCTGGGTTATTATTACCACGAAAGAGGGGCGTTTTGTTCGCGCACTTTTGGCTGGACAAGGGATTGAATTTCAGCGAAATCAGTTGTTTGGCAAAGAGGTCAAACTGCCGAAGCATGAAATTCTAAGCCGACTGCTCAATGAAACCCCATATTCTGAAATTATCTTTATCGAAGATAGACTCAATACTCTCTACTCCGTTGCTGAGCATGAAGACTTAAATGCTGTTAAACTTTATTTAGCAGATTGGGGCTATAATACAGAATCAATGCGAAACATGGCTAAACATGATGAGCGAATTACGGTGATTTCTCTTCAGCAATTTGAAGCCTTGATTGTCAATCAAAACTAAGCCATTTTTCTCGAACCCTAAAACCTATGTCAAGCAAGCTTTTATCCGAATTAAATCTGAACGGATTGCCCTTAAAAAACCGTGTCGTGATGGCATCGTTGACGCGATCGCGCGCTGGAGTTGAGCGAAAGGCCAACCCCCTCATGGCTGAATATTATCAGCAACGAGCCTCAGCCGGGTTAATCCTCAGCGAAGCCACCGTTATCTCCCGTCAAGGCATCGGTTGGCAACAATCCCCAGGGATGTATAGCGCGGAACAGGCCCAAGCCTGGAAACAGGTCGTCGATGCCGTTCACGAACAGGGAACCCCCATCTTCCTGCAACTCTGGCATTGTGGCCGCGCCTCCCATAGTGAGTTTCACCCCGAGTTAGGCTTACCCGTGGCCCCCTCGGCGATCGCCATTACTGGAGATAGCATTCATACCCCTAACGGCAAGCAAGCCTACGAAATCCCTCGCGCCCTAGAGACGGAAGACATTCCCCAAATTGTAGCCGACTATCGTCAAGCCGCCGAGTATGCTAAACAAGCGGGATTTGATGGGGTCGAAGTTCATGCCGCCAACGGCTATCTCATCGACCAATTTTTACAGTCTAAAACCAATCATCGCCAGGATAACTATGGAGGCAGCCTAGAAAATCGCTATCGTTTCTTACAAGAGATTTTAGAGGCCGTTACGACAGTTTATCCCGGAAATCGAGTCGGCGTTAAACTCTCCCCCAATGGCAACTTTAACGATGTTGGCTCCCCCGATTACCGAGAGACATTTCTCTATGTCGCCCAACAACTCAACGCCTATCATTTAGCGTATCTGCAAGTAGTCGATGGCTTAGACTTTGGCTTTCATGACTTGGGCGAACCGATGACCCTCGCGGAGTTTCGTGCTGTCTTCCGGGGGCCATTGATGGGCAACTGTGGCTACGATCAAGAAACCGCTGAAGCCGCGATCGCCAGAGGAGATGCCGATTGTATTTCCTTTGGGCGACCCTTTATCAGCAATCCTGATTTAGTCGAACGGTTTACCCAGGGTTGGCCCCCCACCCCAGCCGATGATATGTCCGGTTGGTATGCCTTTGATGCCCAAGGCTATACTGACTTTCCCCCCTATCAAGAATCTCAAAACTAAGAGACTTAAGAGAAATCTCGTCGGGAGGGAGTTGTCGGCAACAGTCCCTCTAGCCCCCGTTGAGGGGTCCATTGTACCGCTCCCACCTCCATTAGGTTGAGAACTTGAAGGCCCAACTGGATCATCTGGGCCTGTTGAGTGGGACTCAACGGGGAGGGGATAATCAGTACCTTGGGACGCACTTGAGTCAGTAACTCTAAGTCCAGTTCGCGGCCGAAAAAGACCAGATAGTCCGCCGAACAGAGGCGATCGCGTTGCAGCAACATCTGTTGTTGATCCTCTGAGAGGTTTCCTAGAATCAACCAGGTGCGATCGCCCGCCTGCACGCACAAAATGGGCGGTCGGTTGGACTGACTCTGAATCTGTATTCCCTCCTGAGTCAGTTCCATTCCTGGGGCTAGGAAGGTTCCCCCATCGGCCCCCGCCAATCCCACATCCGAGAGACGATAGAGTTCGCGAGGAGTCACCCGATCTAAGAGGAGATCCCAGCCTTCCCCCACCGACGAGGTGGCGATCGCCGCCTGTAAACGGCCCACCCCCTCCTGTTGCAGAAAGGGTAAAACCGCATAACGGGTAATCTGAGGATCGCCCCCCGAGATTAGACTGGTTTGCCAACCCTGTTGCAGGGCGATCGCCGGTTCCCCCCTCGTCGCCAAAACCGTCACCCGCAACAGATTCGCCTTAGCCAACGTTCCCGGAAGCAACAGCAGCAACAGCCCTAGCATTGTAGCCACCCCATACAGGCCTATCCGATAACGAGGGCGGAAATGATGCAACCCCCAAACCCCAGCCATCAAAGCATATAGCCCTAAAACTTGCCACAGTTGCAACGGTTGAACCACGATCGCCCCCTGAGGAAGTTGCCCAATCCAACTCACCAATCCCAATAAACCCCGAACCGGATAGCCCAAACTCCAGGCTAAAATTGCCCCCAATTCTGGAACAATCAGGGCGGCGATCGCACTGACAAAGCCTCCCAACGTCACCACCACCAAAAACGGTGTTGCCAAAACATTGGCCAAAATACTATAGGTGGGCATTTGTCCAAACACCCCCAACTGCAACGGTAACGTCCAAATCATCGCCGCCAGCGGAACCGCCAACATGGGCGACAATCTCGGCGGACACCAATCCAGACGTTTCACCAACGCCGGAACCGTCACCAACAAACCCAACGTCGCTAAAAAACTCAACTGAAAGCCCAACTCCTCAATCCAAAGTGGGTTCAGCAGCAGTAACAACACCGCCGCCAGCAACAACGCCCCCAGAGGATTTACCCGTCGTTCCAAGGCCAACCCCAACAAACTCGCCCCACCCATCAGGGCCGCCCGTAACACCGACGGTTGAAAGCCCACCAAACCCACATACACCAACAGCGTTAGGAGTCCCAGGAGTAGTTTCGGGCGATCGCCCCAGCGGCGGCCAATCCCCAACACCGCCCCCAAAATCAGAGAAACATGAAACCCCGACGCTGCCAAGACATGGGCCAACCCCACATCAATAAAGCGATCGCGAATCTCATGGGGTAAACTCACCGCCTGTCGCCCCAAAACCATGGCACTCACCAAGGGCCCCTGGGGAACCCCGAGGCCCTGTTCATGGGTTCTGACAATGCGATCGCGCAAACGCCACCAACCCCAGTCAGATGTCTCCATTGCTGGGTCTCTATGGACGATATCCGCCCGCAATCCTGCAAAAATGCCTTGTCGCGCCAAAAACTCCCGAAAGTCGAATCCCGTGGGATTTCGCGGCGCTTGGGGTTCATAAAGCCAGCCCGTCAAACGCAGATGGCGGCCAGGATGTATCCCCTCAGCCATCTCCGGGGACACCGTCACATAGAGTTGTCCAGAGACAGGTTCCGGTCGGGATATCTCAGCCACATCCCCATCCAACTCAGCCTCCAGCAGGTCATCAGCCGCCAAGACAAACCGCAGTCGGTCATTACGGTTCAGCGTCGGTTGAGTCACCACCCGTCCGCGAACCGTCACCTCTCGATTAGCATATCGGGCCACATCATCCGCCGCCGGTTGAGGAATCACCGCTTGCAGATACACCGTAGCTAAAAATCCCACCACCCCGGCCACAAACCAAACCCCACCCCGGGGGCCTTTACGCCAGACACGAGGCATCGCCAGGGCCAAAACTCCCGCCGCCAGCAGCCAGACATAAGCCATCCCCGGCACTCTCGCCAGAGAGACACCGAGGAGATATGCCAAACAGAGAATAACACTTGAGGTTCGATGCACTCGACTCCCAAAACGTTAACGCGAGATCAGGGGGAATACGATTAGCATAGCCGCTCCCCCGACCCTTCAGGACTAAATCGACAGGCCCAAGCGAATCCCAAGAATCGCGTGAACCACCAACAAGACCATCAAGCTACTGCCAATATAAGCGTGAACGAGGCGTAAATTAGCGGTTCCCCAAAACCCCTTAAAGGAGGTAAGACTCTGCAACACCAGTAACGCCACCACCATGGAACCAGTCCAAAAGTGGGGACTTTCCAGAATCGGCTGCTGTTGCATTACCAGGGAGAGAACCCCACCGGTATAGCCCAACATCATGAAAAACGCCATGAATTTGGAGATTTTACTATGGATGGAGCGGTTTTTCTGAGACTCTTCTTTATCTTCAGCTAAGCGGCCTTTCCAGCCGGTTAACGCCGTGGCACTCCCCATGGCCACAGCCACAATCCCCATCATCACAGGATGGCCCCAATGGGTGATGGGGGCAGGGATATTCAAACTACGAAACTGAGCGGCAATGGGTTCTAACAGGTCGCTGACCTGCTCACCCAGGGCGCTGGCTAATGTCATGTCAAAGGGTATCATTGAGGTGTTCTCCGAGTGTTCCTCCGTAATTTTAAGGCAGTCTGCCCTGAAGCGTTAAGAGAAAGGCCCTATTGCCTACTGCCTACTGCCTGTTCCCCATTCCCTGTTCCCCGTTCCCTCCCCAACGTGTTTATTAATATCCCCAAACCCTGGACCCTTCCCGCCTCCCATGTGACCTCTGAGAACGTTTTTTGGCATCGTCGCCGCTTTCTCAAGAGTGCGATCGCCGCCTCAGTGGGGGTGAGTACCCTCGGCTTGAGTGGCTGTCGTAGTTCCGGGAACTCAGACCTCGATTCCCTGGCGGGGACAAGATCCTTAAAGCCCTTATCTCGCAATCCTCAGTTTACCGCCGCCGAGTTGGGCGATCGCGCTGTCACCTCCCGTAGGTTAACGGCCGAATACAATAACTTCTATGAATTTGGGGGCAACAAATCTATCTGGAAAGCGGCCCAGGCCCTCCCGACAGACTCCTGGAAGGTCGAGGTAGGGGGACTGGTCAAAAACCCGCAAACTTACGATCTCGATGACTTAAAACGCAAGTTTCCCATAGAAGAGCGCATTTATCGCTTTCGCTGTGTGGAGGCTTGGTCAATGGTGGTTCCCTGGGCCGGTTTTCCCATGCGGTTACTCTTAGAGGACGTGGACCCCCTCAGCAACGCCAAATTTGTCCGCTTCACCTCCTACTATGATTCCGAAGTGGTTCCGGGTCCGGGTTGGCGACCCAATTCCCTGCCTTGGCCCTATACCGAGGGCTTAACCGTTGAGGAGATGGCCAATGACCTGGCCTTTTTCGCCACCGGGGCCTATGGGGAAACTCTCCCCAAACAAAATGGTGCCCCGATTCGTATGGTGATTCCTTGGAAATACGGCTTTAAGGGGGCCAAGTCGATTGTCAAAATTGACTTTGTTGAAGAACAGCCCACAACCTACTGGAATAGCCTCATCCCCAATGAATATGGCTTTGTGGCCAACGTGAATCCTGATAAACCCCATCCGCGCTGGTCTCAAGCCCAAGAACGCCTGGTGAGTCGGGGGCCGTCCTTCTCATGGGAGACGGTTCCCACCCTCCATTACAATGGCTATGGCGAATTTGTGGCTCATCTCTATGGCTGATGGGGATGGGGATTCGGCCATGGTCTCACATGATCATTCACGTGATCACTAATCTCTACACCCTCTATCTTTATTTATGGCTTACGAACAGGAAAAACAAGTGGCGATGCAAGCCACCCTTGCCGCCGCTAAACTCTGTCAGCGCGTCCGTCAGGATATTCCCTCGGCGATGGAGAAATCCGATAAAAGCCCGGTAACCGTCGCCGATTATGGGGCCCAAGCCCTCGTGTGTAAGGCCTTGGGGGAAGCGTTTCCCAATGATCCCATTGTCGGGGAAGAAGACGCCACGGCCCTGCGATCGCCCGAGTATGAAACCTCCCGCCAGAAGGTGGTTTCCTATGTGCGGGAGATTGAAGCCAAGGCCGGCGAAGCGGAGATTCTCAACTGGATCGATCTCGGAAATGGTCAGGTGGCCTCTCGTTTTTGGACCTTAGACCCCATTGATGGAACCAAAGGCTTTTTGCGTCAGGATCAATATGCGATCGCCCTGGCCCTGATTGAAGACGGAGAGGTGAAAGTCGGGGTTATGGTCTGTCCGGCCCTGAGTCTGACCACCGATGACCCCGGAACCCTGTTTGTCGCGGTTCGCGGCCAAGGCAGTGAGATGATGGCCATTACCCAAGGGGATTTGAAGCCGATTCACGTCTGCGGTGTGGATGAGGTGAGTACGCTGCGAGTGGTCGAAAGTGTTGAGGCCAGCCACGGAAACCCAGCACAACAGCAAAAACTCTTAGACGCCGTGGGGATTACGACTCCCTCGCTACATATGGACTCCCAAGCTAAGTATGGAGTGGTGGCGGCCGGAGATGCGGCCCTATATCTGCGGCTTCCCTCTGCCGACCGCCCCGATTATCGTGAGAATATCTGGGATCACGCGGCGGGGGCAATTGTTGTCGAAGAAGCGGGGGGCCGTGTCAGTGATATGTATGGTCAAACCCTCGATTTTAGCCGTGATGTAAAATTGCGGGACACGCGGGGGGTGATTGTCAGTAATGGCATTATCCATGACCGGGTTCTGGAGGCGTTAAAGAGTTAATCACTAATCACGAATTATTTAGCCTCCGGGGACTCTCAAGGGGTCTGAAACTGCTCCCGGCTGGCTTTTGTTTCTGTTTACCCCTCTCATCTGAGGGGTATTTTTGCGACGTTATGTTTCTTTTCGGTGTTTAAGTTACGAAGTTGGACGGGAAACGTTACAATTAGAGGCGATCCGTTTTATCCCTTTCATGACTTTTGGAATGGCAGACTCGATTACATCTTCAACAGATTTGGGAAGTCAAGCACTCTCAGAGACTCTATCCGGCGACTCTCGTGTTAACGAACTCCGCAATTTGGTAGAAAGTTTACATATTGCCGACGAAATTGCGGCAAAGTCCTATCTCGTCAGCAGCTCAGAACTGGCTGCGTTAATTGATATCAACCCCAGTGCTGTCACCAGTCGTGGTGACCATTGGGTGTGGCGTAACTGGGTCGTATCAAGGGTTCGCCGGGAAGGTAACCAAATTCTTTGGCAACTTGAACGGGTGGACTAAGTCCCTCAATTACACGTAGTTATACCGAGACTGAATCAGGAGAAATGCCTCCGATTCAGTTTTTTTATGTTTTTTTTACTCCCTAAGTAAAACCACAAAAACTTCCTACGAAATTTTACTTAAGTGTTTATCAAACTACTTAAATCGGCTTTTCCAACGGAGTTAAACCGATTTTCATCGGTTTTCCTATCAACATTTAGGAGATTGAATTAGGGTTGTCCTAACTGTTGCCAAGAGGCGATCGCCTCAGGAGTCCAGAGCCAGTTTCTGCCGAGGTAACTGGCTTGAAAGCCCTCAGGATCTTGCTGTAAGACCAGGGTATGTAGGTCTTGAGCTTGTTGTTGTCGCTCCTGGCGACGGCTTCCGGTGAGTCCTTGGGCTTGACGGTCATAGGTTAAGGCCAGCCCTGCATAGGCATGAGTTCTTAATTTCGATGGAGTCATGCCCCCGAGGGCTTCCTCATCGGGGGGACTGTTAGCCTCCAGGCGGGCGATCGCCCCCTCGAACTGATTAACCGCCGCTGTCAGGTTGTCCTCGGCGTAAAAGACAAAGCCTAAAGCCAGGGAATAGAGAGGAGAGTCGGGATCTTGTTGAGCGGCGGCTTGCCAGAAACGGCGGCTATCATCGAGGCTGTAGAGATCATCCCCCACTTGGATTCTCTGCCAGGTGAGCCTACCTTTAAGAAATAGGATTTCTGGGCGATCGAGATCGCGGGTGGGAACTACGGCTAAGGCCGCCTCCGCACTGTTGAGAGCATTACGATTACCGGCCAATAGGTCTGCAACGAGGGGCGTTCCCATCTCGATGTTGCCCGCGCCGAGTTCCTGAATGGCCATGGCCGTTAGCTCATTATTGGGGAGAGGCGGGTCGTCTGTTGCGTTCTGAGGCAATTCTGAGAGAGGGGGAGGGGTGGCGGGGTCTGGCTCAGGGACGTGATCGCGCAATCCCCAAATCATGCCCCCGAATCCCAGGACGAGCACCGCCACGACACCGGCGACAACCGGTAAGGGATAAGTTGGCCGTTTCGAGGTCTCTTCGGAGGCAGGGTTTTTAGGTCGAGCTGGGGATTCAGAAACGGGTTGTTGAGATGGGGTTGAGGGAGGGGCTGGTGTTTGTTGAGTCGGATGTTGCGTGGGATTGTCTTGATCCTGACCCAGAGTTTCGAGCATTTCTTGCACAAACGCCGCATCCTCCGCCGTTCCTGGCTCAATATCCTCTAGAGTGCCTAAGCCGCGATCGCCCCCCGCGACGGCCTCACGTCCCTCTAGACCATCCATTTCCCCTAAGGTGTCATCATCGAGGCGATCACCCAAAGGGGAGGGAGACGCCCCAGTTCCTGGCCAGGCCTCGGGGGGCCGCAACCACAAAGGGGGATCATCCGCACCCCGAGTTTCCTCCCCAGTCCGTTGGATGAGATAGCCATCAAACTTAGGATGAAGATAGAGAATTGGCAGGGACCAATAGAGTTGATGGGAACTATAGGCAGAAATCAAACCCTGACGGGCCCGACTGACACTGAGGTCAATGGGAACCGCCCCACGGGTTAAATTCCGGTAAAACAGCCGGGTTAGGGTTAAGGCCACCTCATCAGGAATGCGCTCGGCCATGGCCAACACCGCCGGAATCCCCCGCTTGACTAAGGCCGCTGCCAGATGTCGTTCTCCTGCCTGTTGCAGTCCTCCGGGACTATGAGCGCCCCTACAGGAGTTTAATAGCACCAGTTGAATGCCATTGTTGGCCAGCAGGCCCGCTAAATCATCACCGCTGAGGGTTTCCGTTAACCCCGTCGTTTGATTGACTAGGTAGACATTGCCCCCGGTTGCCCCGGAACTACTATGGCCCGCGTAGTGAAAGACATGATAATGGCCATGTTCGAGGGCTTGGGTGAGTCGGGCGCGATCAGGTTGCCGGAGAATTTCGACCTGGGTGGGGACTTGGGGAACCCGGCCCTGACTGTACAGTTGCCGTAACTCTGCTTCGAGTTCTTCGGCTTCACGGGTTAACTCCAAATTGGCGCGATCGCCTGGGGCGGCGATGGCCATTAACACTCGCAGCGGTTGATGGGGTTCTAAAGGTTTGGCAATGGTGGGAGGGGCTAGGCCATTGGTGGCTGGCTGATAGCGGGAAAAGAGAACATTGGTTCCCGTCGCCAGGGGATAATCTCCATCATGGAGAACTTCCCAGGGCAAACTGGGTAAGCGATTGCCCTTGAGGCCAAGGCGCAGCCGTAGAGGTTGCTGGTGATTTTGGGCGATCGCCTGGGCCATCATCCAGCTATCGCGCATATCCCCACAAAATAGGGCATCGTATAACTCTTGCCCCAGGGCCGCCAAATTGGCCAACATGGGCGAGGGGGCTGTCTCTTGTTGCGTTAACAGGCCTGACACCGGATCATTCATCAACCGCTGGGCTTGCTGCATCCAGCGATCGAGGTTCCACACCGTTTGTTCCTCCGCCAGAGGAACACCCGGTTCGACCCGTTCGGTGCGCAGTAAATACTCATCGACGCCAACGGGGGTTACGGAGACCTGAAATTCCTGAGTCACGATGTACGCGCTTATAGTGTGCCTTGTTGTCTCTATCTTAGTCCTTCGCCCCGAGTCCATGATTGCTCAGGGTCCACTCTCCAAGCTGTCGCCCTAGCGTTAATCGCTGCCATTTCCTCGGGGGAGAAGGGTTGTACGGTAAAGGTCACCCCAAACCAGTCTTGGGCGGCTTGGGTTAGGGTCGTTGCAACGCGGCGAGGGGAGAGAGATTCCGGGAGATGGGGTGCTTCAACCTGGGGGCCAAAAAATTGGGCCTGTAAATGCTGATTAGGGCATAGGCGTATTGAGCCATGTTGCAGAACTGTCTCCTTGCGCCAGAGTTGGGCACTGCCGATTAGTTTCTCTCCGGTTGGGGTAACCAAATCCGCCGCCGTGGCCGTCGCAAAACAATTGGGATTGTGGCCCGAGGGGGGGCGATCGCCAAACCCTAAGGGGACTCCCAATTCCTGCCATCCCAACTGCAAAAAGCCACAGAGTTGACGATAGACCCCCTCTCGACGACCATGCCAGCCGGAAGACACCAGACTATAGGTTAAATCCCCATCATGCAACACGGCCCGTCCCCCTGTAGGCCGCCGCACCCAGGGGATAGCCTGTCCCTGCCAGGTGATCTCGGGCCAATGACGGGGATAGCGGCGTTGATGATAGCCCAAGGAGAGAGTGGGAGAAGACCAGGTATAGAAGCGTAGGCTGGGGGGAGTCAGTCCCTGGCGATGTTGCTCTAATAGCCAAGCATCTGCCGCCATTTGGAACCCTCCTGGGGCATCCAGGAGGGGAATCAACCGCCAGCAACCGTTTGATGAGGTCACTTAGGAGGCGCCGTATTTCTCCTGCAAGTCCTCATCGTTATCGTCGGCGAGGGTGGCTACCACCGTAATTGCCCGAGAAATTTCACTCGGGTTTAAGTCAGCCACGGTCCGGGATGATAACACCACCACCTGATCATCCACAATGGCAAACCGGGACTCGAAGGTTCCCCCCCAGTTCATTTGTAATAAGTTGCGCATTAAGCCCGCTTCATCGGTGGCAGGAAGTTTTAACACTGGGGACCAGACGGTAAATGTATCTTCTTCAGTTTTCCCGGTCAGTTGTACGAACACTTCAACACTGCCATACTTAAACTTCCAGGCATAGGCATCATCCTCATGGCCCACCATGGCTTTTTGGTCTTGGGCCAAGCTAGAAATCACCGTCTCAATTTCCTGGGCATAGTTCACGACATCATTTTCCCCCGTCCAGTCGTCGGTGGCGATATTGTCTTGCATCGTCTCTTGTTCTGTGGTCACGCTAGGTACCTCACAATCTCAGTTGCCAAACCCACTCTATCGCTTCTTTTTGGCAATTGACCAGGGACTCGGGGCTTGTCCCGTTGTCCCAGCCCAGATTTGCCCTAGGCCGGCTTCTGGGCCACCCAGTATTTACTCATGAAGTGCATTTGTGTGGCAATCTCCACAAAGCCGGCCGTTTGCAAGCGAGCGGTCATGTCATCTTCACTGTAGCTACGATGATAGGGTTCGTGAAAGGTTGTCTGGAAGTTATGGAGGAGAGGATTGAGTTCGGGGTCGTCATCCTTCTGAAGGGAATCGCAAATAATGAAGGTTCCCCCCGGTTTCAGGACTCGATAACATTGGTCAATCACGTTCTGACGCGCAGGCCCTGGGAGTTCATGGAAGGTGAAGACGCAGGACACCCCATGGAACTGTTCATCCCGGTAGGGGAGATCTTCGGCGTTGGCTTGGCACAGTTGGGGGAGTTCGCCGGGGAGTTGCGACAGGAGTTGATTGGCTTTACGCAAATAGGCGGGGGATAAGTCGGTGCCGAATAGGGCCGCTTTGGGTAAGAGCGATCGCAAGAAACGCAACGTCCGTCCGGTTCCCGTTGCCACATCCAACACCCGAATTTGACTGGGGGGAACCTCTGCAAAGTGGCTTAATCCCTGTTTGAGGGGGGCTAAAATACGGCGACGCATGGCGTCAGCGGCCCCGTTAAAGAGAATATCGACTTGTACGTCGTAGAGGTTGGCGGACAAGTCGCTGAGATAGCCGTCGGTTTGGTGGTGGAAGTTTTGCCGATAGTATTTTGGGTAGTCGTTAAGGTCGATTTGGGCGTCGAAGGATTGATATTGTTTGTTGCGGATTCGGTCCCAAATTTGGGGTAAATCGAGCCAAATAAGGGGATAGTATTGGAAAAAGTCACCCCAAGGGTTATCAAAGAGGGTTTCAACGGGATAAATCCCTTTTTCGGCATCCTTCCAGTCGGTTTCGATGACTTGATTGAGGCTGCTATAGATGCGATCGACCAGTTGTCGGGAGACGGGAAAGGTCTCATGATCCCGCTTGCCAACCGCCAGTTGTGCCAGTTGCGTACTGAGGGTTTTATGGGCAACTCCGAAGTAGCTTTTGCCCTGTTGGAAGGTTTGGTAGGCCAGTTTCGTCAGCGTGTCTGTCATAATGGCGCGTCCCTAAGGAGCCAAAAATCATTCAATATTATGAATAAATGTAACAATTGTTAGGCGGGGGAGCAAGGGGGGAAAAGAAGGCAGTAGGCAGTAGGGGGGAAAAGGCAATAGGCAAAAGAAAAGACGTAGGGGCAATCCCTTGTGGTCGGTGAGCGATAGCCGAACCGTGGTTGCCCTAGGCAGTAGGCAGTAGGGGGGAGAAGGCAATAGGCAATAAGAAAAGGTGCATCGATAAAACTTTCATCAATGCACCTGAGTTTTTTTGTTTGTTGTACAAACCAAACAGGACAACACAAAAAGACTAAAAGATTGCCAATCAAGGCTTCTTGAGTTGTCAACTGTCCATTATCAATTGTCTATTGTTTGGTTTAGCGGCGGGCTAATTTTTTGGCGGACATCTTGCGTAGACGAATCGACTCGGGAGTGACCTCTACGAGTTCGTCGGCGCCGATGTATTCCAAGGCCCGTTCCAGACTCATTTCTACGGGAGATTGAAGCTGAACCAACTCGTCACCACTGGCGGCCCGGTGGTTGGTCAACTGCTTGGTTTTGCAGACGTTCAACTCTAAGTCTTGGGGACGGTTGTTTTCACCGATAATCATACCCTTATAGACCTTGGTTCCGGGTTCAATAAAGAACACACCTCGGTCTTCGGCGTTTTTCAGGGCGTAGAAGGTAGCGACTCCTTCCTCAAAGGAGGTGAGGACTCCGTTACGGCGGGTTTCTACGTCGCCTGAGAGACGACGATATTCCAAGAAACTATGGTTCATGATGCCGTCGCCGCGAGTGATGCGCACGAAATCTCCCCGGAAGCCAATTAAACCTCGGGCGGGGATGACAAACTCTAACTGAGACCGGCCGGCGGTCATGCGCATATCCTGCATTTCCCCTTTGCGTTCGCCGATGCGTTCCATACAACCGCCGACAGCATCCTCGGGAACGTCGAGAACTAGGAGTTCAAAGGGTTCGTAGGGTTGTCCGTTGACTTCCCGATAAATCACTTGGGGTTGGGAGACTTGGAACTCGTAGCCTTCCCGACGCATGGTTTCGATGAGAATCCCTAGGTGTAACTCACCCCGTCCGGAGACGGCGAATTTGTCGGGGGAGTCGGTGGGTTCGACGCGCAGGGCCACGTTGGTCTCTAATTCTCGCATCAGGCGATCGCGCAGTTGGCGAGAGGTGACAAATTGCCCCTCTTGACCGGCGAAGGGAGAATCGTTGACCAAAAAGGTCATTTGCAGGGTGGGTTCGTCCACCTTAATTAGAGGCAGGGCCTGGGGTTCGTCAGGACAGGCGATGGTTTCGCCAATGTTGGCATCGGCAAAGCCAGATACGGCCACAATCATCCCGGCGGTGGCTTCTTCGAGTTCAACTCGGGCTAAGCCTTCAAAGCCCATCAATTTGGTGATTTTGCCTTTGACGACCTTCTCTCCTTCTTGCAGAAGAATGGCCTGTTGTCCGGCTTTGATAGTTCCGTTGTGAATCCGACCGATGACAATGCGACCGAGGTAGTCGGAGTAGTCGAGGGTGGTGACTTGCAGTTGCAGGGGTTTGTTGGGGTCACCGATGGGTGGGGGAACGTGACCGAGGATAGCCTCAAACAGAGGCTGCATGTCTTTGTCTTCGTCGTCGAGGTTGTCTTTGGCGAAACCGCCGAGGCCTGAGGCGAAGAGATAGGGGAAGTCGCATTGGTCGTCGTCGGCCCCGAGGTCGATGAACAAGTCCAGGACTTTATCGACGGCGACATGGGGGTCAGCTTGGCCGCGATCAATTTTGTTGACGACGACGATGGGACGCAGGCCTTTTTCGAGGGCTTTTTTGAGGACGAAGCGGGTTTGAGGCATGGGGCCTTCGTTGGCATCCACAATCAGGATACAGCCGTCCACCATGCCCAGGACTCGTTCGACTTCTCCGCCGAAGTCGGCGTGGCCGGGGGTGTCTACGATGTTGATGAGGGTGTCTTTGTAGTGAACGGCGGTATTTTTGGAGAGGATGGTGATTCCCCGTTCCCGTTCTAGGTCATTGGAGTCCATCACACAGTCCGGAACGTCTTCTCCTTCGCGGAAGATGCCGGATTGTTTGAGGAGTGCGTCAACCAGGGTCGTTTTGCCGTGGTCGACGTGGGCGATAATTGCAACGTTGCGAATTGGGAGAGACATAAAGAAGCGTCCAGACGGTGCGCTGTTAAAAAATTGACAGATTTCTTAACAATTGTAGCGGATCGACGGGCGATCGCCGGGGAAAAATTCCTTAAAATACCCAGCGCTGCTGAGGGGAGGGGTTAGCCTGCGGATTGGCGTTAGCCCTCATGGAGACGATGGACAATGTCTTGGTTGGGTGAGATGAATCGCGCCCTTTTTATAGACCGGGGTTGCAATCATGATTTCGGGGACAGGGAAGGCAAAACAAGCAATCGTGGATATCAATTGCTACTACAACCACCGCCACCGCTAGCGCCACCACAACCACCGCCACTGCTAGCGCCACCACAACCACCGCCACCACTAGCGCCCCCCCCAAAGCTGCCATAACCACCGCTAGCGACACTACTAGCGCCACTACTAGCGCCACCACTAGCGCCACCACTAGCGCTACCACCGTAATTGATACTGTAAACGCCATTGTAGCTGTGGCTACCTGATTGGAGTCCTAGCTTAGGAAGCAACTCCCGCTCCTCCCGATGGTAACCACAGACACCACAGGTATGGGTTATTAGCAATTCACCATGATCGTCATGGGTGGCGTTGCGAACGACGCTAGAATTCCAAGTTAGGGCAAATTGACCACAAACTGGACATTTCTTAACCTCTGTTGGTTCTAAAACATGAGTTTGCAAATGAAACTGCTTCAGCGGCTTGGCGTCACAATTTGGACAGTGAAATCCATAAAAGGTGACAAGTCCCAGATGTTGGGCTTTACGCTGATTTTCAGTGAGTAGCTGCTTTAGCACATCATCATCAAGGCGTTTCATGACGCTTTGACAAGTTTGACATTTGAACCGAGTGTTAGTACTCACTCTGCCAGTTTTATTGTTGATATTCATCTTCACCACAAAGGCAGATATTCCTGAGATAACTGCTACCATTATCATCAAATACAATATATTGAAGTTAATGATTGATGGAACCATTAATATAACCAAAAAGGGCATCCAAAGCCTTATTTTGGAAAATTTTGCTTGTGTATAAACTATTCCAAAGACCCCGAAAAATACCATCGAAACAACAAGCTTTGAGTAGGGGTTGATAATGAAGTAGCTCAAGGTCAGGAAGCTGAGCAAAAATCCCACACAACCAGCTATGTTTTTTGCATAATCGGGAACTCGTTCGAACTCACGAAGCTTGTCAACTAGGGTATTTTTGAGCAACAGCGATTCTCCGTGAGGCTTAAGAACTAAGAAAGTTTTGATTCTCTTAAATACGACGATCGCCACGCTGGTAGCCAAAACTAGCATAGCCACCGAAATCCACCAGATTCGGGCAAAGAAGGAGTTGGCTAAAAAAGTTCTATCTGGAGAAACTTGAGCGATCGCCGAGGTACTAAAGTCTTCTTGCATTAACCGTTCCACAAAAGCTTGGGTCCCCGCCAATGTGCCTTGGTCAAAGTTGTCATCTCGGAAATTGGGCACAACTTCAGTTCCTACAATTTCCCTAACCTCAGAATCTGGGAGAATTGGCTCGACGCCATAACCGGTTTCAATTTCCACCCGGCGATCGCCCACAGAACTTAGGAATAACAGCCCATTATCGATATCTGCTTTACCAATTCCCCAGTGATTAAATAGGCGAGTTGCAAATTCTTTGGGGGTGGCTGTCGAGTTCGTATTCGGAACCGTCACTACCGCGATTTCTGCTCCATTGTGGGCTTCGAGTTGCGAAATCAGGCGATTGAGTTCTTGTTTTGTCTCCTCACTGAGAATTCCCGCCATATCCGTGACCCAACCGCCATACTCCTGCTGGGGATTGGGAACCTCCTGCACCGTTAATCCCTGACTCACTGCAGGCCACAGCATCAGAGAAATCCCCAACAGAAAGCTAAAAAAGCGAGTTAGGGGCTTTTGAATTTTGCCCCTAAATTTTATAAAACTCAACATGAGAACTCCAGGTTAAACAGCGGTCAGCATCAGTCAATTTTCGATGCCAATTTTCGGTATGACCTCCCCATTAGTAGCCGCTTTCACCCAACACTGTCAAACTTAGCTGTGGGCAATCTCATACCAGTTTCAGGGCGATCGCCGAGGTGTAACCGTAAAATAAGTCGGGGATTTTAGAGCAGTCCAGCATACATCCCATTTTTCAACAACTTTGCTATACTTTGACCCAGGGGGAGGGGAAGACGCAAACGGGACATTTTTTGGGGATTTTGGGCGAAGGTTAGCCTTGATCGAGGCGATCGCCCTGATGCAGTCGTTGGGCAATGTCATAGGTTTGGGCTTGCGATCGCACCGTGGGAGAATGGGCGGCCAGATATCGGGTGGCTGCCACTAAGACGCTGATTCCCTCGGCAGAATTGCCCAACTGGTGGTAAAGACGAACGGCGGCTTCTAGGGATTGGATGACATGGAAGCTGCGATCCTCACGCAGCATCAGTCGGGCTAAGGTTGCTATGAGGAGATCCGGTTCACCCCCACTATGAAGATATTGGGCCACTAACTTGCCACTGGCGGCAACCTGTTGTTGGCGATCGAGTAAGTCTCCTAGAGACTTGAGTAAGTCCTGTGGCTGGCTAACGGTGTTGTCAGGATTGGGAAGACGGGCGGGAGGAACATTGAGAAAACGATTGAGATAGACGGCCATGGCCCCGTCAAAGACCCCTCGCAGCAGTTCTGGGGTGGGCGATCGCTCTAAACCCCGTTGTACCGCATGGGCATAGGTGAAGGGATGATGGGCGGCGTTCCAATCCCGATGGTCGTTATTGGTGTTGAATTGGGCCACCCGCAAGGCCGCCGCCTGGGTGACATGGGCTGCCAGTTGGGCCGGGGGACAGCCTTGTTTGAGGGCCGTCAGCATCGCCTGGACGGTGGCTTGGGGATTGTCGGCTAAGAGTAATGCCACTAAGTCTGGGTTACCGTCCCAGGACTGCGATCGCCCTGCCGCTAAAACGTGGGGTAATTCGGTAAAGGCGGCTTCCAGAATCTCGACCAAATCCAGAGGATAGCGCCAAGAACTGGACTCTTCCATCCGGGTGGCTTCCGTTAACCCCGGAACTAGACTGGCTAGGGTCGATTCTGCCTCTTGCCACTCGACCCAATCCAAGGCCTCCAATCCCTTATTGATAAAGTCCAGAGTATGTCCACCATCGAGGTAGCGGTGATCTGTGGCCGCTGCAAACAACATCTCAGCAATGTGTTCGGGGGGAAGTTGTCCCCGAACCGCCGTCATCAAACAGCGTTCAGCAGCTTCAGCATCGCGGCGTTCCACAAACTGGCGAAACCAGGATTTGAGAGTGCTGAACTCCACCTGAGTTTGAGGAAGGGGATGAACATGGAAATGAGGTGGCGCACCGGAACTGTCCCGCGCTACGGCGGAGAGTCCTTGATAGAGGGCCTGGGGGCGATCGCTCTCCTCCAGATAGGGCAGTAGATTCATCATCGCCGTCAAGATGGTTAAGCCACTTCCCCAACCCCGTTTCGTGTGGCGGGTTCCAAAAGCCAACCCCAGGCGGAAGGGTTCCCTGGCGCAAGAGTCCTCCGCCAACCAACCAATCACCGACTTGGCGATGACGAGAGAAATGGTTTGTTCGAGGCCATCTTGGAGACGTTGCCGATGATGAGATTGGGCATCGTCTGGGGCCGTTAAATTTAGCCAAATCTCCCCGGCTTCAAGTTTCAGGGGAAATGCCCGCACATCATCGGCCCAGGAATCGAAGGTTCCACCACTGGCGAGGTCAAAGCGGGCATAATGCCAGGGACAGGTGAGAATCCCCTCTTTGCAGACACTCCCTTGCAGGGGGAATCCCATATGGGGACAGCGGTTATCAATGGCATAGACTTGTCCCTCGCTATGAAACAAGGCGATTTGATGCCCCTCAAGCTGCACCAGGACACAGCCTTTCTCTTTGACTTCATTGAGGGAGGTGGCATGAAGCCAATGCTGGGTTGAGGTTTTCGTTAAAGCCATGGTTTAGCTCGCTGTATCAACAGGTGGGGGAAATCTAGGTCAACTTATCAATGTTGGGGAACGCTGAATTTGATTCACACTTTGATTCTAGCAAGATGCAAGCCACCGGGTTTTTGGGTTGTGGGCTAATATCGGGATAATACCCTCAAACTAGATGCGTTCCGGCAAGTTGGAATCGATGGGTCTAGGTCACAACCTGAACTGATGCCGGGACGCATCCTACCATTCTTTCTCCGTGTCCTCTGTGACTCGGTGGTTCCTCCTGTTCCCTGTTCCCTGTTCCCTATTCCCTATTCCCCATGCCTAAAACCACTCACATTGCCACCTTCGGCGCCGGCTGTTTCTGGGGTATCGAAGCGGCCTTCGCGGCCCTTGAAGGGGTCACCAAAACCTCCGTCGGCTATATGGGGGGGCATTTTCCCAACCCCTCCTATCTCGACGTTTGCGCCCGCATTACGGGCCATGCTGAAGTGACCCAAGTCGAATATGACCCCCAGCACATCTCCTACGACGACCTCCTAAACCTCTTTTGGCGGATTCACGATCCCACCTCCTTAAATCGGCAGGGGGCCGATCGCGGTGAACAATATCGGTCTGTCATCTTCTACCATAGTCCTGAACAGGAACAGATCGCCCGCAAGTCCAAGTTCAAACGTCAACAACAGGAGACGGAGAGCGGCAGCGAAAAATACATCGTCACCCAAATTGAACCCGCTTCAGACTACTATTTAGCCGAGGAAGAACATCAGCAGTATTACGCCAAACATCGAATTTAAGCCTCGGCGCGACTCCCCCGCCGCACTCAATGTTCATCCATCATCTCTGCGGGTGGAGTCATCTTAGGATAGGAAATATTTTCATAGGCAAAGGCAGCTTTGGCCCGGCGGATTACATCGGTTTTATAAACAAACTCATCGCGGGCATCAATGGGATAGGAGCGTAACTTAAATTGGGTCCCCCAAAACTTCTCTTCCATGAACACAGCAATGGGGAGTTTAAGCTGGGTATAGCGACTACTATAGGCCGCTTGATAGAGGATTTTGATGACTTTTTCAAAATCCACAGTATGGCTAAAGTAGAAATTGGTGGCAACTTGGGCTTCGAGTTCGCCACTGTTCGCATTGGAGATGGGTTCTGTCCAGGTTTTGTTATGGGGAATGGTCACTAAATTATCGTCGGGTGTTTTGACCTGGATACCCCGTAAGCCATAGCCCACAACTTCCCCATAATGGTCCTCGATTCTCACGCGATCGCCCACGCGATAGGGCGCTTCAAAGAGGGCGATCGCCCCGGCAATAATGGAACTTACATAGTCCTTAAAGGCAAATCCTAGAGCGACTGCCACTGTCCCTGTAACCGCGACAACATTGGTCTCTGAAAGCCTGACAAATAGATTTAATAAATAGGCAATGGTAATCAGTAAAATCAACCCCTTCCAAAAGGGGATAGATTGTTTAATAATCAGGCGAAAGCGACGGGGAACTCGCTCGGAAATCCAATTGGCTAGGGACTGAATGATGTAAAAACTTCCATAAGCAATCAGAATCGCGAAAATGCCATAGAGAACTTTTCCGAGAGTAATTTCCGTTAGGATTTTTTCGGAAAACTCTTCAGGTTCCTCCGACTGTGCTAGAACAAGCGATTGAGAAAGGAGCGTGACACCAAAACTGGCGACTTCTAATACAACAAGGCGTTGTTTTATCATGAATTAGAGTTAATAAAAAAGTTGTTCTGAGATAAATCAACCGTTAGCTGATCATAATAGAGAGGATGAATTGATAAGCTGCCACATCGAGATTCTAAAACCCCCTGACGGGAGAGCCACTGAATCCTCGCCTGGATTTGACTTTCCGATTCTCCCAGGGTTTGGGCAAGATGACGGCGATTGATGATTCCATGGATGAGAATCCCATGGAGTAAATAGCGATCCAGATTCGTTAAAATGGGTAACTTCGGTAATTTAGGTTTATCGGGGTGAATCAAAATCCGTGAAGGGGATTTAGCTGGGGTTTCTGAAAGCTGAGTTCGCAGTTCCTGAACTTCCTCTTCCGTCTGTTTGTGCATTCGCAAACTCTCTAGCCATATATATTGAGCAATACGACTGCTTCCTGAGCTTTGATGGGCAATGGAATCCCAATAGGTTTGACGTAAATCGTTACTTGAGGAGTCGGGTTTATCTAAACTAATGAGAGTTTCAGCGATAGGGGTTAACCAATCACAAATCATTTCATCATCCAACTTCGGCAACGATTCAATGATTTCAAAATAGGCACTAATCTGACAAACAAAATCAAGAAAATGCCAGGCGGATTGACTGGCTCCAATCACCCAAAAGTAATGATTATTTTTAGTGATAATTTCTCGGAAGTATTCAATGCTATCCCAGCCGCTAATACAACGTAAGAAACACTGTTCTAAACTGGGAATAACAACCACGGTTTTACGGGAATCCTGAAAGTCCTCCGGTGAAGAGATATGCAGGTCATCAAGGTCAGTGTTTTTGATGTCAGGATACGAGTCTAGGGCTTGACGTATTTTTTTTGCCGTTAGGCGGATGGTTGCCGGTCTCTCAAACTGTTGGAAGGGGGTGATAATGGTTAGAGATAAATCATCCCAACTGCTTAATGTATCACTTAAAATTGTGCCAACTGGTTCAATGGTTGGGGCCAAACAAACAAAGGTATTAGGAGCATTGAAATCAGTTTTCCAAGACTCAATTGCTGGGGCGATCGCCCCTCGCAAATAAGTTTGATAGGCTTGAGGACTTGGGGAGTTGTTAATTCGTTGTTGCAGTTCCTCTTTCAGCCAATCGGGAATTGGCATCAACTCTTCGTCAGATTCACTACTAGGGGGTTGTGTGAGCCAGGAGTTAATTTTATTTTTAATCGACTTGAACCAGAGATCGCTCATTTAGAGGGGGCAGTCCTGATTGTAAGTGAACGAAATACGCTGGTAGGAGCCAAATCGTAGATTTTAATGGGTGCATCTCAATGGATGTGATCACTTCAGATAACCCACCCCTACCCCTCCTGGGAGAAAATTTTTCAAATATTTCCCCCCCTGGAAGAGGCGCGCGATAGCGCGGGGTGGGTTCAAACTTGCCTAACTGAGATGCACCCATTTTAATTGGCTAATTTTACCATAATTATGCATTTAAAACCGTAATTCATAGCGTAACTCAATAGAACTAAAGCCAGGGGTATCCCCGTCAGTTTGTCCCCCTTGTAGTAAAAAGCCGCTGAGACCATAGTCATAGGTTAACCCCAACAGTGATCGGTCATTGAGTTCATAAATCGCCTCAATTTGACCAATGGGAAACACACTCAGCCGATCTAAGCCGATCGCATCTCCCGCCTGATTGGCTACTCGGTCAATATCCACCAAGATTCCCGTTAACTGGGGTTCCAAGACAAAGCGAAGCAACGCATATTCAAACACCTCCGTTCCTCGCAGTCCAGCAATCTCATCAATCGTCGTCAGCACTTGTCCCCCTAGCAACGAGACTAACTCATTCTCACTGCGGCTGGGAACACTACTCAACTGTACGGTTTCTAATAAGGCATCATTGCGTTGAAATCCCTCCACCTGAACCACCTCCGCCGATTCCGCCAATATCGCGTTGAGCAGATCTTGAGCCATGGCCTGAATGGTGACATTCACCAACAGTTGACGAGACTGGCGTAGGGGCAAAATTGTTGTATCGGGGACTTCGTTACTATCACGATCGCGATCGGCAATTGGGTTGCGGCGTTCCTCGGAGACCAGAGTGGACATCTGAAGATCTAGCCGTGGATTCAACAGGCCCTCCTCAGCAATAAACTCCACCGTTTGCGGACGGCCTGGGGTAATAAAAAAGAGATTACTCAGCAGATCCAATTGTCCCCGTTCCACCGATATAACCCCCTGAGGACGTAAATTCTCCAAATTGCCATCCACTACCCCACTCACTAATAGATCTCCCGTCACCCGTACATTAAAACTGGGAATCGGGTTGACAATATTGAGGCGTTCCCCGAGAACAATACGAAAGCGATCCAAGACGGGCGTAATGAGCGGTGACGTTCCCGGAGTAGTCACCGCAACACTCCCCTCCTGGGAGGGGTTAGGGGTGGGTTGCCCCTGGGAGGGATTAGGGGTAGGTTGCTTCCCAGCAAACTCCCGAGTCGGCACTAAAACCCGTCCCCGAGAGACCTCAACTCCTCCAGAAATGACAGGAGTGAGGGCGGTTCCCGTCAGCGTAATCTGGCCATCTAACTGCCCGTTATAGAGACCATCGAGGGCGATCGCCCCCTGATCTACCGTTAACGTAAGGGGACGCTCTATCTCTGGATCAGGGGTTAACAGGGGTAACACCCCCGCCAGACGAAACTCACCCTCCGCGACCTGAGCCAGTAACTCATCAACCACGATCGCCTCTTGATTGAAGCGAATCACCCCATCCACCTGAGTCTCAGCCTCCGGGAGAGCCGCCGCCGCCACCCGAACCTGATCCAGAGCGATCGCCCCCTCAGCCACCACGGAGTTAAGAATTCGCTGAATCTCCCCGGAGGTTAACGCCAACAGATCCAAACTGGCCGAGAGTTCTACCATGCCTTCACCCCCGAGCCAGACCACCTCACCATCGGTGATGGCCTCAAGTAACTCAAAAGCGGGAGTATCCAACGCTACCTGGGCCTGGGCGATCGCCCCCTCGGGGGGTAAATCTGTGAAGGGAAAGGGTACACTCACCTGAAGCCGACTCCAATCCGGGGCAACGGTGGCAAACTCAAACTGCTGATTGTCATAGCTGAAATTGCCCAAAAACGGGTCGAGAGGACGGGTATTGAGAACCGGGTTGGCGATCGCCACCTCCCCTGCCAACCTCGGCTGTTGCAGACTGCCGCCAAAGGTTCCCTGAAGATTCACCTCTCCCGCCACATCCACCGGTAAGGCGACAAACTGCTGCAAGAGACTCAGCGGAAGATCCCTCACCGTCACTCCACCCTCTAGCCTCTCGGGAGACACCGTCCCCACCAACGAAGCCTGGCCCCCTTCCGCCAAGAGACTCGCCTCCTCCACCGTCAGCACCTGATCCTCAAGCCGGGCCCGCAGATTGAGAGCATCCAACCGCAGCGAGGGTCGAGCCGTCGGAATCGGGAGATCGAAGGCGGCAGGGAGTTGAGGTTGGGGATACCAACGCCAATTCTCAGCCGTCAGTTCCGCGATGAGATTGGGATTTCCCAGCGTTCCCCCCAAATCCACTTGAGCGGTATAGGTTCCCTCAATCTCCACCACTTGAGGCGGTTGGGGTTCATCCGGTTGCCGAATCCGTTGTCTCACCTGCTCGCGGATGCGGTTAAACAGAGCTAATTGTTCGGGGAGCGATCGCTGCGGAATCCCCACCCCCCTCACCGTCAGGTCTTGCGGGTCTAAACTAGGGCTGGCAATCCCTCGACGTAACAGGTCATCGAGTTCATACCAAGCCACCGTTGTCAGGAGATCGCCCACCTCAGCCTCATCCACCGTCAGCCGTCCCCAGACTGGGGCCTCTTGCCAAGCATTCAGGGGTAGACGGCCCTGCAAAATTGCCAACAGATCCAGTTCCGTCCCTCCATTGAGAACCAGACGAGTCTCTTGGAATTGCAACATCCCATTGCGAATCTGGGCCTGTTGTCCGTCGTAGCCAAACTCAGCGGCGATCGCCTCCCCCCGAAGATAGCCCAACGCCGGATTAGCCACCGCCACCTGGCCCTGAGTCTCCAGGGTAAAGAGATTGGCCACAATCCCCCCCGTCACCTGACCGCTAATGGGGTCACGAATGCCAAAGGGTTCTCCCGGAAGCACATTTAAGAGACTCAACTCAAACGAGTCTAATCCCACCTGAAAGCGATCGCCCTGACGCTCACCTCGGGCCAAAAACTCAACCACCTCCCCATCGGTTTTACGAATCTCGAACCCTTGAGGCAAATAGGGAGCCAAACAGCGCGCCTCCTGACAGGCCCCTAAGGCAATGGCCAGGCGATCGCCCAGAGGCCGCTCCCCCCGCACATCCAGAGCCACGCGATCGCCCGTACTGGCAAAAACCGTCCCCTGCATCCGAGGCTCAAACTGAATCTCATTCACCCCAAAATCATTTAATTGAACCGACCCTGCCAAATTGAGATTTCCTGCCCCGAAGGGATTAGATAGCAAATTCTGGCCCTGAAAGCGTCCCCTAAAATCCACCCGTCCCCGGACATTAACGGCACTGGGACTCTCCAAATTTTCCCCCACAGCCACATCCGCCAGTAACAGGGTCAACGGGAGTCGGTCTGAATCATAATTGGCATCAATCTCTAAATCCGTTTGTAAATCTGGGCGTTCCCGAAGATTGGTTAAGACCGTTTCCCCTCGGGCCCGCAATAAATCCCCATCGAGATTAGCCGTCAACTCATGTAGGGTGGCAGGAATTGGCACCATCCCCAATTGCAACAGAGGGGTTAACGGCCCCGAGAGATAGCTGCTGGCCAGTAACGTTGCCGGGAAGCGGGGACTACTGACGATGCGATCGCCAATCAACTCCTGAACCAAGGCATCATCCACCGGAACCTGAGTCTCGGTCCTCAGTTGCCATTGTCCCCCCGCCACTTGAGCGGAGAGGGTTCCTGACCCCTGATTGAGAGCCAGGTTCGCTTGGGTGGTCCCTTGGGGGTCGAGTTGGCTGAGGTCTCCCTGTTCTAAGACTTGAAGGATATTGGCCAGAGACAGAGTCCCCTGTCCCTCGCCATTAATCAGAGCCACCGTTGCCGGAAGATTGGGCACATAGGGGTTTAAGGCGATATTGGCGACATTGAAATCGCTGTCAACCTGTCCATCTCGGACTTGAGTCCTGACCTGGGCCGTTCCCTCGGCGATGGCTAAGGCTCCCTCGGCCTGCACCGCAATTCCTGCAAAGTCCCGGTTCATGGCGGCGGCTAGCAATCCCTCCAGGGAGGTTTGCACCTGGGCCTGACCCCTCTCCAATCTCACCGCCAGGGGGAGGGCCAAATTTAGACCCTGGGCGGAGAGTCCCGAGGCGATCGCCTCAAGGCGAATCTCTCCCCCTTGCAATAGCCCTTGCACTGACCCCTGTCCATCGGCCAGGGTAATTCCCAGGTCGGCGGTTCCGTCAATTCCTCGGATGATTCCCTCGGGGGAGAGATCATCAAATCGCCCGGAGACTTGGGCCGTGAACTGGCTTAGTTCCGCCGGGACTGCCAAGAATGGGGTGAGGTTCAGCGGCGTGGACAGCAGATCCGCCTGCCAGGTTTGCTCTAGGAAGTCCGCCAGTCCCGTTGCGGTGATCTGTCCCTCCGCAGCGATGAGGTCGGCTCTCTGCAACCGGAGACGGCCATTGGCAAAGCTCGCCTCTCCCTGACTGCTGACGGCTCCCAATTGGGGAACGAAGAGGTCGGGGGTAGTCCAGGTTAGACTGGCCTGAGGATTGTCTAGGGTTCCCCCCAGGTCAACCTGAGCCAGCAATTGCCCCAAACGCAGGGGGGTGGGTAAGTCCAGATAGGGGGCAACGAGGGCATCACTGGGGAGATCCACTCGTACATCCAGGTTGAGGTTGGACCTCGGAGTCCGTTGAGGGCGATCCTCAAGAAGACCCTCAGGAAGTTGCTCTAAGAGGGGAGCGGTCCATTGGGAAATCTCGGCATTGCCCCGGGCCAGGACGCTTCCCCCCAGGCCCGGACTGAGACGAAAGCCGTTGAGAACCACGCGATCGAGGTTGGCCGAGAGGTTGGCCCGCAGTTGGGAGATCACCGTTTGGGCAACAATCAGCGGCGTGGTATTGCTGACATTTAGGGTCAATTGGGGGTCGTTGAGGTCTCCGAGAAGTTGCGCCTGCCCCTGAATAACCCCCATTAAGCCGATATCATCTAGGGGCGCTAGGAGGGGGTCATTGAGTAGGGTTGAGAGGCGTTCTAGGGCAATATTGTCGGCACTGAAGCTGAGATTATAGCCGGAGTCCTGGCTGAGTTGTCCTTGTCCCTGGAGTTGTAGCGTCCCGGTGGCGGCGGTGAGGCGATCGAGTTGTAGGCGATCGCCCTGAAAGCGGATGTTCGCCTCAGCAGTGAGGGGTTGACGCAATGCGGGAACCTGGGCCACGAAATTGTCGAGGCTGAGGGGTCCTTGAATCTGTGGGATCTGAATCTCTAAGTCTCCCTCAGGGGTAATTAGGGGGGGAACCTCCAGAGTGAGATTTCCGTTGAGACGACCACTGACGAGATCCAGGCGATCGCCCAATTCCGGGGGCAACAGGGCGGAGAACTGCCCCAACTCCACCTCCTGCAACCGGGTATTGACTCGGGTTTCCAGGCTATTGAGGCGAGTATTGCCCCGCAGCTGAACGGTTCCCTGGGGTAAGGTCACGGCTAAGTCGTAATAGGCATTGTCAAAGGATTGACTCAGTTCCGTGCGACCCTCAACGGCCAATGTCCAAGGGTCAGAACTGCCCTGGGGGGTGAGTTCAAGGCTGCCCCCCTCTAAAATGAGATTCAGGGGAATCTCTAGGGGAAACTCCTCATCGGTCCGTTCAGGAAGATTGAGATCTAACGTCACCCAGGTGCCATCTTCGGCTTGTTGGGCGATCAGCCTCGGTTCCGTGAGGGTGACGTTGACGGGTAATTCTCCCCTGAGGAGGGCCAGCAAATCATAACCCACCTGAATCTGCTGAACATGCAGGGAATTGGGATTCCCCTCACTCGGCGGTAGATAGAGTCCCCCCAGTTCGATGCCCCTCAGAGACAGCCGTTGCACCGGCCCGAGTTCCAGAGGACGATTGAGAATGGGGACCACTTGGGCCTCGACCCAGCCCGGAAGTTGCGATCGCAGCCAGTTCAGAGAGACACGATAGCCCACCACCCCCACAACAAGGACAGTTCCCCCAAGAATTAACCGTCGTTTGAGGCGACGGTGTTGCCCCGAGGAAGAATTGGGTTCGGGCTGAGGAGATGGATTCACCATAAAAACCCCTGAAGAGAAGCGTCAACGAGTCGAGAGAGTTAACGGGCAAGGGGATGCCGTTTAACCTGTAGTTCATTTTGCCCAGCTTGGTCGAGTTAGACTGCCAGGGGAAACCTAGAAAGCTGGCCGTTTCGGAAAAGGTACGTTAAGATGAGAGGCTCATCTGTGGTTGCGGCTTGTCTAAACTCGGGTTTCCCGGTGGCAAAGCCGGGATTTTGTTTGGGAATGTAGTCCTTGTCTCAACGGTGACGACCGGTTCGGGCTATGGTAGTTGAGTGGTGGAACACAAATCGCCAAATGGATCTTCTAGAGTATCAAGCCAAAGAGCTGTTCCGCGAAACGGGCATCCCCGTCTTGCCCTCGCAAAAAATTCGTTGCCCCCAGGATCTCAAGGGGCTGAAAATCCCCTATCCGATTGTTCTCAAGTCCCAAGTCCGGGCTGGAGGACGCGGGAAAGCGGGAGGGATTCGTTTTGCGACCAATACCATTGATGCGATCGCCGCCGCCCAAGCGATTTTTAATTTACCTATTCAGGGGGAATTGCCAGATGTGCTTCTGGCAGAAGCTAAATATAATGCCTCTCAGGAGTTCTATTTAGCGATTCTACTCGATCGCACCGCCCGCCGACCGGTGTTGCTGGGGTCTCCCTATGGGGGGGTGGAGGTGACCTTTACCCAGGATAAAATGCAGCGGGTGGTGGTGGATGAGGAGTTTTCTCCCTTCTATGCCCGTCGCCTGGCCCTCAAGATGGGCTTAACGGGGGAGGCGATTGAGGCGGTTAGTACGGTCATCAAGCGGATGTATCGCTTGTTTGTGCAACAGGATTTGGACTTAGTGGAAATTAACCCCCTAGGGATTCGCCACAATGGTGAAGTCATGGCCCTAGATGGGAAAGTCACGGTCAACAATGAAGCCCTCAATCGCCATCATCACCTGACTCGGCTACTACAAGAACGCAACTTGGAGGAACCGGTCTATTCTGGGGTTTTTCCCAGCCATGATTTTGTCGAACTCGATGGCAAATTGGGGATTCTCTGCAATGGGGCCGGGTTGACCATGGCCACCTTTGATTTAGTCTGTGAAGCCAAAGGCAAACCAGCGAATTTCCTTAATTTGGGCAGTGAACAAACCTGGTATGGAATGGATGACGACCCCTTAGAACGCTTACGGCTAGGGTTAGAGGCGGTCACCACATCTCCTAACGTCTCGGTGGTATTGGTAAATCTCATTGCCGGAGTGACCCTCTGCCAAGATATTGCTAGAACTCTGGTGGAGTTTAGTGAACAGATCGATCGCCCCTGTAAGTGGATTGTTCGCCTGGTAGGGGGGGATGTAGTGGCCGCTGAGAAAACGCTCAAGCAGGCCAACCTCACCAGCGTCAAAAGTCTCGATGAGGCCGTCTCCCTTGCTGTCAAAGCCGTATAACTCAGTTACCTATTCAGTTCCTTATGCAGTTCACCGCCAAGACCAAAGTTCTAATTCATGGCATTGCCGAACCTCTGGCCGCCACCCATAGCATTTTGATGAAGGCTTATGGAACCCAGGTGGTGGCGGGGGTGAGTCCCGGTTTGGGGGGCAGTGAACGGGATGGGATTCCCGTCTATGATTTGGTGGAAGTGGCCATGAAGGAGGTCGGCCCCATTGATGCGGCGGTAATTTTTGTCAAACCCTATTTGGTGTTGGATGCGGCCCTAGAGGCGATCGCCGCTGGGATTCGTCGTCTGGCCATTGTCACGGAAGGGATGCCGCCGATGGATATGGTGAAGTTAATCCGTAAGGCGGATGCGACGGAAACGCTGGTGATTGGCCCGAGTAGTCCCGGATTGATTATTCCCGGTGAAATTCTCTTGGGAACCCATCCGGCAGAGTTTTATACCCCCGGTTCGGTGGGGTTGATTAGCCGTTGTGGAACTCTCACCTATGAGATTGCCCTCTCTTTGACGGAGGCGGGGTTGGGACAGTCCATTGGGGTCAGTATTGGCGGCGATGGGATTCTTGGATCGTCCTTTGCCCAATGGTTGCAGATTCTCGATGAGGACGATCGCACGGAAGTGATTGTGATTGTCGGCGAGATTGGTGGCAGCGGTGAGGAAGCAGCGGCGGAGTATGTGGCTGAAGCCATTGATAAGCCGGTGATTGCCTATGTGGCGGGCCGTCATGTGCCTAAGGGACGACGATTGGGCCATGCGGGGGCGATCGCGGCCAACCTCAGTCATAAAACTGAGAAAAAACTCAAGCAAGCGGGTAAGACGGCCTTATTTGACTTGGATATTGGCACTGCTGAACATAAGATTGAAGCCTTTAAAAATGCCGGAATTCCGGTGGCAGAACGGCCTTCGGAAATTTCCAAGTTGGTCAAAAAGGCGTTGAAATAGCCGGGTAAGTCAAGATGGCAAAGGCAAGACTAGGATTTGGTAATCCGACGGGGGTGGCTTGGGCATTTTTAGCCCCGGCGTTGCTGCTGTTGTCTATCTTTGTCTTGGGCCCGATTGGCTATTTAATTTATTTAAGCTTTACGACGGGGAGTTTTACCCAAAGTGGAACTCAATGGGTGGGATGGTTCAATTATGAACGGGCGATCGCCTCGCCGGAGTTCTGGCAAGTTCTGGGAAATACCCTCTATTTCTGCCTGGCGACGATTATTCCCAGCATCATCCTCCCCCTGATTCTCGCCGCCCTTCTCGAACAGGCGATCGCCCTAAAATCTCTGTTACGAACGGCCTATTTCCTCCCCGCCATCACCTCGATGGTGGCGGTGGGGTTAGGCTGGCGTTGGCTATTTCAAACCGATGGCCCCATCAATGCCCTATTAGACAACATCGGCATTACCCCGATTGCCTGGTTAGGCGATCCCACCTGGGCCATGCCGATTCTCATTTTACTCAGTATTTGGAAGCAACTCGGATTTAACCTCGTGGTGTTTCTGGCCGGGTTACAAGCGATTCCTCAATCTCGCTATGATGCCGCCAAACTGGATGGGGCCAACGGCTTACAGCAATTTCGTCATGTGACGCTGCCGGGCCTGTACCCCACCTTGGTTTTTGTCATCGTCACCACGGCGATGTTTACCCTCCGCAGTTTTGAACAAGTCTATGTCATTACTGGAGGAGGCCCCTTAAACTCAACGAATATCTTGGTCTATTACGTCTATGAAGAGGCCTTTGCCCTGTTTGACATCGGCTATGCGGCGGCTTCAGCCACGTTACTGTTGCTAGTGGCCTTGTCTTTAGTCACCCTTCAGGTTCGGCTGACGGAAACTTAAGCCGCAGACGCAAATTGAGTCTCGCCAAGGGTTTCCACAATTTGAGCGAGGGCTTCTCGTAGGGTACCGGTTTGATGATCTCGGGGAACTTGGCTGAGAATCTCAAATTTCTCTAAGCGACGTTCCACTTTGCCAGAACTGCCCACCACATACACATCTAACCCTCGTTTTCGGGCATCTTTGACCATTTTTTCCATAGCCAGAGAGGCCGTCACCCCTAACATGGGTACATCCCGAAAGTCCAAGATGAGAACCTGATACGCTCCAATCAGAGAATGGCGTTGGGAAATGGCTTTGGCAGCCCCAAAACTGAGGGAGGTTCCCAGATGTAGTAATAGAACCTGTCCTTTGACCTGATCTAACAGGAGTTGTTCTTCATGTTCGAGAAGTTCGGCGGCCTCAGTATCGGTGATGGCTTTAATATTTTGAGCCTGTATATCAGATAAACGCTGAATTGTCAAGACATTGGCCACAAATACGCCAACGCCGACAGCCACAATTAAGTCCACAAAGACCGTCAATAGCAGAACCCCATACATAATGGCAGCGGCTTTGAGGGAGAGGTGATGGGCCCGTTTGAGGAAACTCCAATCGACGATATCTAAACCCACTTTGAGGGCGATCGCCGCCAGAACGCTTAAGGGGACAATCTCCGTAAATCCGGCCGCGACAAAGACAAACATCAACAGGGTTAGGGCATGAATCATCCCCGAGAGGGCGGTTCGTCCCCCGGCTTGGATATTGACCACGGTTCCCATGGTGGCCCCAGCCCCCGGGAGTCCGCCACAGAGTCCTGAGAGGATGTTGCCCACCCCTTGACCGATGAGTTCTTTGTCAGAATCATGTTCGTACTGGGTGATGCTATCGGAAATGACCGAGGTCAGCAGGGAGTCGATACAACCCAACATCCCTAGCATCACCGCATCAATCATCATCAGTTGCAAATCGGGCAGGGAAATGGTGGGCAGATAAAGTTCGGGGAGTCCGGTGGGAATCTCTCCGACAATTCGCAATTGATTGGATAACAGAGTCGCCGAAATGCCAGTTCCGAGGAGTAGGGCCAGCAGTTGCGGAGGACAGACCCGGCTAATTCTGGCAGGAGTCAGAAAGAGAACAGCCAGGGTGAGACCCCCTAGCCCCAATTCCGGGAGACTGAGGTTCCCGGCCAGTTCCGGCAGGGCCATGACCGTGTTCAAGACGCCACCGACTCCTTCTTGTCCCAGTAAGGGGGGCAATTGCAGGATGACCATAATCACGCCAATGCCGGACATGAAGCCGGAAATGACGGTGTAGGGCATCAGGGTAACGTATTTCCCCAGACGTAGGACTCCAAAGAGGATTTGGAACACCCCCGCCATCATGACGATGGTGAAGGCGAGCGCCCAACCTTGGGGGCCCGGATATTTGAGGGTGAAGCTGGCAATGACGGCGGTAAAGACCACGGTCATGGGCCCCGTGGGGTTGGAGATGAGGGTGGGGGTTCCCCCAAATAGGGCGGCGAAAAAGCCCAGCAGGACGGCACTATAAATGCCGGCGATCGCCCCGGCCCCGGAGGCTACCCCGAAGGCGAGGGCCATGGGCAGTCCGACAATGGCGGCGGTAACCCCTCCGAAGAGATCACCCCGCAAGTTCCGAGTATGGATGTAGTTGGTAATGTTCATAAACCGTAGTCTGAGGAGAGGGATAGTTTTATTGGCTTAAAGCAATGGCAAATATATTTGCCATTTATTTTTATCTATAGCTAAATCTAGCATTAAGCTCGCAAAATCAAAATAGATGATTGATAAGAATATCTGATTAAAAGAGTTAAAGTAGGATATCAAAGTAAGCCACAATAGTGCTCAACGGCTGTTCCCTGTCCTGAGTCTTCATCCATGATCCAAGCGACGTTCCACCAATTACGTGTCTTTGAAACCGTGGCACGTCACGGGAGTTTTACCCGCGCGGCGGAGGAACTCTCGATCACTCAACCGACGGTATCGAGTCAGATTAAGCATTTAACCCAAGTGATTGGGATGCCGCTGTTTGAGCAAATTGGACGACAACTCTACTTAACGGAGGTGGGGGAAGAACTCCTCAACACCTGTCAGACGATTTTTGAACGCTTGGACAACTTCGAGATGATGGTGGCTGATCTCCAGGGAACGAAGCGGGGAAAACTGCGCCTGGGGGTGGTGACGACGGCGAAATATTTTGTCCCTCGTCTGTTGGGGTCTTTCTGTCAGCAGCATCCTGATGTGGATATTGCCTTGCACGTGAGCAATCATCAAAAGTTGGTGCAACGGATGCTCAATAATCAGGATGATTTCTATATTCTGAGTCATCCCCCAGAGGACATTGACTTAGTGGTCACGCCGTTTTTAGAGAATCCTCTGGTGGTGGTGGCGTCCCATGAGCATCCCATGGCTCGGGAGGAGAGTATACCCATTAAAAAACTACGGGGAGAGGCGTTTATTATGCGAGAACCGGGTTCGGGGACGCGGCGAGCAGTGCAACAGGTGTTTGACCGCCATAAGGTGACGGTCAATGTGCGGATGGAGTTGGGGAGTAATGAGGCGATTAAACAGTCGGTGATTGGCGGGTTGGGGATTTCGGTATTATCTCTGCACTGTTTACGGCCGGATTATCAACAGGGGGAGTTGGCAATTTTGAAGGTGAAAGAGTTTCCGATTCCCTGTCGTTGGTATGTGGTGCATCGCTCGGGGAAACAGCTTTCGGTGTTGACGGAGGCGTTTCTGGAGCATCTATTGGCGGAAAGTCAATCCCTCGCCGTGGAGACCGGGGGCTAAATTGCTACCATCTGGGCAAAGTATACTAATCTGAACACAGCACTCGCGACGAACTGGACACTCATGGCAGAAGACGATAAAAAAGCGAAAACCACCACCGCCGCCAGTAAAGGTGGCAAGAAGCAGGAAAAGCCCCCCGCCGTTGAAGATAAGCCCTTCGCCGATTTCATGCACCAGGACTATCTCCCGGCCCTGAGACAGGAACTGGAAAACCAGGGAATTGAGGATTTAGATCTCAAATTCGAGAAACGCCGGGTTCCGCCTCTGGATGCTAAGGGGGACTGTTGGCAGGTGATTGGCACGTGGCAGGGGGGAAACCGCCGCTTTGTGGTTTATTTCCCCAAAGCCGACATCAAAGGACCTCGGGCTTTCTCCTGTGCCGCCGACGGCACTCAACCGAGTACCATCGAACCCTTCTTGATGGATGAGCGCAAGATTAACTTATCTCTGTTGGTCTTTGGCGTGGTTCAGCGACTCAATGCCCAGAAGTGGTTGGCCCGGAACTAAATCCCCTGGGGAACTCCAGGAGGGAGAGACGACGTTACCGAAACCATGAGATAATGGCTCCTGTGGTTTTGCCCCAAAACAAGCATGGTAGCGCTTTCCGACTCTCCCTTTTCCCCTGAACAAATCGCCTCAGAAGGACTCAAACCCGGCGAATATGATGAAATCGTCCAACGCCTTGGGCGACATCCCAATCGCGCCGAATTGGGGATGTTTGGGGTGATGTGGTCGGAACATTGCTGCTATAAGAACTCCCGGCCGCTGCTGAAGCACTTTCCCACGACGGGCGATCGCATCCTCGTGGGCCCCGGTGAAAATGCTGGGGTAGTCGATTTTGGCGAGGGGTTGGCGATCGCCTTCAAAATCGAATCCCACAACCACCCCTCCGCCGTGGAACCCTTCCAAGGGGCAGCCACTGGGGTCGGGGGGATTCTACGAGATATCTTTACCATGGGGGCCCGTCCCATCGCCGCCCTCAATGCCCTGCGCTTCGGAACCCTCGACAATCCCCGCACCCGCCGCATCTTTAGTGGGGTGGTCGAGGGGATCTCTCACTATGGCAACTGCTTCGGTGTGCCAACCGTCGGCGGTGAGGTCTATTTTGATGCCGCCTATAGTGGTAATCCCCTCGTCAACGCCATGGCGATCGGCATCATGGAAACCGACACCATCGTTAAATCTGGCGCATCCGGCATCGGCAATCCCGTTCTCTACGTGGGGTCCACCACCGGCCGCGACGGCATGGGGGGCGCAAGTTTTGCCAGTGCCGAACTCAGCGACGAGTCCTCTGTCGATGACCGTCCTGCTGTGCAAGTCGGCGACCCCTTCCTAGAAAAATCCCTCGTCGAAGCCTGTCTCGAAGCCTTCAAAACCGGGGCTGTCGTTGCCGCCCACGATATGGGGGCAGCGGGAATCACCTGTTCCACCTCAGAAATGGCAGCCAACGGCGGCGTGGGTATCGACTTTGACTTAGATAAAGTCCCCGTTCGCGAATCGGGGATGGTCCCTTACGAATATCTCCTCTCGGAATCCCAAGAACGGATGTTGTTTGTGGCCGAGAAGGGCCGGGAACAGGAACTGATTGACGTTTTCCATAAATGGGGACTGCACGCGGTGGTAGCTGGAGAAGTCATCGAGGAACCCATGGTGCGGATCCGCTTCCAGGGGGCGATCGCCGCCGAGATTCCCGCCTCAGCCCTCGCGGACAACACCCCCCTCTACCCTCGCGAGAAACCGGCTCAGCCCCCAGAATATGCCCAAACAGCCTGGGCTTGGACTCCTGAATCCCTCCCCCCTTGCACGCCTTCGGGCATCGAGGTGAATGGGGCGCTCAAGAGCTGGAATCAGGTGCTATTAGACCTATTAGATAATCCCAGTATTGCCTCGAAGGAATGGGTCTATCGGCAATATGACCACCAGGTGCAGAACAACACGGTAATTTTGCCAGGTGGGGCGGATGCAGCGGTGGTGCGCTTGCGTCCCCAGGAAAGCCAAGACTCTGGCCGGGACTGGACACGAGGCATTGCGGCGACAGTGGATTGTAATTCCCGTTATGTCTATCTCGATCCCACGGAGGGGGCGAAAGCGGTGGTGGCGGAAGCGGCCCGCAATCTTAGTTGTGTCGGGGCGGAACCAGTGGCCGTCACCGATAACCTCAATTTTGGCAGTCCTGAGAACCCCATCGGCTATTGGCAGTTAGCCTGTGCCTGTGAGGGGTTGGCCCAGGCCTGTGAGGACTTTGGAACCCCAGTGACGGGGGGCAATGTCTCTCTGTACAACGAAACCCTCGACAGTGAGGGCAAGCCAACCCCCATTTATCCGACTCCGGTTGTGGGCATGGTGGGGTTGATTGAGAATCTTGAGCAGATTTGTGGCCAAGGTTGGCAGCAAGAGGGGGATGTGGTGTATCTCTTGGGGGTTCCCACGGGGGCGCAGCAGGGGTTAGCTTTGCCGACGTTAGGGGCTTCGGAGTATTTGGCGACGCTGCATCAGACAGTGGCGGGGAAACCGCCTCGGGTGGATGTGGCGTTGGAGAAAGCGGTGCAAGGAGTCTGTCGTCAGGGGATTCGCCGGGGTTGGGTTAACTCGGCCCATGATGTCTCGGAAGGGGGTTTGGCGGTGACGTTGGCGGAATCTTCGTTGTCGGGCAATTTAGGGGTGACGGTGGATCTGCCTAATGGGGGCCGTTGGGATACGCTGCTATTTGGGGAAGGAGGCGCGCGGATTGTGGTTTCGGTGTCTCCGCAGGCTGTGGCGGCTTGGGAGGCCTATTTAGAAGACCAGTTATCGGGGTCTTGGCAACGACTGGGGACGGTGTCTGGTGCGTCGTTACAGGTGTCGTCTGAGCGGGAAGGGTTGTTGAGTCTATCGTTGTCTGAGATGCGTCAGATGTATGAGGGGGCGATTAGTCGTCGGTTGAGTTAGGGCTGGGGCGGATTTTTGCCCCCCAAGATGCTTGGGGGGCGGTATTGTCTGACGTACTCCTGGAGGACCCACCCCGCCCTACGGGCACCCCTCCCTGGAGGGGAATACGGGCACCTCTGCTTGGTCAGGGAGTTGAGCTAGACTACTGCACGCGCTACTCTGCCCGGCCGGGTTGGGTAGTCCTCATTTTTTGCTTAACACCCAGCGATTTTTTTTGCGGGTGAATCCTAGTTTTTTTAACCATCGTGATATGGTTTTCTGGCTGATTTCGTCGTCCCATAACTTCGCCATCTCGGCTTGAGTTTTATCAGCATGTTCCTCAACAAAGGCTTGGAACTTGGACACATCTTTGATTTTATGACCATGGCCGGGAGGTCGATACTCTCGGGGTTGAAAATCTCCCGTCTCCTCTTTTTGCTTCAGCCAAAGGTAAATGGTATTACGGCTAATGCCAAAAATCTGACTCACTTCTGACTTTTTCATGCCATCAATTTCAATGGCTTTAATGACTTTTTGGCGCAAGTCATAGCTATAGTTATTGGACATATCGCCACCCTCTAGGGAACATCTCGGGTTAATGGTATGCGGTCAGGCTCCATTATAGCCGATGTCCTAGCTGGTGAGACTGGAATCATTTCTGGTTTCTGGGTCTCAAGTCTTTGCTGCCAGTGATGATGGGATTTGGCTTTGGCTGTTTCAGTCATAACACGCCAAACTTGTAACAGGGACTGAACCTAAGACCCAATAAGAAGGTTGAGAATTAAGTAGAATGTGTGCGAAGCTCGTTAAGCCCGGACATACCACCACGACTTGATGGTTGAATTTCTCCGATTCCAGGGAGAGACAGGGCTAGGAGGGGTCGTAATGTTCGGCGAAGTGGTCGCGCAGGAGAGCGTGGACAAAGCGATAGCCGCCGCCGACGCGCTGGAGAAAGCCGCGATCGGTGCAGTAGCGGAGGAATTTGCTGTAGTTCCAAGGAGCATAGCCGAACAGCCATAGGGTGATGCGGAGGGCGGAATGTTCAATTGCACTCAGTAAGCCACCAGCAGAAGCACCGAGTAGAAAACCTTTTACAGCCCCTTGCGCGAGGATTTCAGACAGTTGCATTGGTTCATGAAAATAATGCAGCGCGGTGAGAATTAGTACGCCAAATGGTATAAAGACAATGCCGCAAATTATGGAGTTTGTAACAGACTTATAAATTCCCTGGTTGTCGCTAATTTTTGTGTCAATTTCTTCTCCAATCAGCCCGTAAACCAGCCCTACAACTAGCCCTATCACCAGCCCTATAACTAGCCCTATCACCAGCCCTACAAGCCCTATCACCAGCCCGTAAACCAGCCCTAAAACCAGCCCGTAAACTATATATGTTTGGATTCCTTTGTAAAAATTTCTTGGCGTGGAGCGCCAAGAAATTTTGATGGTTTCTACAGTATTACTGCTTTTCTCTCCAACCAGCCCTACGAACAGCCCTACAACTAGCCCGTCAACTAGCCCTAAAACCAGCCCTAAAACCAGCCCTAAAACCAGCCCGTAAACTAGCCCGTAAACAAACTCTTGTGGCCGAGTTTTCAAAAAATAAGGCTGTAACTTCTCAATAAATAATTCAGTTTGAGCGTCCTCAACTGACCGAGCTGCGAACCAACCCAGCCAGCGCTTGGTTCGCTCATCCTTTGGATAGGGATTACGCACCGGCTTGCGCTTAGACTGACGACGATCGCTTTTTTTAGACCCCACCTGATAGTTTTCACCACCTCGATAAGGACAGGACAGGCGAGCGTTAATATAAGCCTCAAATAGAATCCGCCGCCGCTCCTTGGCACTCTTATCTTGCCTCCAAAGCTCAGGAGGTAGCTTATCGCTTGCCAACACTAGCATCGACAGGAACAGCGGCGACCTTGCCAAGCCTGTTTTCGGGTTCATAATGTCTCGATCCGGGCAAATCGCCTCCCAAAGCCAATCACATTTGGCCCGACACAAATAGGTTTCAATTTGCTCATCCGTCAGCGGTTGCACAATCACTGACCCGTTTAGCCCTAAGTTGCTCTCATACACCTGATACTCCTCGAACCGAGAGCAAACCACCAGGGGTGTTCCAGTCCAGTCCGGCAGAAAGTCATTCAACGCCTGCACGCAAGTCTCCTGACGTTGCGACATGAGTTCATCCAACCCATCCAGTAGCGGCAAAATGTGGCCCGCCTCAATCCAGCCCTTGGCGATGTCTTGACGCACCCCGTACTTCTGCTTGAGATCCACCACCATCCAACTACGGATGTCACTGTACTGGGTTTTCCAAGCGGAGAGGTTGAGCAACACGGGAACGGGAGCCTTAGCGTTTGCCTCGGCTCGCTGCACCAACTCTTCTGCTAATTGCAACAGCAGCGTTGTCTTCCCAGACCCCGGCGCACCCAGAATCAAAAGCCGTCCACCAATTTCCTTCTTGTCGAAAATTGTGACGATATGGGTTCCCTCCGGGCATTCCTGACTGAGGCTATCCCCAAGCTTTACGTCCATCGACCAAGGCGATGTGACCTGGCTCGGGTCTTCGGTTTTGTCCAGTTCCACGTACACTCGCCGATGTAGTGACTGCGCCAGTCGTAACGCTACCTCGTTTTTAACGGCGTTGAGTAGTTTCGTCTCGCTATTGTCTCGGGTCTCAGGCGGTGCAAAGTTCTGCACCATCTGATTGATCTCAACTTTGGCATTGTCGTTGGCGTTGATTCCTTGCTGGTCGCGGTTGTTCACGAGGTGCTACTCCAGCTAAAATGCTGGTCGATCGCCTGGTGGAAGTGAGCCGTTCCCTGGTCATTAATGACGATGCCTTGCTGCTTGCGACGGTCAATCCTAATTTCTAGGGACGAAAGCTGGGCCTGAACTTCCTCAATCAGGGCCGCCATCTCCGGATTGTCCCGTTCCGTTGCCACGATGTCCACCAACTGAACCGGATGCTCGAATGGGTCTTCGCCCTCTGGAAGCTGCTGCTGCACCCGCGTCCCCAGAACAGTCAAACTCGCTTGAGAAAGGCGCTCCCCTAGCGGTTTCAGCTTAGCAAACACCGCCTTGAGAACTTCTTTGGTTACTGTGTCGCTGGTCGTTTCCAAGGATTTCTTAGCCATCAATGCAGCTATTGCTAACAATCCCCATTCAACTGGTTCCATAGCCTGACAGGAGTTTTTTAAACTGGCTCCAGCATAACCCAAGCAACCCAAGCCCCAAACAAAAAACCCCCCGCAAACCTGTTGCGAGGGGAGGTGCATCCAAAGACACACCGGAGTTGGGGTGGACGAACCACCCCAGTCGAACTTAGTAGTCGAAATCGCCACCCATACCAGCACCAGCGGGAGCGCCTTCTTTGGGTTCAGGTTTATCGACGATAATGCACTCAGTGGTCAAGACCATACCGGCGATAGAGGCCGCATTCTGGGTCGCAGAACGGGTCACTTTCGCGGGGTCAACAATCCCCGCCTCGAACATATCGCAGAACTCGCCGTTAGCTGCGTTGTAGCCGACGTTAAAGTCTTTTTCCTTCACCCGTTCAGCAATCACTGCACCATTTTGGCCGGCGTTCTCAGCAATGCGTTTCAGGGGAGCGGTCAAGGCACGAGCCACAATCAGCGCACCGGTGAGTTCTTCGTCCTTGAGGTTGCTGGTTGCCCAGTCTTCCAAGCCGGGAGCGAGGTGAGCCAGGGTCGTACCACCACCGGGGACGATTCCTTCTTCAACAGCCGCTTTCGTGGCGTTGATGGCATCTTCCAGGCGCAGCTTACGGTCTTTCATTTCCGTTTCAGTGGCTGCACCGACTTTGATGACCGCAACACCGCCGGAGAGTTTAGCCAAACGCTCTTGCAGTTTCTCTTTGTCGTAGGAAGAATCGGTTTCTTCCATTTGACGACGGATTTGTTCGCAACGAGCTTTAACTTGAGCTTCGTTGCCTTCGGCGACAATGGTGGTGTTGTCTTTGGTGATGGTGATGCGACGAGCAGAGCCGAGCATCTCCAGTTTGGCGGTTTCGAGTTTCAGTCCAGCATCTTCAGTGATGACTTGACCGCCGGTGAGAACCGCGATATCGTCGAGCATCGCTTTACGACGATCGCCGAATCCAGGAGCCTTCACAGCGGCCACATTCAGCACACCGCGCAGACGGTTCACCACGAGGGTCGCCAGGGCTTCTTTCTCGATATCTTCGGAGATAATCAGGAGAGGTTTGCCTGAACGAGCCACTTGTTCGAGGATAGGAACTAAGTCTTGAACCAAGCTGATTTTTTTGTCAGTCAGCAAGATGTAAGGCTCATCTAACACCGCTTCCATGCGCTCGGTATCGGTGGCGAAGTAGGGGGAGATGTAGCCTTTGTCAAAGCGCATCCCTTCGGTGATTTCTAGTTCGGTAGTCATGGATTTCCCTTCTTCGAGGGAAATGACACCTTCTTTACCCACCTTATCCATGGCGTTGGCAATCATTTGGCCAACTTCTTCATCGTTTCCGGCGGAGATGGTTCCCACTTGGGCGATCGCCGTGGAATCTTCCACAGGACGCGCATGAGCGGCAATTTTCTCAACGAGATGCGCGGTGGCGCGGTCAATACCCCGTTTGAGGGCGATCGCATTGGAACCAGCAGCGACGTTGCGTAGGCCTTCTTTCACCATGGCGTGAGCCAGAACCGTTGCAGTGGTGGTTCCGTCTCCGGCGGCATCGTTGGTTTTAGATGCAGCTTGGCGAATTAGGGCAACGCCGGTGTTCTCAACGTTGTCTTCGAGTTCGATTTCTTTAGCGATGGTGATCCCATCATTGACAATTTGAGGTGCGCCAAATTTTTTCTCAAGAACCACGTTGCGGCCTTTAGGGCCGAGGGTAACGGCAACGGATTCAGCCAGAATATCCATGCCTCGTTCTAAAGCGCGGCGGGCGTTTTCGTTATAGATGATGCGTTTTGCCATAGTGACTCTTAGGGGGTGAATTTACAAGCGGATAATGGGTGAAACTGAGGCGATAGGTAATGACTTACTGGACGATCGCCAGGATGTCTTTTTCCGATAGGAGGACAAACTCATCACTACCGAGTTTGATGTCAGTTCCGGCGTACTTGGAGTAGAGAACCTTATCGCCGACTTTTACATCAACTTCTTGCCGAGTCCCGTCTTCGTTGCGTTTGCCGGGACCGACTTGGACGATTTCACCAACTTGGGGTTTTTCCTTCGCACTGTCAGGTAGGAGGATACCACCAGCGGTTTTCTCCTCCGAGGCACTCACCTTAACAAAAACACGGTCTGCGAGGGGTTTGACGGTGGAAACACTCAGAGATACGGCTGCCATAGAAAGACTCTCCAAAATTTACAAGTTACGTTAGTCTTATTGAGGTTGTCCCGCTCAACGACTCTGGGGGAACAGCCTCCGAAGCGGTGGACAGTTGACCAGATTCTGTTGTCGGTGTGAGTGGTTTAGCACTCTCAACCTCTGAGTGCTAATGTAACGGAGAATGAGACCCCACTGCAACTTGTAGAGTAGTACGGGTTCCCGAACTGACTGGCGGTGACGGGGGGTGACAGGGGCGATCGCCCCCGTCACCCCCCGGTGGCCTATTGCCTCAAAGCATTACGTTCGAGCAATTTCAGCCCGGTAGGTCACAGCCCAGAATGAGATGCAGCCCAGATCCCCCCTACTGCCTGCTGCCTACTGCCTACTGCCTACTGCCTTCTTCCCCCTGTTCCCTGTTCCCTGTTCCCTGTTCCCCCAAAGTCGTGAGGAGTTGACAAAACATTTCTCAAGCGGCAGCTTTTGCGTTATTACAGAGAGATTGCAAATCAGCGGCAAAACACGATCATGGTAGAGTTGACCCCCAATCCCAGTTACAGCCTCACCCTACGCTTCCGACTCCCGAACCGGGCCGGAATGTTAGCGGGTGTGGTGGGTTCCATCGCCTCAGTGGGTGGGAATCTAGGACAAATTGATTTAGTTGAACAGAGTCGTTACACCTCGATTCGTGATGTGACGGTGGATGCGTCGAGTACGGAACACGCCGAACGCATTGTGCAATCGGTGAAAGCCTTAGCGGAGATTGAGTTACTGGAGGTGTACGATCGCACCTTCAACTTACATCGCGGTGGCAAAATCCGCATCGAAAGCCGTCTCCCCCTCAAACATCAGTCGGACTTGGCGATGGCCTACACCCCAGGGGTAGGACGAATTTGTAATGCCATTGCCGAAGACCCCACTCAGGTCTATAACTTGACGGTGAAGGGCAATATGGTTGCCATTGTCACCGATGGCAGTGCGGTGTTAGGACTGGGCAATCTCGGCCCTGAAGCCGCCTTACCGGTGATGGAAGGGAAGGCCATGTTGTTTAAAGAATTTGCGGGCATTGATGCCTTTCCCATTTGCCTCAATACTCAGGATGTGGATGAGATTGTTGAAACCGTCAAACGGATTGCCCCGGTGTTTGGGGGAGTCAATTTAGAGGATATCGCCGCACCCCGCTGTTTTGAGATTGAACGGCGGTTACGGGCAGAAATGGATATTCCCATTTTCCATGATGATCAACATGGAACCGCCATTGTTACCTTAGCCGCCCTAATCAATGCCCTACGGCTGGTGAATAAGTCCCTAGAGGAAATCCGCATTGTCATGAATGGGGCCGGGGCCGCTGGCTTAGCCATTGCCCGCTTGTTGCAAAAGTCGGGGGCCCAGGAGATTATTATCTGTGATTCTAAGGGGATTATCTCCCGCGATCGCGACCTACAAGTGGACAAACAAGCCTTCGCCGTGGATCAGGGGGGAACTCTCGCGGATGCCATGAAAGGGGCAGATGTGTTTATCGGCGTGAGTGTCCCAGGAGTCTTGACGGTGGAGATGGTGGACACAATGGCCCAAGATGCCATTGTCATGGCCATGGCCAACCCAATCCCGGAAATTCAGCCGGAGTTGATTGAATCTCAGGTGGCGGTGATTGCCACAGGTCGCAGCGACTATGCTAACCAAATTAATAATGTTTTAGCCTTCCCCGGCATCTTCCGAGGGGCCCTGGACTGTCGCGCCTCGGATTTAACCGTGAATATGTACATCGAGGCCGCCAGTGCGATCGCCTCTCTGGTGTCCCCCACTCAACTGAATCGGGAATACATCGTCCCCTCGGTGTTTGATGAGCGAGTGGCCACAGCCGTCTCGGCCGCCGTGCAACGGGCCGCACGGGAAGAAGGGGTGGCGCGGAACTAAGGGATGAACAAAGCCCCGCATCACCGTAAGGAATGCGGGGTCATCGTTATTTCAGAATCTCAGATCATTGGGGCAGGTTAGCGGATGTATTCTTTGAGAATACTGTTGCGATTGGGATGACGCAGTTTCCGTAAAGCCTTGGCCTCAATCTGGCGAATGCGCTCACGGGTCACATTGAAGATTTGCCCGATTTCTTCGAGGGTCTTCATGCGTCCGTCGTCTAAGCCATAGCGCAGGCGCAACACATCCCGTTCCCGGGGGCTGAGGGTGTCGAGGACGCTTTCGAGGTCTTCCCGCAGTAAGCTTTTGGAGACCTGATCCTCGGGGGTTTCGCCATCGGACTCAATGAAGTCGCCCAGACGAGAATCTTCCTCTTTACCGATGGGGGTTTCCAGGGAAATGGGGAGTTGGGCTGACTTGGCAATAAAGCGCAGCTTCTCGATGGTCATTTCCATGCGAGTGGCGATTTCTTCCTCTGTGGGTTTGCGCCCCATTTCTTGGGAGAGGAGTTTAGTGGTTTTCTTGATGCGGGAGATGGTCTCGTAGAGGTGAACCGGAAGGCGAATCGTCCGGGATTGGTCGGCGATGGCCCGGGTGATAGCCTGACGAATCCACCAGGTGGCGTAGGTGGAGAACTTATAGCCTTTCTCGTGATCGAATTTCTCAGCGGCGCGAATCAGACCCAGGCTGCCCTCTTGAATCAAGTCTTGGAACGAGAGTCCCCGATTCATGTATTTTTTGGCGATGGAGACCACCAGACGCAGGTTCGACTGCACCATTTTGTCCTTGGCCCGGCGATCGCGGTAGAGGCGGCTGCGGAAGCTGTTGCTAAACTTGCGACTCTGTTTTGACCAAGATTTAACAGTGTCTGGATGTTCCAACGCTTCTAGGACGAGGGGCCAAACCTCTTCAATGGTGTCGGGTTTTTCTCCTTTCTCCTCTGTCAGACGTTCGCGAATCGGATCAGCAATCCAGGCGAGTTTTAACATTGAAGATTTGCCCGATTTCTTCGAGGGTCTTCATGCGTCCGTCGTCTAAGCCATAGCGCAGGCGCAACACATCCCGTTCCCGGGGGCTGAGGGTGTCGAGGACGCTTTCGAGGTCTTCCCGCAGTAAGCTTTTGGAGACCTGATCCTCGGGGGTTTCGCCATCGGACTCAATGAAGTCGCCCAGACGAGAATCTTCCTCTTTGCCGATGGGGGTTTCCAGGGAAATGGGGAGTTGGGCTGACTTGGCAATAAAGCGCAGCTTCTCGATGGTCATTTCCATGCGAGTGGCGATTTCTTCCTCTGTGGGTTTGCGCCCCATTTCTTGGGAGAGGAGTTTAGTGGTTTTCTTGATGCGGGAGATGGTCTCGTAGAGGTGAACCGGAAGGCGAATCGTCCGGGATTGGTCGGCGATGGCCCGGGTGATAGCCTGACGAATCCACCAGGTGGCGTAGGTGGAGAACTTATAGCCTTTCTCGTGATCGAATTTCTCAGCGGCGCGAATCAGACCCAGGCTGCCCTCTTGAATCAAGTCTTGGAACGAGAGTCCCCGATTCATGTATTTTTTGGCGATGGAGACCACCAGACGCAGGTTCGACTGCACCATTTTGTCCTTGGCCCGGCGATCGCGGTAGAGGCGGCTGCGGAAGCTGTTGCTAAACTTGCGACTCTGTTTTGACCAAGATTTAACAGTGTCTGGATGTTCCAACGATGCGGAAGCTGTTGCTAAACTTGCGACTCTGTTTTGACCAAGATTTAACAGTGTCTGGATGTTCCAACGTTTCTAGGACGAGGGGCCAAACCTCTTCAATAGTGTCGGGTTTTTCTCCTTTCTCCTCTGTCAGACGTTCGCGAATCGGATCAGCAATCCAGGCGAGTTTTAGTGTCGGGTTTTTCTCCTTTCTCCTCTGTCAGACGTTCGCGAATCGGATCAGCAATCCAGGCGAGTTTTGCCCATTCCTCACCGTTCGGGAGGCGTTCATACTCCTCTTCAAACTCCTCTTGCAGAGACTCGATGTAGAGTAAATCCTCAATCAGACGAGCGAGTTCGATTTCTTCATCGGCACGCAACAAGCGAATACGCCCGATCTCTTGTAAGTACAAGCGAATCGAGTCTTCGGTGTAATGTTTTTTCTTGGGGGCAGCTTTGCGTTTTGACCGAGATTTTCCGGGTTTGCTGGCTGCCTCAGTGGAACTGGGGATATAGTTGCTGTCCGAGTCGTTCTCGACGACTGCTTCGTCGGGTCGCGCCTCGTCTTGCATAAGTAGATCGATTTCATTACCCGATCGACCAACCCCTGGTAGGGTGCTGGATTGAATGGTAAGTACATTGTTCGCCTGGGTCATGTCGCGTTCCTCTTGACTCGGTGTGATTCGACTGATGATGATGTGGAATTTCCTGCGTGATCTTAAACGATCTAACGCAATTTCGGCTAGACAGTTCGCCGTGGGATCTTAGATAGGTTGTAAAAAGCTTTCCTAGCTTAACTCAAATTCTCTAAGATCCTGTACAGTTGGTAATTTGTTAGAAAAATCCTTGAGACGGTTGAGCCTGATAATACTCAGACCCCATTTCATTGATATCTGAGGACTATCTAACCCAAAGGTCACCGCCGCGATGGCGATGATGCCACAAAGGTTAGGAAATACCTCTTTTAGATTCTAGCCGCTTTTATTCAAAATGCCCTCTGGGGGCCCGACGCGGCAGGTTAGGAAATACCTCTTTTAGATTCTAGCCGCTTTTATTCAAAATGCCCTCTGGGGGCCCGACGCGGCTTAGGAATGATCGCCGTTAGATTCTTAAAAACTCGGTCAACCTGGCCCAGTTGTTTGACAGACCTTTGTGATAGGAATGATCGCCGTTAGATTCTTAAAAACTCGGTCAACCTGGCCCAGTTGTTTGACAGACCTTTGTGTTGGAAACTGAGACGACGTCATAGGAAATATCAAGGATCGGGGATCAGGAGTTGCTGGAACAGCGTTTCAAGGTGTTCAGGTGTAATTTAACGCAACTTTTTGCATCTAGCCACTCTGAAGTCCTGACTTAAGATGCCATAATTCTTGAATGTTAACAAATTGATAGCTTTTCGTCCGTAGCTGCTCAACAATTGTTAAGGTTGTTTGCGCCACATCTTGGCCGCCATAAGCCCCATCATGAAGCACAATCAGGGAACCGGGTTCGACTTGGTTCATGATGCGATCGCAGACTCGCGAGACTCCTGGACGCCGCCAGTCTTCGGGAACTACACTCCACATTACGGGTCGATACTGCCAGGATTTGAGTAAATGCAGGGTTTTCGGGGTAAACAAGCCATTAGGCGGCCGCACATCTCGCACGTGGGTTTTTACCCAATCTAGGGGGCGATCGCAGGCGGAGGCGATCGCGGCTTGGGTGGCGGCTAAACTCATCTGCAACGCCGAAGGACTCAGACGGGGGAAGGCGCGGTGAGTCTCCCCATGCAACCCCAACCAATGGCCCCGTTGGAAAACCTGGCGGGCAATCTCAGGATAACGACGGACGGCCGCCCCTAGCCAGAAAAAACTGGCGGTCACCCCCACTTGCTCCAAAACATCCAACAGTTGCGGGGTGTATTGGGGATGGGGACCGTCGTCAAAGCTCAGGCAGACCAGGGGTTGGCTGGCAGATGCGGACCAAAGACAATCGGGAAAGAGGGGGGCTAAGACTCGGTACAAATGGGGGTACAGCGGCGCAAACATTATTAATAACTGTTAACGATTTGTTGCAGAATCCTTAAACCCAAGAACGAAGCAAGATTCTGACCTCAAACAGACAAAGCGCATTCTCCCTAGGCAAACTAACTACGATAGGGACCCGGGTAGGGAGATCCTTGAGCTTTGAGGCGATATTCGTCTAATTTCAGCCGTGCGGTTGAGTAGGCTGGGGTTCCTTGGGGAATTTGTTGCAAATAGGCGATCGCCTCTGAGAATTGGCCCTGGGCCGCTTGGTCATAGGCCTGTTGCAACAGCCAGGTGGCGCGGATAGTTTTTTGCTCTTGGTATTGAGCGAGTTTTTCCCGGGCGCGATCGCGGGCCTCGGTCCCCGGGGGAATGAGCTGTAAATAGCCCAAGGCTTGGCTAAACTCGCCCTGAGCGGCCTGGTCATAAGCCTGTTGCAACAGCCAGGTGGCACGGATTTCTCGTTTTTGTTGATACTCCCGTAACTTGGGTTGCAGCTTGGGGTAATAGGAACTCCCCACAGGAATCTGCTCTAACGCTATGATAGCGCCTTGGAAGTCTCGCTGTTGGGCCCGATGCTGTGCCAACTTAATCCAGGATCGGGCTTGGGTGTCGAGGCGATGTGAGGCTTCGACGGAATCAGGGCTTTCCAGGGGTTGAGTCTGTTTGACTTGGGCCAGGGACGAGGGGGGAACGGTTCCTTGCAACAAATAGGCTCCCCCCACGAGCGCCAAGAGATTCACCCCCAGGCCAACGGCTAACCCCAGAGAAAGAGAGGGTTGGTTGAACTCCGGCTCAGAGTCCTGGCTGGGACGGGAAACTACATCCAGGGTAGGCACATCGCCCCTGGAAGATTCCCTGGAGGTCGTGGGGGGCTGAGGGGGGGCTTGTTGCGCTTGTTGTGCTTTAGGAAGCCTGACGAGAACCGACTCATGGCGGCCAGATGTGGCGTCGGAGTCCGTCGGCTGAAAGACCCAATCGAGTAGGACTAAGGTTTCCGCGTCATCCTCTCGAATTAGCCCTTGTAGGGAGGGGGCGTTGGGGTCAGAGTCAGCCTGGGGTGACGGGGTTGTCTGAAAATAGAGCATGGGCTTAGCAAGGTTCAGAGGTTAGGGAAGCCATGTGGCTTTTACAGGCCATACGCCCCTGTTTCCGGTCATCTGAGAGTTTAACCGAGAGTTGACCCAAGGCACAAACCTTGAGCCTTGCTCCCCAGAGCAACAGGGGTTTGAGATTTTCAGGCTTTGTGTGTATGATGTACTAAACAAATACTGCTGAATCAACTCAGCAACGTTTGACTAGGACTGGGTTAAGACGAGTTTAAGGTTGCTAAGACCTGGGCCAAACTTAGGACATCCTACCCCCCTCAACGGGGACTTGGGCGGGGACTGCCTCCGGGTCAGGGTAAGGGTGGTTCGCTTCTCCTAGATAGCTTTTGATAGAGGATACTGTTGAATGGGTGTTGATGAGCCGTTAGTGCTAGCAACTGATCTCGATGGAACGTTTCTAGGAGGCAGCGTAGAACAGCGATCGCGCTTCTACCAATATTTACAACAGCACCGCCAACGTCTGGTTCTCATTTTTGTCACCGGTCGAGATTTGGAGTTAGTTCGTCAGCTCTACAGCGAGCCGGACATTCCCCAGCCGGACTACATTATCGCCGATGTGGGAACAACGGTCGCCTGTGGCCGGAGCTTCACTCCCGTCAAAGCGGTTCAGGATTGGATTGCCCAGACTTGGGACAATAGCACCGAGACGGTGCGATCGCTCCTAGAGGGAGAACCCGGATTGGAGTTACAACCCATCACCCCGCAATATCGCGTATCCTACTACTACACCCCCAACAAACTTCAGTCAGACACTTTGACTCGAATTACCAACGCTGGGTTCGACTATATCCTCTCTGCCGATCGCTTCTTGGATGTGATGCCCAAGGGTATCGCCAAGGGGGCAACTCTACTTAAAACCCTAGAGAGCCTCAACTTGTCGCCAGAGCAAACGGTAGTCGCGGGAGATACCCTCAACGATCGCTCCTTGTTAGAAACAGGACTCAATGGGATTGTTGTGGGTAATGCCGAACCTAAGCTTAAAGACGTTGCGCGATCGCTCCCCAATGCCTACATTAGCCCTGAACCGGGAGCCTGGGGCATTTGGGACGGATTGAAGCATCACGGCAGAGCCTTCTAAACCCAGTGCTCTGCCCGGCGCCAACACAACAACCATCATGAGTAACAGTCAAGACACTATGAAATCTTCTTTGGTCATTCTCTACCACCGCGAACCCTACGATGAGGTGGTAGATGAAAACGGGGTCATACGGTACGTCGACAAAAAAAGCCCCAATGGGATCGTTCCCACCCTTAAAGGATTCTTCGACAATGTAGAAAAGGGAACCTGGATTGCTTGGAAGCAAGTCACCTCCAAACAGCGGAACAAATTCCAGGAGCGAGTAGAAATCGAGGGGAGCAACTACGATGTAGCTCGGATTCCCCTCTCAGCGGATGAAGTTAAGCACTTCTATCACATCACCAGTAAGGAAGCCTTCTGGCCGATTCTGCACTCGTTCCCCTATCACTTCACCTACGAGTCCTCGGATTGGGAAAACTTCAAGGCGATTAACAAGAAGTTCGCTGAAGCCGCCTGTGCTGAAGCCGCCGAAGATGCCCTCATTTGGGTGCATGACTATAATCTCTGGTTAGCCCCCAAATATATTCGGGAACTCAAACCCGATGCCCGCATTGCCTTTTTCCACCATACTCCCTTCCCCTCGGTAGATATTTTCAACATTCTGCCCTGGCGCGAAGCCATTATCGACAGTCTCCTCTCCTGCGATGTGGTAGGTTTCCATATCCCCCGTTACTCCGAAAACTTCGTCAATGTGGCCCGCAGCCTGTTTGAGGTGGATGTGGTCAAGCGAGAAGCCATCCCCGAGCATATCACCCCCACGGGAACCGCTCTGGCAGAACCCGAGATGGTAACCCAGTTGAGCTATAAAGGGCAACTGGTGAAGGTGGATGCGTTCCCCGTAGGAACGAATCCTGAGCATATCCTCAACACCCTAGCCAAGCCGGAAACTCAACAGCGGATTGAGGAAATCAAAGAAGAACTGCAAGGCCGGACTTTGGCGATCGCCGCTGGCCGGGTGGACTATGTGAAAGGGAACCGGGAACTGCTCGAATGCTATGGTCGCCTGCTGGAGCGCCGCCCGGATTTACATGGCAAAATCAATTTGGTCATGACCTGTGTGCAGGCGGCCGCCGGAATGCGCGTTTATCGCACGGCACAGCAGCAGATTGAGCAACTGGCAGGGAAAATCAATGGACGTTATGCTCGATTAGGATGGACTCCCATTCTGCTGTTCACTCAGCCGATTCCGTTCACGGACTTGATTGCCTACTACAAAGCGGCTGATATCTGTTGGACAACCCCCTTACGAGACGGGTTGAACCTGGTGGCCAAGGAGTATGTAGTTGCCCATGAGGGGAATGATGGCGCCTTGATTCTATCGGAGTTTGTCGGGGCGGCGGTGGAAATGCCTGAAGCCATTCAGACGAACCCCTACTCGATGGACCGCATGGATGAGGCCATTGACCGGGCGTTGAGTCTCTCGGATGAGGAGAAAGCTGAGCGTATGGCTCAGATGTACCAAACGGTCACTCAGTATGATGTGAAACATTGGGCGGATCGTTTGTTTGATATCTTCCAGAAGACCGAACATCAGACGGTGGCCCAGAAGAAACCGGTCACGGCCTAGGTACGGGTGAAGGGTTGATTGGGAGCCATGACGGAGGATGGCGGGCCTAGCCCGCCACTCCTTCTCAAGTCGTCGATGACTGTCTGTCAACTGTCAACGGTTAATTGTTAAAGATGATGCGAAATCTGGATCACGTCGAGTCTCAAGCCTACGACCTGATTATTATTGGGGGTGGGGTGAATGGAGCTGCGGTGGCTCGGGATGCGGCGTTACGGGGGTTGAAACCGATTCTTCTGGAGAAAAGTGATTTTGCTAGCGGGACGTCGAGCTGGTCAACGCGCTTGGTTCATGGGGGATTACGCTATTTAGAGTATTTTGAGTTCCCGTTGGTGCGGGAGTCGCTTCATGAGCGGGAGTTACTGCTGAGGAATGCGCCTCATTTGGTGAATCCGTTGATGTTGACGGTTCCAGTGTATGGGAAGCGATCGCGCCCCTATTGGAAAATCTGGGCGGGGATGATTCTTTATGATATTTTCAGTTTTGATAAGACCCTATTGCCTCATCGGATGCTGCCGAAGCAGAAGTTCAAGCAGCATTTTCGGGGCTTAGACCCGGAGAATTTGAATGGGGGAGCGCAGTATTATGATGCTCAGGCCTCGCGGGCGGAACGGATGTGTTTAGAGACGATTCTGGATGCGGCGTCGGCGGGGGCGACAAGTCTCAATTATGTGGAGGTGAAGGGGTTACACCGTCAGGGCGATCGCATTACCCATTTGACTTGTGAGGATAAGTTAACGGGGAAAACTCTGGAGGTGAAGGGAACGCCGGATGTGATGGTGATTAACACCTCGGGGCCCTGGGTCGATCGCGTCTTGAAGGATGGGCAGCCGCAGCCGATTGGCGGGACTCCTAAGATTGGGGGAACGAAGGGATCTCACATTATCGTCAATCGCTTTCCTGGTGCGCCGGATAGCGCCCTCTATGTGGAGGCCAAGACGGATGGGCGCCCGTTCTTTATTGTGCCTTGGTTGGGGATGGTTTTGATTGGAACCACGGATTTACCCTATAAGGGCAGTTTGGATCGGGTGAAAGCTGATGATAGCGAGATTGACTATTTGCTGACGGAGACGAATAATATTATTCCCAGCGCCCAGTTGACCCGCGAGAGTGTTAAGTTTACCTATTCTGGGGTGCGGCCTCTGCCCTATGTGGATAAGAAGTCCGCCGGGAGTATTACCCGCAAGCATATTCTCTTTGACCACCGCTCGGAAGGGGTGGGTAATCTGATTTCTTTGATTGGTGGGAAGTTAACCACGTTCCGCCATGTGGGCCAGGAGATTGTGGATTTGGTCTATAAGAAGTGGAAGAAATCGGCACCGGCTTGTCCGACGATTCATCGTCCGCTTCCGGGGGCGATTTTGCCTAATGACCCCTTGGTGGCTGAGTTGGTGGAGCAGTATCGCGATCGCCTCTCGATTGAGACGCTTTATCATTTGCTCGATAGTTATGGGCGCAAGGCGGCGGAGCTGTTGGCCTTGGTGGATGAGCATCCAGACTTGGCAGCACCGATTACGCCCGAGTTACCGGATATCCGCGCTCAGATTGTCTATGGGGTGCGATCGGAATATGCCTATCATATGGCGGATATTCTGCGGCGACGCACGACCATTGCCATGCAGAGTTGTTACGGCTTGCAGACGCTGAAGGTGCTATCTCAGGTGTTGCAGCAGTATTGTGGCTGGTCTGCCGAGGACTGCGATCGCCAGGCCCGGGAGTATCGCCAGTATATGGAGGAGAACTGTATTCCTGACTATGCGATCGGTCAAACTCGTCGACCGGAAGCGGAGGCGGTGTCCGCTTAGGGGGGCGATCGAGCTTCAGTTTGGGGATAAAATCCTTGTGGCTAGTCCCAGATGTGTTAGGATAAGCAATTAATGCAGTCCTTTGCAGTCTTGGACTAGCTAACGCGGGCGTAATTCAGTGGTAGAATGTCAGCTTCCCAAGCTGAACGTCGCCGGTTCGAGTCCGGTCGCCCGCTTTCTTGAGTTTTTTGGGGGCTATCTCTCATCCCATAGGAGCTTAGTCTTCGCAGCGATCGCCACGAATTGAGCCCAGAATAGTTGATATAACAACGCAGCGTCGGTTCGGGTTATCGCCACCATCAACATCAGTAAAGGCAATACGGGCAATCATCCCCGAATCATCAACCTCAGCATCAGCGTTGTTGTAGGAATCACGAGAGAGAATGCCCCGGTCTTCAAAACGGACACAGTAATCTCCATGATCACAGTCCTGAGGCATGGCCATTCTGCCCTCATCTAGGGTAACTAGGTTGCCCGCATCTGGGGAGAGAGTTGTCCAGGAGGGATTAGCGCCACGAGGATGGGCTGAGCCTTGAACGCCTATGTCCTGAACCATACGGAAACTGGCTTCCCAGGTGCGGTTCTCGGTGCTGGCCCGAGATTGAGCGCGGCGCATCACTTGTTGGGCCGCATCGGCGGTGTTTCGGACTCGTCGGTTATTGACGAAGGACAACCAACTGGGGGCGGCGATGGCCGTGAGAATGCCGATCATGACGATCACCACTAAGACTTCGATGGTGGTGAAGCCTTGGCGACTGGAGATGTGAGTCGGCGCTCTTCGTCTAAGTCGCTGTAGAAGAAACAGGACGGGTTGAGGTTTCGGTTTCATAACGGGAACGGCTCCTGGGTCATTTGAATGAGATGAGATGCAACAATTAGCTGAGATTAGAATTGTCGGGGACTCTTACGGCGAACACTGCGGTTCAAGACCTGGGTTTGAATAGCCGGCATGAACCCTTCATTAGCACTGCGGATGCCTGGTTTTCCTGCGGCATTACCTCGTATGAAGAGAATAACCTTCTGGTTAAACGCCGTAGGATCATCAGAACTAGATTGCTGCTGTTGCGCTCGTCGTCCCGTTTCATCCAAGACACAAGCGTAGAAGTTACGAACCTCTGGAAAGCTATAGCGTTCTAGGGTTGCATCACTAGGTGTTAGATTATAATCATCAGGACAATCAACATCCATGCTTTGAACATCCTGTTCATTGGCAATGGTAGACAGATTGCGGTCATCCACAAAATCAACCAACGTAATGGGGGTAGGAATATTGGGCGTTCCACCGCCTCCGGGCCAGGCATCGAATCCTACTTCCATTGGATTAATATAATTGGTATCTTGCACATCCCCAGGAAACTGGCGGTAAACGGCCCTTCTGATGCGACCCATCCCTGCCCAAGGACCAACAGAACCTTCATCGGCATTATTGCTGGTGAGATAGTAGATGACCAAGCTATAGCTCCGGCCAGCAACGCAGGGAATACCAATAGGAAGTGGCTGGTTAAAATTACAGTCGTTCCTAAGCACCTGTTCCGGAATTGGCTCCAACTTCCAAAATGCTAAAATCGGCACAGTATTCTCAGGAACGTTGATCCGATTAAATAATCCCTGACCACATACATTAGGATTTTCTCTAGCCTCAACTCGGAGACTCCCATCCAAACACTTTCCATCATAGACATAGGCCGCTTCACGAATGTCGGCACTGATATAGTCTAGCGCCATCTGCATTTCTTGCTGCGTTTCAGTTCTGGCTGTTTCTCTTGCATCTGATGTCAAGAGTTCAACCATCACTGTCATTAAGCCAGACATAATAATGCCGGCAATAATTACAGATACTAAAATTTCCGTCAAAGTAAAGCCTGATTCAGACGACCGAAAGCGTCTACTTTTGAGTGCCTTCACGCCTCGTTTAACATAGTTCCTTAAATATCTCGAAAATTTCATGTCTCTATTTCCTTGCTGATTTAAATAAAAAAATCATTCCTTGGATCGGTAATCGGCTGTGAAACTCTGTCTTGGTTAGGGACTATCTTGAAGGAAATTGCGATATCCTTCTAAAGATTGGTTCGTGTCTCCTTGAGACATGACTGTATAGAGCGTAGCTAAAGGGTGAGTGGTTTGCTGCGCCTCACCACTGGTCATGACTAACGAGGCTTGGTCAGTTTCCAACTCTCCAACACGGGCATTGCGATAATATACCCGAACTCCCATGCGAAAGATAAGAGGAATGTCAGGGGTATTTGCATTAGCCCGCATCCTGGCATTGATTTGATTGGTACGAAAGGTCTGCATATAGAAGTCAGACTGACAGTCCCCATTAACATCAACAGGAAAAACAGCATCAGGAGTCAACTGTCCTAAATTCGTCAAGTCATTGCAAGTTGAGTTGGTTGACATCAAGCTATTAATCACCCTAGTCGGCGGGCCAACCTCATTAATATTACTTTCACCAGCCAAAGGTGGCAGTTGTGGCTCGATCTGCTCAATATTCCCATCTGTAATACCTTGTTCCATTAGGACTCGAATCTGGTCAATCTGACCATGAGCCAACTGTAGAGCTTGTTCAGCCCGGCGGTTTTGAATTCGGGTTGCTACCGATAAAAACATCATGGGTGTGATACCGACAATCACCGCTGAAACAATGAGAATCGCCACTAACCCTTCAATCAGCGTTAAGCCAGAATCCTGGCTAGTAACAGGAGCCAAGCGATCTCGATGATGGGTTAAAAGTCGTTTGGTTTGGATTAGGGCGTGGGGTTTCATGATGGTTTCCTGAGTCGTATCTATCGACTGGGCTTTAAGAGCTGAAGATATCGGGAGAGTAGCCCTATGACACACTCTCCCCGAGAAGGTTATGGACAACCCGTCACATTGGGGTCAAGACGATCTCCATCTGGTCCTGCTGCACAGCGGAGATTTCTGATGTACGGATCATCAGCCGAGGGTTCTCGATAAAACTCACTACGGACCCGTTCTACCTCGACCAAACGGGCCGAGATAGGCGCAACCCGGGCCAGTTGCAACGCGACGTCATACCCCCAGAGACGGTTCGGCGCACCGTAGTAACCGATGAACTCAGGAGCCTGGGGTTGTGAATTGGGACCACGGGGTTCCCAAGCATCATGGTCATAGGGACCGGTGGCATAGTTGCTGAAGTTCAGTTGTAGGAACGCCCCCGAAATCAAGAGGTCTTTGCTATCCCACTCTTCATTAAAGCGGGGGAAGTTATGCAGACCGCCATAGGACTGCTGGGCACGAGAGGGAGGAATGCCGCTAATCATCATGGCATTGACTCGCTGCTGTCGGGGGGCTTCAATCAGCAACCTTCGGTGGGGTTCCAAAAGTCCCTCAAAATAGCCTCCATCATATTCGCCATTACTAAAGTCTCCAGAGTTGTCTAGGAATGATCGAGGGTTCCCGTTAGGAGAGATGCGAATCGGTGAGCCGGGATCAGCGGGATTCTCCCGCAGCCAAATGGCATTGCTGGGAACTGAACCGTTCGGACGCAAGGTGGAGGAATAGGATGTCAATTGCCGCGCTGCGTTGTAATTACAACCATACACCTGATCGGAACGGCCCTGGGAACTCCGTTCTAGGTCTCTTAAGGACTGGGTCAGTTCAGTATTAACTCCTAGCGTTGTCCCTGTAGCGGGAACGACGAGAAAGCTATCCTCAACACTGCCGTCACAGAAGTTATCAGACAGAATACCAAAGGCATCCACCAGGAACTCGGTATAACGCCAACTGTCCTGCTCCAGGTCAGCAAATCGCCGATCCAAATCATTGGTCCGACGGCGCCGATTATAAAACTCATTGGGTCCCCAATTATTTTGGGTTGACAGGGTGAACTGAAACTCTTCAATCACTTGATCACAATTCCCTCCCGGAGACTTGTGACAATTGAAGTTTCCTTGTACCCAAGCTGGGTTATCGGAGATGAAACTCAAGCCAAAGGGCTGTTGGTCGAGTGGTTGACGGGAGATATCCTCTCCGTTAATCATCCGGAAGCCGTGAATCTGTCGATCTGGGTCTGGGTTAAAGTTAACGGCTTTGGCGCTAATGCCATTGTCAGGGTTCACCTGAGGGTCAATGTTACGAATAACCTCTGTGTTACAACCATTGCCAATATTATTGATGCTCTGGCAGGTTCCACCAGGAGGTCGTTCAATACCATCTTCCCGGACGGCATCTTCCCGGAATGCGTAGACGATTCCCCCTTCTAGTGGAGGACGCTGAGTGTCATCGCCCTTGGCTAACCAGGTATCGCCCCCCGTAGGAGTGGTTCCGTTGGCTTGACTATCAACTTTATTAGCTAGAAGTTCGAGATCCATGTTCAAGGAGCGAGCATTGAGTTTATCTCGTCCGACATAAAAGGCCGTATCTTTGAAGGCTACGCGGTGATATTGCTCTTGTTCGCCATCGTAGATAAGGTTGAATTCTTGGCAGTTCGGGTTCGGCCGACCGTTGAACTCTTCTGAACACTGTTCTCGGAAGTCTTCGTCATAGGGAAGGACAAAGTTTTCGATACCCGCAACCGGTTTAATGGCAATGCTGACCAGGTCAGCTTCACTAAAGGACCGGTAGGTGTGAGTGGTTACCGTGTTGATGTAAGGGTCACTGGTGTACCAAATTTCATCATCGAGACTGCCATTATTATTGAGGTCACGGCCCAAGTCCATAATGCCTCGTTCCTCTTCATCAGCGACCCAGGTCCCACTAATGTCATTTTCGGCTTGGGGTTGCTCTTCCCCTAGGCTGGTGTTATTCCGGTAACCATGGTCATCGGTAGGGAAGATATAGTACAGGGAGGGGAACTTGGGTGTTGCACCACAGAGGTTGTTGGCTAGGGTGATTCCTTCTGGGGTGTCACTTAATCCGAAGAAGTCGTGGTCTTGGATATCACAGCCGAAGCTGAGGGGAAGAGCTAACTCACCATTAGCATTGACGGGGTACTCATCACCAGAGCCGAGAGCAAACCCCGGTAAGAACTTCACGGTGGCTGTGCCATTGACACTGGTCACTTCCAGACAATCCTCATCAGCTGGGCAAATCGAAGTTCCGGCACCGACAAAATCGCCAACACTGACATTCAGGTCTCCTTCGTCTTCTCCATCTTCTCCATCTTCTCCAGGCTCTCCTCCATTGGTGGCTAACTCAGGAATCTCAACGACATAGTTATTAGTTTGATATCCCTCCCGACCGGTTGGCGATGGGAGAAAACCAAACTCGCGATCGCGCTTCACCTGTTCTTTGAGGTAAATTAAGCGTGCCAATTCCTGGTACGGCTCAAAACCTGCACCGGTATATTCCAAAGCCTCAATATAGGTTTCGGGAGTTGGATCAGTTCTGACAATGACATTGCCTGAGTCATCGACCATCAACAAAGAGGGTTCATCGGGCAAGCGGTCGAAAATCGAGAGACCCATGTCATCATACTCAGTTGGTAAAGTCGGCGAAAACCGGTTCCGCAAGTCGTTCCACTCCTGAGTTGATGAAGGCTTACTCGCGAGAAAAATGACTTCACCATTACCGAGATCCGCATCCCGCAACATCTCAAGTCGATCTGCTAACTCAGTTAACTCGGTCGCAACAGACCCATAATCCAGGGCATCCAGATAACTGACGTTATAAGCCAACGCCCCTAGAGTCATAGCTGCCGTATGCTTATTGGTGTAATCCGCTAAGCTTTCTAGGTCATCATCGAGAGTTCGCCGTAGATTGGAGAAGTTCCCCCATTCTGTTAAAGCCGGATTTGGATGAATCTCCCCAGGTCGTTGCACCGCAGGAAAGGCACCATCGGGGTCTCCCGCGAAATTCGCCAAGTTTTCCAGAGCATCGACAACACTTGGGTTAATGATGTCTAACTCGCTGACATCTAATTCCCAGCCGTTGGTTCCACGACCAGTAAAAAAGTCAATGAGCAATTCATCGTCGTCATCACCGAAATTGGGACCAAATAGGGCGGAATAAGCAGCCTTCACACCAAACTGACCTTGGGCGTTAATCTGAGGTTTTTCAAAAATCGCACCTCGTTTCAAGGTTTCAGCGGTTCCGGGATGGACTGTGGTCAGAATCCCCGCCACTGGACGTTCATCAGCATCATCTGCGCCTTCACTCCAGTGATAGACGGCTGTGGTTTGAGCTGCTGCTAGGTTATCGCGGAAACTGCGACGTTGCAGAGACTCGTGTTCTCGATTGTTGGTTAAGTTTTGGACGTCAACCAGTTGAGGAATATCACTATTATTCTGGACTTGGGTGGGACTAGCAAAGGGATCATTGCCGAGTTCTAAGCGTTGTCCGACAATGACACGCATTCCTTCACGCCAGGCGCGGCGTTCCCAATACCCATCTAAGCCGATTTTAATGAAGCCGTCATTGCTGTCCTCATCATCATCTTCCTCCTCTCCAGTTGTGGCGGTCAAACTGATTAGTTCATCCTGCTGCGCAGGAATTGGTTCTCCTACCTCAACCCCTAGCTCGATTAGATCTAGGTTCTCATCTCCTCCATAAATGGGTCGCGGGCCATAACGATTATCAGCCCTGTAAAAGTCATCGATCAAGGGCCGAGTTGCCTGTTTGTTGATGATTCGTTCCCCTTCTACAAAGGTAGTATTTGACCAGTTTCCATCTCGGCGCACCTGATTCGGTTGCCGATGCTGGGAACGGTCTTGAGTGAACAAAATAATGGGATCTAGGGCAGCTTGGGATGGAGTTCCCGTGGCGACTGAATCATTTTGCGGCGTCAGTGTTGTTCCATTATCAACATTAGGATTCTCCGTTTCATCCTCCGGATAAATATGGAAAATTCCTCCACCACTACTGATGTCTTCTGGCATAAAGCCAACCATAATTTGACCGGTGAACTGCTCATCATCGTCATCATCTCGAGGTGCAACCACGGAGATCTCTGATGTATCAGGTCCGGCTTTATACAAACAAGACCCTGGTCCACTGATTAGATAAGCCTGAAAACGGTCGGTACGGCGACGGTGACCCACCATGAAGTTACCACCGCTGTACATGGCTCCATTCCATTTAAAGTCAGGTCCAGGGAAGACTTCTAAGTCGTTTCGGAACCAAGCTCCCCACTTATTCAACCGACTAGCAAGACGCTCTTGCTGGACTTCTAGGGTGGTTACAGCTCTATCTTCCCCCGTCGACCTAACGAAGGCGTTAATTTGGAAGTTTTTGTTGAGGATAGCACTACTGTCAGGATCTCGTAGCCAACCATTCTCAATCTGAATTTCAGTCCCGCAGCCTGGTTTAGGCTCGGCGGACACAGGTCCTTGGCGTACGAATAACTGTTGCGCTCGCCCCTGAGCATTCAAATTTGTCTCGACAAAATTCCAAATAATCGAGTAGGAAACACTTAAATCATTTTCACCATCACCATTACTATCTTCCTGATACGTCCAGGCATTGTCGAGTTGACCATCACCATTGATATCAATGCGAGTTTCCCCTGGAAGGGTGTAAGGGTCTTGGGTAACGGGGTCATTTTGATCAACAACCTGATTCAGCATAATCCGCTTCAGAAAGTCTTGAGACGGAATCCCCTGAGGAAGACGAGGTTCTTGTTCGCGGTCAAACATGAACTCCAACTTGGCTTTGGCCCGGTCGATCGCCGGCGTGGCAGCATTATAGATAACGCGATCGCGCCGAGACAGCATCACCTGTTCAGTCCGGCTAATGGTTCGCAGCAGAATCGCCCCCACAATCAGGGACAACACCAGCAGCAACATCACCGCCGTCGGCAGGACAAACCCGGCCATTCGCCCCTGAGAACGACGGCGGCGGGGTGGGGCCAGCCGCTGTAATAGACGACGCACTTGGCGAGCAAATTGGGTATATAACCGCTTGCCGGTGTTGCGTAACCAACGTTTTATGGGAGTCCAGATGTGGGGGTTAGCCATAGTTTTAAATTAACTCGGCAGATGCGATGTGCTGAGAGAACGAGCGAGAACGACAGGACAATCCAGGAAAATATAATCTGACGCTGACTGGGGACTTTAAAAACGTAACGATAGAAGTGGGGACATAACAATGTTTTTAGAGACCGTCCTACCTTAGTCTTAACCGATCCTGACCGAGAACGCCAAGAGAGAATCTACGGATGTACCTCTAGCCTACCCAGCTTCGCCGGAAAATCGATCAGCAGGGGGTAAAACCCCTCGCCGCTGCATCTCCGTAGTTACACGGAACATCTCTAGAGTCAGGGACTCCCCCAACGCTAGTATTGCCTAGGCCTCTGACTGTTGGCAAAAACAAACCGGGAGATTGCCTAAACAACCCCCCGGTCTTCTCAAACCACCCAACGGATGCCCTAAAACTTGTTTAAGTTCAGTCCGGCTTCCTTGGCGACTGTTGCCAGTCCCTTGCGTTGAATGGTTTTGATCATCTTGGTAGAAACCCGTAGGCGCACCCAGCGATTCCCCTGAGGCCACCAAAAACGCTTCCATTGCAGGTTCGCTTCCTGAAGCCGTTTGGTGCGACGGTGGGAGTGGGACACCGCATAGGCGTTGTTGGCTTTTTTTCCACTGACTTGGCATCGACGTGCCATAACCGAAAATCTCCTTGACGAACAAATGAGGCTGAATCTTAATTGGGCTTAGCTACAAAAAACCCAGCTTTTCATCCTACCATAATCTGGCCCTAATTTAGCTCAATCATCCATCTGCCACGGCTCGGTGATATTCCCCTCGTCCAAAATCCGCTTGGGACGCAACACCAGCAACAACTGGCCCAAAATCGTCAGACTCGGGGCCTCCTCAAACCAAGCCAAGCGCACCTGCTGCCCCTCTTGCACCAGGAAATAGCTATTTTCATCCCAATCCCGTTGGCCGCGATCAATGGCGACAATCACTGTCTCCCGAACGCCCCCGGCGGAGTTGGGCAAACTCTCACTGGAGGTTAACAACGCCACCGGGTCTCGCGCTTTTAAGACCACCTGCCAGCCGGGAACGGGAACACAGGCACTGTCACTGGGGAGACGGGTAATCTGGAACGGCTCTTCCGGGGCGATCGCCGCCACAGCTTCAATCTCAGTCGCTGTCAGGGGCATCTCTCCGGCAAAGGGCAACAGACGCGGCAACTCCTCACTGCTTTCCGGGCGATATAAGGGCAGCAGGGGCGCTTGGCGTGGCGCGGGGGCTGTCAAATTCTGTAAAAGTGCCTCCAACTGCTGACGGGCCCTGTCCGTTTCCGCAAAACGCAGTCCTTCGCCAATCAACCGCGCCCGTTGAGACAAGTCCCGCTGCCGTTTGGCCTGTTTCCAACATTGATAGGCCACCGCATCTCCAGGATGGCGAGTAAACCCTTCGGGAATCTGAGCTAAACAGGCCACTGCCTTGATATCATGGCTCAGACGATGGGCCCCATCCATATCCAAGCGTTTCTGAGCCGCTAAGGTTGCCGCCTCCAACCGTTGCCGCTGATTGAGAATCCGCAACTCATAGAGGACATCACTGCGGGGCCCCTCACAGTAGGCCAACACCTCCGGTGACGCCTGACCCTCCACAATACTGTCATAGACCTGAGCGGCCACAATCACCTGATTTTGAACCAACGCCTCAATCCCTGTTTCCTCGAAAATATCCGCCGCCGCATGGCCCGCATCCTGGAGTTGCTTACAGAGTTTGCCCCAGTGAATCCAGTTCCCTTCCTTATGACGGAGCGATCGCAGAATCTCACGAGCCTCCTCATCCGTTAGTTTTTGTGGCTCAGGTTTTTGTTCAGTCATCGTCAACCAGCATTCTTGATACAATCATCGTAAGCACGATTTAAGGCCAAACACTAGCCCTCCGCAATTTTTTCAACTCACGTTGTCCCGATCCTATCTCCGTCACACCTGCGCAAGACTCAAATCTTCATGTCTCAGACTCCTCTAAGCCGGATTCCCACTCCCCTCCCCAAACAACGGAAACGCCTCAAGTACCAAGATACCGCCCTGGGGATGGTATCGACTCGTAGCTTCCCGGCGATCGTCGGCACAGCGGATATGATGGTCAAGTCCGCCGATGTGATCTTAGTGGGCTACGAGAAGATAGGCGCCGGCTATTGTACGGCGATCGTACGAGGGCGCTATCCCGATGTTCGCCTGGCGGTAGAAGAAGGGGCCAAAACCGCTGAACAGTTCGGACAACTCATCTCCAAGTCCACCATTGCCCGCCCCATGCCTAACTTAGAGGTGGTCTTCCCCCTCGGCAGCCGCTTGGTGGAACTCTGTAACCAACAACGGGGCTATTCCCGCCTGAGTAATCGGGCCATTGGCCTCCTCGAAACCCGAGGCTTTCCCGCCATGGTGGGGGGCGCCGATGCCATGCTCAAATCAGCCGATGTGCAACTGGCCGCCTATGAAACCATTGGCGATGGACTCTGTACCGCCATTATCCGGGGAACCGTGGCTAACGTGGCCGTAGCCATTGAGGCGGGGATGCACGAAGCCGAACGCATTGGCGAACTCCACGCCGTGATGGTCATTCCTCGACTGTTAGAAGACTTAGAAAACGTCTTACCTGTGGCCAGCTACTGGCTTGATGAAGCAGAACAACCCTTGCCCGTCCTCGTCTCCTCGCCGGTGGAAACAGAACAAGCCAAACCTATTGCTTTACCGGCTCTGGAAAAAGTCCCGGTGGAAATCGAGGAACCCATCCAACAACCTGAAGAGGAACAGATCGAAGAACTGATTGCCGAACCCTTGCCCGCCCCCAGACAAGACCCTCCAGACTTTGAGTTAGATTAGGCGGAGTTGGCCGTCCGCCGTCCCCGGCCTAACGAACCATGGGAACCGGTAGCGGCTGCTCAGACTTGGCCTGAGAGGCATTATAGCCCTTAGCCGGGAGTTGACATTGAATTGAGGCTTGACTGACCGGTAGGCGCACAAAGAAATGGGTTCCCTGATTCAACCCAGAGTCATAGCTGAGTTGTCCACCATGCTGTTGCACCACAATTTGATAGGCAACAGCCAGGCCTAATCCCTTGCCCTGGCCAACGGGTTTGGTGGTGAAAAATGGGTCAAACACCTTACCGTTGAGAGTTGAATCAATCCCCACTCCGTTATCCACAATTTCCACTTCAATCCAACAGTCATCTAAAGAGCGGGTGGTAATCGACAGTTTGGGAGTCCAACTCTCATCCTGCTTGCAGCCTTGCGCTTTCTCGAAAATTGCATCAATGGCATTTTCCAACACATTCAGCAAAGCCTGGTTGATTAAGCCAATATCACCCTCAATTTTCGGGAGTTCACCATACTGTTTATCAATCGGCATCACCGAGAGAGACCCTTGGGCGTTATGTAGGCGGGGCTGCAACATGGAAAAGGCTAAGTCCAGGGCGTGATGCAGGTCGATTTTATGAATGCCACTACGCTCCTGGCTGGAAAACTCACGCAGAGCAATGACAATTTCCCGAATCCGCTCCGACCCTTCTTTCATAGACCTGAGCATGTTCTCTAAATCAGCCATGACGAAATCAAAATCAATCTCTTCGAGGGCGCTCAGAAGTTGTTCCCGTGAAAAGTTCTCATCGTCGCGGATATGTTGAATCAGTCGAGAAATATCACCGGTATATTCTTTAATATGACTCAGATTGCCGTAAATAAAACTAATAGGATTATTGATTTCATGGGCAACACCTCCCACTAAACGCCCTAAACTTGACATTTTTTCACTTTGCACGAGCTGAACTTGAGCAGCTTGTAGATCATGCAAAGATTGGGTCAGTTGTTGATTGAGATGATTCAACCGTAAGCCAGAGCGGACTCGGGCCAGGAGTTCTTCGGTTTCGATGGGTTTAGAAATAAAGTCATCGGCCCCAGCATTAAGACCGCAAACCCGGTCATCGAGATGTTCGCGAGCGGTGAGGAGAATGAAAAATGTCGCTTCGAGCTGGGGTTCTGCTTTCACCTGACGACAGAGATCAACCCCATTGGTTTTGGGCATCATCCAATCACAAATGATTAGATTAGGGGAGTGCTGACTCGCGAGTTCCCAGCCTTGTTGTCCATCGTCAGCCATGAGGACTTCATGACCTTCACTTTCGAGGAGGTCTTGTAGAACCAGCTGCGTTGTGATCTCATCATCAATCACTAAAATAGTAGCCATAATTTTTACGCATTTACATCTGTAGTTGGGAGGATCGCAAGTGGAACGTTAGACCGGGACGGAGACCTATCAAGGGTAACCCTCAAAGACCACGATTCCGGGAGACGTTGGCGGTTATCATGGGGTCATGACAACTCCAAAGTCTCCATAAACTGAGTGATGTGTTGCCACTGAATCATCAGCTCATTGAGACGAGTTTGAACAGCCTCAAAGTCCCTCTCTTTAGCGGCATTTTCTAAGGACGCGGACTGTTCGGACAAGGGGGTCGCCCCCACATTGGCGGCCGCTCCCTTAATGCGGTGGGCCATTTCCACGAGGCGATCGCCATCCTGCTCATCCAGAGCGTTCTTTAAATGGCTTAGATCGGCTTCTGTGGCCTCAACAAAGGCGTTGAGCAGGCGTTTTTGTAAGGATGATTTTCCCCGAGAGACCCGTGTTAGGCGTTCTAAATCTAAAGGGGATTGCAGATCTGGGTTATCTCGGTTCATCTCCATAGTCTCCATACATAACCGAGGCTCGGCCACCTCATCTGTCACGCTTTGAGTTGTCTGAGGGCCTTCTGTTTTTGAAAGATGAGATGGGGGGCTAATCACCATCTGTGCTGGAGTATCAGGATGGCCGTTTAGGGTAGGGTCGCCTGTGCTGTGGCTCATGGTAACAAATTCAGCTTCTCTTGACGAGCGATCGCGCACTTCGGCGGGAGTACTCGTCCATCGTTCGAGAGTCGCCAGTAACACATCCCAATCGACGGGTTTGGGGATGTAATCATCCATTCCCGCTTCGAGACATTGTTCTCGGTCTGTGGGCATGGCATGGGCGGTTAAGGCAATAATAATCGTATGGCGATCGCCCTGAGGGTTCTCGGCGTTCTGCTCGGCCTCCCGACGACGTAACTCACGGGTGGTTTCATAGCCATCGAGAACCGGCATCTGACAATCCATTAAGACTAAATCATAGCGATTGTAACTCCACAGTTTTAAGGCTTCTTTGCCATTGCTAGCACAGTCAATTTGCACCGCCCCGAGTTCTTGCAATTGAGAAAGAATCACCTGCTGATTGGTGGGATGATCCTCAACTACCATGAGTTTCAGGTGAGAAAAACGTTTCGAGGGCAGGGGTAATTCCGGGTCAAAAAATCCCGTATCACTCTCGGGATCTCGTTCGAGATGCAATTGAGGGGCTACCGCCGTAATCAGAGCATCAAAAAGCCGCGAGGCGCGCACTGGCTTGAGAAAATAGCTAGCTGCTGCCCCCTCTTCTAAGAAGGCTTCCGCTGTAGACCGATCCTTGAAGTTACTCATGACGACAATCTTGGTCATCCGTAACAGAGGATAGGCACGAATTTCGTTGAGGAAGTTTTCGCGGTCAATGTCGGACAGTTGGAGATCTAAAATCAGCACATTGTAAGGTTGCGATCGCTCGGCCGACTCTTTCAAGGTTTCTAAGGCATTGGTTCCCGTCCCCACTTCCGTGATTTGGCTAATGCCCCAAGACTGGACCAAATAGCGCACCGATTGGCGCGTTGTTGCATTTTCGGCCGCCACCAATAGGCGTAGGCGACTGATATTCAGAGGCATTTGTGGCAAGGCCGAGGAGGGGGTGGAGTCGGCTAACTCCAACGGCACCGTGAACCAAAAAATCGAGCCAATCCCCTCAACACTTTCGACGCCAATTTGCCCCTCCATCAGATGAACCAATTGCTGGGAGATGGCTAAGCCTAACCCCGTGCCGCCATACTGACGGGTAGTGGAGGCATCCACCTGGGAGAAAGACTGAAAGAGTTTGCTCTGAGCCTCTTTGGGAATGCCAATGCCCGTATCCCGTACGGCGAAGCGAATCGTGGCGGAGTGATGATTTTCAGACTGGAGGGCTGCCTGAATCACCACTTCGCCGCGTTCGGTAAACTTAATGGCATTGCCGACCAAGTTCAATAATACCTGGCGTAAGCGAGCCGGATCGCCTCGGAGATGGCGGGGAACATCCGGGTCAATGAGCGTGGCCAGTTCTAGCCCCACTTTATCCTCGACTTGGGTCGCCATGACATCGACAATATCCTCAATGCAGCGATCCAAGTCAAAATCAATGGCATCGAGTTCCATTTCCCCAGCTTCGAGCTTGGAGAAGTCAAGGATATCGTTGATGAGAGTTAACAGATGTTGAGAGTTCCATTTCCCCAGCTTCGAGCTTGGAGAAGTCAAGGATATCGTTGATGAGAGTTAACAGATGTTGGGCACTGCGGGAAATCATCGAGACATAATCTCGCTGCTGTCGGTTCAACTGGGTTCGACTCAAGAGACTGAGCACTGCGGGAAATCATCGAGACATAATCTCGCTGCTGTCGGTTCAACTGGGTTCGACTCAAGAGACTGGTCATCCCCATGACGCCGTTCATAGGGGTGCGAATTTCATGACTCATGTTGGCCAAGAACTCGGCTTTAAACTGGGCCGCTCGTTCTGCTTCTAAGCGAGCGTTGACCAAATCATCAATGCGATCAGTTACCGTAATAATCCCCCCAATCGCCCCCTCGCTGTCATACCAGGGGTGAATGGCCGATCGCAGATAGACCGTTTGCCCGTCTTCGCGCTGCCACACCACTTCCGGCTCGCTAATCACTTGGCCCCGTAATGCCTCTTCGTGGGCCTGGCGGCGATCGCTAGGCAAATCCGTTAACACCTCATAGAGAGACTTGTCCAAGAGGTTAAGACCTTGGAGATGATAGTCACTGAGCCACTTTTCGCTGTAGGCCACATAGCGCATCTCCCGATCAAACATCGCCATGGCCACGGGAGCGTTGGTCACTACTTGTCGCAACTGCTGTTGTTCCCGTTCCAGAGAAATCACCGCCCGCTGGGTTTCTGCATGGAGATGAGCCTGAGTCAGAGCAATGGACAGTTGAGCCACCACTCGCTGCATTAAGTCCTCTTCACTTTGACTAATGGGGATGGGCAAGCCATGATGGCACAACAGATACCCCGGAGTTCCCAAGCGATTGATGACGGGGAAGGCGGAGTAATGGCCCTGATGGAGCGTCATGGACTCCCCTTGAGGTTGGCGAATTAGGGTTAGGGTTTCTCCATTGCGCAGTTGGCTGTCGAGATCTTTGTCGGGATTCGTGGACTCAAACTGGCTACTGTCGGCAAATAGACAACTGTCTTGGGGATGGCGGTAGACGAGATGGAGGGATTGCTCAGCGCGGTTATACCAGGCAAAGGCGATCGCATCAAAGACCAGTAAGTCGGTGAGTTCTTCTAGGGTTGGGGGTAAGGTTTTATCGAGATCGAGGGAGGTATGTAGGCGGCTGGTGAGTCCATTGAGGAGGGCTTCCCGTTCTGCTCGGGCCCGGGACTGTTCCCCATAATTGATTTGTCGTCCTGCGAGAATGGTCGCAATGGCGAGGATAACCCCGAGAACACCTGCGAGGAGATTCAGGGATTCGAGTTGCTTCTCAATATTCTCTTGGGGAATGATTAAAACAACAGTCCAGTTGAGAGACTCAATACGATGGTGGGCGAAATAGATAGGTTGACCATTCAGGATTCCCTGTTGCAAGACATCGGGATTGAGATCCGGCATCAGCAATGAGGCAAAGTCCTGGTCAATTTCAGGGGATTGGAGTTCTAGGGATTCGGGAAGATTCTCATCGAAGCCTAGATTCCTAACTGGGTTATTCTCCGAGTCAAAGGCGATCGCATAACTGTTATCCCCATAGTTAATGCGATTCAAGGTGAGGATGAACTGCTCAACACTAATCCCACCGATTAGGGCCCCCTCTGGGGGGAGTTGTGGGTTATTTGCATCACTCCCAAGAGGGGCAGCAAAGCCAATCAGAGGTTCACCAATGGCTCGACCGACAATGGGATTGCTAAAGGTGATACGGCTTTCCTTCATGGCGGTCTGGAAGTGAGGGCGGTCATCCATCAGACCGGTTTGTTCTTGATGATTGCGAAATTCCCCCTCAGGATTGGCAATGGCCAGGCTAATGAAGCTTTCGAGCCGTTCGACTTCCCCAGCTAAGTAAGGTTGAATTTGCTCCCAATCTCCTGAACGCAGGGTGGGACTGTTGGCTAGGGTTTCTAGGTAGAGCTTCTTGTTCTGAAACCAATCGTCGAGTTCCTGACCCCCTTCGCGAACTTCGTTGATGGCTCCCTGACTGATGTTCTTGAGCAGTAACTCACGCACCAGTTGGTAACTCACCCAAGCCGTCAGACTGACACCAATGGCAAGACTGCCAAAAATCCCATATACCAGCAGGTTACGGGGGCGCCACCCCGACTGATGTCGTTGCCGCCAACGCCGCCAGATTTTTTGAGGTTGTAGATAATTCATAAGGAGAGGGTCGGACAAATGAGGCAAGGTCATGAGGCTCTGGATGAGGGGGGTAAGGAGACAGCGTGCTAGAGGACTTGTCTCGTGGTTTACAACCCCAGCAGTGGAGTGACCAATTCCGAACGCCTCATGCAGTTGAATGGGTCAACCCTGAGGGCCTGATAAGATCTGAGGTCAGATCTTTGCAGATGAAGGTTGAGCCTTGCTCAAGTTTAATATTTTTTTTAGATTTCAGTATAGATTCTAACAGAGATGACAAAGATCGACAATTGAGAGGCTTGAGTAAGCGAGGCTAAGATTGCCATCAATCTCTCTCTGGGCAATAATTTCGCACGTCAAGCTCCTCAAATCTAAAGGCAAAAATGAGCGCCAAGGAACTACGCCTTGATGATGTCGTCATCCTCACCATTGATAGGAATTTCAATAATAAATTCAGTTCCAACCCCCGGTTTTGACTTAACACTTAAGTCTCCTCCGTGATTTTCAACAATAATCTGGTAACTCACTGAAAGTCCTAAGCCGGTTCCTTTGCCAGGGGATTTTGTTGTAAAGAAGGGGTCAAAAATTCGCCGACGGATTGGCTCTGCAATTCCTGCGCCGTTGTCAGCAATGCGAATCGCAATACTCTCATCATTAAGTTGCTGGGTTAAAATTGCAATCGCAGGTTTTCGAGTGTTTAATTGTAGTTCATTTTTTGGATCGTTTAAAGCATCCAAGGAGTTATTTATAAGATTCATAAAGACTTGATTTAGCTCTGCTGGATAGCAGGTGACTTTAGGAAGTTTTTTGAACTTCTTGATAATTTTTATTTCTTGTCCTACAGTGGTTTTGAAGCGGTGTTTAAGGAGCCAGAGGACACTTTCGAGTCCTTCATGAATGTCAACGGTTTTGCGCTGTGCCTCATCTAAGCGGGAAAATATCCGTAACGACTGGACAATTTTGCGGATGCGGTCTGTTCCGGTCTTCATGGAGTTGATCAGATTTGGCAAGTCTTCCAGGATGAAGGGAAGATCGATGTCTTCAATTCGCTCTGCGATCGCATCTGAGTCCCGTGTTTCATCCTGTTGATAGAGGTCAATCAACCCCATGAGGTCTTGGGTATAGTCACGAACATAGCTAAGATTGCCATAAATGAAATTCACGGGATTGTTAATTTCATGGGCGACCCCAGCCACTAATTGCCCTAATCCCGCCATCTTTTCACTGTGAATCAGTTGGGTTTGGGTTTTCTGTAAGTCTTGTAACGTTTGAGCCAAACGTCGTGCTTGCATCCGGGTTTGTTCGAGGAGTTCAGCTTGTTGAAGGGCGACCCCTAAATGTTCACTAATCTGGGCTAACAAATCAATATCAGAGGCTTCCCAGACCCGAGGTTGAGCATTATGATAGGCGGCCAGGAGTCCCCAAAGTTGGTTACTTTGATAAATAGGGACGATGGCATAGGCTTGGCATTGGTAGAGGTGTAACACCTCCTGATAGGCAGGAGTAAAATGGCTCGATTTGACGTTTTCTACGGTAAAAATCCGGCGATATGGCAATTTTTCGGGATTTGAACTGCGTTTATTGCCTTGTTGTCCCTCAATAAGCTCTTGCATTTGGGGACATAAGGCCAGATTCGTTTGCAGTTGAGGCGTTGTGGTTTGTACTTCGAGTAAATGGACCCAACCGGGACCGACGGATTCGGCGACAAATTGTCCAGTCCAGTCGGGATTGAAGTAATAAACGGCGACGCGATCGACATCGAGCAATTGGCGCACTTCATGGGTGGTGGTACTGAAGATGGTATCAATATCGAGCGATCGCCGAATCTTTTCGACAGTGACGGCCAGGGTTTTCTCCCGTCGGGTGGCTTTGGCGAGTTTGCGGGCCTGCTCTTGAGTCCGCTGGAACAGTTCGGCTTGTTTGAGGGCCACGCTGAGGTTCACACTGACGCGATCGAGTAGTTCGATATCATCTAGGTTCCAGGCCGGTTGATCTGGGTTGTGGCTCGCACAGAGTAGCCCCCAAAGAACCTCCCCCTGCAAAATAGGCACGATCGCCGAGTCAGGGGAGCCATGTTCTTCGAGAATTTGGGCTGGGGATTTTCCTTGGTCGGATAAGGGAATTGTTCCCGGATTTTCGGCAATATCCTTGTAAACAGGATTGGGTTGGTGATGTCCATTGTCTGGCTCTAACACCGGGTTGATGGCACTCGGCCGAGACGTCGCACCGCGGCCGAGCAAAATATGTCGGGAATAGCTCTGGGACGGGGTGGGGATGGACTTGAGGATGGGGGGATGGCCCGATTCAACGGATTCGGCGACGAACTCACCGCTAAAGTCAGGATAGAAGCGATAAATGGCAATTCGGTGCGCACCGAGTAACTGACGCAACTCCTGGGTGGTGCTATCAAAGATTTCTTGCAGTTCTAGGGACTCACGAATCCGAGCAATGGCATTAGCCAGGGCGTTCTGTCGTTCAATTTGCAGACGAGCCTGAGCCAGCGCCGCCGAGTCCTCTGGGGCAGCGCTGGTTTGGCTGAGGTCTAAAATTTGCTTGAGGCGCTCAAATGCTGCATTATCCTGGCAACACGATCGCACTTCATCCCATTGATCGAGATTCAACATGGAACGTTTGGGGTCGCTTACAACGGTGGCAAGCGTATCTTGACCTAAGGTTAGGACAGGGTCGCCTGGGAGATTAGCCCAAGCAGACTCGCCTATATCTTAGCGGTCGCCGTAGAACTTTCGTTGTGTTGTTGATGACGAGTGGAGGATTGGTCAATGGGAATCTCTAGGCGAAACTCCGTACCCACCCCCAATTCTGAACGACATTGAAAGGAGCCGTGATGTTTCTCGGTGATAATCTGATAGCTAATGGATAGCCCTAGGCCCGTCCCAATGCCCACGGGTTTCGTGGTGAAAAAGGGGTCAAACACCTGCGATCGCAGCTCCTCAGGAATCCCACAGCCGTTATCAGAAATTGTAACCGCAACCCGGTTCTGACCCAGCTGTTCCGTCTGAATGCGGACGGTGCGCTCGGCTTTGTCCGCGTCAAAGGGATCGAGGGCATCAATGGCGTTACTAATCAGATTCATAAACACCTGATTGAGTTGACCGGCATAACATTCTACCAGAGGTAAGTCGGCATAGTGTTTGATCACCTTGACGGCGGCGCGATCGGCTTTGGCTTTGAGGCGATGGTGCAAGATGGTTAAAGTTCCCTCAATCCCGTCATGGAGATTCACCGGCTTCAACTCCGATTGATCCAACCGCGAGAAGTTCCGCAGGGACAAGACAATCTGGCGAATCCGCTCGGCGCCGAGTTTCATCGAGCCTAGCATTCGGGGTAGATCCTCTAGAAGAAAATCCAGGTCAATTTCTTCGATATGCTCGCAAATGTCATCGAGGGGTTGGGGATAATGCTCTTGATACAAATGGAGCAAGTCCAGTAAATCTTGGGTGTACTCGGTGGTGTGAACCAGGTTGCCATAAATAAAGTTGACCGGGTTATTGATTTCATGAGCTACCCCAGCCACCAACTGTCCCAGACTGGACATTTTCTCGCTTTGAATCAGTTGGGTTTGAGTTTGGGTGAGTTCTTGCAGGGCTAACTCCAATTGTTCGGCTTTGGCGTTGGCGGTGCGTGTGGCCCGTTGGCTTTGGGCGAACAGTTCGGCTTGGGAGATGGCAATGGAGGCGTGACGGGCCAGTTGTTCAACTTGCTCAATCTCGCGATCGCCCCATTCACGGGGTTTCTCACATTGATGGGCAATAATTAACCCCCAGAGGTGGCGATCGCAGTGAATGGGAACAATCAGATTGGCGCGAATCTGTAAACTCTCTAGAAATTCTTGATGACAGGGGGTTAACTCTGCCGTTTCCACATCGTTCATAACGCGGGCCCGGCCACTCTGGCCATATTTCTCTTCTAAATGCTCTGGGAAACAACCCGGGGGAGTCTCAATGCCCCAGGCGGAGCGCCAGTCTCCCCGAATATCCTCAACGGTAATCCGGCCGTCACCGCCCTCAAAAATCTGATAAACGACGGTGCGATCGGCTTCGAGTAGACTACGAACTTGCCGGACTACGGTTTGCAAGATTTCATCTAAGTCCAAACTGCTGCGAATCTGATCCGCTACGGCGGCCATGGCTTGGCTCAGATGCAAGGACTGTTCGAGCTGGCGGGTGCGCTCTTGAACTTGGCGCTCTAAGGTCGCATTCAGGGTATTCACCTCACGATAGAGGAGATATTGCTGAATGGCCGAGGCAAACCGCTCACTTAACTCCCGCGCGAGTTGTTGATCAGTGTCGCTCCAAGGATGAGACTGTCCCCGTTTGAGTTGTTTCCAAGCCTCAAAGGATTGACGGGGGCGTTCTTGCTGTTGGTTCGGGTCAAATTCCCCGGCCCAATGGATTTCCAGGTCAATTTCTCGGCGAAACACCATCAGGTAGCCCAAAAACTGCTGTCGGTGGTGCAGGGGTAAGGCTAACAAGCCCCTCAATCCTGTCTGGGCAAAGGCCCTCCCCAGGGGACTTAGTTGGAGAATCTCGGCCACATTATCGGTTTCTAAAAGGGGATAGAGGCTCTCTGGGGTCGGTGAAGCCTGCCACCAAGCGTTTACAGCCTCTTCTAAGGACAATCCAGCCGGATACTCCTTCCAAAGAGGCTGTTGACCGCGACATAAACGCAGGGGAGAATCTCGCTCAATGTAGAGTTGTCCCCCATCTCCTCCGAGAACATCGATGGCAGCATCAATGGCACTGGTAAATTCGATGGTGGGTTGGGCGTGCAGTAGGCTGACAATCCGGTTAATTGCGGCTTCGCGTTGTTGCTGCTGATGCGCTTCGGTCAGGAGAGCAGATTGCGAGATGGCGATGGACACCTGATCAACAACGGACTGAATCAGTTGGAGGGTCGGCAGGTCATAATGGCGGGGGTCAGAATGATGGGATGCCAGTAATCCCCAAAGCTTATCGTTATGAAGAATCGGCAAACAGAGGGATGAGTCCACACCCATGGCGTTGAGATACTCGGCATGACAGGAGTCGAGTTTTTGGTAATGTCGGGGTAAAAAGCCCTCGTCAGCCGGACTGATGCCGATGGAGCGATCTCGTACGCTGACAATGCTGCGAACCCGTTGCTTGATAAATCGCTTGCGAGCTTCAGGAGGAATATCGTCAGCCGGAAAGGTTAGCCCTAACAGTGAGGGAAGACGCTCCTCTTCAACCGCCTCAGCAATGACCGTTCCGCTGTCGTCGGGATTAAACCGATAAATTTTGACCCGATCCACTCCCAGGACTACGCGGGTTTCTGCGGCTGTTGCATCCAGGATCTCTTGAAGATCCAGAGAGTTGCGGATTCGCTGTGTGATCCGTTGCAGTAAGACCTCGCGATCAAGACGCTGTTTGAGATCTTCTGTTGTCTGTTCTAAAGTCATAGGGTTGAACGGGTCGCTCTTTCTTCTTAAGGGGTTAGGCTGGATAGCCAATTTTCTTGACGCTGGCTAGGAGGGAGTAAGCAGATGACACAACGATAGGGCCACACCTGGATGTTAATCTGAAGGCTAAAAAGTTAACACTGCTCTCTATTATAAATAAAGTCTTGGGCGATGATCCCGAGGTTCTTAAATCTTGATTCTTATGCTGATAATGTTATCAAGACTTAGGGGCGTTTGGCGCAGGGGCTAACAGATTTGACGGCACGGGTCTAGGGGAGGGAGGTCAGAGGTTAAGTCGTCCCAGGGCAGCTAGGTGGAGCTTGGGGCATCTTATAATGATACTAGAACCGCTTTCATCACAGTGAGTTCCACAGACCCCCCTTTACCTACCAAAATCATGAAGTTTTTACAGGTTATGCCATCGTTACTCGGGTTTGTCCTCCTGGGTCTTCTGGGGGGCTGTGGTTTGGAGCCGACGACAACCCCTAACGGTGATCCCTCTCAAGCCGATTCCCCAACGACTGAACGCCCGGAGCCAACACCCACTCCCGCTGTTGGCTTAAATGGGACAGCAACGCCGACTCCAACGCCGACTCCTGCTCCAACGCCAGCCCCGACTCCAACGCCAACTCCTGCTCCAACGCCAACTCCTGCTCCAACGCCGACTCCTGCTCCAACGCCAGCCCCCACTCCAACACCAGCCCCCACTCCAGGAACTTCTCAAGCGGCTCAGGTGGAGGTGCTCCGTTGTAATACGACGATGGCTCGGGTGAATGATCCGACGGCTCCCCTGAACGTGCGATCGCAGCCTCAGGTAGCAGAGGGGAACATTGTCGGACAACTCGATGACCGAGTTTGGGTGACCATCACCGGGGAAGAGTCAGGCTGGTGGAGGATTTCTGATCCTGAACAGGGCTGGATTTCTAAAAATCTGACTGATAGTACTTGCACTGAACTGGTAGCGCAACTGGCGTTCCCGCCCAATGCCACGACGGTTCGCTTGAGCGATCGCATTGTGGGGGCCGGCTTCCATGAATATCGCCTGGAGGCGGTTGCCCAACAGACGATGACGATCACCGCTGTTAATGATAGTCCCCTCCCCTTTGTCCGCGCTCCCAATGGTCGAGAAATCACGGATGCGGCCTCAATGCAAGGACGGAGGAGTTGGACGGGGCAGCTCCCGAGCAGTGGCGAGTATATTCTAGAGTACAACTCCAATTTCCAGGGCTTTGCCTATGAAACCCTGATTGAGATTCGTTAAGCCTGCTCAATCACCTGTTGGAAGAGGGCTTCATAGCGATCGAGGGCTTCACTGAAGGCATAGTTATCTAGGGCATACTGTCGCCCCTGTTGGCCGAGTTGTGCCACCCGCTCGGGATCACTGTGCAATTGGCGGATGGCCTGGGCGATCGCATCGGGATCTTCTGGGGCCACCACCCAACCCCCACCACTTTGTTTGACGGCCCGGGCAGCGGTTCCCTGATCGGGAACGGAGGCTAAAATCGGCAGTCCACTGGCCAGTAATACCTGAATTTTAGAGGGCATATTAATCGCAATCACGGTTTTTTTCTGCATCACCATGCCCACATTGGCAGCGGAGAGCATTTCCGGGAGGCGTTCGCGAGGTTGAAAGGGTAACAGTTTGACATTGGTGGCACCAATTTCATCCCGGCGATCGCGCAGGGCACCTAAGGCCCGTTCTTCTCCGACAATCACCACAGCAATTTCGGGAACATCTAATAACAACGCGGCTGCTTGAATGAGGGTTTCTAAGCCTTGGGTGAGGGCAATGTTTCCCGAATAAAGGACTATGAATTTCCCCTCAAGTTCCTGTTCTCGCCGAAAGGAATTATCGTCTTTGGGCAAGGGACGAATAAAATCCGTATCCACCCAATTGGGAATCAGGGTAATTTTATCGGGACTCACCCCTTTATTGATTAAGTTCTCTACAAAGCCATCAGAAATGGCGGCAATTTGATTGGCGTAGCGATAGGAGAAACGTTCTAAGGATTCAAAAACACGAATGAGGGATTTGTTGGTCAACAGTCCGGCTACGACAGCCGCTTCCGGCAGCACATCTTGTAAGTTCAAGACGACGGGACAGCGTTGCAACCATTTAAAGACTGTGGCAGGAACTGATGCCGGTAGAGGGGGAACGGTGAGTAAAATAACATCCGGGCGGCTGCCATTAACCGCTTGGATAAAACTGGTTCCCACAAAACTGGTTTCGAGGAGGATGCGATCACGGGCGGCTGCCATTAACCGCTTGGATAAAACTGGTTCCCACAAAACTGGTTTCGAGGAGGATGCGATCGACGAGTCCCGGTTTAGGACGTACCCAGACGAAACAACGCTGAATTTTAACGCCATTGCGTTCCTCAGTGAACGAGTCCCGGTTTAGGACGTACCCAGACGAAACAACGCTGAATTTTAACGCCATTGCGTTCCTCAGTGATGTAAAGTTTGCCCCGATAGCCCTCATAGATTTGCCGTTGGGGGTAGTTGGGCATTCCTGTAACCACCCGCACTTGATGTCCCCGTTGCACGAGTCCTTCGGCGAGTTCTGTCATCAGTGGCGCAATGCCAATCGGTTCAGGATGATAGTTATAAGCGTAGATGAGAATATCCATTCAAATAGGCTCGTGAAACAGTCCCAGGGCCGGCGCTCTCTCCTTGTGTCAACTGCATCATACATCAGTTTTTTGGCCAATTTTGGGCAAATTCAGTCCTTTGACAAAAGGCGTAATTTTTGATATAATCACGTCCTAAAACTCCAAGAGTACCGTTGCCCATTATCCCCAGCACAGGGCAACCGGATTGGGGCACGAGTTCACCGTAACCTATCAATCGGAATCAATACACGATGTCGGATCCTCGCCATCCCGTTCGGCCCAAGCCACGGATCTCCCCCTTAGCGAAAACCCAACAGCGGCGACGTCCGTCTGCCCTGATCTGGGGCCTGCTGGTGCTGTTATGGTCTGTCGGCTTAGGTTGGGGTCTGGCAGACGTGGGGCGATCGCAGACTCAGGATCTTTGGCAGGCCCCTCAGATCGGCACCGTCGATCCTATCCCCGAGCGTTACCAAACGGGACAAGCCCTCTATCTCGAAGCCTGTGCCTCCTGTCATATCGGGGTGCCACCCGCCGTGTTCCCCACCGAAACCTGGCGCGCTCTACTCTTAGATGAAAACCACTATGGGCAACGGATTGAGGTCTTACCGTCCCCTCAGATTCATATTGTCTGGGACTATCTACAAACCTTTTCTCGTCCCAAAACCGCCGCAACTGAGTCAGCTCCCTTTCGGTTCCGCTCCTCCCGTCCCTTTGCTGCCCTACATCCCGATGTAGACTTGCCTCGTCCTGTGGATCTAAACAGTTGTAGCACCTGTCATCCCCAGGTTGATCGCTTTGATTTTCGCCGTCTTGCACAGGACTCGACGGGCGAATAATAGTCCTCAAAAAAAGCCCCACCTGATTATCAGGTGGGGCATTAGGAACCTTTAGGATAGAGCCGAGCAAGTACACCCGGGGAAGCACATCCAACCAGTGAAAACAGTGTCCCCAAGCGTTTCACGTCGTCTTGTTGTCTACCATAACCAGCAAAAGTCACAGGGAAATGACAATGTTATGACATTTTCTGTCATGTCCTAATAACACCCCTGATCTGAGCACTCCAACTCAGACCTCAAAGCGGATATGAAACAGTAACGCCTCAATATCAAATGGCTTGGGTTGCTGCTTCAGCAGGGAAATTACCCAAGTCCGAGGAAAAACCACCGCGATCGTGGCTCGTAAAAGCACCTTCCAAATGACACGCCGCCGCCAAAGACTAAGGTCATACCAAAGCGCAAGCGCCAAAAAGCGGAATGCTGCCCTGGCCCGTTGTCGTTGCGGGGTTAAATCGAGGGCTTTATAGGTTAAATACTTATAGCGGTGACCGCGACAGAGTTGAGATAACCCCTGTAACTCTGGGGGAGCCTGGGCAAAAATTCGCTCCATCACTTGCACACTGGAGGCTTCCATCTTCGCTAAATTAAACGAGGAGGACGTGGTGAGCGTTCGATAGAGAATGTGCACCTGTGGCACAACAACAAACTCATACCGAGCCGCTAAGCGTACCCAGAGGTCCCAATCTTCCGCCGGGGTGAGATGGGGAGCAAACCCGCCAACCTCATCAAAGGCCGCCTTACGAATCAAAACATTGGAACCACTACCGACAAAATCACTGATGATCAGCTTTTTGTAGACATCACCGGAAAAGGTTAAATGGGGACCGGCCCTAAAAAACTGGTTATTCTCGTCAATATGATCCGTCCAACTGTAGGCCACGGCAGCCTGAGGATGGGTTTGTAAAGCCTGCCATTGGGACTCTAGTTTATCGGGAGTCCATAAATCATCGGCATCAATAAATGAGAGATATTCGCCCTGAGCCAGAGCTGCACCGCGATTACGGCTTTCGCCTTGTCCAGCATTCTCAAACTGATGAATCCGAAGGCGATCGTCTTTGATGGTCTCAATCACAGAGACGGTGTCATCTGTTGAACCATCATCGATGACAATCAACTCAAACTCTTGAAAGGTTTGCCCTAAGACCGAATTGATCGTGTCAGTGATAGTTGAGACTCCATTATACACCGGGAGAATCACGGAAATTTGAACCATTGAGTCCTCACAAACGAGAGAAATGCCAAAGGAATATATCGAGGTAGAAGGCTGATTCCATTGAAGCTAACGATAGTTACGAGCCTGAGTTTCAAATAAGGTGGCATAGAGTCCTTGCATGGCAATCAACTCATCATGGGAGCCACTTTCTACAATACAGCCTTTGTCTAACACATAAATGCGGTCAGCCATTTTAACGGTTGACAGTCGGTGAGTAATGAGAACCGCTGATTGTCCCTCTAGGAGTTCTCGGAACTTTTTGAACACTTCATATTCTGCTTTAGGGTCTAAGGCAGAGGTGGGTTCATCTAACACAATCACTTGTGAATCACGGAGGAACGCCCGAGCAATGGACACTTTTTGCCATTGACCGATACTGAGTTCTTCTCCTGTTTCAAAGCGTTTACCCAGTAAGTTGTCATAAGCCAGGGGCAAGGTTTGAATGACTTCATCGGCTCCTGAACGCTGAGCCGCTTTGATAATCCGTTCATCATCGGAGGGACATTCAAGGTTCCCAAGCCAGATATTTTCCCGAGCGGTCAAGTGATATTTAGCATAGTCTTGGAAAATGACACTAATTTGCTGGCGCAGTTCCCGAACTTTCATCTCTCGCACATCAATTCCGTCAATCTCAACCCTGCCCTCTGTGGGGTCATAAAGACGACATAACAGTTTAATGAGGGTGGTTTTACCGGAGCCATTTTCTCCAACTAGGGCAATGACTTCACCGGGTTCGAGATGAAAGGAGGCGTTTTTGATCGCTTCTCGCTGACTGTTGGGGTAGTTGAAATAAACATTTTTGAAATAGACCCCTTGCTTCATGGGACGGGGAACGGGTTGAGGAGATTCTGGATCAACAATCCTCGGTTTAATATTGAGGAATTCAAACAGGTAGGAGAGATAGCGGTTATCATCATAAAGTCCGGCGACACCCTGAAGGACTTGCCAGAGGGCATCATAGGCTTTTCGGAAGGCTTGATTATAGAGCACTAAGTCGCCAACGGTAATGTTGCCTTGGACAGTTTGAAACGCAATATAGGCGTAGATGCCCCAGGTTGCGATCACGGCAATAATGGTCGTAAAAAAGTCAGCAGAGGCACGACGCAGGGCAATTTGCAGTCGTTCTTCCCGGAGTCGCCAGCGCAATTTTCGGAAGCGACGCGAAAACAATTCTCCGAGTTGAAAGAGCCGAATTTCTTTGGCGTAGTTTTCGCTGACCAGTAGGCTGTTATAGTAGGAGGCTTCTCGTTGGGTGGCGGTACGGCGTTGTAACCAGGCGTGAATTTCACGAACGAAGGCTAGGCGAACGAGAATCCGAGGAATGACGGGAATAACTAAGACTCCTCCAATGAGCCAGTTGAAGCTGAGTAGGGTGGCTCCCATGGTAGCTAGCTGAACTAGGTTGCTGCCAATTTGTTCGAGGCGATTCAGTAATTGTAAGGGGACACTATTGGCTTGGTTGCGGGCCCGTTCGAGGATGTCATAGTAGGCGGGATTTTCGTAATGCTCCAAATCGACGGCGATGGCTTTGTCGTGGATAATCTCGTAGAGGCGATCGGAGACAACTTGCTCCTGATATTGGTTGACCAGGCGACCGACGGACGTCAAAAGTGCGGCCGCCAGGTTCACCAGGCCCATGGCAATCACCAGAGGAGTAATGCGACGAAAGGCATCCTGGGGGTTATCGGCATCAAACCCCATGGTGATGGTATCCAGGAGCATCTTCATGATGTACAGCCGCGTGATGGGAATGCAGCTTTTGACGATGGTGATGCTGGTACGAGCTACGGTCCACCAGGGGCCACTCTTCCAGACAATCGCCATGGCCCGTCCCAGGTGTAGGACACGTTCGGATTCAAAATTTAGAAGTGCACGGGTACGCATGGTGGGGACGGGGGAAGTTCAGAAGGTTAGCTTGGGGAAGATAGCAATGAATCCAGGTTAAATCTTAACAGGTTTCTGGGGCTTAATCCCAGGGAAAAGACTGATCGAGGAGTTGTTCGAGTCGTTGATTATAGGGTTTGTAAAAGTCTTCGAGATCTTGTTGAAGGCTGGGATTGGCAAAGTGATAGTCTCCAACGTTATAATATTCTTTATTTTCTAAGGGTTGCGGAGGAACATTTAGAAAGCCGTGAATGTCTTGTAACACCTGTGATGGTTGGGCTTGAAAGGTCTCACTTGCAATCACAAAAATGTTGTTTCGAGGAAAATATTTTAGCCAGTCGGGTAAAAATTTAACATAGCAACTTCGAGCAATGTAATGGTTGCGAATTGCTAGCTCATCATCCCACTTAGGTTGCTGGTTGAGTTGGTCTTGAAGGGCAACTTCAAGGGGGCGAAATTCTTTTTTAAGTCTGACCCAGTGATGATAATGAGAAATGGCGCGAGCGACAGGGTTACGAAGTAAAACAATCAGTTTCATCTCGGGAAAGACTCGATACATCCGCTCAGCGGCTTTGGGAGAATCAAGATAGGTGGGACTGGCTTCTCCGGTCACCCAAGATTTGCCCTCGGGAATCGGTAGGAAGTGCGAAAGATACCAGTCTTGGCCTTTGTTATAATGGAGGGACCAAAAATGAAGTTCTTTTTTGATGGAGACGGAGATATCTGGATGTTCTTCTAAGTAATAGTAAAGCGAGGAAGTGCCACTTTTTTGAGCGCCGATAATTGTAAAGTTAACTTGAGACGGTTTGAGGGACGTTTGGGGAGAAAGCTGAGGACAACGCTGTTTTAGTTTATAATGGGCAATGGCTTGATGGGTAGCATACACCTCTTGCATACGACCTTGCTGTTCGAGGACGGCACTGAGATTTAAACCTAGGTCTAATTCATGAGGATTATTCTTGAAAGCTTGCCTAAATACATCTTCTAATTCCCCGAGTTTATTGTAATTATTGGAAAGCTTCAAGCAACGTTCATACCACCACCATCTTTGATAGGGATCAAGTTGTATGGCTCGCCACCAGGCGGCGATCGCCCCAGTCCATTGTTTGGCTTCGGCTAAGGTTTGAAATAATAGTTCATAGGTTTCCCAGGTTTCATGATGTTGGTCAACCTGGGCTTTACAAGTCTGCAAGTCTTGATAACTACCCCGTTCTCTGTCCCAACCTTGTTCATAAGCGGCTAGGGCTTCTGGCCATCGTTGCTGTTGGGCCAGTGTTTTAGCTAATTTGCGATAGAGAAATGGAGAGGGAGAATTAACTAACTGAAGAGCCTGTTGGTAGGTGTGTTCGGCGTCATACCAGCGTTGCTGCTCTAGCAAGAGATCACCTAAATCTCGATGAGCTAAAAAATTAGAAGGATTAAGATTAGTGATCCGTTGGTATATTACAATGGCAGGGTTATTTTGTTGTCGCCGACGTAAAAAATCGGCAGCTTCGAGCAACAGCGTTTCATCCTCGGAGTTAAGGGCGATCGCCGGCTCATAGACTCTTAAAAATTCTTCTAGGTTATCCTGCTGCTGATAAACCTGTAAAAGCCACCGAGCGGCTCCCTTGGCTTGGTAACCAAGCTTAAGCTTAAGATGACAGCCCAGTCGAGTTAAGTTTTCCTTTATCTTTGTGGCAATCATTCTAAAGTTCCCAGGTAAAATCAGCATTTAAGAGTTGGCTTAACTCCTGATTATAGGGCTGATAGAACTCAGCGATTTTTTTACGAATTGAGACCTCGGCTGGAGAATACTGTCCTGAGTTATATTTTTTGTAGCTGCTGAGTTGATAATTGGGCAGCCCAATAAACTCATAGACTTGTTCTAAAGACCGTCCTGGATCTTCATAAAAGTCTTCGCTTTTGAGAATCAGGAACTGTTCCCGAGGAAAGACGGAGAACCAATGCTTGAGAAACTCAACATAAACCCCTCGGGCCATATAGTTACTGTGAATGCGCCACACCCGTCCCTTGTCCTCAATTTCTTGGATTTTTGCAGATAATGGGAAATGGCTCGATCAACAGGATTGCGAAGGAGAACAATCAATTTAACATGAGGCAAGGTCTCCCGGAGTCGTTCAGCGGTTTCGTAAAAGTCTAAATAGCCCGGACAAGCCTCTCCAGTTTGTAAGTGAGAGCCTTCGGGAATTTGGGGGAAATGGGCAAAATACCAATCCAGACCTCGATAGAATTTCCAAGACCAAAACTCAACTTCTTTCCGTAAGGCTGGCACGATGTCAGGATGCTGAGCCATATAAGCGTACAAGGAACTGGTCCCGGCTTTCTGTGCCCCTAAGATAATAAAGTCTAAGCGATTGGCTTTGATTTTAAAGTCGGGATTATTGCGTCGGGATTCTAGCAGTGAGGGATAGTGACGGCTTAATTTGATGTCTAGAAAAGTCGGGATTATTGCGTCGGGATTCTAGCAGTGAGGGATAGTGACGGCTTAATTTGATGTCTAGGGCGTTTTCGTAGTAGGGCAGTGAATCAGGAATTCGCTTTTGATGAATAAGGGTATCGCCAAGGTTAATGTAAATTTCGATGTTGTTTGAGTCAAGGCTGAGGGCTTGTTTATAGGCTAGATAATGGGAAATGGCTCGATCGACCGGATTACGAAGGAGCACAATCAATTTGATATGAGGCAATGCTTCCCGGAGTCGTTCAGCGGTTTCGTAAAAGTCTAAATAGCCCGGACAAGCCTCCCCAGTTTGTAAGTGAGAGCCTTCGGGAATTTGGGGAAAATGGGCAAAATACCAATCGAGACCTCGATAGAATTTCCACGACCAAAACTCAACTTCTTTCCGTAAGGCTGGCACGATGTCAGGATGCTGAGCCATATACGCGTACAAGGAACTGGTCCCGGCTTTCTGTGCCCCCAAGATAATAAAGTCTAAGCGATTGGCTTTGGCTTTAAAGTCGGGATTATTGCGTCGGGATTCTAGCAGTGAGGGATAGTGACGGCTTAATTTGATGTCTAGAAAAGTCGGGATTATTGCGTCGGGATTCTAGCAGTGAGGGATAGTGACGGCTTAATTTGATGTCTAGGGCATTTTCATAGTAGGGCAGTGAATCAGGAATTCGCTTTTGATGAATGAGGGTATCGCCAAGGTTAATGTAAATTTCGATGTTGTTTGAGTCAAGGCTGAGGGCTTGTTTATAGGCTAAGGGTATCGCCAAGGTTAATGTAAATTTCGATGTTGTTTGAGTCAAGGCTGAGGGCTTGTTTATAGGCTGCTTCAGCTTCGGTGAGCCGCTCTTCGGCTTGGAGTGTTTTCCAGAAAAATGAGTAGTAGTACCAGGGAAAATCGGGCTTGAGGGGAATGAGTTTGAGATAGGTTTCGGCGACGGCAGGGCGATCGCCCAACTGTTCTAGGGACGCGGCTAAGTTATATAGACTCTCAAAATGTTGAGGATTCAAGCGTAGGGCCTGGCGATAGGCAGCAACGGCCCCCTGCCAATCTTGAAGACGCATCAGCACATCGGCAAGATGGCTATGGGTTGCAAAAAAATCGGGATTGCGTTCGGCGGCTTGATGATAGGCATCAGCGGCCTCATGCCACTGTTCAAGTTCCTTGAGAGCATCTCCGAGATTATGGAATGACCAGGAAAATTGGTTATCATGTTGAATAGCCTGCTGATAGCAATGGACAGCCTCAGACCATTGCTTGCGCTTTTGTAGAATATCTCCCAATTCATGATGTGCTAGGGCAATTTCTAACAGCCTCAGACCATTGCTTGCGCTTTTGTAGAATATCTCCCAATTCATGATGTGCTAGGGCAATTTCTAGATTGAGTTCTAAGGTTTTTCGGTAAACCACCTCGGCATCTTGCCATCGTTTTAGTTCCAAGAGACATTAGATTGAGTTCTAAGGTTTTTCGGTAAACCACCTCGGCATCTTGCCATCGTTTTAGTTCCAAGAGACATTTGGCTAGATGATAATGAGACCAGGGATTTTTAGGATTTAAGCGCACTCCAGCTTTTCGAAATAATAGCCTGAACGAGAGTCCTTTCTGTTTGATTTTTGTTTGAAGACGGTCTAGTTTGGTTTGAAGGGTTGACACTAACAAAATACTCATGATTCGTTTAAGACTTTAATTAAGGTGCTTTGGTCATAAAATTAGAGATCGCCATTAAGCTACCAGGTCAAGACTTGTCCGATTATATCCTGAAGTTGCTCGCGATCCTCTCTGAAATAGTCTTGTAGTCTCACCCTGAGTTGCGTCTCAGCATCCGGGTCGATCGCAGAGGAGATGGGATAGTGGCCGACATTATAGTTGCGATATTGGCGAAGCTGATGGCTTGGTAGGCCAAGATAGTTGAACACCGATTGACTCATTGCGGCGGGGTTCGTCAGCAAGTCTTCACTTTTCAAAACGTAGATCTGCTCAGGTGTAAACGGAGAATACCACCCTTTTAAATTAGCACTATAGCAACTCTGCTGAAGATAGTTTTGGGCAAGTTTTTCTTCTTCAGATGTGGTATAATTACCATCCAGACTCGCATAAATTGCCTGATCTAAAGGGCGTATTTCCTGACGACGGCGAACCCGATCATAATAATGAGAGATGGTTCGGTCGACGGGGTTACGCAAGCTGACGATGAGACGCAGGTTGGGATAGGCCTGTTTGAGTCGTTGAGGAGCATCAGGATGGGCAAAGTAATTGGGACTGGCTTCTCCGGTCATGAATCCTTGCTCTAAGGTGATCGCCTCCGAGATGGCTGGAAAATGAGTGTGATACCAGGGTAAGCCATGATGAAATCGATCAGACCAAAAGTTAATTTCCTTAACAACCGCCGGTAACACCTTCGGATGGGACGCCAAATAGCTATAAAGGGCGCTGGTTCCCGATTTTGCCGCCCCAATAATGATAAATTGGGGTGATAACGGGGTTTCCGTCCAAGCTGTTTCTACTAATTGCTGATAGGATTTCGAGAATTTGGCATAGCTCACGGCTTGGTAGTGAGAGATAGCGGCTGAATACTCTCCTTGGCGGGTGAGGGCTTCAGCCAGATTGAGGGCAATAGTGGGTTGAACCGAGCCAACCTGTTGATGAGCGCGCTCTAGGACGGCGATCGCCCTCTGTAATTGCTCCGTTTCCTCAAGAACCTCCCAAAGAGATTTGTTATACCACCAACTTTTGTCAGGATAATGGCTGAGGATTCTCAAATAGTCCTGGGCCGCTGCGTCTAGATCCTCGGCCGCCTGATAGGCCGCCGCTGACTCAAGTTCCGCCTCTACATCCGGTGGCGGTGATTTCTTAAAGAGTGTTTTGAACGATTCCCAGATCGGCATGTTTCTCAACAATTTTGCTCCTGTTCCTGGCGGATACTTCATGGTGGACGATGCAACCTGACTCCCTCTAAGCTCCTGACTCTTCAGCGGCGACCCCCATCTTGGTATAGCTTAACAACTGGCTGTGAAGGGTTGGAAACGTTGGGAAACGTTGAAGGAGCTTTTGAGTCCAAGCCGATGGTAAGAAAGCAGTGGCAAGAATCCGTAGCCAAAGTTTAAACACAAATCGACGCTCCTGCCAAAGTTCGGGTTCATTATCGAGTACGGTTTTAAACAGCTTGATGGCTAAGTGGCCCTGCTGGCGGTCAATGTTGCCGTCTAAGGCTTTAAAGGTTAAGTATTTATAAGAATTGGCATAGGTTTGTTGCCGGTAGGGAGTTAGGAGTTCCGGCCGCTCAATGAAAGGGGGACAGGTTGGGGCCCGCTCAAAGGCCGCTTCTAAGACTCGTAACTGCGATCGCTCCATGCGAGTAACATTAGCAGATTGCGAGGTGGGAACCTGGCGATAGCGTAATAGGGGTTTCTCAACGGCGACGAAATGAAATCTCTCTGCCAATCGTAACCACATATCTCGATCTTCAGCCGGTGGAAACTCGGGGTTAAAACCACGCAATTGATAGAAGGCCCCGCGCCAAATCATAGCATTTGATCCTCCCGCAATGAAGTCACTTAATAACAGTTGGGGATACACATAGCCATTGGTAGTATAGTCACAGCCTCGTTGAATAAATTTACCGGAGATATCCACCCAATCCACCCAACTATAAGACACCGCCGGTTGACGGGTTTGATAGACCGCTTCTGCTTCGGCTGGGGGAGTCCAATTGATAATCGCTTGATATTGAGCTTCGAGTTTATCCACTCTCCAGAGATCATCAGAGTCAAGAAAGGCAAAAAACTCACCCGTTGCATGACAGGCTCCGCGATTACGACTTTCACCTTGACCGGCATTGGGATAGCAAAATACCTTCAAACGGTCATCCTGGAGCTGCTTCACAACGGCGACTGTGTCATCGGTTGAGCCATCATCAATGACAATGATCTCAAAATCTGTAAAGGTTTGGGCAAAGACGGATTCTAGGGTTTCGGTGATGGTTGATTGGGCATTATAGGCGGGAATAATGACAGAAATTGCGGGATAGGGCTTAGATTTCGTATAGGTGAGTAACTCGCTGATGTCTAACGACAAGCTAACTTGCTGACAGAGTTTTGTGGCTTGCTCAGTTGGGTGATTGCCGAAAATTTCGCAAATGAGTTTAATCCGATTGAGGAGAGATTGATAGGCTTGGAGTTGGGGAATATCACGAGTGTAATAGCGCGGTTGTCGTTGTTCGAGTTTCTGGATAAAGGAGAGGGCGAGGCGACAATTTTCAGCTTCAATTGGGGCTTGAAGAGCTTTGTATACAAGGTAATAGTATAAATTTATAAAACTCTGATTCTCAAGGTATTTTAACGCTTCTGGACAGCTCGCATAGGCTCGCTCTAAGGCGAGTTTACAGTAGGTCTCTTGTCGCTCAATTTGTGAGGAAATCGAGGTTTTGCTGAGACGGTATTGAATTTGAGCTTGGGGAACGCAGATAAAAAAGTAGCGAGCCGCTAATCGGAGAAATAAATCCCAGTCATGGGCGACGGTTAAACTGGGGTCAAAGCCTTGGACTCGTTCAAAGGCGTCACGTCGTAGTAGGACGTTAGACCCATTTTCCAGGAAGTCTCCTAAAAGCAGATAGGCTAAGACATCAGCGGCTTGGGGCTGTCCATTGGAGTCTGAGGTGACATCGAGATGACTCCCGGTTCTAGGCTAAGACATCAGCGGCTTGGGGCTGTCCATTGGAGTCTGAGGTGACATCGAGATGACTCCCGGTTCTGATGAGGTCACCGGCTTCATCAATATAGTTGGTCCAACTATAGGCGACGGCAGCATCGGGGTAAGTTTCTAATGAGGTCACCGGCTTCATCAATATAGTTGGTCCAACTATAGGCGACGGCAGCATCGGGGTAAGTTTCTAGGGCCTGCCATTGCTGTTCTAGTTTATCAGGGGTCCAGCGGTCATCAGCATCGATGAAGGAGAGATAGTGACCCCGGGCGATCGCTGCTCCCCGATTACGACTGGTGGCGGGGCCGGCATTCTCATATCGTTGGTAGTGCAGGCGATAATCCCGGAAGGATTGGCTAATCTCGGGGGTGTGATCGCTCGATCCATCGTCGATGATGAGCAGTTCAAAATCGCTAAAGGTTTGGTTTAACACCGAGTCAATGGTCTCCCCTAGGGTAGCCTCGCCATTGAATACCGGGATAATCACGGAAATAATAGGATGAGGAGTCAGTTGTAGCTGTTGCAACCAGCGATCGCCCAGGGAGTTCGTCTCGGAGGTACGATCTGGGTGAATGAGGTATTGATAGGTATCCAGAAACAGTTGTCCTTGATGGCGACAACTGAGATCCTCATCCCAGAGGTGATGTAATCGCAGTTGCAGGGCCGCCCGCAACTCGGGGCTGATGGGAGTCTGTAAGCCTTGGGCCAGTTGATATTTTTGCAGGTTGTGACGAGCTTTGTATTGGAAATCGGGGCGATCGTCCTCTCGCAAGAATCGCTCCAGAAGCCTCTGTGAACCGGCTTCCCATTCAGACGACTCCTCCCAGGAGAGGGGATTTACCGGTTTTAGGGTCACCAGGGGGGTGGGGAGGGCGATCGCCATTGTCTGTTGAGTCAGGCGAAGCCACAAATCCCAACCTCCCAGCAGTGGTAGGGATTCATCAAATCCTCCAATGGCGGTGATAGCCTCAGATCGAACCAGGGGATTTGATAGAGTTTCCCAGATGTTATGCAGACGCAGATGGTCATGCAAGGATGAGTTGAGGTGGAGAAGGGAGTGAGGGGGAATCTTGGAACCGGCGATAGGACTATAGGCGATCGCCGTCTCTGAGGTGGCGGCGGACTCTAAGGCCGCGACTTGTTGGCTGAGTTTGTCGGGACTCCAGATATCCCCCGGTTCAATCCAAGCGATGAAGTCCCCTTGACTCTGGCGAAGTGCCTCATTTAAGGCGGCGGCGGCTCCCGATAGGGAGTCCTGGGGGACAAGCCAGCGTACCCGAGTATCATCCCAGTCCGGGGGAGGCGACTGGGATTGCGGAAGCCAAGCGATCAACTCCAGATTCTCGTAGCGACTGTTGAGAACCGACTCTAGGCTAGAACGAGTTTTGGGATCTGTAAGATTAACGGGATATTGGCTACAGATAACGGAAACAAATTTGTCGGGACTCCAGATATCCCCCGGTTCAATCCAAGCGATGAAGTCCCCTTGACTCTGGCGAAGTGCTTCATTTAAGGCGGCGGCGGATCCAGAGAGGGAGTCCTGGGGGACAAGCCAGCGTACCCGAGCATCCTCCCAGTCCGAGGGAGGCGACTGAGATTGCGGAAGCCAAACCATCAACTCCAGATTCTCGTAGCGACTGTTGAGAACCGACTCTAGGCTAGAACGAGTTTTGGGATCTGCAAGATTAACGGGATACTGGCTACAGATAACGGAAACAAGGGACATGGATTCAGGGAGTCAGCGGCGAACAGGAAAGGCTCGGGAAACTAGCCCAATTTACTCTCTCTTTACTCAGAGTGGCAAGATCGGCAATAGGTTCCGACCTACTCCTGATGGTGAGAGTTCAGACTAGGGGGAGCGTCTAAACTCTTCGCCCTTGGCTGTCCTCATCCGCTTAAAACCCTTTGAACGCTAACATTTCTTGGGCGGGGGTGCGATCGCCATTGCAACTGATGCGACGAGGGGCCGGGCGAGTGGTCACCTCAAAGCCATGATGCTCATACAGGGCTAAAACTCTCTCTGTAGCTTGATTTGAGGCAATTACGGGGACGGATTGCTCCCCTAACCAACTGGCGAGACGTTCTTGCTCACTCCAGTCGAACCCGCCACTGGAATATTGCCGAAATTCAACGTCATAGGGAGGGTCAGCATAGATAAAATCTCCCTCTTTAAGGGCCAAGCTGGCAAAATCACCCTGGCTAAACTGCCAGCGACGGAAGACAGGTTGGTACTCCTGAAAGTCTGTTTTATAGTTTATCGTTTTATATCGTCCGAACGGCACATTAAACAGCCCCCGACGGTTGAAGCGACAGAGTCCATTAAATCCGGTACGATTCAAATAATAAAATAACTGTGCAGCTTCAGCAGTTTGGGCTTGTTGGGCTTCAATTAAATCATTGAAGCGAGTTCGATGTTGATAGTAGCAGTCTGAATGATTCTGAGTGTCAATATCGAGAGTGAGTCCTCGTTGAATCCAGCTATAAAAGTTGATTAAATGGGGGTTGATATCATTGAGGAGAGCCTGTTTTGGGGAAACCCCTAGGGCGATCGCCAACCCCCCACAAAATGGCTCAACTAAACGCTGGGGCTGTATTTTATCCCAATACGGCTTCAAGCGGTTCACTAGCCAACGCTTCCCCCCGGCCCATTTTAGAGGGGGAGTTAACGACAATGACTCAGAACTCAAAGCGGTGGATATCTCAGAAGATTTCATACAGGAAGATTCAGGGAAATCAATACCAGCGGATGGTCGCTCGGGGTTGGGACAGATGAAGCAGAACGATTACCATACCAGATTGAATCTGCCCTCGCTCTCTCTGCGATTTCTCTGGGAGACTCATCACTGGGGCCGCCTCCCCCAAAGAAAACGCTCCCCGACGTTTCCCCAATGGTGAAATTTGACAAGGGCTTTCTCAGAGATTGTCAAAAATCGTCAAAAAAAGCAACATTTTGTTACTTAACCGGCAAAATTGACCAAGAGCCGTGCCAAATCAATCAGGTCGTGGTTGTCGATCGCCCCCGTCACTGTTAATATTGGTAAAGAATCTAAAAAATTGGGAAACACAGGCTGCTATGGGTCGCGTTGGCGTTCTTCTGCTGAACTTGGGAGGTCCGGACAAGCTCGAAGATGTCCGACCATTCCTCTACAACCTATTCTCCGATCCCGAAATTATCCGCCTGCCCTTCTCATGGTTGCAGAAGCCTCTCGCATGGATGATTTCAAGCCTGAGAACTCAGAAATCTCAGGAAAACTATCAACAGATCGGGGGTGGGTCTCCCCTGCGGCGAATCACGGAAGAACAGGCCCGCGCCCTAGAAGCGACGCTTAAGCAGCGTGGACATGAGACTCAGGTCTATGTGGGGATGCGCTATTGGAACCCCTTTACCGAGGAGGCGATCGCCCAACTCAAGCGCGACCAACTCGAAAAACTGGTAATTCTCCCCCTCTATCCCCAGTTTTCCATCAGCACCAGCGGCTCTAGCTTCCGCCTCCTAGAAAAACTCTGGAACGAAGACGACCAACTACAACAACTCGATTATACTGTCATCCCCTCCTGGTACGATCGCCCCGGCTATCTCGGAGCCATGGCCGATCTCATCGCCCGCGAACTCGACCGACTTCCCACTCCTGACGACGCTCATATTTTCTTTAGTGCCCATGGCGTTCCCCGCAGCTATGTCGAGGAAGCCGGCGACCCCTACCAAGAAGAAATCGAGAAATGCACCGAGGGAATTATGCAAACCCTCAATCGTCCCAACCAGCATACCCTCGCCTATCAAAGTCGAGTCGGCCCGGTGGAATGGCTGCAACCCTATACCGAGGATGCGATCGAAAACCTGGCCCAACAGGGAGTAAAAACACTCGTTGTCGTCCCTATTAGCTTCGTCTCGGAACATATCGAAACCCTCCAAGAAATCGATATGGAATATCGAGAAATTGCCCAAGAGGCTGGGATTGAGCATTTCCATCGCGTTCCGGCCCTCAACACCCATCCGATGTTTATCGAGGACTTGGCCGATTTAGTCGAAGAAGCCACAAAAGCTCCCAATATCAGTTTCGACGGCGTCATGCACCCCCCCAAAAAGACCAAGTTCTATCCTCAAGAACGTTGGGAATGGGGCCTAACCGCCTCCGCCGAAACCTGGAATGGTCGCCTGGCGATGTTGGGATTTTTGGCCTTGATGGCGGAGTTGATTACTGGCTACGGCCCTCTGCACTTCGTCGGCTTACTTTAAGTCCCACCCGCTCCTGTTTAGATGAACATTAACAAACCCCCCATCCTCTCTCGGGATGGGGGGTAGTTCACGTACAGAAGGATGAAAGGTCGAGTTGCAGCCTCTGTAATGCGGTGTAGATGGAGGAGTCAGCTAAAGCCTTACCCCTAGGAGATCATGAGGTTCTCTAAGCCACACAGAGGTCGTTAATGACCTTCACCTGTCCTCGTAAGACGGAGCGTAGCAGGCGGTTTGCAGAACGGCGATCACACTCATCGAGATTCTCATCTAACGTCGCGGCGAGAAGACCGTAGCGATCTGAGAGGGTGAGCGTTCCGGTGTCGGTGACGGAGGCGAGGATTGCAGAGATAGCGCCGGGGATAAGTTGAACTTGGGGAATCATGATGTGTTTGGCTGAACTCGATACTCTTATTATGACTGCCATCTCCAGCGAGTACCGTGACTCAACCGGGTGCATCTCCGTGATTCTACAGAGGATATTTTGTGACCTAGGACAGGCATTAGGGGTGATACCCATCACCAGCGATCGCCCCTAATGCCCTGGGCGCTCCTCCAAACCGCCGCCTCTTCCGTCATTATCTCCTGACATCATCCCCCTCTTTTAGACTCATTCTCACCCCACTGAGCCGGTAAGTATCCTGAGCTATTCGGGAGTTAACTGCATTTCGTAAAACTCATTCTCATTCTCGGAAGTCTCCCCCCTTGAGTTCTCCTCAAGGGGGAGCATCAATTCGTATCAAATGTAACAAGAAGCACGTAGTAAAGCGTTTAAGTTTATTTCACACTCAAAAACACCCCAGTCTAACTTGACAGTAACCTCAACAAAATTAGCCTAAATCTTCAATTCATTAGCAACTGATTTAACCCTTGTTTTGATAACTTTGACATCAAGGCAAGAGTGAGTTATTTACTTTAGGTCATCAAAATAATCATGCCAGAAACCCTCTTTAAAGTCGATTTGACGAAGCCCATGAATGAACAGGAGTTGCCAGGCCATAACCGCTGGCACCCTGACATTCCTGCCATTGTATCCGTGAATCCCGGCGATGTCTTTCGCATCGAATGTAAAGATTGGACTGACGGACAAATTAAAAATAACGATGACCCCAGTGACATTCGTGATGTCAATCTGAATGTTGTTCATGTCCTCAGTGGTCCCATTCACGTCAACGGCGCTGAACCCGGTGATATCCTCGTGGTGGATATCTTAGATATCGGTGCTTTACAAGGCGACGAATGGGGCTTTACCGGCATCTTTGCGCGCAACAATGGTGGAGGCTTTCTAACAGACCATTTCCCCGAAGCTGCTAAAGCCATTTGGGATTTACAGGGAATTTACACCCAATCTCGCCATATTCCTGGGGTTCGTTTCGCTGGAATCACTCACCCAGGGTTAATCGGCTGCGCCCCCTCCCACGAACTCCTCGCCGAATGGAACCGCCGGGAAAAAGCTCTCGTCGATAAAGGGGGCCCAGCCTGGAAGCCCGAAATTCCGCCCCTGGCCGCCCTTCCCAACCCCGAAAACGCCATCCTAGGAACCCTCCCTGACTCTGAGTTTGAGCGAGTTGCAGCGGAAGCGGCCCGAACGGTTCCCCCTCGGGAACATGGGGGAAATTGTGATATCAAAAACCTATCGCGGGGGTCTCGGATTTACTTCCCGGTGTATGTCGAGGGTGCGAAACTTTCCATGGGGGATATTCATTTTTCTCAAGGAGATGGGGAGATTTCCTTCTGTGGCGCCATTGAGATGTCGGGCTATATTGATCTCCATGTGGATATTATCAAGGGAGGGGTTGAAAAGTACAGCATGGTCAACCCAATTTTCAAACCCGGTCCCGTGGAACCTCACTATTCTGAATATCTAATTTTTGAAGGTATTTCAGTGGATGAGTTTTCGGGAGAGCAGTATTATTTAGATGCTCATGTCTCCTATCGCCGGGCTTGTTTAAATGCCATTGAATACCTGAAGAAATTTGGCTTTACTGGGGAACAAGCCTATCTCCTGCTCAGTTGCGCCCCCGTCGAAGGTCGCATTAGTGGCATTGTGGATATTCCCAATGCTTGCTGTACATTAGCCCTGCCCACGGCAATTTTTGACCAAGACATTTTACCCCATTAAGTCCATGCCTCTTTACGAATATCGATGCCCTCAATGTGGGGAGTTCGAGGCCTGGCGCACCATCGCCAGCCGAGATCAAACCCCAGCTTGTCCTGACTGTGATGGCCCATCGGCGCGAATTTTTGCCGCCCCGATGGTGAATTTAAATACGGGCAACTTGGGTCGCTTTACAGGGAGTTCAGACCCGAAATTGGTGACACGACAGCGGGAACCGAACGCGCCTCGCTATCAACCCTCCCGGTGCGATCGCCCTTGGATGTTAGGCCATGCCAAGTATTAGCTGAAACCTCCTGAACAGCGATGGGTACGTGCATCATAGGGGCATGATTCCCCCGTCGCTGTTTCGGGTTCTAAAGGGTTTGATACAGAGCCAGACCTACCCCAATCAAAGACCCCAGTAATAAGGCGATGGTCACTAAGGAACTGATACCAAACCCGGCCGCCCGTTTTTCCGGGGCTTGATAGTAGCCCCAAGCAAAGAGAATCCGACCGATGACCCACACCGCACCTAAGGCCGCGCCCCAGATTTGACTGACAAACAGGGAAAACACCCAGAGGGCCGGGATAAACAAGACAATCTGTTCTACGGTATTTTGCTGTACCCGAAACACCCGTTCAAAATCAGGATTCCCGGAGGTGGCGGGGGGAGAGACCTTATATTTGAACCTGGCTCGCCCGACGTTCAGGGTAACCACAAAATAGAGAATGAGAGCGGCGACGGTTACGAGGGCTGTCCAGGGGTATGAAATCATAGTTGTTTAGCGGGTTGAGTGAACGAGGGATAAGGGATAATTAACCCATGAGAGCGCGAATGGCCACTAATAAGCCCCGTGCTTTGTTTAAGGTCTCCTGATACTCCTTCTCCGGGTCAGAATCAGCGACCAATCCTGCACCGGCCTGGACGGAGACTGTATGTCCACCGGAGTCGTTGGCGTTTACGATCGCCGTGCGGATGGCGATCGCCGTATTCAACTGTCCTTCAAAATCATAATAGCCATAGACCCCAGAATAGGGACCTCGGCGACTGGGTTCTAACTCCGCGATAATCTCCATGGCGCGAATTTTGGGCGCACCACTGACGGTTCCGGCGGGGAAACAGGCTTTTAACAAATCCCACGCCGATTTAGAGGGGGCTAGTTTCCCCACCACATTACTGACAATGTGCATGACATGGGAATAGCGTTCCACCACCATCAACTCATCGACGCTAACGCTCCCTTGTTCACAAACCCGCCCCAAGTCATTACGGCCCAAATCGACTAACATCACATGTTCCGCCACTTCCTTGGGATCGGCCAACAACTCAGCCGCCAGTTCCGCATCCTCCAGGGCCGTTTTCCCGCGCGGACGAGTTCCGGCGATGGGCCGTACCGTAGCCAGGCGGGTTCCGTCGTCGAGGAGATCGGCTTTCACCATGACCTCGGGACTTGAGCCGATCACCTGCCAAGACCTAAAGTTGAAATAGGCCATATAGGGGGAGGGATTGATCAGGCGAATCGAGCGATAGAGGGAAAAAGGATCGCCCTTAAACTCCGCCGATAACCGCTGGGAGATCACCACCTGGAAAATATCCCCGGCTTTAATATAGTCTTTGGCCCTACCGACACTCTCACAGAACTGCTCCTGGCTCGTGTTGCTGCGAGTGGCCAGGGGCTGATCCTCATTCAGATGAGGCGGCGTCCATTCCAGCATGGTCTCCTCACTGCTGAGGGGATGCTGTAACTTATCTACTAACGCCGAGACGCGATCGCAGGCTTGGGCGTAGGCGGCTTCTAAATCTACTTCAGGATCTCGTAAATCCGCATAGGCGATCGCCCAAATCTTGCGTTTGACCTGATCAAACACCAACAGGTTATCCACCTGCATCCATACCCCATCAGGTAAATCCCCCTCCTGAGCGGGATGCACCGAGACCCGAGGTTCAATCCAATTAATTAACTCATAGCCCCAAAAGCCAAACAACCCCCCAATTCCCGAGGGAAGTTCCGGCAACTTCACCGGCTGATAGGGGTTTAGACAATTCTCGACAATATCAAAGGGATTCCCCTCAAACCGTTCAACCCGGCCATCGCGATGGCATTGCAGGGTTTCATCGCCGTGGGTTTCGAGTACCCAGAGGGGATTGCAGCCCAAAAAACTATAGCGGCCAATGCGTTCTCCCCCTTCGACTGACTCCAGCAAAAAACTATAGGGTTGACCAGCACAGACCTTATACCAGGCCGACACGGGGGTATCTAAGTCCGCCACCCACTCCTGATACACCGGGACAAAATTTCCCGTTTTTGCCAGTTTACGAAATTGTTCTAAATCAGGAAAGATCACAGGTTTCAATAGTGCAGAGTTGAAGCGTACTTAGCGGTGACCGTTGCCCCGGTCAGTCCTCATCCTGTCACCTACGCTCTTCCCCGGACAGCTAAGACCGCCCAAAGAGAAAGAGAATGCAGATGCTAACACATTCTACATTCTCTGGGAACAAAACTTAACGTCCGTGACAATCGGAACCGCTTTAGACGGTGTAGGGCTGTTTACCGCTGAACTTGAGTTTCGCGGGTTCGGGGTTTTTGCCGATATTGCGATCGATGGTGTTGACCATTGGACGACCTTCGTTCACTTTCTCGGGGAACACGCCATCTTTGGGATGGAGATATTCCATTTCACCGTTGGGGAAAATCCGATAGATTTTAAAATCTTCGAGTTTCGGCTTGAACTTCGTCCGCAGTTGGGTTCCTAGCGCCAAGCACTGTTCCTTACGGGCCAAGTACAAGAGGTTGTCACCTTCGTGCATGATAGCGGCACCACCGGTGGGCATCTCAAACACTTGCTGTTTGGGGCTGCTCCAGGTGATGGCATACTTTTCTTCACGTTCGGCTGCGGAAAGCAAACCGCCGGTGCTACCACCGAAAATCGGAGTTTTTCCAGTCAGTTCTTCTGCCATAAGTTTAAATTGAACGAGATTAAAGAGCTTGATGGGCATCCTATCACTGCTGCGGGGATAGGTGGGCTATCTCGTCAATAAATGTAACAGTTTGTTAGGGAAGGGGGAACAAAAAACCACGTAGGGGCGTACCCTTGCGGTCGGTGAGCGATAGCCGAACCGTGGTCGCCCTAGGCAAGAGGCAAGAGGCAATAGGCAATAGGGGAACTACGTAGGGGCACGCCCTTGCGGTCAGCGAGCGATCGCCGAACGGTGGCTGCCCGAGGACATAGAGGGGGGGAGGGGGTGTTTTGGGTGGTTTAACGCGATCGCCGGGGTTTGGGGACGGCTGAGAGACCTTCAACGGCGGTGGATGAGGTGTGTGGGGTGGTTTCGTCCTCTAGGCGGGGAATCGTGAAATGGAAGCGGCTGCCGCGATCTTTGCCTTCTGATTCCGCCCAGACTTGTCCGCCCCAGCGTTGAATCGCTTGACGACAGATGGCTAAACCTAAACCGGTTCCCCCAGTAGTCCGCCGTAGGGCCCCTTCCTCCTGATAAAACCGCTCGAAAATATCCTCCACTCGCGCCGGTTCAATCCCTCGTCCGGTGTCGGCTACGGTCACTTTCAGCAAGCGATAGCCCATGGGAGTGGCCCGGACGGTAATCGCGCCGCCACTCGGGGTAAACTTGCAGGCATTATCGAGAAGTTTGCCCAGGACTTGCACGAGCCATTCGCCGTCCGCCTGAACTAAGGGTAAATCTGAGGGAATATCCACAACCAACTCCGGGAGTGAGTCCCCAGAGTAACGGGCCTTCACCCCACTCATGGCTAAATCAATACATTCCTCTAACGAAAGGGGTTCTAAATTCCATTCCACCCGTCCACTTTCAAAGCGAGAGAGGGTGAGAAAGTCTTGCACCAGTTCCCGGAGTCGTTCGGCGTCGACGAGGGCGGTGTTGAGCATCACCTTCTGTAACTCGGCGGGCATATCCGGTTCGCTGGCCAGACTTTCTAAACAAATCTGAATCGTAGACAGGGGGGTGCGTAACTCATGGCCGGTGATGGCAATGAGATTACTGCGCGTCCGTTCTAGGGCTTCGAGTTGTTGGTTGAGATCTTCGAGGTGGGCGTAGGTTTCGGCTTGAATTAAGCCGGTTCCCATCTGAATGGCGATGGTATTGACGAGAGCCACCTCATCGTCTGCCCAATGGTGGGCGCATCCCTGACAGTGGTGCAACTCCAAAATTCCCAGGAGTTTGCCCCGATAGAGAATCGGCATCATCAGCCAAGCGCCTATTTTCCAACGTTGAGCTTGTTTCCCTAACCACTCTCGGGCCGTTGGCTGTTGGAGTAGCCCCGCGAGACTCTCCATGCGGGTTTCGAGGGGGTTATTCGTGTCTTCTAGAAACACTCCCGATTGCCGTTCAATGGCTTCTTGAAATAAGGGATTATCTAGTAAAACCCAGGTCTCGCCGACAAGGGAGGTGATACCCGGCGCCGCATATTCATGGACGATGGTGGCTGTGGCATCGGTTTCTTTGCAGCGGTAGACGAGACAGCGACAGACATCTAAGGCTTCTCCTAATTCTCGCACGGCCACTTTTAGGATTTCCTGGGGGTCCAGGGATTGGCGAATGGCGGTGGTGATGGAGTTGACCAGTCGCTCTTGTTCTTCTTGCGCGGCAATGGAACGATAGGCTTTGAGAAGTTTGTATTGTCCCGCTTGTAGGTAGGTAATGAGTCGCTCGGCAAAGGGGCCGGGGTTCATCCCTAAGCCTTCCGTTGTGGGAACGCGAAGTTCAGGGGGACGGTCATCAATGCCGTAGTCCCGACGCGCTCGCGCGACTTTATCGGCCAGTTCAGGACGATAATGGAGAATTCGCGTTAAAAGCTGTGCTGCCACGAAACGGCTGACATCATGGTCAAAACTCCAAATGCCGTCGAAGCGTCGCGCGGTGTCGATTTCCAGCTTGGTTTGCCCCAGCCAGCGACTCTCATCCTCAGGAATATCTCGTTCTTGACAGACGAGACAGGTTCCGTAGTTGCGGCCGAGAACCACCAGGTTCCATTCCTGGCTTAGGGGTTCGTTCTGGTTAAAGGCGATGGTTTCATAGCGCCCGGAATGATTGGTGAAATCACTCTCGGGGGCGGCCAGGACATAGACTTGGTCGGTGGCTTGGGCGATGCGGGCGTATCGATTCGCTTCCATACGATAGAAGCGTTCTTGTTGGAAGGTCGCGATCACGAGCGGGGACCTCTCTCCCGCTAAGACCTGATCCTCCATGGCGTGAGAGAGGGCGATAAGGGACGATTTGAAGTAAGTTTGCGATCGCAGTTGAGGCTGCGCTTGCCGCAAATCCTCCAAAACGGACGTTTTGACATTCATGGATGGTTTAACCGTTTGGCGTGTAGCATCCGCTTGTCGTTATCGGTGAGGAAACAGCGAACGGTGAACAGGAAAGGGGGTTGGATGGACGGTTGCTGTAACGTTTGACGGGTGAGTCAATGGGGGTCACTCAGGACGGAGACAATCCAGGTATGGCCCGGGGGGTGACGGTCTAGGGTTGGTCATTATGGGTATGATCTAGCTTAGCGGAAAGCGTCCCCCTGACGGGAGGGGATTACAGGGCTAAGGTTTGCAGAGTCTCACAGAGGCGATCGAGATGCTGGGGGTCATGGTTGGCCATCAGGGTAATTCGTAACCGACTGGTGGGAACGGTGGGCGGACGCACGGCGGAAACAAACAGTCCCGCCTCGCGTAAGGCCTGGCCGCAATGGATGGCTTGGGCGGCATCTTTCAGTTGCACACAGAGGATGGGAGATTCTGTGGGCAGGAGTTGACTTTCTGGAGAAAGTATGCTAGTGAGCTTGTATTTGAGATGATGGTGATGCTGACGTAGTTGTTGTCGTCGTTGAGGTTCCTGCTCGACGATAGCGATCGCAGCTAAGGCGGCGGCGGTGTCGGCGGGGGAGAGTCCGGTGGTGTAAATCCAGGTGGGGGCGCGATTGCGGAGATAGTCGATTACAACCGCGTCCCCGGCCACATAGCCCCCTAAGCTGCCGAGGGCTTTACTGAGGGTTCCCATCTGAACGAGGGGGCGATCGCCACAGTTAAAGTGATCGACGGTTCCGGCCCCGCGAGACCCCAGTACCCCCGTGCCATGGGCATCATCCACGAGGAGCATACAGTCGTACGCTTGGGCTAAATCCAGTAGTTGCGGTAGGGGACAGAGATCCCCATCCATGCTAAACACCCCATCGGTAACAATCAATCCTCGCCGATACTGATGTCGCTGCTGCTGGATCTGTTGCCGCAAGGCCGCGGCATCACCATGGGGATACTCCCAGATTGTAGCGCCAGAGAGGAGACTCCCTTGGCGCAAACTGGAGTGATTATAGGCATCCGAAAAAATAACATCCCGAGGGCCCACTAATGCTGCCAGGGTTCCTAAATTGGCTAGATAGCCGGAACTAAAGACGATCGCATCCTCGGTCTGTTTCAGACGGGCGATCGCCCCTTCCAACTGCCGATGCAGGGGACGATGACCACTCAACAACCGGGAGCCGGTACTCCCCGTGCCATACTCCCGCGTGGCGGCAACAGCGGCCTCAATCAGCCGCTCATCCCCCGCTAGGCCCAAATAGTCATTACTGGCAAAGTTAATAACCGCAGTTCCGTTAAGATTTACCTCGACTCCCCCCCGTCCGTCGATGGCCTGAACCTGCCGATACCAGTTAGCTTTATGGATGGTGGCCAGCGATCGCTCAATCCAAGAATAGGAACTCATGAAACAGTTATATCTTAGGTATTTAAAAGGCCGTCATCGGGGCTAGGGGGAAAACGGGCCATCCAGTGATGCAGGGTTTCGGAGGCGGTCAACCCTCCCACACCGTAACAGGCCCGTTTACGCCAGGGAAGAATGGGGAAATGACCCCGAGGCGCGTCGCCTTGAGAGTGCAGGTCCTGGTAATAGAGCCAAGTGTCGCCCGAACGCCAGCAGACGCGATCGCAAAACTGACTGTACTGGCCCCCACTCTCCCACCAAATTTCTGCCTGAACCGACCAGCCTAAGGTTCCCTCGCTATAGCTGTACCACAACTCATCCAAGACCTGTAACTCCTCTTGGGGAAAGTTGGCGATCTCCTCAGGGTCTAGCCAGAGACGTTCCCCTACCTGAGCCACCTCTAAAATCCGTTGCCAAGTCCAGCCATCGGCCTCTTGCCAATTCTGTTGAGAGAGATAGGTCGCTAGAGGATAATAGGGCCAATCGAGTCCGAGGTCTTCCCTGGGGTGAGTGAACATCTGCTGACCTCGTTCCAGGTCATCCAGCCGTTGTTCTAGGGTGGCCAATCGCTGGGTTAGGGCCAACTCCTGTTGTAGCCGTTGCCAGAGCGATCGCCCCCAGTAGAGATGACTGGGGTGCTGGGCGATCGCCCATCGAGAATCGGGGGTCACATCCCAGCCGCAGGTCGGACAGGTGAGCCAATCCTCCTGACAATGGGTTCCACAAATCGGACAGGGAGACATCAAACATCGCCATTGGGGATCACCCCCGAGGCTTAGAACTCATCATCTTCAAAGGTATCCAGACCTGAGGTATCGCGATCGCCTTTCGACCCCAGGAGATCGAGGCGATCGACCCGAATCACCGGTTTAGAGCGAGGGACATTAGTATTGCGGTCTTGCCAATGCTCAAACTTCAAAGATCCCTTCACCCCAATTAAACTGCCCTTGCGGACATAATTCGCGGCAACCTCAGCCCGCTTATCCCATAATTCCAAATTAAACCAGTCCGGCTTATCCGTTTTGTTCGTCGGCCGATTCACGGCCAAGGTCAAATTACAGACCACCGCGCCCGATTCAAAATACTTGACGTCGGGATCTGTTCCCACCCGACCCACCAGAGTGACTACATTGAGCGTCATGGAGAATTTGTTGAACGATACATCAACCCCATTTTAGACGCAATTCAAGTTCAGAGGACTGTGAATTTTATCCCGACAGAAAACCAAAACCGCGTATGATGAGGCGTAGCATGATTCAGGCAGAGACACTAGACGGAACTGACGACCATGGTATAAAATCCACCTCGGTCATTGTAAACATTTCCTCATCATCTCTGCTAGCACAAGCGTATTCTACACTGGGAGGGCACAGGCGCGCGTGGCAAATTTAAGTCGCTTCTCACTCTCTAGAGACATGGGTATTGACCTCGGGACTGCAAACACCCTGGTCTATGTCTCTGGAAAAGGTATCGTTCTACAGGAACCATCGGTGGTCGCCATCGATCAACAGAACAAACTTCCCCTAGCCGTGGGGGAAGAAGCCAAACAAATGCTCGGTCGGACTCCGGGAAATGTGGTGGCACTACGCCCCTTGCGGGATGGTGTCATTGCCGATTTCGACACCGCCGAGTTAATGCTCAAGCATTTTATTAAGCAAGTTCACGGGGGCCGGTCAGGCTTGGTAGGCCCACATATTGTCATTGGCATTCCGAGTGGGGTCACTGGGGTTGAAGAGCGGGCTGTTAAAGAAGCCGCTTATCAAGCCGGTGCCAGAAATGTGGACATGATCGACGAACCAGTCGCCGCTGCCATTGGGGCTGGACTTCCCGTGGCCGAACCGACGGGGAACATGATTGTTGATATTGGGGGCGGAACCACCGAGGTTGCCGTACTCAGTTTGGGAGGAACCGTTGTCAGTGAATCCGTACGGGTAGCTGGCGATGAACTGAGTGATTCTATTACCCAGTACATGAAAAAGGTTCATAACCTGGTGATCGGGGAACGCACATCCGAACAAATTAAAATCCAGGTTGCCTCAGCTTATCCGACTCAGGAAGACGACATCATTATGGATGTCCGTGGCTTGCACCTCTTATCTGGGTTGCCTCGTACCGTTACCATCAAGGGTCCCGAAATTCGTGAATGTATGTCGGAACCCCTGTCGGTGATTATTGAGGCCGTCAAACGCACCCTAGAGCGTACGCCTCCAGAACTCGCGGCAGATATTATTGATCGCGGTATCATGTTGGCCGGAGGGGGAGCCTTACTCAGAGGACTCGACACCCTGATTAGCCATGAAACGGGGATTGTTACCCATGTAGCAGCCGATCCCCTCAGTTGTGTGGTCTTAGGAACGGGACGTGTCTTGGAAAACAAAAAACAACTGCAACGAGTTTTCCGAGATCGCTCTTGATCCCGTTCGTAGTCTTCCACCTAACCAGAACAGTACAGGAGAAAGCTATTGTACGTCTTGCGTCGTTGTTGGCAACGCTATCGAACCCTGGGGCTGTTGGCGACATTAGCCATCGGTTCCGCTTGGGTGTTTCGTCAGACGGATGGGGCGATTGTGTTTGAGATCTATCAACGGGTCTCTGTCCCATTTGAGTCGGATCAGGCCCGGGAACAAGAACTCGTAAACGCCCGTGTTCTTGAACTCCAACAACGACTGGTTGAGGTTAATCAAGAGAATCTTCAACTCCGAGAACTGTTGGACTACGAACCACAAGTGCAGCAAGACCCCACCTTTGCCCCAGTGATTGGCCGCAGCGCCGATCGCTGGTGGCAACAGATTCTTTTGGGGCGCGGCCGTAAGAGCGGTCTTGCTGTGGATGATATTGTCATGGCGCCGGGGGGAATTGTTGGGCGGATTGTCAGTGTGACGGATGAGACAAGCCGTGTCTTACTCATCAGTGATGGCAGTAGTTCCCTGGGGGTGACGGTGGGCCGTTCACGAGAAATGGGGGTCTTACGAGGGAAAGGCTCGAATCGGGCGATCGTGGAATTTTTTGAGAAGCTCCCTGATGTAAAGGAAGGAGATGCGATTCTCTCGTCTCCCTATAGTCAGCGGTTTACCTCTGGCTTGCCTCTGGGAACGGTGGTAGCGGTGAATTTAAATGCTAGCCCAGCTCCCCAGGCGGAGATTGAAATCTCAGCTCCTCTGAGTTCTCTCGAATGGGTGATGGTCTATCCTAAACCCTCGGTTCCGCTGCCCACTGAGTCCGCAGAACCCATTGATCCCCTCGGGGAGAGCCTGCAACTCGATTAATGCTCGACTAATGATTTTCCTGCCCTTATGCAGCCTGACCTACGCCCGGTTCGTGCCACGGGCTTGACTCCACCTCCCCCGGTGGGTTGGCAAGCCCTCCGACAGCGTCTACTGTCCTGGACTCTGACGGTCTTGTCGGTGTTGCCCTGTCTGCTCCTACTCCCGGCTCGTTTGCCGGGAATGGAGTTGTTGGGCATTGCCCCAAATTGGCTGTTAGTTTGGGTGGTGACCTGGAGTATTAAACGCTCTATGTGGGAAGGGGCTGTGGCAGGGGTGGCTCTGGGACTCTTACAAGATGGCATGAGTGCAGCGGTTCCAACTCATGCCATTAGTTTAGGGATTGTGGGAATCCTGACGGCTCGTCTACAACGGGAACGGGTGGTTCAGGATGATATTATCTCGGTCTTATTGATTGTTTTTGCGATGACGGTGGTGGGCGAGACGGTTCGCGCCATGCAGTTTAGTCTCTATGGTTGGCGTTTGCCAGATGGGGCCGCGTTTTGGAGTTTCGAGGAAATTTGGCGCTACTACCAGCAGGTTGCTCTCGGCTCGGCTGTGTTAAATAGTTTATGGTCGCCGGTGATTTACTATCCCCTGACGTTGCTTTGGGAGCCTCGGTTTAAGTAGGGGAGAGGGAATAGGGAATAGGGAATAGGGAACAGGGAACAGGGAATAGGGAATAGGGAATAGGGAATAGGGAATAGGGAACAGGGAACAGGGAACAGGCAGTAGGCAGCAGGCAGTATGGGGAAGAAGGCAGTAGGCAGCAGGCAGTAGGGGGAAGAAGGTAGTAGGCAGTAGGGGGGGTCTTGCCTATTGCCTATTGCCTATTGCCTTCTCAACTTTTGCCATAAATGCGATCGCCGAGGCTGCGCTTGGGTCAGCAATTAGGGACAATGGGGAAGGAGAACGCTTACCCAGCAACTTTCATGCTCAAATATGCTTATTTCCCTGGCTGTGTGGCCCAGGGGGCCTGTCGTGAATTGTATGATTCTACGGCGGCATTGACGCAAGCCCTCGACATTGAACTGATTGAACTCAAACGGGCCGCCTGTTGCGGTTCGGGAACCTTTAAGGAAGAATCGGCCCTCCTCGAAGATACGGTGAATGCTCGCAACATTGCCCTGGCCGAAGAACTCAACCTTCCTTTGCTGACCCATTGCAGTACCTGTCAGGGGGTGATTGGGCGGGTGGATGAACGCTTAAAAACCGCTCAGACCGATCGCCCCGAGTATGTTGAGCAAATCAATGCTCTCCTCAGTCAAGACCACTGTTCCCCCTACAAAGGGGCGACGGAGGTTAAACATCTCCTCTGGGCGATCGTGGGAGACTATGGCCTTGAGGAATTGCACAAGCGGGTGACTCACAAACTCAGTGGTCTCAAATGTGCGGCTTTCTATGGCTGCTATATCCTCCGCGCTCAGAGTCATCTCCCCTATGATGACCCCCATAACCCTCAGTCGATGGAAAATGTCTTTCGCACCCTCGGCGCCACCCCAATTGAGTATGGTGGACGCACTCAATGCTGTGGTTGGCCCCTCTCTAGTTACGCCACAGAACAGTCTTTTCAGATGGCGGGAACCCATTTACAAGCAGCCCTTGACGCAGGGGCAGATTGTATGGTAACGCCTTGCCCACTCTGTCATCTCAATCTGGACTCCCGACAGCCGGATGTTGAAACCGTCATGGGGCGGAAATTTGGCTTACCGGTGCTGCATTTGCCCCAACTGATCGCCCTGGCTCTGGGAATTGATCCCAAGGTCCTTGGATTAGATCGCCATATGGTCTCAACCCGTTCTGTTTTGACGAAATTGGGACTGTAAATCTCTCGGAAGTCTTATGGGTTAAGGGCTGTAACCGTTTCTCTGTGGACTTCCGAAATGTCAACTTTGTTAAAGTTTTGCTGCATTTTGTCATCGTAGTCCGAGTGACACGATAGACTAGCCCATAATCCAAAGGTCGCTGATTGACAGAATTTTTAATTTTGCCAATCCGACAATAATCAAAAACCAGTCGCAGAGCATTCGTTTGGAGTAATCTTCAATGTCTCATTCGGTAAAAATCTATGACACCTGCATCGGCTGCACTCAGTGCGTCCGTGCTTGTCCCCTAGACGTGTTGGAAATGGTGCCTTGGGATGGCTGTAAAGCTGGCCAAATCGCGACCTCTCCCCGTACGGAAGACTGTATCGGCTGCAAACGTTGCGAAACGGCTTGCCCGACTGACTTCTTGAGCGTCCGAGTCTATCTTGGTGCGGAAACTAGCCGCAGCATGGGTCTGGCTTACTAGAGAATATCCATTGAACGTCTGTTTAATGTGATCTTCCATTCGTCTATATGGGGGTGCGATCGCACCCCTTTTTTGCTGGGGACATGACGGAGTTACCTGAGACTGTCCGGATGAGATAGCTCGTTGCCTGTCAAAAGGCCTCAAGTTTTGCTAAGTTCATAAGCCAGGTCTGGTTTATGAACGGGTTCGTCAGGAGTGAGCGCACATGTGTGGAATCGTCGGCTATATCGGAATGCAGCCCGCCAGCGAGATTTTGTTGGCTGGCCTGGAAAAATTGGAATATCGAGGCTATGACTCGGCGGGAATCGCCACGGTGAATGACCATAAGATTCATTGTGTGCGAGCCAAAGGGAAACTCCACAACCTCCGCCGTAAGCTCGATGGTGAGGAGAACCCGGCTCAATTGGGTATTGGCCATACCCGTTGGGCGACTCATGGCAAACCCGAAGAATATAACGCCCATCCCCACATGGATGTGTCCGGTCGCATTGCTGTGGTTCAAAATGGCATTATCGAAAACTATCGGGAACTGCGAGGGGAATTACAGGCCAAAGGCCATCTGTTTAAATCAGACACCGATACAGAGGTGATTCCCCATCTCATTGCCGAATGCCTCAAGGTTCCCAGTTCTACCGCGCCCGCCACTGTCACTTCCTCCCCCTTCCTCGAAGCCGTGCGTCAAGCGGTGAATCGCTTACAAGGGGCCTTTGCGATCGCCGTCATTCATGCCGATCACCCCGACGAACTTATTGTCGCCCGCCAACAGGCTCCCCTTTCCATTGGCTTTGGCCAGGGGGAATTTTTCTGCGCCTCGGATACCCCGGCCCTCATCCCCCATACTCGGGCGGTGTTGACCTTAGATAATGGGGAAATGGGTAAACTCACCCCTCTGGGGGTGGAACTCTATAATTTTGAGGGCGATCGCCTCAAGAAAAGCCCCCGCACCCTCACCTGGAACCCCATCGTGGTGGAAAAACAAGGGTTCAAACATTTCATGCTCAAGGAAATCTACGAGCAGCCAGGGGTGGTGCGGGTGTGTTTAGAGGCCTATACCAACAGCACCTGGGAAGCGGGCCAAACCACCCCACCGGTGAATCTGGATCTCAACCCCAGTCTCTATCAAGACCTCGAACATATCCAAATCCTGGCCTGTGGGACCAGTTGGCACGCGGCCCTAGTGGGAAAATATCTCCTAGAACAGTTGGCGAGGATTCCCACCATGGTGCAGTACGCATCGGAGTTTCGCTATGCTCCCGCGCCGCTGATGGCTAATACCCTGGTGATTGGGGTGACGCAATCGGGGGAGACGGCCGATACTCTGGCGGCGTTGGCCATGGAACAGGAACGACGAGCAGATTTAGAGCCACAATTTAGTCCCCGTCTGCTGGGGATTACCAATCGCCCGGAATCCTCTCTGGGCAATTTGGTGGAGAATATCATCGATACTCATGCAGGCATTGAGATTGGGGTGGCGGCGACGAAAACCTTTGTGGCCCAGGTGATGGCGTTTTATGCCCTGGCCTTGGATTTGGCCTACCGTCGGCACACTCTCCCCGAATCCCGGATTGAGGAGATTTTGTCGGGGTTACGACAACTCCCGGGACAAATTGAGTTGGTGTTGGAGAGTCAGGAACGCTATATCGAGGAGTTGGCCCATGAGTTTGGGGAGACGCAAGATTTTATCTTCCTAGGCCGCGGCATTAATTTCCCCATCGCCCTAGAGGGGGCCCTCAAACTCAAGGAAATTAGCTATATCCATGCCGAAGGCTATCCTGCTGGGGAGATGAAACATGGGCCCATTGCTCTGTTGGATGCCAAGGTTCCGGTGGTGGCGATCGCCATGCCGGGGTCGGTGTACGATAAGGTCCTCTCCAACGCTCAAGAAGCCAAGGCCCGGGATGCCCGCCTGATTGGGGTCACTCCCATGGATGAGAAGGAGGCGGAGGAAACCTTTGATGACTTGCTCCCGGTTCCGGTGGTTGAGGAGCTTCTCTCGCCCATTTTGGCGGTGATTCCGCTGCAACTGTTGGCGTATCATATTGCCGCTCGGCGAGGCTTGGATGTGGATCAACCTCGGAATTTAGCCAAGTCTGTCACGGTGGAGTAACTGTCAGGTGGGTGACTCCTGGCTTGTGACTCCTGAATGCTCGCTGCTTAACGCTTCTCACCCCAACCAATCACCAGGGAGACGCGATCGCCCCCAATCCCGTTTAAGGCAGTGAGGGTTTCGATGACCGTTTGATAGGGAACATCCTCGGATACCTGGAGATACACCTGACGCTGGGGGGACTGTTGCAGGTAACCGGGTAGTTGTTCGAGAAGTTGGGCTTTCTCCAAGGGGCGATCGTTCACCAAGAGTGCGCCCCCTTCTTGTAACACCACCTGGAGAAATTCTGGCTCTTCGGGGCTGTCTGAATCCGCCTCGGGTGGCTCAATCTCCAAGGCCTCCGCCTCTTGCGGTAAACGAACCATTAAATGTTCTCCCTCTTCGGCTAGGTTGGCAGCGACGGTGACAAAAAAGGCCAACACCACTAACATCACATTGAGCATAGGGGTGATTTCGAGTTCCGGTACGTCGTCGCGGGATTTTCGCTGTTTGAATCTCATCGCCTTGTCTCTTATGGTTGAACGACTAAGAGGACGCGATCGCCCCCAATTTCTACCATTTGGCTTAATAAATCATCCACTTGCCGATAGTTCAACTGACGATCAGCCGTTAACATCACATCCGACTCAGGATGAGTTTCTAAGAACCTAGCGATCGCCTGCAAAAACTCCTCTCGTTCGACAACATTTCCTTCAATTAAAACCTCACCGTGACGATTTAACCCCGCTTCAAACCTTGGCAGGACAGGAGCCGGGTCAGGAGATGAGTCTGCTTCACGGGCAGGGCTTCCTGAACTCTCTGGCGGCTCTAAATCCGCAATCACTCGTCCAGTTAAGGACATGGTTAAAATTACAAAAAAGGTTAATACCGACATTAACACATCAATCATCGGCACTAAATTAACCCCTGGAATTCTTGATTTGTGAACTCTTGATTTCATCGAACGTTCTGGTTAAGGCTTAACAATTTTAGCCGCTGTCAATAAATTGGGAATCGGTTGATTGGGTTCATACCAAACCTCGCGATAAATGAGTTCTAACTCACTGCCCACTTCAGCAAAATAATCCATCTGTTGCGATTGTAAGCTGACCAAAATACGAAACACCAACAGGGCGAAAATTGCCACCATCATCCCCGCCGCCGTGGTGGTGAGGGCTTCGCCAATCCCCGAGGCGGCCTGAGTGGCTTCAGCACTAGAACCTCCACCCCCGACATTGAGATTGTTAAAGGTGCGAATTAAGCCGGTGACGGTTCCCAACAAGCCCAAGAGGGGAGCCAGAGCAATAATGGTTTCGAGGAGTTTGTCCCCTCGTCGCATTCGCGCAAACTCTTTATCGGCGGTGGCTTCCATAGCGAGACGGAAGGTTTCTGGACTGGGGCGACGTAGTTTTAGGGGAGCCAGGAGAAAGCGGCCAATGGCTAAATGGCGCGCATATTCGGCAATTTCCCGAGCTTTGAGCAAATCCTCGGCCGCTGCATCGAGAACATCCCGCACAATCCGATCTTCTTGAATCAGCAGCCGAATCCAAAACCATCCTCGTTCTAGGGCGGTGGTGAGAGTGAGAATGGACAGCAGCAACAAGGGGAACATCACAGGTCCCCCCTTGAGAAGCTCATCGAGGAGTCGTGGGGTTTCAGTCAGGAGCAGGAGCGATCGCAGCATGGCTAGAGGGCGATGGACAACCCCTAAATAGTAATCTCTTGCAATTATCGAACACAAGTGCTTCAATACTCTGTAGCCTATTGCATTTAATTTGCAATAACAGCGATAGATCGAGGTTGACCCCGTTGGAACGCTGTTTTAGATGACTCATGCTCGACACACGAGATAAGACATCTAAAACAGCACAAGCAACTACGGTAATTCAACCCTGTATTATTTATTGTCCGTTTTTAATGGTCTACTATCCATTGTCCATTGCCATAGCTATCGATGACAACTAAGATTTCCAGGCGAACGTTTTTTGTGGGAGGAACCGCCCTCACTGCCTTAGTCGTAGCCAATTTGCCGCGACGGGCTTCGGCACAATCTCGCAGCATCAACCTCTACTCCTCACGGCATTATGACACCGACGATGCCATTTACGATGCCTTTGGAGAGGTGAACCTGATTGAAGCCAGCTCCGAAGAACTGATTGAGCGGATTCAGAGTGAGGGGGCCAATAGCCCAGCCGATCTTCTGTTGACCGTAGATGCCGGGCGTTTGTGGCGTGCCGAACAAGCGGGACTATTCCAGCCGGTTCGCACCCCCAAGCTCGATGAGCGTATTCCCGATAACCTGCGCCACCCGGATGGCTTGTGGTACGGCTTCACCCAACGGGCGCGGGTGCTGTATTACAATCGCGATCGCGTCAATCCGGCGGATTTATCCACCTACGAGGCTCTCGCCGATCCCAAATGGCGGGGTAAAATCCTGGTTCGTACCTCCAGTAATGTCTATAACCTCTCCCTAACGGCTTCTCGCATTGCCATCCATGGGGAGTCGGAAACCCGCCGCTGGTTAGAAGGCTTTGTGAGTAACTTTGCCCGAGAACCCGAGAGCAATGACACGGGCCAAATTCGCGCCTGTGCTGCTGGAGTGGGGGATGTGGCGATCGCCAACAGCTACTACTACGTCCGTCTACAAAAATCTGATGACCCCGCTGATCAGGAAGTGGTCGAAAAAGTGGGCTTTTTCTTCCCTAACACGGGTTCTGGGGAACGGGGAACCATGGTGAATATCAGCGGCGCCGGTGTCCTCCAAAATGCTCCCAATCGCGAGGCGGCGATCGCCTTCCTGGAGCATCTGGCCAGCGATGAGATTCAAGGCGAGTTTGCTCAAGCGAATAACGAGTATCCCGTGGTCTCGGGAATTCCCATCGATCCCATTCTCGCCAGTCATGGGGACCTCCAACCGGACCCCCTGAATGTTGCTGACTTGGGGCGCTACCAACCTGATTCAGCTCGTCTCATGGATGAAGCGGGTTGGCGATAATGCTAATGAGATTGAATAAGTCCTAGGTTTCAGCTTTCTCTTATTGCAGATTACTTGCATATAGGAAGCAGGACGCGATATTGTTTTGGATGGGTTCAACACCGTACTCAAATTATCGGGAGTACGGTGTTTTTGTTGCCAGCCCCTGTTTCTCCCTTTTTGTTGACTCCATGTGGTACCCCTCCTGGCATCAGCTCAAATTTCCCCTAGCCTTTGTCTGTGCATCTGCCATTCATGGGGGGCTGTTGTGGTTGCCGATGCCCCCAGCGGCCGTTGAGTTGGAACAAACGGCTTCAACCCTGGACTCAGGCGAGTCTCGCGAAGAGGCGATCGCCACCGTTCCTCTGTCCGCTTTAACAACACCCACCCCCGAACCAACTCCCGAACCGACTCCCAACCCCACTCCGGACCCCATCCAAGAACCCACCCCAGACCCCACGCCGCCCCCAAAACCTCAACCCACTCTCGTCCCGGAAGCCCCAGCCAGAGACGTCACACCACCCCAGCCCCAACCCACTCCGGACTTGGACGCGAAGACCATTGAGCCAGAACCCACCCCAGAACCCACTCCGGACTTGGACGCGAAGACCATTGAGCCAGAACCCACCCCAGAACCCACCCCCGAACCTACCCCTGAGCCAAGAGTAGAACTCATAGCTGGGATTCCTCACCTGGAGGGGGCGGAGTCGGGATGTCATGGCTCAGAGGATTGCCATTTTCTGGAAGGGGCAACGGTGCGAGCAGTCACTCAAGACTTACAGGCCCGCTTAGAAGCTGAGGGATTTCACCTGCGTCTGAGTTATCGGGATACGGGGTTACGGGTCTATGAGGTATCTCGGGAGGATAAGCCAGCTCAATTTCTCCATATCGCCAGTGATAATGCGGGACGGGATACGTTTTATGTTCTTTCCCCACAACAGCAAACCTTAGAGGACCTTCGATCGCCATGAATTACACTAAACCCAGTCTTGGACTGCTGCTGCTGAGTGCCTTGAGCCTCATGGCTTGTAACCCGGCCGCGGAAGAGATTGACCCGTTGTTGCAGTTGCAGGAGACGGGGGAATGCTTTGATTGCAATCTGGCGGGGGCAGATTTGCGGGAGTTTGATTTGGAGAATGCCCGTTTGAACCGCTCTGATTTGTCGGGGGCGAATTTGTCGGGAATGAATTTGCGGCGGGTGTTGTTGGATCGGGCTAACCTGACGGGAGCCAATCTTAGCAGCTCGGATTTGACGGAAGCGGCGCTAACCGAGGCCAATTTGGCTGGGGCGGATTTGAGCGAGGCCAACCTAGAGCGGGTATTTCTGCGTAATGCTAATTTAACGGGGGCCAGTTTGAGGGACGCTAACCTCACCCGCACGAATCTAACGGCGGCGGACTTGACGGATGTAGATTTAGAAGGGGTGCAGTTTGAGGAGACGGTGATGCCCGATGGTGAGCGTCGTTAGTCGCTGGCCTGTACTTGTTGTCCGAGGCGCGGTTCGGTTCCGGACAGGATGCGATCGATATTGGCTCGGTGGCGGATGAGGACGTAGGTGGTGGCGGCGATCGCAAACAGACAGAAGGGGAGAGGTTGGTGGGTTCCCAGCATCAAGACGGAGATGGCGATCGCCGACAACATGGAACTGAGGGAGACGATGCGCGAGAGGGTAATAATGGCGATGAAAATCCCTAGGGTGGCTAGGCCCACTTGCCAGGATAGGGCCAAAAGGACCCCTAAGCTGGAGGCAACTGCTTTACCGCCGTTGGCCAGGTTGGGATCTCGGCCGGGGCCAATCATCAGCCAGAGAGAGTTGGAATGACCGAATAGGGCGGCGAGTCCGGCTAAGGTCATGATCCAGGGTTTCGAGATCTCTAGATCAATCCCTGGGGGAAAGAGTTGATAGATGTCAGCTAGGTAATAGCCACCTCGAACTAGGCTAATAGCGGCAACCGCCTTGCAGACGTCGGCGCAGAGGACAAACAACCCCGCTCCCTTGCCCACCACGCGCAAGACATTAGTTGCACCGGTGGAACCGGAGCCATAGTGACGAATATCAATATTTTTCAAATGGTACGTGACCCAATACCCAGTTGGGATTGAGCCAAACAGATAGGCCGCGATGAGCAGCAAGGTATTGAATCCCACCTCAAGAGCCATAGGTGACGGTCCGCGCGTGATGTCTGAGCCATTGTCTTTGGTATCTATGGTATCAGAAACGGGGATCGGCGATGGGATCGGCGGAAAATTTTAGCCGGAGTTGTGGTTGGGGCTGTGGTCGGCAATAATCTGTTTGATGTGTTGGACAAAACCCACATGATCTAGGATGGGTTTGGCAATATAGCCGTCGGCGCCACTGGCTTTAAGGAAGGCTTCGCGATCGCCCACCATGGCGTTGGCTGTGACGAGAATGACGGGAAGCTTCGCAGTTTCGGGATCGGCTTTGAGGAGTTGGGTGATGCGAATCCCATCGACAGATTCTCCTTGATAATGGCTGTTTTTAAGAGATACATCCATCAAAACTACGGAAATTTCCCCAGAACGCACGATTTTGAGAACTTCTTCGACATTTTCACTGTGAACTGACTCAAGTCCTCCCCGTCGCTTGAGAACTTTCTGAAACACCATCCAGTTGATGGGATCGTCTTCTACAACCAAAACAGTTGTCATGGCATTGTCCTTCTATTTAGAGATGTGCCCCGTTTCTATTAGTTCTTCTGTTCCTCCGAACCTGAATCCGGATCTCTTAGGGTTTAAAACCTGTTGTGCAGTTGTTGGTTCGCCCACGGTCGTCAAGCCCTACTATCGTTAAACACTGTTATCAGAGGTTGAGATTGTTCTCGAGTTTGCCCCCTCTGGACTGGAATGATTTTAATTTGGGGGCCGAGTGCGATCGGAATTACAGCATTGGTGTGACCAATATCACGGTTAAATCCGACGGCGATCGCGAAGCTTAAAAGAAAAATCAGCCAGATTGTAACTGTAGCCGTCTATACAAATAGTCGAGTCCATTGATGTTTACTTCAACAACGCCATCAGGTGTCACCCTAAGCGAGTTAGCGGCTCGGGTCTGGAATTCCGGCAAAATTTCCAGCCAAGACCGTCAAGTCTTGCGATCGCTGTTTCTGAACAATCTCCCGTCTGACGAAGACATTGCAGCAGTTGATCGATTACTTCATGCGATTCGTCGAGGCTGGATCACGATGCTGGAGTAGTTCTGACCCTCTGACGCCGCTCAATAGCTGACCTGAAAGACCGCTCCCCTGATACCACCGATTGAGTTAGATCAGGACGTGGGGCCTCGCTTGAGCTTGTTCGGCCTGGGCCCGTTGTTGTGCTGCCAACAAATAGCGTTTCCAGAACACTCGCACAGTACTAGGGTTAACTCCAACTAATTGGGCCAGAAGGTCATGGGGAATCCCCCGCATTTCTCGGTAGGAGAGCCACTGAGACAAGTGGCGCAGGATGAGAAAGGCCCGTCGAAAGGATGACGGTTCATTGAGGACGTCTTGAAGGTCGGCGATACTCCCCATTCGCTTTTTCAGGGCCTGCGATCGCTCTTGTTGGCTGTTGGGAGCATAAAAGCGCACCTTCCCCGCCACATGAATTCGGGTGCAGTCGATATCGTAACAGCCTCCCACCAGCGCTCCCGGTGGAATCCAGTCACAGTAAAATCCTTTCTGTAAAATCAGCCCCCCTTTAGAGTCTTCCGTTAGCGCCAGAATTTGACCACTTTTGAGCAAGGAAAGTGGCAGGCTAACAGCTAGGGCCCGCGTTGGCTGGTTCGAGGTTTGAGGAGCGTCTTTTGGCATCCCAAGCTACCTGGGTTGGAGTGTAAGATCTACTTCTGTTCTACCCGATCGTGGCGAAAATAGCCACAACATTTGTATCTGTCAACCGCGAATTTACTTAAATTCGGCAATTTTAGCAAATGTAAAGGGGTTATGTTAAGTCTGATCTCCAGGCCATACCCAGCTAAACCAGGACTATCAGGACTATCTCCTCGCAAGTTTAGTTCTTTTTAAAGATTTGGTAAAGACTTCATGTCGACGGCGTCACTGGTCAAGGTCAATGGCGATCGCAACGAAACCTTTACATGACCGTGAAACATCAGCGCTTCTCCTTCGTCTAGGGGAGTCTGCTAGGGCCATTCTCAGCCTAAGCAGAGGTCTTCGACAATACTGATTCTGCCTCGGATGACAGCCCGTAACAAGCGGTCAATGGCACGACGTTCCATATCATCTAAGCTGTCATCGAGAGTCGCGGCCAGTAGGCCGTAGCGATCAGCAAGCGTCAGGTAACCCTGTTCCGCCGCTGAGGCCAGCATCGCCGGAATTGCACCAGGGATGAGTTGTAGTGAAGGTAACATGATCATTGTGGGGGGGGTCTTGACTATCTCTAGTATTCAGGACTTCTCTCAATTTTGCGGTGACGACTCCCCCCAAGTGATGACGATCGCAAACACCGCTGACGATGATAGAAGTTACATTGACTCTGTGATATTCATCACAGCTATTTTGGGAAATAACATTTATCCTCTATGGTGGGGAGTTATATAGACGCCTGATCATGCAAAAGAACCTCAAGCTGAGACTCAGTAATTCGCCCCGAATTGTAGAGGCTATGGGCAATTCCAGAGATTTGCAGTACGGAATGAGCTTGGTAGCCTTGATTTTTTAGACGAGTTTTAACGCCCTTTTCATGGTCAATTAAAACGACAATATCTTTTACATTTAAGCCTGCCGACTCAAGTTTTTGTGCCCCTTCAATTGCACTCTTGCCACTAATCAAAATATCATCAACTACCACGACAGTTTCACCAGCATGAAACTCCCCTTCAATGAGGCGACGAGTTCCGTGAGCTTTGACTTCTTTGCGGGGGAAAATCATGGGGTGATGTAACCGAAGAGAGAGTCCGGTTGCGGTGGGTAAGGAGCCATAGGGGATGCCGGCAATGCGGTCAAAGACGAGGTTCTCTAGGATCTCAGCATAGGCATTGAGAACCTGATGGAAGACCTGGGGGTTGGAAATAATTTTGCGTAGGTCAATATAGTAGGCGAAGGTATCGCCGGAGGCTTGGACGTAGTCCCCGAACAGGATGCACTCGAGGTCGAACAGTTGCAGAATTAAGTCTCGGTGGGGATGAGGTTCGGCAGATTGGGGGGCCGTCCAAAGTTGGCAACTGGCGGCGGTTTGACTTACCTCCTGGCGGACTTGGCTAACGCGATGGTTTAAGGTTTGTAATTTCTCCGGTAGATTCGTCTCCCGTAGCCAATCTTGGGGAACCGGCAGCAGGAGACCGTTCCCACTGGCATCAAGGCCGGCTCTGAGGAAGTCCTCTAGGGGGGCGGTGTCTCCCCAAATGCTACGGGCCAGAAGCATTCGTTCGGGGGCCAGGGCCCGGATTTGTGCCAAACTCTCGGGGGTTGAGGTGCCAATTTCAAAGCCGAGCTGCTCTGGAGATCCCCAGGTTCGGGCTTCTTGGACGAGATGCTGGTAAAAGGGGAGTTGACCCTGGGGGTAGTCTTGGATGATGCGTGCGGCGGGGTTGGAGGTACGACAGACGATAAAACTGGCTTTGTCTCCATAGAGGAGGAAGGGGGCGATCGCATCCTGTCCAGCGAAAGGGGATAGGGTCACTGCATCCACATCCCAGTCTTGGAATAGGGTATGAGCTAGGGCCGTCGCGGTATTGAGATCGCTATGTTTGGCATCGATGATAATGGGAAGATGGGGGGGGATCTCCTGCAAAACCTGCTGCAACAGCTCGAATCCAGGCGCTCCTAGAGCCTGATAAAAGCCTAAACTGGGCTTATAGGCGCAGACATGGTCGGCGGTCTGCTCGATGATAGTCCGCAGCCAGTCCCCTAAGGCCTCAATGGAGTGGCTGTGGCTCGATGGGTCGCCTCCAGGCATCATTTCCGGGTTGGGATCGATCCCGACCACGAGTAAACTACTGTTTTGGGCAATAGAACGGTTAAGTTTCTCAAAAAATCCAGTCATAGTTCGTTGCAATCGGCGGGAAAAACAGGCACAGATGTTAACTGGAAACTTTATCAGCTTGGGCGATCGCCTGCGGCATCAGTTGGAAGGCGCGATCGCTCACCTGAACAGTCCCCATCGGATTTCTCTCAAGGGAACTCGGGGCGGCCTCCCGGTTGGGTATCGTTGTGCGATCGCCCTCAAGTTAGACCCTCGACAAGCCTTGGCGATCGCAGAAGATTTGGCGACTTCGTTAGATGCTTCAGATTATAGGGTCTCGGTCACCCCCCCTGGGTTGCTGGATATCTCGATCCGCGATCGGGTTTTGGCCGAGTGGTTACAATCCTGGGCCGATGGAACAGTGCGTCAGGGGGCCTCTCGTCGCTGTCGCCTGGAGGAACCTGGGTTGGTTGAAATCCCCTTTGTGGTTCAATATGCCCATGCCCGTTGTCAGTCCCTATTGCGGTTAGGGGAACGAGAGGGCTGGATTCGTCTGGAGAATGCCGGAATTGTTGCCCCTCAGCCGCTCCCCTGGTTAGCTCATGAGGGACATCTCTGTGTCAGTCATCAGGCAGAAGCCCGGCTCATTGCTCATTGTGTCTCCGTCGCCGATGCGATCGCCCTCACCCCGGAGCCGGATAGCCTTAAGTTATTGATGGGACTGAGTGCTGCTTTTGAAGAGTTTTACCGGGATTGCCCACCGGCTGAGCATTCCACAGTCCGATTAGGGTTATTGTCCGTCACGGGAGCTTTATTATATTGGCTGTTGGAAATCGGACTCGGAGTCGAGGCTCTTTCACAAATGTGACAAACTCTTGAAATTTTCGTAAAAAAGGGATGACAAACTAAAAATTCTCGGTTATACTTACCATTGTGTGAGGAGCGAACCAGTAAGAGCACCGAGACGAAACACGGCCAGTCGTCGGTGCTCTTTCTGATCTTTGGATTTGTAGGGAAGGCAGTAGGCAGCAGGCAGTAGGGAAGAGGCAAAAGATAGGGAATAGGGAACAGGGAACAGGGGGGAGAAGGCAAGAGGCAAGAGGCAAGAGGCAAGAGGCAAGAGGAGAATCATAAAGTCACCGTCGCGGTAGGATGCGTCCCGGCATCCGTTCGGGTTGTGACCTAGTCCCGTCAACTGTAAGCGAAAAATTTTTCGCCCCTACAAGCCGGAACGCATTGCTTATTTATCGTCAATTCGTCGCGATACGGTTTAAGACCTGCTCCGCCTCTTCCAGGGTCGTTTCCGAGACATTCTCCTGTTCGGCCAGCCAAGTCATCGCCTCAGCTTGTCCTCGGTCGAGCGATCGCACAATCACTCCCCAAAACATCGCTTCTTGATTGGTGGGGTTGACGCGAACCATGGCCTCAATCCGTCGCCAGAGCCGATGGGTATCTGAGGAAAGCATGGAGATGACATCAGACATTTCATTTTCGCCAAGGCCATCTAGGATGGTGGTGGACTCGCTCCAGCGGCCATCCAGTAAGGCAGTTAGCAGTTTCTGACTAGGACTAGCCCAGGAGGCATCGGCCTGAGCGGAGACAATTTCGGCATGAAAGGCAATCTTATCTAACTGACTTTGAGCCTCAGATGTCCATTGACTGCCTCGTTCCTGTTTGAGAGAGCGCAAAATGGACTCGGCCTCGGACCATAAGCCATTACGAGCCAGCAGTAGGGCATTTTGATAGGTGCGGCTGTCTAAAGCAGGTTCATTAAGGGATAGGGGGACTAGCTGCACAGGATTCGGTAAGAAGTTGCGCGATCGCAGTTGATAGATGCCAAAATCCGGCTCTAGTCCGACGGTGCGATCGACCACAAACTCAGGTCGTCCTCTCCCAGTGAACTCTTCCCATTGGGGCAACTGTCCTGCCGGAGAGGTCCATTGCAACATCAAACTGAGGCTGTAACGACTGGGGTTGTAGTGATACACCTGGCCGTAACTCAGCCCCCCCTCTCCGGTGTCTCGTTCTCCAATGAGATTAAACCAAAGTCCGTCAGCCGGGGCATTCTCCGTCAAGGCTTGTAGGTGAGTCAGTGGGAGGGGACGGGTTGAACCGGGGGCCAGGGATCTGGCGTTGACTAATGGCGCAATGGCGTAGGATTCCGCTGGGCCGGTGACAGAAATTTCTGCGGTGAGATAGAACAACGAGGACTCCTCAGGATTCCAACCGGGGGAGACTCGCTGATAAATCTGGAGGGCCACAATTTCAAAACATTGCTTGCCACAGGGTTCAGAGCGTTGTTGTAAGACGGGTAGCAACAAATCCGGTTCGACACTGGCCCCAGGGATTTCGATGGGTTCAGCTGGGGTATAGCCACTGTCTTCGATGCGATCGCGGATATCGCTTAAGGTTTCGGGGCGATTGGAGGATTGAAAGCCTAGCTGAGTCCAGTCAGGAAGATTATCCGACAGCCAGCGGGCGGAATCGGGGTCAATAATGAGTTTGGCCCCCAGCCACACTCCCCCGGTGATGCTGCCAAATGCACCGGCCCAGACCGCTGCAAGGCCCACTTGCAGCAGTATATCTCTCCAGGGAAACCAAGACTTACGACGCTGTAGAGGTTGTCTCATAAGAAAGGCAAGAGGGAAGAGAAGGCAACAGGGAATAGGGAACAGGGGGAAGAAGGCAGTAGGCAGTAGGCAGTAGGCAGGAGGCAGTAGGGGGAACCACATAGAAGCGTCCCCTTGTGGTCGGCGAGCGATAGCCGAGCCTTGGTCGCGCTGCTCATGGGAAGTCTCTATTACTGTCAACGATCAAGGCTCAAGCGTCAACTGGTTACGGATAACTTTCTTGAGTTTTAGACTTATTAAAATAAACAATTTTGATGATTTTAAATCATACCTAGAGACAATTAATGGAATTCAGTATGTCCTAAGTAATTTGTCTTTTTGGGGTAATAAAAAGGGGGCGATCGCGCGATCGCCCCTCATTGGCTCCAACAACGCGAACGGATCTGGCTTACACAGAACCGCCAGCGGCTTGAAACCGGGCCCGGGCGCGTTTGAGGGCTTGTTTGGCTTGGATTTGCTCCTGTTTGGTGCCATCAGCGGCCTTGGCGGCTCGTTCCTTGGCCTCTTCATAGGCGCTGCGAGCCTTCTCTAAATCGATATCAGCGCCTCGCTCGGCTCCATTGACTAAGATGGTCACTAAATCGTTATCCACCTCAGCAAAGCCACCCATCAGGGCAATGGGAACCCACTCTTTGCCAGGACGTACCCGCATCACACCCGTATCTAGGGCGCTTAACAGAGGGGCGTGCCCTCCCAAAATGCCTAATTGTCCCGTGGTACTTGGCAGAATCACCTCATCGGCCTCAGCTTCCCAGACCGTCTTGTCCGGGGCAATGACGCGAACTTGTAAACTCATAATCCTTTAATTGTTTCTGACAGTGAATCGAGGGGTAGCCCCAAGGAACTACCCCAAAACAGTCTTAGTCCGGCAAATCCTAGGATTCAGCCTTCATTTTCTCAGCCTTAGCTTTGGCTTCGTTGATGTCACCGACCAAGTAGAAGGCTTGCTCAGGGAGGTGATCGAGTTCACCGTTGAGGATCATTTGGAATCCTTTGATGGTGTCTTCGAGTTTGACATATTTCCCAGGCGCACCGGTGAAGATTTCTGCCACAAAGAAGGGTTGAGACAAGAAACGTTCGATTTTACGAGCGCGGGCCACCGTCTGACGGTCATCTTCGGACAACTCATCTAAACCCAGAATGGCGATGATGTCTTGCAGTTCTTTGTAGCGTTGCAGCGTGGATTGAACGGAACGAGCCGTATCGTAATGTTCCTGACCCACAATCTCGGGTTGTAACATCGTCGAGGTGGAGTCGAGGGGGTCAACCGCCGGATAAATCCCTTTGGAGGCTAACGCACGAGAGAGTACCGTGGTGGCATCCAAGTGGGCAAAGGTGGTGGCAGGAGCGGGGTCAGTCAAGTCATCCGCAGGGACGTAGACCGCTTGAATCGAAGTAATCGACCCTTCTTTGGTGGAGGTAATGCGTTCTTGCAATTCACCCATTTCCGTCCCCAGAGTAGGCTGATATCCCACCGCAGAGGGCATCCGTCCCAGAAGTGCCGACACCTCAGAACCCGCTTGCACGAAGCGGAAGATGTTGTCGATAAACAGCAGCACGTCTAATTTCGAGACATCACGGAAATATTCCGCCATGGTCAGCGCCGACAGGCCCACCCGCATCCGAGCACCGGGGGGTTCATTCATTTGACCGTACACCAGGGCAACTTTGGAGTTCTCAAAGTTGTCCTTGTCAATCACACCGGAATCGAGCATCTCGTTGTAGAGGTCATTCCCTTCACGAGTGCGTTCACCCACACCACCGAACACGGACACACCCCCGTGAGCTTTGGCGATGTTGTTAATCAGTTCCATAATGATGACGGTTTTACCGACACCAGCACCCCCAAACAAGCCCACTTTACCGCCACGACGGTAGGGAGCTAGCAGGTCAACCACTTTAATTCCGGTTTCCTGAATGGAAGGTTTGGTCTCGAGTTCCGTCAGTTTAGGAGCGCTGCGGTGAATGGGGGAGGTCTCACTACCGGTAACCTCACCCTGTTCATCCACGGTTTCACCAAGGACGTTGAAGATGCGTCCCAGGGTCACTTTACCCACGGGAACGCTAATCGCAGAACCGGTATCAATCACGTCCATTCCCCGAACCAACCCGTCGGTGGAACTCATCGAGACGGCGCGAACTTGGTTGTCGCCGAGCAGTTGTTGCACTTCGCAGGTGATGGAGATGTCTTCTCCAGCCTGGTTTTTAGCGGTAACTTTGAGGGCGTTATAGATGCTGGGCATCTTACCCGTGGGGAATTTGGCATCGATAACGGGACCGATGATCTGGGTAATGTAGCCCGTATTGGTTTTTTCTGCCGTGCTGACCATGCTTGTCTCTATTTAATGTAAATCGTCTATCAATTTGGAAGGGTGGCTATTACTTCGAGTTCAAATATGCCATCCTCAAGCCTATCACCTTTGTTGGACACAAGGAACAGGGAGGGGGAAGGCAAGAGGCAAGAGGCAAGGGGCAAGGGGCAAGACGGGGGTAGGGGGTGTTCGGGCATCAATTCAGGTTGGACTTGGACGACTGGCTTAGAACTTGCCTGAACATAACGCTTGGGCAAGGGGCAAGAGGGGTTAGGTGGCGCCGCCGCCTAGGATGATGAGGCTGACGAGGGTACCACTGTTCCAGAGTCCGTGCATGAGCATGGCCGCTAGGAGGTTGCGCGATCGCGTGTAGGTGATGCCTAAGACAATCCCTAGGGTGGCGAGAGGCAGAACCTCGGAGACACTGAGATGGGCGACGGCAAAAATCAGGGAACTGACCAGAATGGCTCCCCAGACGGGCAGATAACGGGTGAGGGACGGGAGCAGAAAGCCTCGGAAGATTAATTCTTCAAAGACGGGGGCTAGAACGGAGGCGGTCAAAAAAAAGCAGGTGATGGCGACCCAGTCTTGGCCTTCTAGGGCTATTTCTAAGATGGGATTACTGCCGCCTTTGCCATCCCAAAGCTCTTGGTTGAGTAATGAGATGCCCAAGACTAAGGGAACAGCGGCGATATAGCCACCAAAGCCCCAACTTAGTCCGGGGAGAAGCCGGAAACGAAACCAGTCTTCTCTCAGAGGGAAATGGGGGGTTAGGGACCGGTACAGCACTCCTAAGGCGGCGGCGGCTGAGAGGAGGTAACTCAGGAAAATGGAGATGGCTTGCCAACGGCTTGAGTCTAGGTCAGCTTCTAGGTTTGCGAGTTCATAGAACTGGGGAAGTATGATGCTGGCACTTAAGGCTTGTCCAATAAAGAAGACCAGAAAAAAGCCCACAACAATGACTTGGGCAATGGTTTCCCAGCCCCAATTTAACTCCCAAGCCTCTCCTTTGTTTTGTGCTAAAATCGAGGTTTCTCCTTTTAAGAATAACTGACCCAATAAGAACAAAAGCAAGATTGTTCCTAACAGTAATGTAACCCCAGAAATCAAGACTAAAACAATGAGTCTGATAAACGTTTTTTGGGCAATCTCTTGCTCGTTGGCTTCTAAAGCGGCTAGGGCGTCATCCTCTTGTTGGACTTGATAGAGTTGGGAGAGGGCACGATAGCGGAACCATCCCGAGAGGTTGTTGGTGAGGATGGCTTCGGGATTGTTGCTGGCTGGAGGGGACTGGTTCCAGAGGTCGATGAGGATGACGGCTGTCCTGGCTTTGGCGTTGTCACTGACGTTAACGTTGCGAGTGGTGGAGTCTAAGTTTTCTCGGAGATTGCGCCAAAGACTGAGGGCTTCCTCGGGGCGATCGCCGTGGGCTAACAAAATCGCCAAACGGAGTTCTAGAGTAGATTTGAGGTCTTCGGCTTGCCGAATGGCCCCGTCGAGTTGATTCAACTCCGGTAAGCCGTTGACGGGGGAGTCGGAGAGGAGAAGCCGTTGTTCCTGGTTGTCCTCTAAGGTGCGTCGAACGGAGTTTAGGGCATCTCGATATTGGGCGATCGCCGTCTCATAGACATCTTCCCCAATCAGTCCCCCGGGTACGTCATTGAGATCCCATTCCTCCGGGGGGTCCCATTCGGCGGCTTGGAGGGATAAATTGGTTTGGGCTAAGTCGAGGCGACTTTGAATTTGGGGCTGTTGCCAACTGCTAAATAGGGCGAACGCCACCACCACGGTGGTTAAAACTGAGAGAATCAGGAGGATAACTTGTCTGGGGGACATGGCAGGGGACGATAGAGTGAGAAAACAGGCTAAGGATAGATCTCCTCAACTAGCCTACATGATTCCCCTCATCCCTGTTGTTTTAGCTTGAGTGGTTATGCCTCGACTCCCTACGTTGACCTTCGATCGCGGAACGTTACTACTACATCCCCCACCTCGGGCCAAAGGCTGGATTGAGTTCGCCACCTGGGATGATCGCGTTGAGAAGTTTCGTATTCGGGGTCTGGATTATCGCCCACTGGTGGAAAGTCTCTGGGCGGAAGGAGTGCAGTTTGAGGATCAGGCCCGGGGTTTTAGTCCTCTGGAGTTGGATTGTCGCTTATCCCTGAAACCCTATCCTCACCAAGAGGAGGCCTTGGCGGCCTGGAAACAGGCGGGCCGTTGTGGGGTGGTGGTGTTACCGACGGCGGCGGGAAAGACCTATTTAGCCCAACTCTGTTTACAGGAAACCCCTCGCAGTACCTTGATTGTGGTGCCGACGTTGGATTTGATGCACCAATGGTATGCGAATCTGAAAAATGCCTTTCCCAATGCGGATATTGGCTTGTTGGGGGGCGGTTCGCGCGATCGCAGTGCCATTTTAGTGGCCACCTATAATAGTGCGGCGATTCATGCTGAGGGGTTGGGCCATCTCTACGGAACCCTGATTTTTGATGAATGTCACCATCTCCCCAGTGACTTTTTTCGGGTGATTGCTGAATATGCGATCGCCCCCTATCGTCTCGGCTTAACCGCAACCCCGGAACGCAGTGATGGTAAACATCAGGATTTAAACCATCTGATTGGGGAACAAGTCTATCGCCGCAGCCCCGAGGATTTAGCGGGCAATGCCCTGGCTGAACATCGCATTGAACAGATTAAAGTGCAACTGTCTCCCGAGGAACGCGATCGCTATCAGCACCTCATCACTTGTCGCAACGAGTTTTTAGAAAAGTCCCGGATTAGTCTCAGCAGTCTCCAGGGATGGCAAACCTTCATTAAAGCCAGTGCGGGGTCAACAGAAGGACGACGGGCCATGAAGGCCCACCATGAAGCCAAGGCGATCGCCCTGGGAACCGAGGCCAAACTGCGGGTATTAGAAGACCTCCTAGAGCAACATTACCCCGAACCCATCCTCATTTTCACCAACGACAACGCCACGGTTTACCGCATTTCCCAAAACCTCCTCATTCCCGCCATCACCCATCAAACCCCAGTCAAGGAACGCCACGAGGTGCTATCTCGTTTCCGCAATGGCGACTATCGCACCCTCGTCGCCTCCCATGTCCTCAACGAAGGGGTGGATGTCCCCGAGGCCCGCGTGGCGATTCTCCTATCTGGGAGTGGGTCCAACCGGGAATATATCCAACGACTGGGGCGAGTCTTGCGGCGTGGGAATGACCCGGGGAAGCAGGCGATTCTCTACGAGGTTATTTCTGAAAACACCAGTGAAGAACGCACCTCCAAGCGTCGCCGAGGGGAGTCCCAGGACCGCAACGCCAAGCCTCGTCCCCTAACCCTCGTCTCGAAGCCTGACGATCCCATTCCTCTCTATGATCGCCCCTCCCGTCGGTCTCAACCCCGCGCCGCTGAGGAGGGTTCTCGCTATAGTGATGAGGAGGAATAGATAACGTGAGTTCAGCTTACCCCCAACTCAGATCACCTCTGGCGACCAAATCTCAAGGATGGGATAGGGTAGAGAAATTGCAGGAGGATACCCAGCATTTAATGGCTAGGGGATGGCTATGATTATTGTGAGTGATACTTCTTTTGTTAAGTGGGTTTGATGTTCCTCAAATTACCATTGAAGTAACAGCATACCAGATTATGCCCTTGATTGACTATTTAAGAGAGGGAGCAATTTTAAGTGAATTTAGTAACTTGTCAAAACACCGACAAACACAACTAGAAGAATACCTTAATTTTCTTTGGTAAAAAGAGAAAAAAATTCGGCAAATTAAGAAGCCTATAGCGTTTGTGGGGGTCAAACAAACCGGGTTTATGACAGCATCTGGTGTCTATTCAAAAAATCCAATAAAGAAACCCGGATTCTCAGCGGCGAGGATAGAGTAGAACCGAGTTAGTGTCCCCTGGGTGGCAATGAATGAACCCAGGGTTCAGGCTTATCTCTCCCTAACTCAAGAATTCTTCGACTATCCTAATGAAGGAAATATCTACTCATCGAACTCCCTAAAGATTATAAGTTTACATTTTTAATGAAACAGCCCTACTTAGGTGGGAGTGGTATTCGATAAACTACCAAAGTTTTTCTACTTCATACTGCTCAAACATACCATCTTCTGATACTAAGGTTAAAGTTTCAGATTTGGCTTGGGAAATTAATAATCGGTCAAACGGATCTCGATGATGGAAAGGTAACGTTTGCAATACCAATAAGTGCGGCAGATGAATGGGTAGAATTTCAATACCGCTGGGAAGGATGAAATTGATGACAATTTGTTCGAGTGGGATTGCCAGTTCGAGTTTACCAAGGCTAGCTTTAATGGTTATTTCCCAGAGGCTAACAATACTTAGATGCAACGTGTTACTTTCATCTTCGATGGCTTGCCTTGCGGTTTGGCTAAGTTTTGGGTTGCCGTCTATCAGCCAAATAAAGATGTGTGTATCTAACAATAAGCGCATCACATATACTCAGCAAAATCATTAAGGGGTGCATTGAAGTCTTCGGTAATCTTGATTTTGCCCTGCATACAACCAAATAAATTTTTACGGCTGATTTTTTTGTCTACAAATAGGTTCGGCTGTTGTTGCCACTGGGTAATTAAGTAGGAAACGAGTTGCAACTGCTCTTGGCGATCGAGTTGGGTGATTTCTGCTAAGACTTTTTCTAGGAGAGGACTCATGATCTACCTCAATTGTGGGGTTATGTTGATTGTACTACTTGGGGAGAAGTTGGGGTAAAGCAGGGGATGAGAAGCCGGGGGCTGTAGCCAAAAACCCGGTTTCTGACCTCAGGACTGAAACCGGGTTTTTGGGAGAGTTTAGGGAGAAAACGAGCAGATGAACGCAACCTGGTTTCTGGGTTTTGGGAGTGGCGGGGATGGGGTAAAATCCCGGGTAGTACTAAAGAGGTAATGATGCGTTGTAGTGGTGAATAAAATTCCACAGGAGGCTGATGTGATTACGTAAACTTTTAGAGAAGGCTAAGCTGCGTCGGACAAAGCGTGAAACCCTTTGCCTGAGGGTATTGTTAAACCGTTCAATGTAACTGGTCTTGCCACTCGACTTACTGACGACCCGGTGTCGTTTGCTCGGCAGCACCTGCCGGTAAGCCTCCCAAGCGTCAGTGTAGATCACAGCACATTGCCGATAGACTGTGGGTAGGGAATCCCAGAGGTTTTGCGCACTCTCGGCAGCGCGAGAACCGACATAAGCGCCGATCATCTCACGGGTCTCGGCATCGAGAGCTAACCAGACCCATTGTTTGTTGCCCTTGTGATCCACAAACGACCAAAGTTCATCACATTGCACCGTCATCGGCCCTTTTTTTTTGGACTGACAGCGACTTGCCTGTGTGTCTGGGCGGCTTTACAGTTGACATAGTCTTGCAGCCATTGCTCAGACACCTGAACCGCCCGGGCAATTCCAGCCATCGGGATGCGTTCTAGCAAGAGCCGGTCAATGAGTTCGCGAGTCGGGGTGTCGATGACCTTATTGGTTGGGTTTTTGACAAACTGACGACCACAGTTACGGCATAGATACCGTTGCTTGCCCGTGTGGATGTGGCCATTTTTGACGGTTCGCTTAGAATTGCAATCAGGGCAGTGAGGCATGGGGGTTGTTCTGTCGCTTCATGATCATCCTAACAAATCCATCATTACCTCTCTAGTACTACCTTCCCCGAGAACTCCCATCAAATCCATTCTGGACTGGAATTGAAACCCTGATTTCAGGGACAAGGAACGGGAATTGTAGCGAGACAGCTCGCGGTAAAATGGGGCAATCGAAGCATCCCATCCCCCCAAACCGCGACTCTCTCCTATGTTTTCCACCCAAACCTCCCCCAACTGGAAACGCATCGCCAAAGACTTTGAAGCCATCATCGGCAAAAACGGCGTTATCCGTCGCAAGGAAGAACTCCTCACCTACGAATGTGACGGACTCGCCAGTTATCGGCAAAAACCCGCCCTCGTCGTCCTCCCCCGAACCACCGAACAAGTGGCCGAAGCCGTGGCCCTGTGCGATCGCCTCAACCTGCCCTGGGTGGCCCGTGGCGCGGGAACAGGCCTCTCCGGGGGCGCACTCCCCGAACCCGATAGCGTCCTCATTGTCACCGCCCTGATGCGGAAAATCCTCGATATTGACTACGACAATCAGCGGGTGGTTGTGCAACCCGGAGTGATTAACAACTGGGTGACACAAGCCGTCAGTGGGGCAGGATTTTACTACGCCCCAGATCCCTCCAGTCAGATTATCTGTTCCATTGGCGGCAATGTGGCGGAAAACTCCGGCGGAGTTCACTGTCTCAAATATGGCGTCACCACGAACCATGTCTTGGGCTTAACTGTCGTACTTCCTGATGGCAGTATCACGCAACTTGGCGGCGAGATTCCTGAAATGCCGGGATATGACGTAACCGGGCTATTTGTGGGGTCAGAAGGAACTCTGGGAATCGCCACGGAAATCACCCTCAAACTCCTGAAAACTCCCGAATCCATTGCGGTGGTTCTGGCGGACTTTACCAGTATTGAAGCGGCGGGGGCTGCGGTGGGGGCGATTACTTCAGCGGGGATTGTCCCAGCGGGGATGGAGATGATGGATAACCTCAGTATTAACGCTGTGGAGGATGTGGTGGCCACCGGTTGTTATCCTCGGGATGCGGAGGCGATTCTCTTGGTGGAACTCGATGGCTTAGATGTGGAAGTGGCGGAGGTGACGCGGCGAGTGACGCAGGTTTGTCAGGAGAATGGGGCGCGGACGGTGACGGTGGCGGAGGATGCCGAGACTCGGGCGAAACTCTGGAAGGGACGCAAGGCGGCGTTTGCAGCGGCGGGCCATCTTAGTCCTGATTACTATGTCCAAGATGGGGTGATTCCTCGCACTCGTTTGGCGGAGGTGTTAGGGGAGATTGAGGCCCTGAGTCAACGGAGTGGTTATCGCATTGCCAATGTTTTTCACGCGGGGGATGGGAATTTGCATCCTTTGGTTCTCTATGACAATGGCGTTGAGGGACAGTTGGAGGAGGTTGAGGAAGTCGGCGGTGAGATTCTCAAACTCTGCGTGAAGGCGGGGGGATCGATTTCTGGGGAACATGGCATTGGGGCGGATAAACGCTGTTATATGCCGGAAATGTTTACGGATGCGGATCTCGATACGATGAAATGGGTACGAGATGCCTGGAATCCTAAAGGGTTAGCCAATCCCGGTAAGATTTTTCCGACCCCTCGGACTTGTGGTGAGGGGGCGGTTCATCCCAAGGCGAAGGCCTATCCGGGTGTACCGCAGTTTTAGTTGGCTCGTTGACTTCTGTTGTTGGGCGATCGCACCGGGGTGATGGCGGGCTACAATGCCTTTCGGGGAAATGCCTTTCGGGGAAATGCCTTTCGGGGAACTTCTGAGAGTGCAGCCGGTTCGTCTGACTACACCACTATCGGCGATCGCCAACTGTTTGTTTATATCTGACGCTTGTTTGAGACTATGAAACCTGATCGAACCGTTTTACTGAATCAACTCACCAGTTTGGAAGCCCAAATTGCTCAACTCGGGGCCATTCATGATGGCATGACCTGGGGGGAGGTGAAACGCTTCCTGCAATCCCAACCCGCCGTCATGGCAGGAGATACTAAAGCCCAGGCGATCGCCATCTTAGACCGCTTCGATGCCCTCGATCACCGGGAACAGCCAGGCTTCCAACCGTTAATTCAATTCAAACAGCAGGTTCGCTTATTCCGCAATCAGGTCAGTAATGCCCCGGCGAATCAACTTCCGGCGGATGTCAATGACTTGCTGAGTGGTAAACATCCCGTCGCCCAACTTCTCAAAGCTGTGGATGAAGGGGATAGCCTCAATGATGCCCAATGGGCCACCCTCCAGCCCAGCTTAGAAAAAATCTTTGGGCAAACCGTCGCGATCGCCGCCTCCCGAGGCAAACTCTATGTTAGCCAAGTTGCCCCAACTCCTCAACCGGTAGCGGCGCCCCCATCTAGCCTCTCAGAGACGACTCCCTTAGCCTCGCAAACCGTTCCCACCCCCAAAGCCGAACAAGTCCGTCCCCAAATTAGCGGCGGGGCGGATTTATTGATGTGGGGAGATGCTACGGAAACCACGACAGCCACAAAACCCGCTCAACCTCAGCCAACCCAACCGCAACCGGCATCAGGAGACGAACCCTTGATTGTCTTCGGGGCCAAAAGTCTCACTGGGGGGACGCAAACCGGTTCGATGCCCTTAACTATCTTGGTGCATATCCAAGGGTTGGGCGATCGCCAATTCGCCTCGAAAGAGTTTGCCGGAACTCGGGGCCAATCTCGCGGCTTGGAAGGGTTCCAACTCCGCCTCGCCAATGCCCTCCCCGGCGTAAAACTCGAATATATGGCTCATATCTCCGGTGTCGGGGATACCCCCTGGGTGAGCGAAGGACAATATCTCGGCAGTCGGGGGGAAAACCGGCAAGTGGAAGGCTTTGCCATTCGCTTGACGGGAGAGTCCGCCAGCCGGTACATTGTCCGCTATTCTGGGCATATTCAGAATATGGGCGATACCCCAGTCATGGGGGATGGTCAGTATTGCGGAACTCGGGGTAAATCCTTACGAGTGGAAGGCTTCCGGGTTTGGGTGGAGTCTCGTAACTAACTCGTCGAGGAGGGGGGATTGCCTCACCTAGGCCATGCCTCTCTCCTTGGAACTGACCCTCTAGAACTGGTTAAAATATGATCGTCGATGCAGGCGAGGTGCGATCGCCCAGCCGATGTTTGTTGTTTTTAGGGGATTTGCCTGTGACTTCTACCTCACCCTCAACTCGCGTTGAACTTGAACCCATTGTTGAACTCGAACCGAGTTACGTCATCCCCGTATTTCTGGTGGTACTGGCGATTCCTCTGATGATGGTGCAGATTTGGCTGGCGGCGGCGATCGCCCTGTTTGGCCTCTTCTTAATGGTCCAAGCGGCAACCATTCGCCTCGAATTTACCCAGACAGACCTGGATGTTTACCGTTCAGATTCTCTAATTCGTCGCTTTCCCTACTCCGAATGGCTCAATTGGCAGATTTTCTGGCAGCCGGTTCCCATTTTGTTCTATTTCCGGGAAGTCAATAGCATTCACTTTCTCCCGGTGTTGTTTAATGCCAAAATGCTACGCAACTGCCTCGAACAACGCTGTCCCCAATCCTCTCCCTAACCGCCGAGGCTCATTACCGTATATCTGCCTGTTTGTCAACCCCTAGGAATCGAGATGACTTTAGAGGAAAACACCCCCTACGGACCCCCCAAACCCCACCCCAACTCAGAGGACTGGGACGTTGATGCCGAGTCAGTCCCCGTTGAACCCTCTCCCTGGGAAGATGACCCCGACCCCCAGCCACAGGGAGAGATGGGGCAATCTGGGGGAACTCAAGGGGAGGAGTCTGGGCTACCCGAAGGGGCGATCGCACCCCTTGGCGAACCCCTACAAGCCGGACTCGATTCCTCCGACTCCTCCACATCAGAAGACTCCAACGCCGGCTTTTATGATGACGAAACCAGCAATTGGCAGGATGAGGACAGCAACTGGGATAACGATTCCGACGAGTATGCCGACTATGAGAGCATCTCCCATGACCCCCCTCCCGGAGATATGATCCGGGAACCCGTCAACGAGAGGGCTTGGCAGGATCATGACGACGACGACGATGACGTTAGCGCGACTCCCGTAGCCTCTGAACTGACCGAACCTGAGGAGTCCATGGCCGTCATGGTGTCACCTATCTCCGCCGCCAACGATTCCCAAGACGACTCCCAAAACAAGTCCACCCGCCCCCCCAGCGGTGAAGCTGAACCCGACAAGGAGACCTGGGACCAAGCTGAACCCGAGCCAGTCTCCCCGGCTGTCGCTCAATCCTCCCCAGCCCCAGAGTCCTCTCCCCAACCCAGTCCACCCCAACCCCCATCTGAGCCAACGGCATCCCCAGCAGTGCCGATGGAGATTGACGCTCTCGAACAGCGGGCCGAGGCCTTACGAGGGGAAATCGCCCAACTCGAAAGTGCAAAACAGCAAATGCAGCAGGCTCAAGCTGAGTTGCAACGAGATTTAGGGCGCTTAGTCCAAGAAGGGGTGAGTGAACTCAAGAAACGCAAACAAGCCCTGACGGTGGATATCGAGCGGTTAGAACGCCGCCAAGAGCGTATCCGCAAAGAAATGCAAACCTCCTTCGCTGGTGTCTCCCAAGATATCGCCGTGCGAGTTCAGGGCTTCAAAAACTATCTGGTGGGCAGTTTACAAGACTTATCCGTTGCCGCCGAACAGTTGCAAATTGAGCCGCCCCCAGCCCTCGCAGCGGCGCCTAGTTCCATGGACGAACCTCCCCGCCGTCCCCGTCGAGGGGACAGGGTAGAGCGTCGCAGCGAGGCAGCTACAAGTCCCCAGTTTAGTGAACAGGGATTCCAGGAGCAACGACGCTTGATTCGTCGAGCCTTGGATCAATATCGCAACAACCCCGACTATTATGGGCCGCCCTGGCAGTTGCGTCGCACCTTTGAACCCGTCCACGCCGAACGAGTCGCCAATTGGTTTTTCAACCAGGGCGGACGGGGGGCCATGAAGTCCACCAATAGCCGCCTCCAGAATATCCTGATTGCCTCGGCGATCGCCTCAGTGCTGCATCAGATGTACAAGCGCCGTTTACGGGTATTAGTGCTAGCCAACACCCCCGAACGTCTCGGAGAATGGCGGCGCGGCTTACAGGACTGTCTCGGCATCTCTCGGGCTGACTTTGGCCCCGATCGCGGTGTGGCTCTGTTTGAAGCCCCAGAACCCCTCGCACAACGGGCTGAGCGGTTCATGCAAGCGGGACTGATGCCCCTAATTATCGTCGATGAGTCAGAAAATCAGCTCAGTCTGGGCCTGTTGCAATTCCCGCTCTGGCTCGCCTTCGCCCCCGACCCCGAATCCACCCTTGTCCGAGACTGGTAAAACCCACCATCTCGTCCCACTCATCTCGTGCCATGGCTGAAGCCGTGGCACCCCCTCAGGTGGCTCTGCCCCCATCGCCTCTTCCCTACTGCCTCTTACCTACTGCCTACTGCCTACTGCCTACTGCCTACTGCCTGCCTGTTCCCTGTTCCCTTCTATAGTTTCAGAAGGAGACGTAACCGCCAGCCTCACGGCCCTACGCGAGAGTCCAGCCACAACTCGCCAGAAAGCCAAATTCATCCTCGCCACCGATGGCCAAACCCTCGAAGCTGAAAACCTAGCCGAAGGGGAAACCCTCGCCTGTGCCTACCCCGACTTTGCCAACTATTTTGGCTTTTTCCTCCCCCTAGCCGGAATTAACACCGTCAAGCCAATCCGGGAAAACGCCTTTGACATCAAGGCTACCAGTCGCCTCAACAAACTCTATGTTGAGCTACTCAAAGAGAAGCCGGACTGGGGGATTCAAGCGCACCAGGAAGCCTTAAACCATTTCATGGCCCGGTTGAGTTTCTGTTTCTTCGCTGAAGATACCAATATCTTCCACTTCATTTAACCTAAAGGGGCGACACCGAACGCCTAGAAAAGCTGTTTGATTTATATACAAAAATGACTCACCAAAACTCCCCAAGGAAAACGTCGAGTCAGCGCAAAACTAGAGAAAAAAAATAAAGTCTCCAAGCAGCAAAACTCCTCCTCTCTAATGACTACCCTGATTATGCCACATTTCATGCCTATTACAGTATGTTTTACTTGGCAATAGCGACTCAGGAAATTGGTAAAACTTGACATTCGTAGCGATCGCAACAACGAAATCCTAGAGCGCATCTACATTGATCGCCACTTCGTTTAAAATAAAGGGGAGACACCGAACGCCTCGAAAAGCTGTTTGATGGATACAGAAAAATGAACCGCCAAAATACTCCAGGGAACAATTCGAGTCAACGCGAAGCTAAATCGCAATACAGTCATCCACAATATAAATGCAAGTAACTCACCTCTAAATAACCATGACAGCCACCGAAAAACCCTGTCAACCGATTCAAATTCTTCGAGAAAACCAAATCCAAGAAGTCCTCGATTTCGCCGAATTTATTCAGAAAAAAATCCTCCTCTATTCAGCCTATTTCCTCTTTCACTCTGACTGGAATCCGAGGCATCGATAAACGTCCCAGACCTGCCCCCATTGATGATGAACTGCAAGGAGAATACACCGATAATCTGACCCAAAACACCAGTAAGCCTTACCGTGAAAATCCCGATCAATACCACTATCGTCTCAGACCTAATCCGATGATACAAATTCAACTCAACTTACCTGAAACTGCCTTCTCTGCCCTCCGCAGTACCCCAGACGAATTCGCCCAAGAATTACTCATTGCTGCCGTAGTCAAGTGGTATGAAGTCGGGATGATTTCTCAATCCAAAGCAGCTGAAATTGCAGGCATTAACCGTCAGGCTTTTCTGCAAGCCCTTAATCGATTTGGGGTTTCCCCATTTCAGAGCACACCAGAAGAACTAACAGAGGAAGTTAGCCGTGATTAAGCGTTGGGTTGTGAATGCTTCCCCAATCATCAGTCTCACCAAGATTGACCGTATTCATTTACTCAGCGACATCTGCGATGAAGTGGTCATTCCTCAAGGTGTTGCCGATGAAATTAATCTGGGAGGCTACACCGATACGGTTGTGGCCTGGTTGGGGCAATCCGGCCAAGCATTCATTTAGCCTGCACCAGAACCTGACTCAAGGGTTTCCAGTTGGGATCTAGGGTTAGGAGAAAGTCAGGTCTTATCCTGGGCTATCAAATATTTTGCCTATGAAGCTATTATCGATGATCTAGCAGCACGGAAAGCTGCCAAGATCCTCCAAATTCCAGTCCGAGGTACTTTAGCTGTGATCATCCTAGCGAAGCAGATGAGATACATCCCATCTGTCAAGCAGGATTTAGAGAACCTTGTCCAAGTTGGTTTACGGATTAGCCCGACGGTACTCGCACAAGCCATTGCACTGGCAGGGGAGGACTGAAGGCGATGCCCTACCCCATAACTTTAATCAACACGAGTCTCCATCATGAGAGCATTAAAACAGACCTGTAAGCGTAACCAACACCTTTGAAGCTGAAACTACCCGATCGCTTTAACATCCCCGTGCAACCCAGGGAGTGGTTTCTTGTCCCACTAGAGGTCATTGAAGAGGTGGTTGAGAAAATCCAGGACGGGACTCTAGAGCAATTTCAATACGAGCCGGAGACAGCCAGCCTGCGGCAAGTGTAACACTCTCGACCCTCAACCGTCCTCGCTCATCTCGTGCCATGGCTGAGGCCGTGGTACGCCCTCGCTTGACTCTGCCCCCCCTGCGGAGACAACTGAGGAGAAGGGCGATCGCTCCCATTATACGAAGTTTTACTACCACATATTTAGGGTATTTGCAATATTTTTTAATAAAACCAAACATTAAACCGGCAAACTCCTCAAATAAACGGTAAAACTGCCGTTAATTCTGGTCTAGCCCAGCAGTTTCGTTGCAAATTATTACAATCTGTTTCATTCCGTCACAACTTCACGGGAGTCCCGTTCACAGAGCAAAATGCCATGCTACGATTCAGCATCAGATAGACGTAAGCGATGTATAGGAGAAGAACTTTGGGCATTCGGGTTGCTGTTGTTGGTTCTGGACCGGCTGGATCATCTGCCGCCGAAGTCTTGGCGAAGGCAGGCATCGAAACCTACTTGTTTGAGCGCAAGTTGGATAACGCCAAGCCTTGTGGAGGAGCCATTCCTCTCTGTATGGTCAGTGAATTTGATATCCCCCCAGAGATTGTGGACCGTCGGGTTCGCAACATGAAAATGATCTCCCCCTCCAACCGCGAGGTGGACATCCGCATTGTTAAAGAAGACGAATATATTGGAATGTGCCGCCGGGAAGTTCTCGACGGCTTTTTACGCGATCGCGCCGAAAAACTCGGAGCGAATCTCATCAACGGAACCGTCCATAAACTCGAAATTCCCACGAGCGACACCGCTCCCTACGTCATCCACTATGCCGATCACTCTGACGGTAGCCTAACCGGGGAAAACAAAACCCTGAAAGTGGATGTCGTCATCGGGGCTGACGGTGCCAACTCTCGTGTGGCCAAAGCCATCGAAGCCGGGGACTATAACTACGCCATTGCCTTCCAAGAGCGGATTCGTCTGCCGGAAGACAAAATGGTCTACTACAACGACTTGGCGGAAATGTACGTCGGTGACGACGTGTCTCCCGACTTTTACGCTTGGGTGTTCCCCAAATACGACCACGTGGCTGTGGGAACCGGAACCATGCGTGTTAACCAAGCCAAAATCAAGAAACTACAAGCAGGGATTCGCGCTCGGGCCGCTCGTCGCCTCGAAGGTGGGGAAATCATCAAGGTTGAAGCCCACCCCATCCCTGAACATCCCCGTCCTCGTCGGGTTCGTGGCCGCGTCGCCCTCGTCGGGGATGCTGCCGGAACTGTGACCAAATCCTCGGGAGAAGGGATCTACTTCGCGGCTAAATCAGCCCGGATGTGTGCTGAAACCATCGTCGAAACCACCAACGCGGGTCAGAAACTGCCCACGGAAGAGGACCTAAAACTCTACATCAAACGCTGGGATAAACAGTATGGCATAACCTACCTGGTGTTAGATCTGCTGCAACGGGTGTTCTATCGCACTGATGCCACTCGCGAAGCATTTGTGGAAATGTGCGATGACAAGGATGTGCAGAAGCTCACCTTTGACAGCTATCTCTACAAAACCGTGGTTCCTGCCAATCCTCTGGTGCAGATGAAAATCACGGCTAAAACCATTGGTAGCCTGTTGCGTGGTAACGCCCTCGCTCCCTAAGCCTCACCCTAAAACCTAAACCCTGCGCGAGAAGCTGTTACCTAGTTTCTCGCGCTTTTTTTGAGCGTCAGACCCTCCTGTCTTGGGCCCAAAACCTGATACCATAAGGCTTCTGGTGACAGTGACCCGTTCAAGAGAAATCCGAGAGATCGCCGTTTATCCCTGTTCCCTGTTCCCTATTCCCTATTCCCTGTTCCCTATCTTCATGGTTAGAATCCGCCGTCGCTCCCCCAATCCCCCCGTCAAAACCGAGGGCTGTCAGTATCAAGTGCCGATTCCCGATGCCGAACCGGCGAATATTCTCGAAGAGATTGTTTGGCACAAAGAAACCGAAGTCGCCAAACTGCGCCTCTATATGCCCTTGCGAGAGTTACAGAAGCAAGTCGCCATCGCCCCTCCTCCCCGAGACTTTATCGCCGCTCTGCGTCAGGGAAACACGAACCCCGCCTTAATTGCTGAAGTCAAGAAAGCCTCACCCAGTAAGGGCCTGATTCGAGAGGATTTTGACCCAGTGGCGATCGCCCAAGCCTATGAAGCCGGTGGGGCCAGTTGTCTGTCAGTCTTAACCGATCAGAAGTTCTTTCAAGGAAGTTTTGACTATCTGCGGGACGCTCGCCAGGCCGTGAATCTGCCCGTGTTGTGCAAAGATTTTGTGATTTACCCCTATCAGATTTATCAAGCTCGGGGTAAAGGGGCCGATGCCGTGTTGTTGATTGCGGCGGTTTTGAGCGATCGCGATTTGCAATATTTCCTCAAAATCACCAAACTGTTAGGAATTAGCGCCCTGGTGGAAGTCCATACCGCTGAAGAACTCGATCGCGTCCTGGCCCTCGAAGGCATTCAACTCATTGGTATTAACAATCGCAACCTAGAAGACTTCAGCGTTAGTTTGCAGACGACCACCGACTTACTCGCATCTCGTCAGCAACAGATCCAAGACAAAGAAGTGGTCATTGTCAGCGAGTCAGGAATCTTTGAGCGAGCCGATCTCGATCGCGTCGCCAACGCTGGGGCCGACGCCGTCTTGGTGGGAGAGTCCTTGATGCGACAACCTGACCCTGGAGCCGCGATCGCCAACCTGTTTGACTCTTCCTCGACGGCCCATTAATCTCTGGCTCCACTCCTGATAGTCATTGCCCTGACGGCCGTACAATGGAAGGTGATATACGCTACTGCTCCTGAAGTCCCAGCTCAGGACAGTCAATGCTCCGCCCCCTGTCTACCTTACTTTCTACAAATCCATATGGAGCCGCTTCCCCTTCCCTCTCATATTCATTACGAATTACTCCTACAACTGCTCGAACGTCAAACCTTGTTTTCGGTAAATCATTATTCTGAGGAACGACGACAGATTGACGAGTTGATTATGACCCTGCGTAAAGCTCTCTCCCAGCAGAAACGATTGGAACAAGCCTGTGATCTCAAAGGCGTTCCCGTTGAGTACCGCTGGTCTTTGAATCAACCAATGGAGATGATCGCTCGCGTGGGTGATCGCGAAGCCAGTTAAATCACTTCAGTATCAGGAACCTGGCCCGTTTTTCGGTAAACTGCAAGTCCCAGTTGTATAATGGCGATCTTTAGCGATCGCCGACGTGTTATGGACGACAAATTAATGTTAATGATTCCCGGACCCACCCCGGTTCCGGAAAAGGCTCTGACGGCGATGGGACGACATCCCATCGGCCACCGTAGCGGTGAGTTTTCCGAGTTGGTGGCGGAAGTCTTTGCCGATCTCAAATGGCTCCATCAAACCCAAAATGATGTCCTAGTTCTGACCGCCAGTGGAACGGGAGCCATGGAAGCCGGGATTATCAATGTTCTGAGTTCAGGCGATCGCGTCTTGGTCGGCTCCAATGGTAAATTTGGCGATCGCTGGGCCAAAGTGGCCAAAGCCTATCACCTCGATGTCCAAACCATTACCGCCGAATGGGGACAACCTCTCGACCCCGAAGCCTTCCGGGAAGCCTTAGAAGCCGATACCAACAAAGAGATTAAGGCCGTTATCCTCACCCACAGCGAAACCTCCAGCGGGGTGCTGAACGACCTCGAAACCATCAATCGTCATGTGAAGGCTCACGGTGAAGCCTTAATTATTGTCGATGCGGTCACCAGTTTGGGGGCCTGCAACGTTCCCATCGATGAGTGGGGCCTCGATGTGGTGGGGTCTGGTTCCCAGAAAGGCTATATGATTCCTCCAGGGTTAGGCTTCATTTCCATGAGCGATCGCGCCTGGAAAGCTTATGAACGTTCTAACCTACCCCGGTTCTATTTCGACCTGGGCCCCTATCGCAAGAATGCGGCCAAAAACACCACCCCCTTCACTCCCCCAGTGAACCTGTTTTTTGCCCTACAAGCCTCGCTACGGATGATGCGGGCCGAAGGACTCGAAAACATCTTTGCTCGTCACGATCGCCTGAAACGAGCGGCCCGAGAGGCAGTTAAAGCCATGGGACTTCCCTTACTCGGTCCTGATGACTGTGCCAGTCCAGCGGTGACCGCTGTGGCCCCCACCAGCGTTGAAGCTGAACAAGTCCGTTCGGTGATGAAAAAGCAATTTGACATTGCCCTCGCCGGTGGACAAGACCATCTCAAAGGTAAAATCTTCCGCATTGGCCATTTAGGCTTCGTCAGCGATCGCGATCTTCTCTGTGCCATTGGCTCCCTCGAAGCCACCCTACAGAGCCTAAATGCCGGTAACGAACCGGGAGCTGGCATTACCGCCGCCGCCAAAATCCTCAACGCTGGCTAGAGTCCCTCTGCGCTCAACGCTCTAACTGACAATCCCCCTGATATGAGTCATCTTCAGGGGGATATAGCCTGGCCGCAACTGGCGTCATTCTGGGTCAAACCCGCATAAAATAGGATTCAACCTGGCTAAAATCTTGACGTTTTAAATCGTCTGGGTTAACAAAAAAATAGAAATAATCGCTACAGGAAAAGGGATCTTGAACCTCTAAGAGTAACTGTCCTTGAGCATCATCGAGCACATCGGGGACATAGGAATGTAGATCAGGATAGCCAGCTAGCTTATAAGGATGTCCTCTCTCCAAACCGTCATTTTCAATTTCGTAGTCATATAACCAGTCGTCAAAGAAAAACTCATCACAGAGGGTTTGTAGCGACTCTGGAAGCCTGAGATGTCCCATACTTTGACGATAATTAAAAAAGAGAGCCTCTCCTGGGCGAAAACGGAGGCTATAGATATGGTTATACCATTCGTTGCGTTGACGACTCTCCTGGGTGAACTCAAAGTTGGAGATTAACCTCGTTTCATCCAGGTCAATTTCCTCAATGTAGCGGATACAATGCCGTTGAGGACTCAGTTCACACATGGCGACATTGAGACCCACAAAAAATTGTAGTAATCCTTGGCGAGGTAAGGGAAAGTTAGGAATTTCAGGAACCTCAGCACAGTTGATTTGTAGGAGAAACATCATCAGTTCTCCCGTCTCAGCATCCCTCGGATACTCTAAGCTTTTGGGGAGATAAGGATATCCCCCCATCTTGCTACTCCAGAGGGGTAATGGGTCTTGATATTCTGTCTTTTTTAGCCAGCCTTTATCCTCTAGGTGTAATTGGATATAGGGGACAAACCTATCTTGCAAAAACACTCGCAGAGGCGCGAACTCTGGCGGTAAATCTGCCAAAAAAGAACCCATTTCCATGTATCTTTTTGTCCTTAAATAAGATTGATTTAAACCGCCTCTAACCAATCGTAAATTTGAGACAATTCATCCAGGGTGACAAACCCATATTTCCAAAGAATCATGGGTAATGGGCCAGAATCAGTATCACGACGACGTAGGGCGATCGCGATCGAGTCTGGTGAGAGGGCAAGATCCTCTTGCAAGAAGCGAATAAATTGTCGTTGTCGTGTAACTCCCATGATGAGATGCGTCCCGTTTAACTATTATTAATATCTCGATTGAACTAGGAGTATTATCAGCTAGATATTACCGAACCCGCTGATTTACCGGCCAGCTTCCAAGCTGGCTACATCAGTTCTCTAGGCAATAATGAACTATCGTCGCTCAAACCCTAGAGATCAGTGAACAGTTCAGCAACTGGCCCCTAAAACCGTCCGAACGTCTCAGATGCTCACAACGGCACTCACCCATCCGAGGCCCCAAGGTCTGAGTGAGATAATTGACTATTACTGACCCTATCCAATGACGGTTGAGCCACAAGTTTAACAGAGGTTCATAGCGTTTAATCGATACAGCGGGAACATTTTCACAAATATTTAACGATCGCTGACCAGGGACTGATTTATAAAGCTGTAGCCATTTCAGATTAAACAAAAAAGTTTCACTCACTCCCTTGCTCAAGGCGATTTTGCAAAGAAAATCGTCCTGGTTTAACCGTCTATTTTGTGATGTTTCCCATCTAGAGTTCCCGAATCACCTCTAGGCGATCGCCCACCTGAATCCCTAACTCCGCCGCACGGCCGCCTCGGAGTTCCAGCACCGCATCCACCAGAACGCGATCGCCCGGGCCATAGGTGGGACAGCGATGGGCCGCTGTTTCACAGGGGGGAACCTCCTCCGAGAGTCCCACCACTTCCCCCTCATAGATAAAAATCATGTCCAAATCTATGCGGACATTCTTCATCCAGAAGCGGACAGGCCGGGGAGGATTGAAGGGAAACAACATCCCGCGATCGTCCGGGAGTTCTTCTCGGTACATCAACCCCATCGCCTGTTGCTCCGGGGTGCGGGCCACCTCTAACTCCAAAGTGCGATCGCCCAAGCGAATATAAGCTTCAACCGGCAACTGTTGTCCCAACTCCGGCGACGCCTCAGCCGCCGGACTGACTTGGGGCGGCGATTTCGCTATACTGACGGCCGAGGAATCCTCCGCCCCCGTCGAACAACCTGCCAAAACCAACACCGTTAACACCATAACAATCCAGCCGCTGCTACGACCGCGACACCGACCGCCGAGATGGACGGGGCCAAACCCAAACGACGTTTTCACGATCCCTTGTACATTGATCATCTGCCTTATACCCAGAACGAACATTAGCAACCGGATTAATTAGACGCTCCCAAGGGAAAAAAGTTGGCTCACCCGCCACCAAAATCACGTAAACCTCTTGGGAGCGTGGAAGCCCCGTGTCTTGAGACCGGGGAGGAAACGGGACAGGGGGACTTTAGTCCCCGTCAATCTTTCAAGCATAGGCGTAACCATCCTTTCTGTGAATAGGTTTGCAGTATTTGTGGTTGATACCTGCTACCCGTCCCGAGGCGGTGGTAATATCAAAACTGCCAGAGGCACGGCAGAGAACCCGTCCTATATATGAGCCAATTTTCTTCCCGGCCGTGACCGTAGCCGTCACGATGTCGCCAGTCTGAAAACCGTTGTGAATTTGTCTCCTGGAGCGGTGACGAGTAGGGAATCCATACTTATTCGTCCCGCACATCCGACGAGTTCCATGCCCCTTCGCTACAATCAGCAACGGTTTTGACGTCAGAATGTCGAGTGATTCGACGTCTCCAACACAGGCAGCATCAAGCCAATGAGCCTTGGGTAGGTTAAGCCGAAGTCGATTGAACTTCGTTTGCCCGCCTGTTCCTGTGGTGACTGGGACTCCTGTGGCTTTGAGAGCCTTGAACAAGGCCCATCGGGTCGAGTTAACGGCAGCCGCATCGTTAAGGGGGGATTTTGCCTGCCGCAGAAGACGACTCAGGACATCAGGCTGGCCCGATAAAAAATCTCGAATGTCCCCATTGCCTTTGGCTTGATTGCACGAGCGGCAAGCCATCGTCAGGTTAGACACCCGGTCAGAGCCACCCTTAGACCGAGGCTGGATATGCTCAACTTCAAGGGGTACATGTTTAGCACCACAGTAAGCACAGGTTCGGCCCCACTTCTCCAACAGGTATTCCCTGACTTCGTAGCCTTGTAAGGCTCCCTGCTGATACTCAACACCTGAGATATCTGGGTTTTCCATCAATTGTAGGTCGAACCGTACTAGCTCTTGAGCAATGCGGCCAACTGGGGCAAGTCTGCGGAATCGGTTAACCCAGGTCATCAGAGTATCGACTCGATGCTGCAAGCTCGGAGCTAACCAACCCTCGGGACGAGTTCGATTTAAGAACCGAGCCGGCCGATATCGGGTCTTGCGGTTTCGTCGAGAACGTCGCAGTTGACGACGAGACCGCAAGGCTTCTACTATCTGCTGTCCTCGGTGCTGCAACTCGGCAGCAAAGATGATTCGATTCCCTTGCTTCAGGGCAATTCCAGAGACTTTAGAGCCTGGGTCTAATTTGAGTTCGAGCGGTTCAGGATTCGCATCAACCTCTTTCTTTAGAATAATGGTGAATGGGTAGCGTCGAAATACTGAGGCTTTCCCCGCGTTGAGCAGTGACCGTGCTACCCCAGGCTTGCAGGGTGTCAGGGGCTTGCGGTTGGTATCTAAAACGAAAACATGGTTAGACATTGTTGCGTCTCTTCTGATTGCTCGTAACGTTTGCTTCGCTAATGTTCAGAGTCGGTACTTTCCAAATCGCACTGTCTTAACCCCTTAAAACTGTTTAACGATTTGGTTCTAGAGCCGGGAACTAGCACGCATTCCCGGGTAGGAACTTTAACGCTTGCTCTGAACGTAGCCAGTTAAGGCTTAAGCTGGTCAGCTACCTGAAAGCGGGGGGCACGAAGCCCCCGTGCTTCAGCCGGGGGTGCTGACCAAACCAGCGAGTTCAGCTCCTTAGGATGACGCCGAACCCTGTCCCAACGCCACATCTCGCAACCGTTGCACCACAAACGGACGCTCCAGATAGGATAGTAAATTGCCCGCCTTGGGCCCCCGCTCCTTACCCAAAAAGCTATGGTAAACCGCCGGAAATGCCAACTTAGGAGGTAGTTCTAGCAGCTTCGTAGTCGTGAAAATCTCCGTTTGCAGCGTTTCTCCGTCCCACTCCGTCAGCCCCTCCAGACGAGTGGCCAACTCACCCAGATACTGGAGTTGGCTTTCATCCAATGCTGCCACCGATTCGGGAATCTCATCAATATATAAAATGAGTTTTTCCTCAGGATCAGCATAATCATCCAGCCACTTTTGCGCCACCTCAATTCGTTGACGCACCACCTGCTGATCCCATTCCGTCAGAGGCTGGTCACTGCGCTTGTGAACCTCTGCCTCAATATCGAGATGGGGCACTTGCAGCAGGGAAATCAGGGTACTGAAATCGAAGGGATGATAGGGCTGAATCTGGTCATCGAGTTGCGAATACAGCAGAGCCAGTAAATCCTTACTCAAATCCCCCTGTTGCTCCTCTGGACTCAGGCGGCCATACTTCTCGATCGCCGTGTCATAATCCCGCAAGAGCCGGGTAATCGTTTCGTAGTTGGGCGAGAAATTAATCGCCGTTTTCGGCTGCGTCCGCAACATCAAAAAGCGTAACAACTCCGGCGGTAGTAGGTTGGCCACTTCCCGCGCACTGGCCCCAACCCCTTTCGAGGAACTCATCTTGGTTCCCCCCACCAGAATAAATTCATACGGAGAATGGAACGGCGGCCGTTTATCAAATACTTTACGATAAATGGCGTTCGCCACATCCCGAGACCCGCCTTTTTGCGAGTGATCTTTCCCCGCTAACTCAATCGTCACCCCTAACAGATCCCATTTAGCCACCCATTCAACTTTCCAGGGCAGTTTACCGTTTCCGTCAAAGGGAGACACCCAACCGGAGTGACCACAGCCTTTGACATAGCTCATGGCATCGGGTTTACAGGTATAAAACACCTCCTTGCCGTTGTAATCACTAACGACGGTGGTGGCGATTTTGCCGCAGTTCTCACAGATAGGATGGAAAGGATACCAATTCTCCGCCCGTTCGGCGCCACTCACCTGTTTATAGGCTTCTCGGACGAGGTGAGCTTTTTGCAAGAAGGTATCAATATAGGAGTTTAAGCGGCCTTGGCGGTAGAGATCCCGGAGATAGTAAATCTCTGGGCGCACCCCGAGTTCTTCAAACACCTCAAAAAACTCACCACTGTAGTATTTCGCGTAGTCAGTGGCACCCTCACCGGGAGAGGGGACATTGCATAGAGGCTGTCCGAGATACGCCCCGAAGCGATCGCCATCGAGATAGGCCGGAATCCCATCGAGGGCATCATAGTCATCAATCCCATAGAGGAACGTCACCGGTTTATTGGCACGCTTGAGGGCCCGATAAATCGTGTCATGGACAATCACGCCCCGCAACGACCCCACATGAACCCGTCCTGAAGGGGTCTTGGAATCGTTGACGATGCTGTCGCCTTGGATACTCGCGGCAATTTTATCAGCCCAAAACATAGCCAGAGTTTAATGAAGTGAGTTAACTGAATGTGATGTTGGGGGGACGTTCGCCCCAGGGCTGCCTAATCTTAGACAGACCCCCATTGTATCACTGTGACCGAAGATTCCCCAAAAGCAGCGACATCGGAGACGATCACTCATCACGGATCTCGCTGAGATTAGCCCTACTCATCCCATTCCAGGGTCAAGGATGGCATCAAACGTTGTAAATTTTTCAGAGATTTTCCTTGCCAAGGAATCGTTTTCGAGCCACGGACAATCATCGTCACCGTTTTTTTGTGACGGACTTTGATCACAAACTTCGAGAGCATACTAATCCCGGAACTATTGAGAAATTCCAAGCCCTGTAAATCGAGAACGACAGGAGATTGCTCTTGACTAGCGATATCATCAAGCAGTTCCGCAATCGGGGCATATTCTGCCATTCCACTCAAACGAAGTGAGCCTTGACAAAATACCGTTATTGTCTCCGGGTCGTAGCAGATACGATAATCGTCTGTCTTAATTTCCATAATGCACTGTTAACGTTCACAGAGGAGAACCCCTCCTTTACCGAATGAGGCAGCGATCGCATCCTCAACTCGTCCAAACCTGGCAAAATTGGTGTATCAAGGTTGGCATATCTTTACTATGCCATGAATCGACCCAGAATAGGCGACCGGGACGACCGTAGACACCACCGCTGGAATGGTTCTGGATCTCATCGAGACGAGACTTAAACCGAGACCTTAAACCGGGAGCTGTACCATGGTTGTAACCGCAATAACTTCAGGATCTTTCTGGACAGTTTCAAATTTCCAGCCCAAGCGGGCCATGTAATCGCTCATCATCGTTAAATAGCCTAACCGAGAGCTAGTCCCATTTTCCTCTAAGGCATTTTTCTCCAACTGACGCACATACATATCCTCTGGATCACAGGACGTGAGTTCTTCGAGATACGTCTGAAAACTGGCAATTCGTTCCGGTTCGACGCTGTTGGTGGTGAAGAACATTAAGTAGTTTGGATGAAGTTGGAGCTGAATGCTAATGGGAAAGGCGGAACGTTCATCGGTGAACTTCATGGCATTTTCCAAAAGTTCATTGGCCACAAAGCCTACAGCACTCTTGATTTCTGCCTGACGACGCATCGATGCGGGATTCTCTTCATTTCCCAGAAAGAAGGTCGTCAAGTAATCGGCCATAAAATCCGCCGACAGTCCATTATTACGCCAGCGTTGTTTGAGAGGAACCGAACTCGGCGAAAAGCCAATAATTAAAAACTCTGGGCTGTTTGGCTCACCCTCACAATAGTCCCCGAAAATTTGCGTCATATTTGCCAAGACTCCCGAAGAAGCTACTTTTGTTTCATTACTACTAAAGTAATATCATCGTAAACCCTTTGTCGCCCAATATGACGGCGTAGGTCTTCAATGGCTGCCCGTCGAATCATCTCAGCGGGTTCACGCAAATAGTGTCGCACAACATCGCAGAGTCGTTCAATCCCATAGAAGCAGCCTTGCTCATCTTCAGCTTCGGTAATCCCGTCGGTATATAACACCACCACGTCCCCGGAACCGAGTTGGAGGATTTTCTCATCGATAAACTCGCTGATATTGGCCTCAAGGCCAATGGGGAAGCCCAAATCAATGGTGTCAATCCGTTCCACCTCACCACTGGCTCGGACGATGATCGTCTCCTCATGTTGTCCACTCAGGCGAATCTCACCATCGCGGTAATCGAGTAGGGCCAACGTCAGATGGCGATCGGAGTCCATCCGTTGGATATTGCCGTAAATGGTGCGATTGAGGGTATTGAGGAAATGCTTGGGATCGACTTCGTCATTTTCCAGGAGAGTTCGCACTGCCGTTTGCACCATCAACATCAGCATCCCACTTTCGAGACCATGGCCCGTCACATCACCAATACTAATTTTTACCCCTCCATCATGGCAGAGCACATCGTAGTAATCCCCCCCCACCTCCGTCGCCGGCTCCATATAGCCCGAAATCTCTAACCCGATCACCGCATCGAGTTCCCGGTTTTTAGGCAACAGCATTTTTTGCAGGCGGCGGGTAATATCGAGTTCTGCCCCCAGGCGCAGGTTTTCCGCTTGTAGGCGATCGTTGAGGAGGGTAATTTCCCGATTGGCTTCAGCCAGGGCCGTTTCCGCCTCCTTACGCTCAGAAATATCCCGGAAAATCGCCGTGTAAAAGGAATGGTCGCCCACACAGACTTTTGTCGCCGTCGCTTCTAAGGGAATCCCCCCCCCATTAACCCGCTGGCCCACCAACTCAGCACGTCCCTCTATTAATAGTCTGGGCAGGGGATCAGCATTCTCGGAACTGGCATCCCAGTCAATGAGAGAGGTGAGAGATTTCCCGATGATGTTCTGGCGTGGGTAACCAAAAATGGTTTCAGTGCTGGGGTTGGCATTGGTGATTTTTAAGCCATCGGGGGTAAAGGTCAAAATTGCATCGCTGGCGGTGTTGACGATCGCATTAGTGCGGTTGACGGCATCTTCGAGAGCTTCCATGACCTGGTTGTAGCGTTTGGCGATTTGTCCCACTTCGGTAAAGGGTTCGACGGGAACTCGCAAGCTCAAATCTTGGTTTCGGGCCTGAGACTCCATGACCTGAAACAAGTCATAAATTTCGGTCTTAGCGCGATGTTCTGAGACGTTCAAACCCATTTCTTCGTCTTCCGGGGAAACCCGCAGGGGGGTCAAGCGGTGACAAAACCGCAAGAGGGGGTAAGTGATGCCAAAAGACCAAAGGCCCGCCACCAGCACTGCCAGCAGTTGCACCAAAAACTGTTCTCCGTGGGTCAGTCCAGTTCCCAAGAGTTCCACATCGCCAAAAATTGCCACCGCCAGGGTTCCCCAAATCCCTCCCCCAAGATGAACCGGGACGGCATCGACCGCATCATCAATGCGAAAGCGTTTGAGCAGGGAACTACTGACTAGGGTAATGATTCCCCCGCCAATGCCGATGAGAACTGCCCCTGAGGTGGTCACAACATCACAGGAGGCGGTAATGGACACCAGACCCCCTAGAGAGCCATTGAGCAGGAGTTCCACTTCTGGGACATGATGACGAGACCAACTGTAGAGGGTGGCGGTAATCATCCCGGCTACTCCCGCCAAGATGGTATGCACCATAATCGCAGCCACGCGATCGTTAAAGGCCAGAGTACTGCCCCCATTGAACCCCAACCACCCTAACCAAAGCAGCATAGTTCCTAAGACGGATAGGGGCAGATTCGACCCCTGAATTTTTTGCGGTGTTCCGTCCGGGAGGAAGCGACCCACTCGTGGACCGATGACCAACAAAACGGCTAGGGAAATCCAGCCACCAATACTATGGACAACGGTACTGCCGGCCAGGTCGACAAAGCCCATTTGACCTAACCAGCCTCCGGCTACCCCAGTCACTTTCAAGTTCCAGGCCCAATGGCCAAAGACGGGATAAATGAGTCCTGAGGTGAGACAGGCAACGGCTAAGTAGGTTCCGAATTTAATCCGCTCGGCCACGGCACCGGAAACGATGGTGGTGGCGGTGCCGCAAAACATGGCTTGAAAGAGGAAAAACGCCGCGAGTTTGGGATTGTCGTCAACCGCCAAAAAAAAACTATTTTGTCCGAACCAGCCGAAGAGAGAGGAGCCGAACATGATGGCGTAGCCGAACGCCCAGAACAAACAGACTGAAATCCCAAAGTCGGCAAAGTTTTTGACGGCAACGTTGATGCTGTTTTTTGAGCGTGTTAGTCCGGATTCGAGGCACATAAACCCCGGCTGCATCAGAAAAACTAATCCAGCACAAACAAGAACCCAAAGAATATCGAACACTGGGTAACTGCTCCCCTCACTCCCATGTGGTTGTACGATCGCGAACACGAGTGAGAACAGGCTCAAGGAAATCACAGTTATCAAACAGACAAAGTCCAGTTAAATTCAGGTTAAATTGTGACACACAATACAACCCCCGTCACGGTCTCCGGGTTAGGGGTGGCGACCTCCCCGCTGTTCAGTCTGGACGTGGGGATGCTGCGATAGACTACCCTCAAGCTTACGTTTTAACACTAATAACGTAATGTCGTCGTATATTTTGTGACCGTTAATGTATTTTTTTAGATGTTCGATGATGGCCTGCTGGATCTGCTCGGCGTCGTCCTGGGCATGACGACGGGCCACCTCACAGAGGCGATCGAGGCCATAAAAGTCGCCGTTGGGATCTTCGGCTTCGGTGATTCCGTCGGTGTAGAGGATGAGGGTATCGCCCGGATGCAGGGCCAACTCGATGGGTTGGATAAACTGGCTAATCTCGGCATCGAGGCCGATGGGAAACCCCAAATCCAGGGTGTCAATCCGTTCGAGGGAGCCATCCCGCCGTAGGAGAATTGCCTCTTCATGTTGGCCGCTTAGTTGCAGTCGTCCTTGATGGTAGTCAATGAGACTCAGGGTTAGGTTGCGATCGGAGTTCATCCGTTCGACATTGTCGTAGATGGTCCGGTTGAGAGTATTGAGAAAACGGACGGGATCGGTTTCTTGGGCGGTTAGCAGGGTGCGGATGGCGGTTTGTACCATGATGGTGAAGACGCCACTTTCGAGGCCATGGCCGGTGACGTCGCCAATGCCAATTTTTACCCCATCGGCATGGGGCAGGATATCGTAATAGTCTCCTCCCACTTCGGCGGCGGGTTCCATGTAGGCGGCGATGTCGAGATCGGGGATTTTTTCGAGGTCTTGCTCGGTGGGGAGGAGCATTTGTTGCAACTGATGGGCAATGTTGACTTCATGGCTCAACCGTAGGTTTTCCGCTTTGAGCCGTTGATTGAGTTCTTCGACTTCAGCATTGGCTCGATCAAGTTCCTGACGGCGTTTGTCTAGGAGTTTGCTGGCCACTTCATAGAGTTGAGATTGGGCGATGAAGAGCTTATGAACATCGAGGAGACGATGAGAACCGTCGCGGAGAATAACGATTAAGGGTTCGTAGAGGTTTTCGGGCGATCGCTCTAAGCATTGACGAGCGGCGGCGAAGATTGGACTATCTCCGGGATGGCAAACAATTTCAGTCTTGACAAAGTCATAGAGGCATTGCAAAGGGCGATTATAAAACAGTTCAATGCCGTAGGGACGACTCATGATTTCTAAGCATTTCCGCCGAGAAATCATGCCCATGTAGTGACCATTTTTCAGTAAAATCACCCCTGGAAGTAGAGGCTTTTCGTTAAAATGCTGGACTAAAATTCGTCCAGGGACATTACGATCTAGGCTAAAGGATTCTAGGGTTAGATCTTCAAGGGTTGAGTTGAGGGTTAAACTTTCGAGAGAACTGCCATAAATATGGGATAGACGGTCAAGTTCTAGCATCATCACAGCTCAGTATAATCATGGACAATGGAGACTGGACAATGAACCAGAAGCGCTCCGGTGTCACACCCGCAGCGATGACCAGATTGGCCGCTTCTGGATTATCCATAGATCTAGCGATGGCTAAGGGGGGCGATCGCCAGGCTCACGTCCTTCAATTCTGACCTATTCTATGGAAATTGTCGTAGACTCTAGAAATTACCAGAACCTAGATACTATAAGCCTTTCAGAGGTTAATTCTAGTTAACGTTGACTTAACGTTCAGTTAACCTCAAGGGTGATTTGGTTTACGGGCGATCGCCTGAAGATTGGAGGTGGAGAAGCCCAGGCGAGAGCGAACTAAATCCAATCCCGTAAATACACTGAGTAAGGGGATATTTTGCAGAGGATTAAACTGGGCGGCGAATCGACACCATTTAAGCTGATCTTCGAGCCAATGATGATAGGAAAGAATCCAGAAGGCATGAGAGGGAAGGCTACGAAACTCCAGGGTCTCTAGGTGAGCATCCTCAAAGAGCTTCCCTAAGGTTTCCTGACTAAATAAATGCCAGTGACGGGGAAAGTGATACCCTCCCCAATAGCCTTCACGAAAGAGTTTGGCATCCCAGCCCTCGATATTGGGAGTTTCTAGGATTAAGCGACCGCCCGGACGGAGGAGTTGGGCTAAAATTTGCACAATTTGGGCAGGGTTCGCCACATGTTCGAGGACTTGCAGCAGAACAATCACATCAAAACTGTTCTCCGGTAATTCTGGGGCCACCTCTTCTAGGCGGCCGTAGTACCCTTGAAATCCGGCTTGGTTGAGTTGATGAATGGCCGCCTCATTCATTTCGACGCCGTAGAGATTATGTTTGGCCAACCCCAGACGATGGAGTCGCTTGAGATAACGCCCATTGCCACAGCCCACATCCAGCACTCGCAGGGCTTTCTGGGGTCGGGGGTTTTTAGCGGACTTGGAGGTGGCGGGATGCTTGCTAATCCAACTCTGCACCTTGCCCCGATCGAGCCAGTCTTTGGCCCGCAAGGCCAGGGGGTGAACTGCTTGATCGTAGTTGTAGGCGTAATAATGGGGGGGATAAATCCGGGGCAGTTCCGCCATGACGGGCCGGGGATTCAGATAGCGATGGCCACAATGACGACATTCAACAATCTGAAAGACATCCTTTGAGGTGCCATATTCGTAATCTTGGCCGCTGGCGTAGGGATGCCAGCGATCGCTCCCACAGACTCCACAGGAGACAAATTCTTGTTGTAGATTCACCCGCACCAGATCCCTTATTTTCCTGAGACAACTGCCGTCGTCGTGAGGGGCAACGATCGCAGCACCCGCCAGAGGAACCCCAGGTAACTAGGACGGACGGTAATGTCCGGGCGATCGCGCACCGCACGATGCGCTAAGTGTAAATTGTAGTGGGGAATGGCCGGCCAAAGATGATGTTCGGCATGGTAGTGCATATGATGTGGGGCAAACAGCAGGGCCTCCCATAATGGCGGGGTCACGGAAACCAACCGTAGGGAATCACCCACTGGCGCGGGATGGCGCAGAACCCCATGATCACAGAAGGCGCGAATTTCATCAGGAACAAAGACCAGGGCATAAATGGGAAACACCCAGAGCAGCAAATACGCCCAAATTGGCAGGGGAGACAGCCAAAACAAGCAAATAAGTAGCGGTTGCCAAATCAACACCGGCAAGCGCTGTTTAACGTAGTCTTTGAGTAGGGTTTGGGGTGGGATGGCCCCGGTTTTCGGGCTGGGGGTCAGCAATCGCCCAAAAGGAGTCACCTTGAGAACGGTTTTGCCGAAGGTAGCTAGGCCGGAACAGTAGAGGAGGAAGGCGAGGGGGGAGTTTTTGCCCTCAAAGGTATGGAGATAGCGATCGGGATCGTTGGGAGTTCCCATGTGGCGATGGTGTTGCAGATGGTTACGGCGGGCATCTTCGAGGGCCATGAACATGGGGCCATAGACGAACCAACGGGCCAGGCTGTCATTGAGGCGACGATTGGGATGCAAGGCTCCATGGATGGCATCATGGGCCAGGATAAAGAGGGCATATTGACGGTTGCCAATGATGAGAATGGCGATCGCATAACTCCAGAGGGTCTGGAATTGAGCGGCGATCGCCAAACCGAGAGTAATTCCCAGCCAGTCGAGGATGACGTCCCGATAGGCCCGCAGTGGCTTCAGGGTTAACCACTGACGTAACTGTTCAGGGGCAATGGATTGGCGAATCCGTCGTTCAATCTCCGGCATGGTCATCGGGGCGGTAGTAGTCATGATGGGGAGGGAATAGGGAATAGGGAACAGGGAACAGGGAACAGGGAACAGGGAACAGGCAGGCAGTAGGCAGTAGGCAGTAGGGAAGTCCTCACGTATTATCTATGATTGGTGGTCTGTCGCTGAAGCTGAGGGCGATCGCCATTGGGACGGGTCGGGGGGGAGCTTTGATTTTTTGTATAATCAAGGAATTGATTATTCACTTTAGGTTCCTATGTCTGATCCTCAGTCCCGCCGGGAGTATATTCGTGACATTGCCGCCAAAGCCAGTGCCGATGAGCATCCGGCTGGCTGGTTTGAAGAGGTTTATACCACAGCCGAGGGGGAATCGGCGGCCATTCCTTGGGCCTTGATGCAGCCGAATCCGCATCTGCTGGCTTGGTTGGCCCAGGGCGATCGCCCCAGTCCATCTCAACGGGCCTTGGTGGTTGGTTGTGGCTTAGGGGATGATGCCGAAGCCTTGGCAGAACAGGGCTATCAGGTGACAGCTTTTGATATTTCGACCACGGCGATCGCCTGGTGTCAGCAACGATTCCCCAACTCCTGCGTCAACTACCACGTGGCGGATCTCGATGAGTTTGCCCAAACCCACTCACAAGCCTTTGATTTGGTCTTTGAATGTCGCACCATTCAAGCCCTCCCCTTGACCGTTCGCCCGCAAACCATCACCGCCATTTGTCAACTCCTGGCCCCCGAAGGAACCCTATTTCTGATTACCAATGTTCGCGAGGATGAGGCTGCCCCCGACGGCCCCCCTTGGCCCCTATCCGAGAGCGAACTGCAACAAATTCCTCAGCAGGGGCTGCAAGAAGTTCACCGTCACCGCCCTAGCGGAACCAACCGCCCCACCCTCTGCTTAGAATATCGACGAGTTTCCTGAACCTGCTCACTCCTCCACTAGCGGAACCAACCGCCCCACCCTCTGCTTAGAATATCGACGAGTTTCCTGAACCTGCTCACTCCTCCCCAAACCACAACTCCCGCAACCGTTCATAGGTTCCATCCTCAACAGTTTGCAGGAGAGCGACATTGATGGACAAACCACAACTCCCGCAACCGTTCATAGGTTCCATCCTCAACAGTTTGCAGGAGAGCGACATTGATGGGAGTTCGATAGGGACTATTCGGGGGGAAGACAAAACCATAAAACTGTCGCTGAAACATCGGTCCGGCCAAGGTCACCGTCCCGTTTCCCTCATGACGGGCATAATGCCGTAACACCGGGGCATCATAGACGATCGCCGCCGCCTCCCCTCGCTGTAACCCCTGATACATCTGCTGAGGATCGACATATTCTACGAGAATCGTGCGGGTGTTGGCTAGGAACTCTGCGGCTGTCGTGGCCTCCACCGTGGCCACCCGTCGTCCCTTCAGATCATCCAAGGAGGCGATCGATCCTTGTAACCCATCTACCGTAAAAATGCTCGTCATACTGGCGATGAAATAGCCAAAGACAAAATACCCAGCACACATCCATAACAGGGCCACTAATTTCCCCAAAGGGCGTTTTGGGGTTTTGTCGCCATAGCCAACGGTGGTAACCGTAACTGCCGCCCACCAAAAGGCCTCCCAAATGCCCACCCCATAGCGTCGTGGAAAGTCCGGGTTATGGCGATGTTCGATTAACCACACTACATGGGCCACCAGCAACAGAATCGTCACAAACACACCAATCCCAACATAAAAGGCCCGAGAGGATAAAATTCCCAGGGCGGTTCGTTGAAGTTGCCCCCAGATGCCGGTTTGCTGTTGAGGGATGAGAATTTGTAACCCCGCCTCCAAAATCGGTTGGGAAAAATCCAGGCGTTCTTCTCGTTCGGCGGTGATGCTAATTCCACCAATCCCTACATCGGCTTGGCCCAACTCAACGGCATCGAGAAGTCCGTCGACATTTGGGGCGACGTCAATCTCGTAGGACAAATTCAGGCGACGACTGACTTCTTGCCAGAGATCAATCACAAATCCTTGATATTGGCGGTTCTCTTCCATGACCAAGGGGGGCAGCAGTCGCGTCACCACTTGTAGGGAGTTGCCATCGGCTGCTGGAGAAGGAATGGAAGAGGCGGAGACCCCCCGAAGCCCCACAGTCCCCATTAAAACAATGAGCATGATTAGCCCAGTGATAAGAACTCGCCGGCAACTCTGGCTTAGTAGGACTCGTAAGGGAGGCATTGATAACTCTCAGGAGTACATCTCAGGTTAGTGGCTTCATTATGGGGCTGGATTAGGACAATCGGGAAGAGCGACCACCTATTGACCCCTTCCCGGAAGGCGATCGCCTAGAATAGTCAGTGCCATACACGATGCCCCTTCTCAATCAATGTACGATGAGCCTATCCAGCCGCAACCTCAGTACCGTCATAAACCGTTAAATTTTAAAACTAAACTGGCCTACGGTGCAGGAGATGCCGGAGCCGGGATTACAGCAACCTTGCTGGCTTTCTCATTCCTGATTTTCCTGACTAATGTAGCGAATTTGCGCCCTGCGTTAGCGGGAACTGTCTTGCTCATTGGCAAGATTTGGGATGCGGTGAATGATCCGATTATCGGCTATTTGAGCGATCGCACCCGCTCCCGTTGGGGACGACGACATTCCTGGATGTTAGTAGCGTCCATTCCCTTTGGGATCTTTTTCTTCCTCTATTGGATCGTTCCCACCTTTAGCGAAGACCCTGGTCTCAACCAATGGGGTCGCTTCCTCTATTACACCGTCATCAGTATTATTTTTAACGCTGTCTCCTCGGCGGTGACGCTGCCCTATACGGCCCTCACTCCGGAACTGAGCAAAGACTATGACGAGCGGACGAGTCTCACCAGTTACCGCTTCATGTTTTCCATTGGTGGCAGTATTCTGGCGTTGGCCCTGGGGCAATTTTTTGCCATGCAGTTTCCCGATGACAGTGTCGCTCAGTATTTGAGTTTGGGGGCAGTTTGTGCCATTCTCTCGGTCTTACCGATTTACTGGTGCGTCTGGGGAACCACCGACCCCACCGCCTTTAACCCTCGTCAGAGGAGGGTTACTCCCGGTTCAGAGGATGATGTGACTCCCTCGGGGTCGATTTTGGTGCAGTTTAAGCAGGTGCTTGAGAGTCGCCCGTTTTGGTTCGTCATCGGGATTTACCTCTGTTCTTGGCTCTCCTTTCAACTGACGGCGGCGATTATTCCCTACTATGCCGTCAGCTATATGGGGATGGACTCCTACTTTAGTGTGGCCCTGGTGGTGCAAGGAACTGCCATGTTGGCGTTGGGCCTGTGGAGTTGGGTGAGTTACCGCTATGGCCGTAAACGCACCTATTTTGCCGGGATGAGTGGCTGGATTATTGCCCAGATCCTCTTGTTCTTCTTACCGAGCGATCGCGTAGACTGGCTCTATATTCTCTGTGCTATGGCAGGACTGGGGGTCTCGACTGCCTATCTGATTCCCTGGTCGATGTTAACGGATGTCACAGACCTCGATGAACTCAACACCGGCGAACAACGCCAGGGGACGTTTTACGCCCTGATGGTATTTCTGCAAAAAACAGGATTGGCGTTAGGAATTTGGTTGGCGGGGATTATCCTGGAACTGTCGGGTTTTGTGGAACCGCCTCCTGGAGAGCCTATCCCTCCTCAACCGGAATCCGCGTTGTTTGCCATTCGCGTGGTGGTGGGTCCCCTACCGGCGGTATTCTTAATCATTGGTTTGTTTCTGATGTACTACTATCCCGTGACTCGGGAACTGCAAGAAACAGTGATCCTACGACTGCGAGAACGGCGGGAGGCAAAAGACACAGCAAAAACCCCCAATCCGGAGATTGAGGGCTGATTGGGGAGTCCCCAGCGGCTCCTGGCCGAGAGGGTTCCCGTGCCGAAAGATTACTTGACGACCAGTTTACCGACCATACCTGCGCCACGGTGGGGGGTGCAGAAGTAGTTGTAGGTTCCGGGAGTGGCATCACTGGGGATAGTCACATCGTAGCCATCGCCAGCACTGTAGGCCAACTTGGTGTTGGACAGTTGTTTGGCAACGCCAGCGTCGGCGGAGTTGGCTTCGTCAAAAACCACGTTGTGGGGGGGGAGCTTGTTGATGACCCAATGCACCGTATCCCCAGGGCTGACTTCCACGGTTTGAGGCTCGAAGGCCAACATCCCGTTGTCTGCACCCATTTTGATGGTGACATCTGCGGCGGCAGCGGGAGCAACAGACAGTGCAAAGCTACTGATCACTAGCACTACGGCGAAGAAAGCTTGAACTAAACGTTTGGACATTATTTTATTTGCCAATCTCAATCATCTATGACAAAGCGTCACAGTTGTCATTGTAAAGGAAAATGTACGATCGCAGTGACACGCCGTCAAATTTCTTGCTCAGGCTCTCCTGAGGCCCCCTCATGACCCTTTTAGATATTCTGCGACAGGACTACCAATCGTTTCCCGAGGCGCAAACCTATGAGATTTACGCCGAGGATGTGTATTTCAAGGACCCCCTGAATGAGTTTCGGGGCTGCGATCGCTATCGCCAGAACATCCACTTCATCGCCACTTGGTTCAAGGCAGTGCATCTGGAGTTGCATGATATCCGGCAAGAGGGCGATCGCATTTTCACGGACTGGACGTTGCAATGGAACACCCCCCTCCCCTGGTTTCCCCGCATCTCCATCCCCGGATGGAGTGAACTGACGGTTAACGCCGAGGGCAAAATCAGCCGCCATCTCGATTACTGGCATTGTTCCCCCGGACAGGTACTACGACAACATTTCCCCGGAGCCTCCCCCCCCAAGCATCCCAATCTCTGAGGCCCATTTCTGAGGCCCATCTCTGACGACGGACAGACGCAGGCTCCCCCAAAAGCCGCTAAAGTAAACAAATGTGTAGCAATTCTCAGGATTAAGGACTCACCCAGACGATGCGAATTATCCTCATGACCGGCAAAGGTGGCGTTGGTAAAACCTCCGTCGCCGCCGCCACCGGACTGCAATGTGCTCAGAAAGGCTATAAAACCCTTGTGCTGAGTACCGATCCGGCTCACTCTCTCGCCGATAGTTTTGATCAAGAACTCAGCCACGAACCGCGTCTGATTCAAGAGAATCTCTGGGGAGCCGAATTAGATGCCTTGGTGGAATTGGCGGAAAACTGGGGAGCTGTTCAGAAGTACATCACCCAAGTGCTACAGGCCCGAGGCCTAGAGGGGGTGCAGGCTGAGGAATTGGCGATTCTGCCCGGGATGGATGAGATTTTCGGCCTGGTGCGCATGAAACGCCACTATGACGAGGGGGAATATGATGTTCTCATCGTCGATTCTGCGCCCACAGGAACCGCCCTGAGACTGCTCAGTTTGCCGGAGGTGGGAGGCTGGTATATGAGACGCTTTTACAAGCCGTTACAGGGCATTTCTGTGGCGCTGCGTCCCCTGGTGGAACCCTTATTCAAACCCATCGCGGGCTTTTCCCTACCGGATCGAGAGGTGATGGATGCCCCCTACGAGTTTTATGAGCAAATTGAAGCCCTCGAAAAAGTCCTCACTGACAATAATCAAACCACTGTGCGCCTGGTGATGAATCCTGAGCGAATGGTGATTAAAGAATCCCTCCGTGCTCATGCCTATTTGAGCCTCTACAATGTGGCCACAGATTTGGTCATTGCCAACCGGATTTTACCCGACAACGTGACAGACCCCTTTTTCCTGCGCTGGAAGGAACAACAGCAGCAATATAAACGGGAAATCCACGAAAATTTCCATCCGCTACCCGTTAAAGAAGTGCCCTTATATTCTGAGGAAATGTGCGGCATGGAGGCATTGGAGCGATTGCGAGATACCCTTTATGGGGATGAAGACCCCAGTCAGGTCTATTATAAAGAAAATACAATTCGGGTGATTCAGGAGGAAGGAATCTATCGTCTGGAATTGTATTTGCCGGGCATCACAAAGGACAAAATTCAGCTTTCTAAAACGGGCGATGAGTTGAACATTTGTATCGGCAATCACCGTCGCAATCTGGTTCTGCCTCAAGCTCTGGCTGCATTACAACCCTCGGGGGCGAAAATGGAGGAGGATTATTTGAGGATTCAGTTTAGTTAAGAGGCAAGAGGCAAGAGGCAAAAGGCAAGAGGCAAGAGGCATAACCCACCCCTGCCCCTCCCAGGAGGGGCAGGAAAGACGTAGTACCCTTGTGGTTGCCCGAGGCAAGAGGGAGAATCTGGCTCTGGCTGCCTCCTGGGATGGTTAAGACGTATCCTGGGGGGGGAGAATTGCCATGGAGACTCATCCATCAACCAAGGCCATGAATACGAAACAGTTTCAACGATATCTAGTGGGTACGTCAGCCGTGGGAATTTTTGTCATTGGGGCGTTGGTGGCTCTGGTGGCGATTCTGCCCCTCTCAGAGCGGCTCAAGGAGGGAGAACAACGCAAATTAGAATTTGCTGCCACCACCCAAGCTCAAACGATTGAGGAAATTCTCTCCCGTCTGACGAACATTGCCATGCAGGTGTCTAGTCGTACCCGCGCTCGCCAAGAGTTGCAGGCCTATAATCAGGGCGATCTCGAACGGGAGCCATTTGTCACCAGTAATCAAGCCATTTTAGGAGATGCCCTGCAACAGTCGCCAGACATTGTCGGGATTACTCGCCTCGATGCCAATAATGCCTTAGCCATTCAGCTCGGACAAACGATTCCCACAACGTTTTGGATCATTCCTGACTCCTCGGCCCAAACCCCTGAGATCAGTCCCCCTCTGCAATTAGACAACAATTCGTATTTTCTCTTAGTCGCCTCGCCGATTCTCACCCCCCAGGGGCAACGGGTGGGAACAGATCTGGTCTTGTTTGACGTTTCTAATCTACAAATTCTGGTAGAGCAGGGTCAGATTGTGGGAGAGAGTGGGGTGATTGCTCTGGGCCAGCGTCAGAATGGTAGATCTCAACTGTTCTTTGACCATGTTGATGCGAACTATCAGGCTCAATTTGAGCAGGTTATCGCGGAGGCGAGCGCGGAGGGGGTGCAATTGGAGTTACTGGAGGGAGTGCGAGGAGAAATGGTGATCGCCAGTACCCGTCTGGCTAATTATGACTGGGTCGTGGCGGTTAAACTCGACAGCGCCGAACTTTATGAAAGCATCATGGCCGATATCCGCAATCTAGCCGGAATCCTCGTGATTCTGACCCTGGTTGGCAGTGGAGTGATGGTGTTGCTATTGCGGCCTCTGGCCGGTCAGGCGATCGTCGAAACGGAAGATCTCGAACAGAAACTCAAAGAAGCTCAGGAACTCCTGGCCCTAAGAAATACAGCCCTGGAGCAACAACGGCAAAAAGAGCAGTATCTACAAGCGGCAATGGATAAAATCGAACGGCTGCGCTCCTCCGCTCGTGAGGTCTCCCATCAATCTGAGCAAGCCGAATCCACATCGAAAACGGCCCTAACCCTGGTTCATCAGGGGGCTGAAGATGTGGCCAATGCCCTCTCGGGAACCCAGGCTTTGCAACAACAGATTCAAGACATCTTAGACGAGATGCAGCGGTTAAACGACAGCACCGATCGCATTACGGTGATTGCTCGTTTGGTGGGGGATATGGCCTCACAAACCAATATGTTGGCTCTCAATGCAGCGGTGGAAGCAGTCCGCGCTGGGGAGAAAGGCAAAGGCTTTGCGGTGGTGGCGACGGAAATCCGTAAACTGGCAGACCAGAGTCATCAGTCTGCCGAGCGAATTCGTCATCTGAGTACGGAGATTCAAACGGCGATTCGCTCGACGTCCACGGCGACTCGCTTGGGGACAGAACGGGCCGATTCCGGGGTACGGGTGGCGGGAGAAACCGCTCAGGTGTTTGCGACGGTGCGCGAATCCATCCAAGCGGTCGCTCAGACCACCAATCGCATTGCTCAGGTGAACCATCACCAAGCTCAGGAGATTGAGTCCCTGGTGCAAACCTTACATGACCTAGATGATTTGAGGTGAGTTGGAGTCTGGGGTCAGGGTCTTAAAGGGAAAGTTTGTAGAGCATAAACAGTTCCCCAGACCGGCTGCTGAGTTTCTGAGCGTTGCCTTTGAGGAGGCGTTCCCACTCACTGAGGGGTTCGAGAAATACCTCGGCACCGAGATAGGTTTCTAAAATCGCCCAATCTTCCGCCAGGGGAGCATCTGGGTTAATGACATCAAAGATGAACTGGCCGCCGGGTTTGAGAACTGTTTTTACCGCATCGATGACCTGCTGCCAATAGTCGAGAGGGAAGTAACAACTGAACCCGGTGGCGATGACCAGGTCAAAGAAGTTTGACTCATAGTCCTCTAGGAAATGAGCACCGCCAACGGTGACTCCTTTAAAGAGTTTGGAGTTGAGTTGTGGGGCGCGGGATTTGAGGGCCTCACAGGCCACGGTGCTAATATCGCGCCCATAGAAGAGGGCCTCCCAGGTAAGCCAGGGATAAATCAGAAAACTGACCCCGCAGCCAAGATCGAGACAACGTTGATTTTTCTTGGGTTTGGCTAAGTCCCAAAAGGGGGAGGCGATGCGCTGCTGGAGTTTCCCGGCAGTCCAATCTCGGAAAATATCCAACGATTCAACTTCGGCGGGGAGTTCAAAGGGGTCACCACGATAGTCTCGATTGTATCGCTGTGAGAGTAGGGCCAGGCGATCGCTTAAGGGAATTGGGGTCACAGGGATTGAGGAGGTACGGGGGACTAGCGGCCTTTGAGGGCTTTGGTAAAGTTCTGACGGTAGGACTTATTGCCGATGTAGAGAACGGGCCACATCAGTGATAGGGCAATTTGATTGCCAATACCCCGTTCAAAGCTGGTGCGGTGGAAACCTTGCCAAAATTTCCAGACTCCACCTGCGTAAACAACGATGAGGACGAGTAGCAAGATTCTCATGATGGTGTCAAGGGTAAGGACCAATAGGTCAAGCTGTACAAGGGAGAATAGCCCGGTTGAGAACTCCTAACCCCCCAAGCTGTGGTGAGTTGGAAGACTCAGTGGTGGCTTAGGTCTAGTTTAACCAACTTTGTCCTAATCGACTTGGACGGGAACATCGTCAAGCCCAAAGTGTTGGATGACCCGAATTACGCCAATGGAGAAAATTAGACCCAACACTAATCCTCCCAAGACCAGGATGGTAAAGTAGCGGCGTAGGATCGAGGCAGTTTTGTCGCTACGCTGAATTGGAGTTTCGGGAAATTCCCCATCAGGAACTTCCGAGTTCTGATAGACGGGGTCGTTCGGTAGACCGGAGGTCTCGTTAAAGGGGTTAGGGCCGCCGCTAAAGGGATCCGGAAATAGGTTGCTCATCAGCTCTGGAGAATCAGGGACTTATCGCCATTGTATCGCCATTGTATCGCCATTGTAAGGCATGGCTGTTTAAGCGTTTGAGGAGGAGGAGGCTTGTGGCTGATCCTGATGGGTATATTGGCCGACGATTGCCAGGAGTTGTTCCCCGTCAAAGGGTTTGGTTAGGTATTCTGTGGCCCCGGCGAGATGACCTTTAACTTTGTCAAAGGCTTTATCTCGGGCCGTGAGCATAATAATCGGCAGGTCCTGAAACTGGGGGAGGCTGCGAACCGTTCGACACATTTCTAAACCATCAATGTCCGGCATGGATACATCCAGCAAAACCACGTTAATGGATTCGTGATAGATGGTGCTGAGGGCATCAAGGGCATTATCAGCAAGAATGACGCGGTAATGATTTTCTAAAATCCGTTGGATGGTCTTTTGCATGACCGGACTGTCATCGACCGCGAGAATGGTGGGTGAGTTGAAGGAGTTAGCAGGCATGGCGTTCTATCAAGGGGGACGTCCCGATTGCGGCGATCGCAGTTCCCGATTGAAGCGAATCCAGGGTGAGTACGGGGGTGAGTACGGGGGACACCTACTCTCCTCAATCGGAGTTGGGACGGGGAGCGCGATCGGCTTAGGTTGAACAGTTTCTGTAACCATGCTAACAATTTTTTCGCGGCTGCGGTCAAAAGATTCTCAAAACTTGATATCGCTGCCCTCCCAGATTTGTGAAGGTGGAAGTCCCTAATTTTAATTTTTTTTAATAGTTTGCCAAGACAGCTTGCAATTTTGGGTGCCAATGCCTTCAAATCTCATGGAGAATTACCATTAGAAATTCAACCCTTGCATTTCGTTAAAATCTTTACAAAATCTAAAGAAAATCGAGTAGACTGTAGGGGTAGAGCGATCGCAGCTAGACTCCTCGAGGATGTACAGGTGGATCAACCCATCGATTTGGGGGCTAGTGTTCATTTCAGCCCCATCATCATCCATTGAAACGGCTGATAATCAGGCCTGCCTGAGAGTTAAGTGATTCGACAGAATCAAGTAAGACCACGGCCTTAGACACACCGACGAGATCTGCTGAATCCCCTGATTGCTCCCCCTGTCAGTCGAGGCAACTGTTATGCTAGCTCACACCCACTCACCGCGCGCATCGTTAGAGGTTGCCATGCCTGAAGCTTCCTGTGCGTTTGACGAACACCCAAATGAGGCGTTCAAGGATCTCGCACGACTTGCCACCTATATTTGTCATGCTCCAGTCGCGGCGATTGTCTTTAGTAATGGTAGGCGTCAGGGAGTAGACGCTGCCTCCGCCGGCCAGTATCGCTGTTGGATTAAAGCCGCCTTGGGACTACCACCAGAGCGGTTTGCCCTTTGTATCGACCTCTGTGAGGTGACCCTAGAGCGCGATCGCCTGACGGTGATAGAAGATCTCAGCCAAGAGACTCCGTTTCGCGATCGCCCCTTTATTAAGAGTTATCCCCATTACCGCTTTTATTGCGGTATCCCCTTGGTTAGCCCCAAAGGCACGACCGTAGGAACCCTCTGTGTCCTGGACAACGAACCCCGTCAACTCGATTTAAACCAGCGCAAAGCCTTAGCGACCCTCAGCCGCCAAGCCACACGCTCCTTGCGGGCACTGCGAGACTTTGGGACCTACTTTCAACGTCCCGCCTGGCAAGACATGGGTCATTATGTCAGTCCAGTTCCCCTAACGGATCATCCCTATCACGTCCCCCTGCCGGTTCCCTCCTCCAGCCCCTCCGCCGCTGATGAGGCCAAAGCCAAGTTTTCTCAGGATGAAACCCCGAATCGCTTTAGCATCCTAGAAACCATTACCGAAGCCTTTTTCGCCGTCGATCGCCAGTGGCAACTCCTCTACATTAACCGACGGGCCGAAAAACTCTGGAACATCAACCGCAGCGAAGTCATCAACACCAATCTCTGGGAAACCTTCCCAGATTTAATCCAATCGGTGTTTGCCCAAGAATGTCACGCCGCCTTTGACAATCAAAGCTGTCGCCACTTTGAGGAATACTACGAACCCTTAGGCATCTGGTTGGAGGTTCGTTTACATCCCGAACTGCAGCGGTTATCGATTTACTTCCGGGATGTCACCCAATACAAGAAAAACGAGACGGTACTGCTCGAACAAAGTCACCTCGCAAGCCTCGTCAGTGCCGTCAGCAGTGCCCTGGCCCAAAGTCAAACCCTGGATGAAAGCCTCGATCGCAGTATTAGCGCCCTACTGAATCATCTCCAGGCCAGCACCGTGGGCATTTGGTTGGTGCAGGCCGATGATCCCGATACCACCACCTTTGACCGTACCGACAAACCCCTAACATTAGTGGAACAGAGTACGGCTGGGGATACCCTCCCCGAGTTGTTATTCCCCAAGACCACGTTTTTAGGCGACTCGTTGTTGGGTTGGGTAGCCGAGACTCGTGAACCCTATATCAATAATCGCTTGGATGGCATCGCTAAAGCTTGGGCCACAGACCCCGCCTTTAAACCATCCGGCTTAGATCACTCCGTCTTGGATCTTGAGAGACTCGGAGCCTGGGCCGAGGAACATGAGATTCAGGGCTTGGTGCTCTATCCTCTGATTGTCGAGGAACGGCTCTTAGGGGTTCTACTGATTTCTGCTCCTCATTCCTGGACAGAAGATGCGGTTGGTGTTCTGGACTGGCTATCGAGTACTATCGGCTTGTCCGTCGATCGCGCCTGGGCCCGGGAAGCCCTTGTGAATCGCCGGAAATCCCTGCTATTTCGCCTAGCGGGACAAATTCGTAATTCCCTGGATCTCGATACCATCCTGGATACGGCAGTCCATGAAATTCGCGCTCTGCTGCAAATTGACCGCTGTTATTATCTCTGGTGTTCTGGACAGGGGGAATCTCCCCTAACCCTAGCGGTGACCCATGAAGCCTGTGGCAAAGATATTCCCAGCTTCTTGGGTGAGAGTTTTATGTCCCAGGCGGACCGACTGGTTCCCAAGATTTGGCAGTTGGAAACGGTGCAGTTAAATGATCTAACTCAGGCCGATGAGGAGACACGAGACTTTTTAGAACCCTTGGATGTCAAGGCCCAGTTGATTTTACCCCTGGGGACGCGGTCCGGGCAGTTTGGGGCGATCGCCTGTAGTCATGGAAATCGCCGCACCTGGAATGATACCGAGGTCGAACTCTTACAAGCTGTGGTGGATCAGTTGGCGATCGCCATTGATCAAGCCGAACTCTACGCCAAAACCTGTGCTGCGGCCCTGGCCGCGCAAACCCAGGCCCGACAACTGCAAGAGGCCATGGAACACCTCAAGCAAACCGAGGCCCAACTGATTCAACATGAGAAAATGTCCAGTTTGGGACAGATGGTGGCTGGGATTGCCCATGAAATCAACAACCCCGTCAACTTTATCACCGGCAACATTAGCCACGCCAGCACCTATGTCGAAGACTTGTTGGGATTGATTGACCTCTATCAACGCCATATTCCCAATCCTCCTGAGGAGATCGAGGACGAAATTGAAGATATTGACCTTGAGTTTGTCGAAGAAGACTTACCGAAGTTGATTGACTCGATGAAGATGGGGGCCGAACGCATCCGTCAGATTGTTGTCTCCCTGCGGAACTTCTCCCGTCTTGACGAGGCGGACGTGAAGGCCGTTGATATCCATGAAGGGATTGAAAGCACCCTCTTGATTCTCCATAATCGCCTGAAAGGGAAAGGAGAACTTGCGCCGATCCGCCTCATTAAGTATTACGGCGATTTGCCCAAAGTCAACTGTTTTCCGGGACTCCTGAATCAGGTGTTTATGAACATTATCGCCAATGCGATCGATGCCGTCGAGGATGCTGGCTTACGAGCCTCTCAATCACCCGAAACCCCGACCATCACCATTTGTACGGAAAAAACCTGTAGCGGTTCAACCCCTGAGGACCCCACCTGTACTGAGCCGGATAGTGTCACCATCCGTATCCGTGATAATGGGCCAGGGATTAAGTCGCAGATGCTCGAAAAACTGTTTGACCCCTTTTTCACCACCAAGTCCGTGGGGAAAGGCACTGGGTTAGGCCTGTCCATTGGCTATCAGATTATTGTCGAGAAACACCGAGGACGAATTTGGTGTGAGTCGGAACCCGGGAAAGGAACTGAGTTCTTGATGCAGATTCCCCTACATCAACCCGAGTTTGATCTGTAACGACTCCGCCAATCCCTCAGCCATCACGAGGCACTATCTCCAAAACGATAGCCTTTCCCGTACACCGTATGGATGAGGGGAGTTTCGCCAGAAATGGAGAGTTTACGGCGTAGCAGACGAATCGAGGCCGCCAGGACATTGCTACTGGGGGGACTATCCCCATCCCAGAGGTGTTCGTGGATTTGTTGGTGGCTGAGGAGTTGTCCGGGATGGCTCATGAAATAGGCCAGCAGTCGCAGTTCTTTCGTCGACAAATCAATGGTGCGTCCGTGGCGATAGGCCAGTTGATTGTCGAGATCCAATTCTAGATCCGCTACCTGTAATCGTTGTGCTGGGGGAGGTGGGGGACTGTTGGAGGGATTGTTAGAGGAACTCTCAAGGGGACTGTCGAGGCTGGCGTCAAAATAGGGCGATCGCCGCAGCAGGGCCCGCACCCGAGCCAGGAGTTCCCGCAGTTCAAAGGGTTTCACGAGATAGTCATCGGCCCCCGCATCCAGGCCTAAAACGCGGTCATCGAGGGTATCTTTGGCCGTCAGGAAGAGAACCGGGGTTCGGTCGCCGTGCGATCGCCGTTCCCGACAGACATCTAACCCTGACGATTCCGGGAGCATCCAATCCAACACCAACAAATCATACTGATGTTGAGCCGCCAGTTGCAGTCCGTCCCCTCCCGTAAAGGCCACATCCACCTGGTAGCCTTCCCGTTCTAAGGCTCGGGAGAGGGACTGAGTCAATTCAATTTCGTCGTCAACCAGAAGGATACGCATAGACCAGGGACAGGGTGAAGCGAAATGCTGGCTCTATTCTACCTTTTGCTGGACTTTGGGCGATTGGCAGTGAGGGGGCCCAGACAATCCAATTTGGGGGAACTGACGTACTGAATGCGTGAGAACCCCTTAACCCAGGATGGGGCGATCGCGATACAGTATCAAGAACCGACCTTAATGCGTCATGATGAGCCAAACCCAGAACACCTCCCAACTCCAACCCCAAGCACCCGCCTATGATATCGAACAGGTGGTGCTTGAGCGATACCAGGAGGGTGCGGAGCAAGTGCAGCCGAGTTTATGTTGTGCGACAGACTATGACCCCTCCTATCTCCAGATTATTCCCCAGGAGATTTTAGACAAAGACTATGGTTGTGGAGACCCCTCTCGCCATGTCGACGCCGGGGAAACAGTCTTAGATTTAGGCTCTGGGGCAGGCAAAATTTGTTATATCCTCTCCCAAAAAGTCGGCGCGGAGGGTTCAGTGATTGGGGTAGATTTCAATGACAAGATGCTGGCTCTCGCTCGCAAGTATCAAGACGAAATATCTCAGAAAATTGGATACCAAAATCTGCGATTTGTCAAGGGTAAAATCCAAGATTTGGCCCTTGACTTACAACAGATTCAACAGTGGTTGAGTGAATATCCTATTCATAACTTAGAGACCCTATTTCAGTTCGAGCAGGCCTGCGATCGCATCCGTCGAGAACAGCCTCTCATTGCTGACAATAGCATTGATGTCGTCGTCTCCAACTGTGTCTTAAACCTAGTCCATCCCCGGGACAAACAACAGCTTTTCCAAGAACTGTTCCGAGTGCTCAAACCCGGCGGACGTGCTGTCATTTCTGATATTGTCAGTGACCAATATCCTACAGCGGCTATTCTCAATGACCCGGAACTCTGGAGTGGCTGCATTGCCGGCGCCTTCCAAGAAGACGAGTTCCCGAAACGCTTTGAACAGGTAGGATTTCAGGACATTGAAATTCTCAGTCGCCAAGCCGAACCCTGGCAAGTCGTCGAAGGAATTGAGTTTCGTTCCCTGACCCTTCGCGCCTATAAAGGCCGCCGTCAGCCTTCCCCAGAGAAGACCTCCACTGCCACCCCCCAACGCTCCTGTTGTGGCTAATTATCCCAAATCTGGCAACTTGGGGACATTCCCATCCCTGCTGTGACCCGTCCCCCGAACTTTATTGCTGACGCTTACAATCTCTTAATTTCATGGTACAAGCGCCGACTCACTCCCAGACAATCACCCCCTTTGAGAATCAACTCAACCAACCCTTAACGAAACAGCCCATTTCCGTCTTACAAATCAATCTGGGCAAACGCTGTAACCTGGCCTGTAGCCATTGCCATGTGGAAGCCGGACCCAAACGCACCGAAGAAATCGCCCCAGACGTTTATCAAGATTTAGTCAGCCTCATCGAGCAGTTTCCTCAACTCAAAACCGTGGATTTAACCGGAGGCGCGCCGGAGATGCACGCCGGATTTAAGCCCCTCGTTGATGCCGCTCGACGAACCCATAAAGAGGTAATTGTTCGCTCAAACTTGACCATTTATTTCGTTCCCGGCTACGAGGACCTCCCCGAGTATTTCGCCAACCATCGGCTGCGGGTTGTGGCCTCTCTCCCCTGTTATCTAGCGGACAACGTGGACAAGATGCGAGGGAATGGCGTATTTGACGAGTCCATTCGCGCCCTACAATGGCTTAATGAACTCGGCTATGGTCACGACCCCGAGTTAATCCTAGATTTAGTCTATAACCCCCCCATGCCCTGGTCTGAGGATGAGTTTCGGCTTCCCCCGGCCCAAGCGGGGTTAGAAGCGGCCTATAAAACCCATCTTGGGGAGCAGTTTGGCGTTACCTTTAACCATCTTCTGACCATCACCAACTTACCCATTGGGCGAACCAAACAGTTTTTACAACGCCGTCATCTCCAGCAGGCCTATACGAAGTTTTTGGAAGAGAACTTTAATGGGGCCACGGTTGAGGGGGTGATGTGTCGCAATCAGCTTTCTGTGGATTATCTGGGCAATATCTATGACTGTGATTTCAACCAAATGGAGGGGGTTGCGGCCAAGTCAAGCACAGGAGAACCTCTGACGGTTCGTCATCTGTTGCAGGCGGGGAGTTTAGATGTCATTGAACAGATTCAAACTCGGGACTATTGTTATGGCTGTACAGCCGGCTGTGGTTCGAGTTGTGGTGGTGCCTTAACCGAGGATTGACCGCCTCAAGGGGAGTCATGGCGAGTCAGACGAACGGCTAGTTTGAGCGGGGGACTCAGCTGGCCTGGCAGTAGGCACAAGGGTGTCCTTCCAATTATAATGAGGCTCAAAATGCAGACCTGAGGCGGCGGTGCAGCGCCTATCGTCGGTGTCAGAATCTCTATGCTAAGACTCGGGCCGGCTTGCAGCGGGTCTTGGATGTGCAGCGGCTGCTCCATAATTGGGTCAGACCCCACTGGGGATTAGGGAAACGGACGACTCCGGCGATGGCCATCGGACTCTCCTCTCACCCCTTATCAATGGAGAAAAGTCTCTGTATGAGAGGGTTTCGGTCTATCTCTTCTTAGCAGACCAGTGCCCACTTTTTGAAAAATGGTATTAAATGACTTGAACTTGTTCTTCCTACTGCCTACTGCCTACTGCCTACTGCCTTCTTATCCCCGCTTGTTTGTCCTATTCAGACCCACTTTTGCTAGATAACTTAAGCAGAAATGAGGATTTCAACGGGAATTATTATATCCGGAAAGGCTAGAGGAGAAATCGTCCCCTTTTGTAAGGTTTCTTTAGAGCCATAGTCCCGGCCTCTGGGGTTCCGGTAAACCACTAATTCTCTCGTGCGGAGATTCACTAGCCAATATTCTGGGATTCCCGCTTCAGCATAGATATGATATTTGATAGTAGAATCTTTCTCTAAACTGGTATTGGCATATTCAATCACCCAGAAGATATTTTCAGGATAGGGATGGTGAGAGAGATAGTCTCGCCCCAGGGGTTGCACGATCGCCAGATCCGGTTCCGGTTCGGATTGGTTGGGAAGGGTGATGGGTTTAGCGGGACTCACCAGGGCGCGATCGCCCAGTAACCGGGTGAGATATTGGCCCGCTGTGCGACTAAAAAACGCATGAGGTTCCGCTTCTGGGGACATGGTCACGATTTCTCCGGCGAGCAATTCCACAGGGCGATCATCAAGAACCCCAGTTTTAATAATATGGTGGTAGTCTTCCACCGTCCACTGAACTGTTGACAGCATCATTTAGACTCCATTGGTTCACCTAGATTCTAGTTTAGCCCAGAAACCGCTGCTAGCCATTGACCCAAGTCCGATTATCATCGCCTCGATGTCCACCACCAGACGCGGATCAAGAGTTTGGTTCCACCCCAGGCGACAAGGGCCGCTGCAAAACTGAACAGAAGGGCGATCGCAAAGGGATGAAGGTTCGCGAACTCCAGGTTTGGCTCATCGCGAGAATCGGAGAATAGTAACCCCACCGTTGAGGCGAAAATTGCCCCCGTACCAATTCCCACCCCAATGGCCTGAATTTGGTCTTGGAGTTGTTGGTTTTGTTCCTGTAAACTGCGATCGCGCTGGGTTTGTTCAATCTCCACAATCCCGCGAATTGAGGCAATGGCTTTATCCGCTAAACTTGACCCCTCGACAAAATAGTTGAGTTCATCATTGATGCGAGCTTGAAAATAGGGAGAGGTGCGATCGCCAAACTCCCGGAAAAACTCCAGTTCCTGGGCCTGTACCTCATACTCCTGCTCTTGCAGGCTATTCAAAATCGCCGCCAAGGTCACCTGTAAAGATGAAATGTTTTTAATTATGGCGCATTCGTCAATCAAGGACTTAAAAGATTTTGTATCTGCTGAAGCGAAAAAGCAGGTCAAAGATGATTTAGACAAAAAAGAAGCATTAACGAAACTTGCCAAGTCTGATAGTTATAAGTTAATGGGAGTCAGGGCGACTCAGGTATTAGGCACAAAGTATGGCGCAAAAGTTGCCCTGAGGCTAGGTGAAAAGCAAATCATGAATCATGCTTTACGGAAGGTTCCTCAAGTTTTTAGGGGGATTATTTGGAGATTAGGCGGGCGAAAAATTGCCCAAAGAGCGTTACAAAGAGCAGCGGGTAGAGTTGTGCCAATTGTGGGGGCAGTCATGGCAGCAGGAATAGATGGGTTGATGATTAAAAAAGTGGGTAAGGTTGCCATTGACTATTACGAAATGGATGGACCCGATTTCATGGAAGCGGTTTATACTTTAGTTGAGTAGTTTTGTTGTTTTTGTTAATTTCAGGGATAAGACAGTAACGGCTAAGGGTTTGGGAGGGGTGACCCTCAGCCTGGCTTGTAGGAAAGACGCATCAATGGGAAGCCGGGTTAGTGGTATGGGGTCTTCTGGGTTTAGAGTGATAGGGAAAATTCATGGCAGATTACACCCGTTGTCGTAGGGGCGAAAAATTTTTCGCCCCTACAATTTTGTATACCCTGCAACAAATCCAAGCGTAGATCCAGAAGACCCTTAAACCTTGAAGTTTTCCGTGACGCGAGTCATGGCCTCTTCCACATTGGCGCGGCTGTTAAAGGCGGAAATGCGGAAATAGCCTTCACCCGCCGCCCCGAAGCCAGAACCTGGTGTTCCGACAACGTTGGTGGTTTGTAGAAGTTTGTCGAAGAACTCCCAACTCGATAAGCCATTGGGGGTTTTCACCCAGACATAGGGAGCATTCACTCCCCCATAGACCGTTAAACCGGCGTTGCTGAGGCGATCGCAGATGATTTTGGCGTTTTCCAAGTAAAAGCCCACTAACGCCTTGATTTGCGCCTGTCCTGCCTCGGAATAGACCGCTTCTGCACCCCGTTGCACAATGTAGGAAACACCGTTGAACTTGGTGGATTGGCGACGATTCCAGAGTTGGTGCAGTTGCACGGTTTCCCCGCTGGAGGTGGTGGCGGTTAAGGTTTTGGGAACCACGGTGTAGGCGCAACGAGTCCCCGTGAACCCAGCATTTTTGGAGAACGACCGGAACTCGATCGCACAGTCTTTGGCCCCTTCAATTTCATAGATAGAATGGGGTAGACTGGGGTCCGTAATAAAGGCTTCATAGGCGGCATCAAACAGGATGATCGCTTGATGCTCCCGTGCGTAATCGACCCAGGCTTTTAAATGCTCTTTCGTCGCCGTTGCCCCCGTGGGGTTGTTGGGGAAACAGAGATAGACCAAATCTACCTTTTCCGAGGGAATTTCGGCGGTGAAATTGTTGTCCGCAGAAACGGGCATATAGACTAAGCCCTCGTACTTCCCATCCTCGTTAGCGGGGCCGGTATGTCCGGCCATGACGTTGGTATCCACATAGACGGGATAGACGGGATCGGTGACGGCAATGCGGTTGTCTTTGCCAAAAATATCCAGGATATTACCCGTGTCACATTTTGCTCCGTCGGAGACAAAAATTTCGGAAGCATCGATGTCACAATTGCGGGATTGGAAGTCCTGGGCGGCGATTTTTTCCCGTAGCCAACCATAGCCCTGTTCTGGGCCATAGCCTTTGAAAGTGGCGCGATCGCCCATTTCCGCTACCGCCTTCGACATGGCCTCTAAACAGGCTTGGGGTAGGGGTTCGGTGACATCGCCAATGCCCAATTTAATAATCGGGGCATCGGGGTTAGCTTCGGTAAAGGCTGCCACACGACGGGCAATTTCTGGGAATAAATAGCCCGCTTTCAGTTTCAGATAATTCTCGTTAATCGTTGCCATTATGACTCAATACTCTCAATCAATAGTCTCGCTGAATCTTGCATTTTATCGCGGTCTAGAGTTTGGGGCTAGGCGTGAGCGGTCAAAACTCCGGGTTCTTGCTGTCGGGGTAAGACATCGAGGATATCTTCCTGGGCGCAATACTCTAAATCGGCGTTACAGTTGAGCCGTAACAGTCGCTGGCCGTGACTGGCGATCGCCATCAAGTCCACCAGGCGATCGCGCCATTGCTCATATAACGCTAAGGCGGCGACGGTTTCATCATTTCCCGCCAGTTCCCCCAGGTTGAAAGACCCCGATTCTACGAGACTGGCGACAATTGCTCCGGCACAGACGGTATCCTCTAGGGAATAACTCCCTTGCCAGCCGGAACCCACCAAATAGACAGTTTCGGGTTGGTTCTGGGCTAAAAACTCCACCACCGTCTGACGATTGACTAAAGCCGCTGTCAGCAGGATTGGCGCCGCTTCCACTCGTTGCAGGGCGCGAGTTCCATTGGTGGTACTCAGGAATAGACGACATCCCAAGACGCGATCGCGCTCATATTCCAGGGGAGAGTTGCCAAAATCGCAGCCCTCCACCTTGGCGCCACCCCGTTCCCCGGCCCGTAGGCGTTTGGAGGGGTCCCAGCTTTCGCTGACGGCCATGAGTTTATCAATATCGCTAAAGGCTTGTACCGCCTCGGCCCCAGCGGCGAGAACCGTGGCGATGGTGGTCGTGGCGCGCAGAACATCGATGGCCACCGCGCAGGCGGGGGTTGGCTCAACCGGGGTGAGTTCGGGAGTGTGATAACAGTAAACCTTCACAGCAGTTGGGGGGCAATTTGGCATCAACAACGCCCTTCATCCTATCAGGATGCGTTCATCCCATTGACCCACCCCTGACTCGATGACTCGGATTCCTTTGAGCCATTTCAGACCGGGGAATCTCCTATGGAGAGCAATTTTCACTTAAACTTCTATAGTGTAACAAGTCCTTAAGGAACCGTTGGCGAGAGAGGGAACCCTTAGCGGGGTCACCCATTCCTATCTACGCCTCTCCTGCCTATGTTAGTGAAAGCATCTCCAAAACCCTTGCGTTGGCAACGCACCCGAACCTCCCTATTCGCCCGTCAGGTGGAAATTTTTGCCGCCACCGGCAAGCTGTTGTGGTTTCTGGGGTGCGATCGCCTGCGGGGGAAACGGGACTCGAAACATCGTCAACGTCGCGCCGACTGGCTAGTGAATACCCTCCTGGATTTGGGGCCGACTTTTATCAAAATTGGGCAAGCCCTTTCCACTCGGGGCGACTTACTGCCCCTGGAATATATCCGGGCCCTCTCCCAACTCCAAGATAAAGTGCCTCCCTTCTCCTCAGATGAGGCGATCGCCCTCATCGAACGGGAACTCAAAAACTCCCTCCATAGCCTCTATCGGGACTTCGACTATCATCCCCTCGCCGCCGCCAGTCTCGGACAAGTCCATAAAGCCCGTCTCCACACCGGAGAGGAAGTGGTGGTGAAAGTCCAACGCCCCGGCTTAGAAAAACTCTTCAACCTCGATTTCCAAGTTCTCTACCAACAGGTGATCTTAGCCGAACGCCTCTTTCACTGGACTCGCAAATACGACCTAGAATCCATCTATAACGAATTTCGGACTTATATTTACGAAGAAATCGACTATATTCATGAAGGCAAAAATGCCGAGCGGTTTCGGGAAAATTTTAGTGACTCCGAGACGATTTTAGTGCCAAAAGTCTATTGGCGCTATACCACATCAAAAGTCCTGACCCTTGAATATCTGCCCGGCATTAAAATCAACGACAAAGAAACCTTAGAATCAATTGGGATTAACGTCCGAGAACTCAATACCATGGGCATTGGTTGCTATCTCAAGCAACTCCTAATTGATGGTTTTTTTCATACTGACCCCCATCCCGGAAATATGGCAGTTACCCCCGAGGGACAGATTATTTTTTATGACTTCGGCATGATGTCAGAGATTAACTCCCTCAATCAAGCCGAAATGACCCGCAGTTTCTTCGCCGTCCTGCGCAAAGACACCGATGAAGTTCTCGAAACCCTAATGGCCATGGGGTTAGTCGAAGAACTGCAAGATATGACCCCCGTGCGAAATCTGGTCCAATTTGCCTTAGACCGCTTTCGCGATCGCCCCATTGAATTTCAGGAATTTGGGGCATTAAAACGGGAACTCTACGCCATGTTTGAACAGCAGCCGTTCCGACTTCCCGCCCAAATGACCTTTGTCCTCAAAGCCCTAGGAACCCTCGATGGAATTGCCCGAACCTTAGATAATCAATATAGCTTAATTGGCTGTGCCAAGCCCTTTGTCAAGACCTTAGTCGTGGAAAACCAAAGTGGTCGCGGACAAGTATTTGGAGAACTCACCCGTCAAGCCAAAGGCTTTATCAATCAACGCTTCAACCGTCCTAGCCGTGCAGAAGTCCTCATCCGAGACCTCGAAGGCCGACTCGAACGAGGTGAATTTCAATTTCGCACCAACTCCCCCGAAATTGAGCGACAAATGCAGCGCATTCAGTTAATGTTAACGGTGTTAGTGTATGCCTGCATCACAGGGTTTTCTGTACTATCGGGAGCTGTTTTCATCTCAGGAACCTATCCAATCGCCGCCTTTATTGCCTTTGGCATCTCAGGATTATCAGGCTTCTTTTTCCTAAAAGCCCTGCTAATTTTCATCATCCGAGACCGCTTTTAGAAGAGGGCGACCATAAAGGTACGCCCCTACCTCGTTTCTGTTCCCTGTTCCCTGTTCCCTAACTATTCAAATCCCAAATCGAACGCGTATAATCCGACGCCACAATCATCGAACCAATCCCTGAATCTGTGAAGATTTCCAAGAGTAACGCATGGGGGATGCGTCCATCCAAAATATGGGCTGCCCCCACCCCTTGGGCCAGCGATCGCACACAACAATTCACCTTAGGAATCATCCCCCCCGCCACAATGCCATCCTCAATCAACTGGCGGGCTTCCTGAATGTTCAAACTATAAATTAAGGTACTCGGGTCGTGATAATCCTTGAGAATCCCGGCAGTATCCGTCAACAGAATTAGTTTTTCCGCCCCCAGGGCCGCCGCAATCTCGCCAGCCACCGTATCGGCATTGACATTGTAAGCCTGGCCCGTCTCATCCGCCGCCACACTAGACACCACGGGAACATAACCACTTTCGACCAGGGATTCAATCACTGACGGATTCACCGAGGCGACTTCTCCCACAAAACCAATCCCCTCTTTGCCCTGGGGACGGGCCTGAATTAGATTACCATCCTTGCCACAGAGTCCCACCGCTTGACCGCCAGCGGCATTAATTAGGCCAACGAGTTCCTTATTGACTCGTCCCACCAAGACCATTTCCACCACATCCATCGTGGCGGCATCCGTCACCCGCAAACCATCCTTAAATTGTGGTTCGATATTCAGTTTTTCTAGCCAGGTGTTGATTTCCGGGCCGCCACCATGAACCACAACCGGCCGTAAGCCTACACAAGAGAGGAACACGATGTCGCGAACCACTTTGTCTTTCAGTTGGGAGTCCTTCATAGCGGCCCCACCATACTTAATCACCACCGTGCGTCCGGCGAACTGCTGGATATAGGGGAGGGCTTCACTGAGAACCTTAACTCGGGTTGCGTCGCTGTCTTTGAGGTCTTTACGTTCGTTGGCCATGTTGAGAATAGGGAACAGGGAACAGGGAACAGGGAACAGGGAACAGGGAACAGGGAACAGGGAATAGGGAATAGAAACAACGTAGGGGCGTACCCTTGCGGTCGGTGAGCGATAGCCGAACCGTGGTCGCCCTAGGCAGTAGGCAGTAGGGAGAACCCACCCCGCCCTCCGGGCACCCCTCCCAGGAGGGGATGGCAAGTGGCTCGCCCTCTGGGTTTTGGATAACCCTTAATAGTTAACCCCTAAGGGTATCGGGCAAACGGTTAATGGTGAACAGTTAGGGGGGAGATTGGTAGTGATTGGGCGGAAAAACCCGTAACATTTCGTTTCCACCCCGTTGAAACTCGTAGGGGACCGTTTCCACCGTCAGATGATAGCCCGCTTGGGGAAGTTGTTCCAAAATTGGGGACAGATGGGGGGATATATCGCCGGCGAAGTTGGTCACAATCGGGAAAATCCGCACCTCTTGGGCGACGCGGGCCAGTTCACGGATAGCATTGAGGTGAAACTCTAGGTCTAGTGGTTGGGAATAGCTGAATAGGAGATGGCCACAGAGGGCTAGGTTAAATTGGCTGGTCTCGAAGGGGAGTTCCGGTAACATCTGGGTTTGATAGCGTCCCTGGGCCCGTCCCTGGGGGAAATCCTCTAAAAAGCAATCCATTGTTGCTAGGCGGACTTCTCCGAGATGATGGGGGCTGCTGAACTGATCCCAAACGAAGTGATCGCCGTTGTCTTCGAGGGCAGCGATAATTTGCGGATAGGTGTCCTGAATCCGTTGCTGAATCTCCTCTACGGAGAACTGATAGATGGGATCGCAAGAGATGACTGAGGTTCCCTGGGCAGTGGCTTCGGCGTTGAAACTAGAGGGGCCTCCCGCACAGTCGAGAATCGAGGTCTCTAAATCCTTGTCCGTGAGGGCGAACATCTGGCGGTAGTCGGCCAGCGATCGCCCCCAGGGAACCACCTGTTTAAGAGTCAGTCCCATGAGTCCTCTCGTCAGGTGGAGTGGACCGAGTTTTTAAGACTTGGGGAATGGCGGCGATGATGCGATCGCTCACGGATTCTGGGCTATCTCCGGAGGTGACCTCAATACGTAAATCCGCCTGTTCATAGCGCGATCTCCGTTCGTCTAAAATCCGTTGGAGGGTTTGTAGGGGATCATCGGTTTGCAACAGCGGGCGACTCTCATCACCCCCGAGTCGTTCAACCAACAACTCGGGGGCAACATCCAGCCACACCACTAAGCCATAGCGGAGATAACTCCAGTTCGTTAAATCCACCACAATTCCGCCCCCTGTCGAGATGACGGAACGCTGGTACGCCGACAGTTGGGAGAGGACTTGAGATTCGAGTTGTCGGAAGGCGGCTTCCCCCTCCTGGGCAAAAATCTCACTCACGGATTGTCCCGCCACCTGTTCAATCAGGCTGTCTGTATCAAAGTAACGATAGTGAAGCTGATGAGCGAGGTGGGTTCCGGTGGTACTTTTCCCGGAACCCATCATCCCAACAAGATAGATATTCAGTCCTTGCAAAAGCTCTTTCGCGGACATGGAGCGCCTTGGACAGTGGGTTGTGCGTCCTCTAGTTTATCTGGCTTTGGCAATCGGGAAAAGCTAGACCCTCAGCGGCGATCGTTCCTACTGAACCCTCATCTCGGAACTCTCAGTCTATGATAGGGGAAACATAAAACCTTTTTTAAGATTACTAGCTTCACACCTGAACCCTTCAGCATAGATATCAATGACTGGGCAATTCGCGTTAACGGATCGACAACAACAGATTCTCTGGGCGACCGTCCGTCACTATATTGCGACGGCGGAACCGGTCGGCTCAAAATCCCTGGTGGATGACTATAACTTGAGTGTCAGTTCCGCCACGATTCGCTCGGGGATGGGACTTCTCGAAAAAGCCGGGATGCTATATCAACCCCATACCTCCGCCGGCCGGGTTCCCTCGGATTTTGGCTATCGAGTCTATGTGGACTATCTCATGACCCCCTCCGACACCCTGGCCGATCAGGCCCAACGGCTGTTTACAGAACGCCTCAATTGGGAAACCTGGAGTCTGGAGGCGGTGTTACGAGGGGCTGCACAAATTCTCTCGACCCTCAGCGGTTACATTACCCTCATCTCCCTGCCACAATTGCACACCGCCAGTTTGCGCCATTTGCAACTATTGCAAGTGGACCCCGGTCAGGTGATGCTGATTGTGGTGACCGATGCCTATCAAACCCAATCGATGTTGATGAGTGTCCCCAGTCCCGAGGATGACGGGGACGATGGCCTCGATCCCGAAATTCTCGATCGCGAACTACAAATTCTCTCCAACTTCCTCAACAGCCAATTACGGGGGAAAGCCATCGCCGACTTAGCCACCTTGGATTGGGGAGAACTCGATCGCCAATTCCAACGCTACGCCGACAGTCTCAAAACCCTATTTGTGGATTTGGCCCAACGCCTGGAACAGCCAATGATCTCTCCTATGGCCATTAGTGGCTTAGCGGAAGTGTTACGCCAGCCGGAGTTTACGGAACTGCAACAGATTCAGTCTCTAGTGCAACTGTTGGAGGAGGAACAGGAACAACTGTTTCCCCTGATGTTTGAACCCTCAGAACGACTAGGGGGCGATCGCCGAGTGAATGTCCGCATTGGTTCAGAGAATCCCCTTGAACCGATCCGATCCTGCACCCTCGTCTCAGCCAGCTATCGCCGAGGGTCCCAAGCGGTGGGAAGTCTCAGTCTCCTCGGCCCCACCCGCATGACCTACGACGGGGCCATCACCATGGTTCAAGCCGCCGCCGACTACCTCTCCAGCCAACTCAGTCTAACGGACAGTTAAGGCAGAAGCGACCACAAGAGGGTGACCACGGTTCGCGATAGCGAGTGGCTGGTGTCGAGCCGATAGCGAGCGACTGGCGTTCCCAACGCCCCTACGTCTTTTCTTTTGCCTCTTGCCTTCTTCAAGCCAAATACGTATAGCTACGCAGACTCTGTTCATAGTTCTGCAAGAGTCGCTGAGACTCCTCAATCGAGATGTTCCCCTTTTGTAAGGCCGACTCAGTGGCTTTGCGGATATTCTCTAGCAAGTCCTTGCCGTTGTACTCCACATATTCCAAGACTTCCGTCATCGTATCTCCCTTCACTAGATGTTCGATTTCGTAGCCATTGGGAGTCAGGTGGATATGAACCGCATTCGTGTCCCCAAAGAGGTTATGGAGATTTCCCATAATTTCTTGGTAGGCCCCGACGAGGAACATCCCTAGATAATAGGGTTCTTCCGGTTTGAGAGGATGTAGTTCTAGGATGGATTTGGTTTTTAGGCGATCGATAAAGCGATCGATTTTCCCGTCACTGTCACAAGTGAGATCCGCCAGAGTTCCCCGTAAACTGGGTTCTTCGTTGAGACGGTGGATGGGGAGAATGGGGAATAATTGCTCGATCGCCCAACTGTCGGGTGCGGATCGAAAAATGGAGAGGTTGGCGTAGTAAATCGAGGCCAGGGTTTTTTCTAAGACTTCCAGTTCCGTGGGAACGTCCGCTTGCTGGCGTACGATGTCATAGATTTTACGACAACAGGCCCAGTAGAGTTGTTCGGCTTTGGCCCGTTCACTGAGGCTGAGATAGCCGAAACTAAAGATACTGGTCGCCTCATCTTTGAACTGAACGGCATCGTGATAGGCTTCCTGGTAGGTCTCAGGGGTGATGGAGTTGTAGGTTTCTCGCAGGTTCCGTAAAATCAGATGTTCTTTGTCGGGCCCCGCTTCCGGAATCCCCGAGGGTGCGTCACTGCTTCCTAAGACATTAAAGATGAGGAGGGAGTGGTGAGAGGCGATCGCTCGGCCACTCTCGCTGATGAGGGTGGGGACGGCTTGCTGTTTCTCTTCACAGGCTTCTTTGACTTCCGCCACGATGTCATTGGCGTAGTTCTGCATATTGTAGTTTTTCGAGGCGTAGAAGTTGGTTTTAGACCCGTCGTAATCTACCCCTAAGCCGCCACCAACATCGAGATATTGCATATTAGCCCCGAGTTGGGCCAGTTCCACGTAGATTTGGCTGGCTTCTCGAATTCCGTCTTTAATGGCGCTAATACAAGAGATTTGAGACCCGATGTGATAGTGCAGTAGTTGTAGGCTATCGAGGAGATTAGCTTGGCGTAATTGGTCTACGGCGGTGATGATTTCTGGGATGGTGAGACCAAATTTGGCGCGATCGCCACTGGACCCTCCCCAGCGGCCAATCCCCTTTGCACTGAGTTTGGCGCGAACTCCCACCACGGGGTTAATTCCCAACTGTTGGCTAACGGAGATGACTAACTCAACTTCTTCGGGTTGTTCCAGGACGATAATCGGTTGTTGGCCTAGGCGGGTGGCTAACATGGCGGTTTCAATATAGCCGCGATCCTTGTAGCCGTTACAGATGAGTAGGGAACCGGAGGTTTTGAGGCTGGCTAAGGCGATGAGGAGTTCAGGCTTGGACCCGGCTTCTAAGCCGAAGTGATAGGGTTCCCCGAAACGCACTAAGTCTTCGATGATGTGGCGTTGCTGGTTGCATTTGACGGGGAAAACGCCTCGATAGACCCCAGGATAGTTGTAGCGGGCGATCGCCTTGGCGAAGCAGGCGTTAATCCGTTCGATGCGGTCTTCGAGAATATCGCTAAAACGCAGCAGTAGTGGGAGTTCTAGGTTGCGCTTTTTTAGGGCCTCGACCAGTTCATAGAGATCCAAAGAACCGCCGCGATCGCCCTGGGGAGAGACGGTGATATGGCCGGCGGAGTTAATCCCGAAATAGGGGTCGCCCCAACCCCGGATGCGATAGAGTTCTTCGCTATCTTCAATTGTCCAAGAGGATGTTGATGGATTTTGGGGACCAGTCCCATTGTGCGCCATAGCGTCACTCATGGGGGATGTGGCGGAATCAACCATGGGGATTACTCTCCTGACAGGGGTCACTGAGTCCACAGTGTATCGCAGTTGTTTGGGGAGTTGGGCGCTGAATCTGAGGATCTCCCTGGACTGGAGGGGGGGCGATCGCTCAAAAATCCGTGATTTCACTGATGTTTTCAAAGATTTGATGAATCAAGTATCCCCCCTATTTGGTAGATGCGTGAAATCGCTGAATAATAGAAAATTGCAAATAGCAAAAATAAAAAAACAACAGTGTTTATAAGTATTTTTAGAGCAAAACAACTCCAGTATCAATAAGACAAAATAATGCCTTTGAACTCCGGACATTTTTTGTTAAAGCCTGTAAATGTAAACCAGAGAGAATAACCAGGATAACGTTTGACCTGACTTTTTTGATCCAGCATCTGACCGTCCAGCACTGAATGTACTATTGACACCTTGCGAGAAATCACCATGCTAGATCTAAATGCGTTTGCCGTTGTCAGTCTCGACAACACCACCAGTGAATTTATGGGTAATGGAGACAACCAACTCATTTTAGGTGGAATGGGTCATGACACAATTTTCGCTGGAGGGGGCAATAATTGGGTCTTTGGTGGAGTCGGTGAAGATGTCATCGAAGGCGGAGCAGGTCATGATAGCCTCTATGGTGGACAAGGAGATGACCTGATTATCGTAACGGATGGGGATAATCTCCTGAGTGGAGACCTCGGCAATGATACTCTCTATGGTGGCAGCGGCCAGGATACGATAATTGGCGGTGCTGGGAATGATGTTTTATTTGCTAGAGAGGGTAATAATCTCCTATTTGGAAATCAGGGAGATGATGTTCTTTATAGTGGCAATGGCGACGATTCTATCTATGGCGGACGGGGGAATGATGTGATTATGGGTGAGATGGGGAATAACCTGCTCAGTGGCGATTTAGGGGATGATTCAATTTATGGTGGCTCGGGAGATGACACCATTTATGGAGGGGATGGGAATAACTATATTTCCGCGAGACGGGGCAATAACTTGATTTTTGGTAATTCGGGCAATGATACTGTCTTCGCCGGAAATGGCAACGATACTATCTTTGGCGGAAACGGCAATAATTTCCTCATGGGAGGTCTAGGAGATGACCTAATTTACGGTGAAATGGGAGACGACACCCTCTATGGCGGTCGAGGTCAGAATACTCTCCATGGCGGACAGGGACGAGATGTGTTTGTTCTGACTCCCAATACTGGGGGAATGGAGGCCTCCCAAGCGGATGTGATTGCGGATTATACCCTCCAAGAAGATTCCCTATTGTTGATGGGGGGATTACATGGCGATCGCCTAGAGTTTTTGGCGGGAGAGGGGGAGTTTGCGGGGGATACGCTGATTCGCGATCGCGAAACCGGAGAATATCTCGCAGTCCTCAAGCAAATCACAACCCCCTTAGAGATTGAGATGGCTAGTGATTTGGATGCTCCCAATATGGAGAGTGGGGTCGGAGATGAGCTTGAGTCGGACGAGATGGAGTCTGACTCTCCACTCGATGATGTCACTGATGACGCTGAAGAATCCCCAGTAGCGGAAGAACCTCCCCTAGAAGATGATTCAGTTGAAGAGGAAGAACCTGAGGAACCCATCGAAGAGCCTGAAGAGCCTATCGAAGAACCTGAAGAGCCTATCGAAGAACCTGTAGAACCTGAGGAACCTATCGAAGAGCCTGAAGAGCCTATCGAAGAACCTGTAGAACCTGAGGAACCTATCGAAGAGCCTGAGGAACCTATCGAAGAACCTGAGGAACCCATCGAAGAGCCTGAAGAACCTGAAGAACCTATCGAAGAACCTGAAGAACCTATCGAAGAACCTGAAGAACCTATCGAAGAACCTGAGGAACCCATTGAAGAGCCTGAAGAACCCATTGAAGAACCTGAAGAACCCATCGAAGAGCCTGAAGAGCCTATCGAAGAGCCTGAAGAGCCTATCGAAGAGCCTGAAGAGCCTATCGAAGAGCCTGAGGAACCTATCGAGGAGCCTATTGAAGGGCCCCTCCCCGCTGCAATTAGTTCCACAGCCGTGCAATTTACTCCTAACACCGATGAAGCCACCATCGCCGCATCCAACGCACAACGGCTAACCCTGGGAAGTCAAACCATTTATATTGGCTATTGGCAGGAAAGTGGCGACAATCAAGACCCGATCATCTCTAGCTTTGATAGCGAAAACCCCGAGAATAACTGGGTTCGTACCGATTATGAGTCCACCGGAGCCGATGGACGCGGTCAAGGACTTTTTTGGGATGGAACCCATCTCTATGCGACCTTCAGTACCGATGGAACCCAGGGAAGTCGCGAAGACGACTGGCGACGGGCCACCGGAGATGTCACTCAGAACTGGTTACAGAGTTATGGAGCTGGCGGTGGAGGGAAAGTGGGAGTTTTAGGTCGCATTGACCCCAGTACCGGAGAACTCCTCGATGCAGCCTTTCTCTCAGCCGTGTTAGAGAGTGGCAATAGCAACAGCCTGCAGATTACTGACATCACCACTAATGAGACTGGAAATCTCGTAGTGAGTGCAAAGGCCTGGTTCGGTCCTCGGAATCCTAATGGTTCTCGGATGACTCCTGTGGATACCAGCTCCGGCCCTCCCTTTGACTACACTGTTGAGATTACACCCGATTTGAATACTGTCATCAGTACTTCAGCCGTGGGTTGGGAATAGGCGCTACACTGCCATCGAGCCTCTATGGCGGTGCATCTACGTTCCTAATTTAGCGAAAATTCTCATGCTTTCCTTTGATCTCAACAGCCTGACCCTTGTCACCCTCGATGATACGGATAATCGCTTCATCGGTAATTCTGAGAGTCAACTGATTCTTGGTGCAGCCGGAAATGACACCCTCGCTGGGGTGGGTGGAAATAACTGGATTTTTGGGGGGCCCGGCCAGGATGTGATCGAAGCCGGTGAGGGAAATGATGCGATGTATGGCGGACAAGGGGATGATATCCTCATCGCCAAACGCGGAAATAATCTGCTCAGTGGAGATTTTGGCGATGATACCCTCTTCGGTGGTGAAGGAGAGGATACCCTTGTCGGTGGCGCGGATGATGATCTCATTCAAGGTCGCCAGGGCCAGAATTTTCTGTTTGGAAATGAGGGGAATGATACGCTCTATGCGGGTTCGGGAGATGATAGTCTCTATGGCGGTCAGGGGGATGATTGGCTCCTGGCGCGAGAGGGAAATAATCTGCTGAGTGGCGATCGCGGCAATGATACCCTCTACAGTGGCTCAGGATCGGATACCCTCATCGGCGGTGAGGGGGCCAATACCTTTGTCCTCACGCCAGGAATGGGGAACTCAGAACTGGCTCAAGCGGATCTGATCCTCGACTATACCCCCAGTCAGGATTCCCTGGTCTTGTTTGAGGGATTGACGGAAGATCGTCTAGAGTTTTTGGCGGGAGAGGGAGAATTTGCTGGGGATACGGTGATTCGCGATCGCACCAGTGGTGACTTCCTCGCCATTCTCAAAAATATCAACGACCCAGTGGTGCAACTGGATATCAACAGCGATGCGGAAGAACCGGATTTACTCGATTTCGACTTGGATCTCGATGAGGACTTCGATCTAGGGGTGGGAGACGACGATCTCCCCGATGATGAGTTTTCCCCGCTTCCCGCTGCGATTAGTTCCACCGCTGTTCAATTTACTCCCAACAGCGATGAAGCCACCATCGCCGCATCCGATGCACAACGGCTAACTCTGGGCAGTCAAACCATTTACATCGGATTCTGGCAGCAAAGTAGCATCAATCAAGACCCAATTATCGCCAGTTTTGACAGCGAAAACCCCGACAATAACTGGGTTCGTACCGATTATGAGTCCACTGGCGCCGATGGACGGGGCCAAGGACTGTTTTGGGATGGAAGCAATCTCTATGGGGTCTTTAGTACCGACGGAACCCAAGGAAGTTCGAGCGAAGATTGGCGACGAGCCACGGGAGATGTCACTCAGAACTGGTTACGGAGTTATGGCGCCGGTGGTGGCGCTAAAGTCGGGGTATTAGGTCGCATTGACCCCGCGACTGGGGAGCTTCTGGATGCGGCGTATCTCTCGGCGGTGTTAACCAATGGGAACAGCAACACCCTAACGATTACCGACATCACCACCAACGAGGCGGGAAATCTCGTGGTCAGTGCGGAGTCCTTTTTTGGCCCCCGTAATCCCGATGGCTCCCGTATGACTCAAGTCGATACCAGCCTCTCGTCTCCCTTTGATTACACGTTAGAAATCACCCCAGATCTCAATACGGTGGTCAGTACCTCCGCCGTGGGGTGGGCCTGAGCCAGCCGAGGCTGATGGCTGAAACAAGACCCTTAGGGGATGGCCCCAGTGTTTGGGGGTCTTGTTTCAGGAGGCCGTTAATTTAGGGGTCATTGGCGATCGCCGAATTGGCTAAGGCCTGTAGACTCTCTAAGGCATTCTCGTCCTCAGGGCCGACTCCTTTGAGTGCAATCCGATAGCGAACTCCCTCTTGTGACCATTCGATCACAGGGGGGGAACAGGATGCACCACACATCATGGGGTTAAAGTCCCCAGTCATCCCTTCAGCGAGGGGGACTGTCTCTTCAAATTCCTCGCCAACGCCATAATAATCCTCATCTGTTGTGCGTCTGGCGGCGAAGAATCCGTAAGAACAGGCCGTTGCTCCTCGACAGTCGGGTGCTAGGGATAAGTAGATTTGGTAACTGTCTTCTGTTGCTTCAGCTTCAACGTAAAGCGCAGTCCGGTCATCCTCATGAATTGGAACGTAGCTGGGAAGGCGAACTGGAATCTGCGCGGTTGACTTCACCCCGGGTAAAACCTCGGCAAATAAGGGTGCCGGCTCAGCCGTCTCTCCGCCAGCCTCCGCAATTTCCCCGGAATCATTGACGCCAGGGGAATGACCCGAAGAGGCAGACAGCGGCTCCTCAACGTCCACCGTATCAACTCCCATTTGGGGAGCGGGTTCTGGCTCGGAGCTTCCTGGTTCCTCAAGACTAGCATCCTCAATAGCTGACGTCTGAGACTGCTCCTGAGCTGAGGAGAAGTTATCGCAACTATTGAGCAACATCGCCGAACTTACGATGGCGAGGGTTATCACTTGAATCGATTGAGATGAAACGTGTTTCATTGATGGTTCCTCCTATACAATATAATTACTAAAATGTCAATAATGTTTTCTGATAAAATGGACGTAGTTGGGTCAAACCCTGATTCAGCCTAACATTCCGCAACGGTCGGACTTGAATACTGGGACAAAATCTGTAAATTTTTGTAACAAATTGCTGGGATCTCCGTAAAAATCGCCCCTAGCGACCGACAGATTTATGAACACCCCAGAGAGTATCGCCGAGACTCACAGTCGGCTGGGGAATAAGATGGCTCCCTCAAGGGGTCTATTCCCAGGTTCGAGTCTGAATCCGAGATGCTAGATAGACCGTGACTATGGATGATGAGCAGTTGAACCAACTCGCTTTAGATGCACAGCAGAATCCCCCTGGAAGCCAAGCTCGACAAGTGGCCCTGACTCAGTTGATTAATGAACTCATTAACTCCGGTCGTCTTATTTATCCTCCCGGTTCGGGACTATCTCCGGATCGATATCAAGATTACCGAGCTGAGGCGCTGCAAAACTTATTCTATTATATTTGTCAATCCATTGATAAATATGATAGGGAGCGTGCTTCCGTGATGCGATGGGCCAACATGCTGTTAGAGCGCCGTTTTTTTAAGGATGTATCGTACCGGAGGATTAGTCATAAAAGAAATATCATTGTTGAACCCTTGGAGGAACGCTTACTGTCTCCATCTGAATGGGACATTATTTTTCGTGACGATCAACCTTGCTTGTCGGATTTAGTTCGCCAATGCTTTGAAGATGACGCAGATGGAATCTTTCGAGAACATTGTTTGATTCGCCATCCTCAGGTAAGCTTCCAAATTCTTGTTCTTAGGCGACTAGATGGCTATCAATGGCAAGAAATTTCTGAGGAATTTTCAGTGCAAGTTTCGACTCTGAGTACCTTCTACCAAACCTGTCTGCGCAACCTATCAACCTATATTGAATCGACCATTCGTGACACAAATTGCTAATACATTATAGTTCTCCCCAAGGCTCATGAAATCTGATACTTTTTTTACAGTTCCTTTGACCAATCATCAACGTGATATTGCTAAAATATTCCGTCAACGATATGTACAAAAGCCCAAAGCTTATCGAGTCTATCGCCAAGTCCTGGCACTCTATGCCGTTAATTTTTATGCCCAATGTATGGGGATTACTACGGATTTTAATATCAGCTCACTCTGGAATCCGATTGAGCAGCTTTTGTCAGATGTGACTCAACTTCCGATTCCGGGGCGAGGCAGCTTAGAATGTGGCTTAGTGGAACCGGCGATCGCCCATCCCCTTTCTCTTAATGAGAATGGCCATCACCTCACTGTGGATATCTCTCCAGAAGCCTTCGAGAATCGCCTCGGCTATATTGCGGTGGGGTTTAGTGAAACCTATGACTATGCGTACTTGCTCGGCTTTCTCGAAACGATCGCCTCGCCCCAAACCCCCCTAAATCGCTGGGATAGCCTCACTGAGCTATTTACGGTTCTGTCAAAGTCCTATGAACCCTCTGTCGCGGTTCAGCTGCGTTACTGGCTTCAGGAGCAGTTTCAGGCGGGTTGGGAAACCTTAGCCGAGGAGTTTATCTGGGAGGAAAACTTCACCGAAAAACGACAACCCGTGACGGCGATCGCCTTCCGAAGTTCCCCTGTTCAACCAGGAATTCAACGGGCAAAACAGCTTCAGTTTAGTGATGGACAAATTATCGCCCTAGAAGTTGGGGTGTATCCTCTCAGTGATACGGAAATTGATATTCGAGTTCAGCTTATCCCTGCGATCGGTTCAGCCCTTCCCTCAGATTTAAATATGATAGTTCTTGACCATCAAGATGATGTGATCATGCAAACTCAAGCGAGAGGAACCCCAGCCTTACGATTAGAGTTTAGTGTGGAACCTGATGAAATCTTTAAACTTAAGCTTGAACGAGAAACGGTGAGTTTGGTGGAGACATTTTCGTTTTAATACCATTTTTCAAAATGCTTGCTATACACCTGACACCGAGGAGGGCGAACAGCCGTTCGCCCCTACAGATATCTATGGCATGACTTCCGAAAATTGGTATAAGAAGGGAACAGGGGGAAGAAGGCAGTAGGCAGTAGAGGGAAGAAGGCAGTAGGCAGCAGGCAGTAGGCAATAGGGAGGAATACCGGAACAGGGGAAAACCTCCCTTTTGCCTTTTGCCTTTTGCCTTTTGCCTTCTACTGAGTTACGGTGACCCGGGCCTTGAGATTAAGGATTTTTTGAATCGTCTCTTCCACTGACTTGTCCGGGGTTGAGGCTCCTGAGGTAATCCCCACCACCAAATGGCCGTCGGGGAGCCAGTTGTCTGTGACCTCTAGCTCATCCTGTTCTAAGGGCTTGTGTTCAATGCGATTTCCTGGACCGATGCGATCGGCGCAATCAATATGATAGGAGGGAATCTCGTGCTCGATGGCAATCTCTTGTAAGTGGGTGGTATTGGAGGAGTTAAAGCCGCCAATCACCACAATTAAATCAAGCTCTTCCTCGACTAGCTCCAACATGGCATCTTGACGCTCCTGGGTGGCATCGCAGATGGTGTTGAAGGACATGAAATGCTGATTGAACTCCGTGGGCCCATATTTTTGTAACATGGTGCGCTCAAAGAGTTTGCCAATGTGTTCCGTTTCGCTTTTCAACATCGTGGTTTGATTGGCAATGCCCACACAGTCGAGGTCGCGATCGGGGTCAAAGCCTTCTGAGTGGGCGTTTTTGAATTTTTCCATGAACTCGGCTTTATCCCCTCCCCGCAGAATATAGTTGGCTACATATTCGGCCTCTTTGAGGTTGAGAACCACCAGGTATTTATCGGCAAATGAGGTGGTGGCGAGGGTTTCCTCATGTTTATATTTGCCATGCACAATGGAGGTGTGGTTGCGTCGCTTGTGTTTTTCCACACTGTTCCAGACCTTAGATACCCAGGGACAGGTGGTATCGACAATGGTGCAACCCCGTTCATCGAGAAGTTGCATTTCTTGCACCGTGGCCCCAAAGGCCGGCAGGATGACCACATCCCCTTTTTGTACCCCGGAAAAGTCTTTTTCACCGTCAACCACATTGATGAATCCCACGTTCATCTCTCGCAGCCGTTGATTAACGCCGGGATTGTGGATAATTTCATTGGTGATCCAGATTCGCTCCTTGGGGAAGTGACTGCGGGTTTCGTAGGCGATCGCCACGGCCCGCTCAACCCCCCAACAGAATCCAAAGGCCTCCGCCAGACGAATCGTCACCTGATCTCGTTCGAGGCGGTTCTGATTGGCACGAATCTCACCAATTAGATCACTTTGATATTCCGTTTGCAGTAATCCTTCAACCTCAACCTCATGTCCAAACCCACGGCGGTGATAGTTCTCGGATTGTTGGAGAGCACGCTTAAAAGCTTTAGTATCCATAGTCTATGAAATGGGGGTTCGCGATCGTCGCTCTGCACATGTCGCAGATGCTGTTATTGTACCGAGTTAAGGGAAGCTGAGAGAGCCGTGATCCCTGAAGGGTGAGGTGGGTGAACTGCTGCTTCTCTGAGTTGGACAAGAGTTGAGCGATTCCTATAACTTATCCGCCAGGATCAGAGCAATACGCCAGAGTTCATACCCCTGTTCATTGAGGTGCAAGCCATCGGTGGTAAACGCCGGGTTAAGGTGGCCCGTGTCATCGACAAAGAGGGGATAGAGGTTGAGGTAGATGGCCCCCTCCACTTGGGCGATCGCCGCTAAACGTTCGTTGAGCCGCTCAATCCGTTGATTGGAGACCTCTCGGAGTTTCTCCCGGCCCTCCCAGGTCGCATTCTCGCCGCTATGGGGCAAAATCGATTGAATCACCACCTCGGTGTTGGGATGAATCCAAAGAATATCTTTGATGATTCTGCGATGGTTCTCCAGAATCGTCTCATCATCCTCCCCCCGCAGCAGATCGTTAATGCCAATCATGACAAAAATTTTATCGGGGCGGGTGTCATCTAACAGGGGCAGTCGCTCATAGAGTCCCTGGGAGCCTTCCCCAGAAATCCCTTGATTGAGCCAGGTCCCCTCTAGGGGCAGCAGTTCCTCGGGAAAGCTTAAGCTGAGCGAGTCTCCCGCCAACACATAGAGGCGCTCTGGGGAATTGGCGGCGATCGCCTCGACCTCTTCTCGTAAGCGTTGAACGTGCTCCTGATAGGTGCTACGAGGTAATTCCTCCACCCTAGGTTCAGGGGACGGAACTGGGGTTGGTGTCGCTGTCGGGGTGGGACTCGCCTCAACGGTGACGACGGCAGGATCATCGGGAACCCGAGGCGAGTTGTCGGCCTGTTGCTGGCCAATCAGAATCGTCACGGTGACTAACAAGATGCCATTCGTCGCTAGGGAGAGAATCCCCCAGGCTGGGATAGGCTTCGGTACTCTAGACACAGGCGTCATTGCGAGACGGGTGCAACTTTTATTGTGCGTTATTAACGTCAAGAGACAACAGGAAGATTATCAATGGTCAGTCCTCAATGGTCAGTCCTCGGAGGAGTCCCTCGCAAGAATCAGCTGAGGGGGAGAGCCACCATTGAGTGGACAGATGAGTGGACAGAAAAGAACCGGCTTCACAATCACAGGTGAAACCGGTTGCTAGTGGGGAGAAATCCCCTAAATTTAGCAGAGACTACGGCTGAGAACCGCTCGGCTTGGAGGAAGACATACTTCCCATCGCCGTTTCTTTCAAGAAGCCGTGATACGCTTCCATCCCATGTTCGCCGATGTCGAGTCCGTTGAACTCTTCTTCTTCGCCAACACGAATTCCGCCCAACACCGCAGCGACGGCATACCAGCAGATGAAACTCAACAGAACCGTAAAGCCGCCAATGGTGAGAACACCAATCAGTTGAGCGATGAAGTTACCACCGCCGAAGATGCCCACGGCAAGGGTTCCCCAGATACCGTTAACCAGGTGAACGGAAATCGCACCCACCGGGTCATCAATTTTGACAATGCGGTCAAAGAAAGAGACGGAAAAGACCACCAGAATACCACCGATGGCACCGGTGAGAGCAGCACCCCAGTAGGGCATGACATCACAACCAGCGGTAATGGCAACCAAGCCCGCGAGGATACCGTTGATGGTCATGGAGAGATCGGGCTTGCCATCTCGGAACCAAGAGGTAAAGGTTCCGGTTACCCCTCCAGCGGCAGCAGCCAGGTTCGTGGTGACGGCAATATAGGCAATGTTGGAGGTTGCGGCCAATTCAGAACCCGGGTTGAAGCCAAACCAGCCAATCCAGAGAATGAGGCATCCCAGGGTGGCAATACTCATGTTGTGACCCGGAATTGCTCGGGGCTGGCCGTCTTCGTATTTGCCCATGCGGGGACCGAGAATGGCTGCTCCCACTAACGCGGCCCAACCGCCAACGGAGTGAACCACCGTTGAACCGGCAAAGTCGCCAAATTCCCAAGCACCATCAGGACCAAAGGAGGTCAGCATCCCGTCGCCTGACCAAACCCAGTGACCGGAGATGGGGTAGAAAATCCCTGTGAGGAGGAGACTGAAAATCAGGAAGGCATCGTATTTAATCCGTTCTGCCACGGCACCCGAGACAATGGTGGCAGCAGTTGCCGCAAAGGCAACCTGGAACAGGAAGGAGACGGAAATCGGCAGGTCATCGGGGAAGGGATCGAGTCCGTAGGTGGCTGGGTCACCACTACTGAGGAACCAACCGCCGAAACCGATAAACGCGGTGGAGCCTTCACCGGTGGCCCCTTCACCATACATGAGAGAAAATCCGATCGCCCAGTAGGCCAGGGTGGCTAGGGCAAAGACGATGAGGTTTTTCGAGAGGATGTTGACGGCATTTTTCTGACGACACATCCCGGTTTCGAGCATTCCGAAACCTGCGTTCATGAAAATAACCAAAACGGAGGCGACGAGAACCCAAACGGTGTTGAGAACGCCTTGAACGTAGGCAGCGTCAACCTCTTCGAGAATTTCGATTCCCTGGGGATCTGCGGCAGTCGCAGCTAAATCCCAAACGCCTAAAATTAAAGCTGTCAGGGGAATACAGGCGAGCCAATAGATAGGAACTCGCCGTCCCAGGGTTAGAAGTTTGACCAGGAATGAGTTGCGGTTTGTACCCCGCACTCGCCCCGGTGTCGCTCCCGGTCGTGATCTGAAGGTAATCTTAGATGTCATGTTTAGACTTTGGATTGAGATTAAGCAAACGGACAATCGGTTTAACCAACCTGAGAACGGTGGACGGACGCAGTCGTTAAAAACCGTTCCGTTTCCGACACAGCACACTCGCGCTCGAATACTCAGCAATCTCTCATTGCTTCCAAAGCTCAAGCTGGTATGCCCTTGCGCTCCCGCAGAGATTGAGAAGTGGAGTTGTGCGATTGAGTCACACTGATTCCACCAATTCTCGTAGGGTTTGTTCTGTATAAAGCAATACATTTTGTCGGCGATCGCTGGGAATCTCTCGGGAAACTCGTGAATTTTCGCCAATTCTTGGGCAAAAATCTCCCAGATGTCAGAAAACCTTGTGATTTTATGCTTGGCTGCCGTTACTGTTGCAGATAAGCAGCCGGGCCGAGTTCATCAAGTCGCTGCTGTTTATCGAGGACTGAGTCTTTGAGATCTTGACGATACTGTTGGACTTGTTGTAACAGGGACACATCTTGACTCCCTAACATCTGCACCGCTAACAAGCCCGCATTTTGGGCGTTGCCAATCGCCACTGTTGCCACCGGAATCCCCCGAGGCATTTGCACAATGGAATAGAGAGAATCCAGACCCCCTAAATGGCGGGTGGCCACCGGAACCCCAATCACCGGCAGGGGGGTTAGTGAGGCCACCATTCCTGGGAGGTGAGCCGCTCCACCGGCCCCAGCAATAATCACCTTTAACCCTCGCTCATGGGCGGTTTTAGCGTAGTCAAACAGCCGCTCAGGGGTGCGGTGGGCCGAGACGATCGCCACCTCATGGGGAACCTGAAACTGTTGGCAAATCTCAATGGCGGCATTCATGGTGGGTAGGTCGGAATCGCTGCCCATAATGATGCCAATTTGTGCTGTATTGGGGCCAGAAGAGGTCATTGGTACAATGGCTGAGTCATGCTCAGACTGAATCAAAAATAATGGCTGTAACGATTATTCGGGGCAATGTGCCGGGATACAAGGGGCCAGAGGGGACATCCTCCGGAACACAACAGATTGCCCTCGAGTGCGATCACATTACTGCCATTACTCCCATCCCAGACTCTGAGCCATCTCCAGGGAATCAAGACACCTGTCTCGATTGCGGTCAGGACTGGATTTCTCTCGGGGGCTGTGATCTCCAGATTAACGGGGCCCTCGGCTTAGCCTTCCCCGATGTCACCCCCGAGACGTTACCCGAGTTAGATACCATTGGCCGCTATCTATGGCAAGCGGGGATTGATGAGTACCTCCCCACCCTCGTCACCACCTCCCTAGAGAAGTTCCAGGGCGCCCTGAAGGTGTTTGAGGGGTTTATGAAGGAACAATCCCCTGCCGGATTTGCGGCTCAGGTTTTAGGACTGCATCTGGAGGGGCCTTGTTTGAATCCCAACAAACGGGGGGCCCATCCCCAAGAATTCCTCCTACCCCTCTCCCCGGAGACCCTTGAGCAGGTTCTCGGACCCTTTAGTGGCATCGTTCGCATCATGACCGTTGCCCCCGAATTAGACCCAACTGGGGGGGCGATCGCCCAGTTACAATCCCAGGGAATTCACGTCAGTCTAGGCCATTCCTTAGCCAACGCCGCTCAAGCGAATCAGGCTTTTGACCAAGGGGCCCATCTCGTCACTCATGCCTTTAACGCCATGCCGGGACTCCACCACCGGGAACCGGGCTTATTGGGGGCGGCCCTGGTTCGCCCTGGGGTCTCCTGTGGGGTGATTGCCGATGGCGAACATATTTGCCCCACGATGCTACAGCTATTGCTCCGGGCAGCGGCTGACCACCTTTTTTTAGTCAGTGACGCCCTGGCGCCCCTAGGACTTCCCAATGGCACCTATCCCTGGGATAGCCGCCAAATTCACGTCACTCAGGGAACCGCCCGGCTGCCCGACGGGACCCTCGCCGGAACCACGCGATCGCTCCTTGAGGGAGCCTTAAATCTCGTCAACTGGGGCCTCTGTGACATTGAAACGGCCATTTCCTTAGCCACCATCGCCCCCCGTCGGGCCCTAGGACGCCCCAGCGGTTTAATGGGGGCATCGGTTCAGCAGCTTCTGCGTTGGCAACAGGTGGACGGACAATGGCAATGTCAACGGCTCCTGAGTTGATGGGTTGAGAAGGGAGTGGGGACAATTCTCACGCTCTGGGACGATCGCCCCCAAACCCTCCTATCATGCTAACGGTTGGCTAGAACTGGGCTGAGGGGGAGAGTGGTGGTTGTTTTCCTCTTCATCCCCATCCGAAGGGCTTTCGTTGAACCACAACATCTGCTTTGGGATAGCAATCTTAATCCCCGCCTGATCAAAGGCAAGTTTCAGACGACGGCGATATTCTCGTTCGACTGCCCACTGTTGCAGGGGTTTCGTCTTCGTCCACATCAGTAGTTCTGTCCCCCGTTCATCGACCCCTTCAACCCCAGCTAACATCGTTGGTTCGATAATGGACTCCGTCCAATCGGGGTCCGCTTGCATCTGTTCCATCGTCCGACGCATCACCTGAATGGCCTCAAGAGCATCGGCATCCTGACTAATACGAATGCGGAAATCAATGCGAGACCATTCCTTAGTCAGATTATGCACCACCTCAATCTGACTATTGGGGATGGTACTGAGTCGGCCTCCCTGTCCCCGTAAACGAGTCACCCGCAGGTTCATATATTCCACAAAGCCCGGGCCATGGCCCACATCAATTACATCTCCGACGGCAAATTGGTCTTCCCAGAGAATGAGAATGCCGTTGATGAGGTCTTTAATCAGATTCTGAAAGACAATCGTCAGGGCCACACCAAAAATCCCAGCCCCCGTAATCAGGGAGTCGAGGGGGAAATTTTGCAGGGCCAAAAACCAAATTACCCCAATTAACCCCGCAATAAAACTGGTCATTCCTTTTAAGGCAGCGGCCAGGGTGGGAGCACGGAGGATAAAGCGTTTGGAGGCGGTGGGGTTGAGGGATTCTTGTTGCACCCAGGATTGCAAGATGTTGTCAAACAAGACATCCGTTAACTTGTTGGCGACGGCGACAAACAGCCAAATCGTGAGAATCTGCACGGGGAAGCGCTGTAACCAGGCAGCTTGGGCCCGGCTGGCGGGGAATTGATAGAGGATGAGGATAACGCCACCAATCCAAACCGCCAGTTGCAGGAATAATAAGACCCGTCGCAGTAGAATGACCATGCTAATCCGCCGTTCCAAGACGATTTGCGGCAGAAGGGCCCGCAAAAATTGCGGGGTAGTGCGTGTTGTATTCAGCTCACCCTCGGGCCCCATATCTTCTTGGGGGAGCTGGAGATGTTCGGGATGCCGTTGTCGCGAGAGGTTGTGATAATGGCGGGTTGTCTGTCGTTGCAGGAACCAGAGAATGGGACTGAGTAGGAACATGATGGCGGCTAAACCAAGAGCGTTGCGCCAACGCCGCCGTCGGGCCCCTGGCAGTCGTTCCTGTTGGGCGCGAATGAGGGATTCGCGAATCTGCTCGCTCCATTGTTGGGCCAGTTGTTCAGGGCCTGTATCGGCGACCTCTGCGTCAAACTGCGTCACGGTCAGAATTTGACGATTCAGGAGGTTTTCATTGTCCTGAGCTGAAATGACAGGTTGGTTGTTGAGGATGTCATAACGCACCTGGAGAGATTCGGGATTGAAGCCATCCTCGATGATGGTATTCAGGTTCCGTTCAATTTGCGTAACCCGTTTTCCTAACTCAGGAATGGTACGGGGTTCACCGGGAATCGTGGGGGGGGAGGAGATTCGCAGCACGGTCAGTCCGCTGAGACGAACGGGTGCGGTGGTGGTGTCCTCTTGGGACGGCTCAATGGGAATTGGCAGAGGGGTTTGTGCCTGGGCCATATTGGGGCGAATACTCGCCAGACTCAAGACTGTGGTGAGGGATAGCACTAGAACTACGAGAAATCCTAGGAGTTTTTGGAGATGACGCACTCTGAAAACTGGCATCTTTGACATACGACTCAAGATGGTCTCCTTAGCAAAACATCATGGATTGATGGGGGATAGAGTTGGGCGACTTAGCTTCTCCGTGAAAGCCCCGCACCTCGACTACGCTCGGTGTCGGGAGTACGTCACGAGTCCACAAACCACTCAGACCGGCGTTGACCGGGATCAATGGGAATACTGACGGCTTTCCCCAGTCGGGGACGTTCCCGAGTCTCCTGAATATATTGACGAATTGTCTCGGCGCTGTTCCAGGCGTTGAGATAGTCGGCAATCTGCTCCAGATGGCTGGTATACTCGTCCGGGGAACGGGGAAACGACGCCTGTTCGAGGTATTTCCACATCACTTGCAGGAAAATTTTGCCCTGGGTACGGCGCAGTTGCAGATCGTAGGAACAGCCCCACTTTTCCAGTAGGAGTTGGTGTAACTCTTGTCCGGTCACGATGGGTTGGCTGTGGTTAGTGCGGTTGGGCATGGGGGATTTTGAGGGGCGATGGTCAACTCGGACGGCGATCGCTCGGGCAGCTTGAGTTTATATTTTACATTTCTTCATCGATTGTGACAGAGGGATTCTCAATTTTCCAGGAAGGCTCAATTGACCCTTTAGTGCCTTTTTTTGACCCTCCACCGTGGTATTATGAACAAGTGTTGCGCCATTTTCATTTTTTTTTGCTCGCGACGGGACACTTGATCCGATACAATCCCAAACGGTGTGCGTCCTGATTGGTGGTCTCATGACAAGGGGCGCCGATGGAACGGTGATGCCGTTTGTTAAGCAAAATCAGATACAACCATAATACGTAAATAGCTCCATGACTCAGGCTTCCGGCTCAGCTGATGTCCCTTCCATGGGACGACGGCAATTCATGAACTTTCTGACGTTTGGTGCAGTTACCGGAACCGCTCTCGGTGCGCTGTACCCCGTCGTTAAATACTTTATTCCCCCTTCGAGTGGCGGCAGTGGTGGCGGTCTCGTCGCCAAAGACGCTCTCGGAAATGATGTGAAAGCCAGTAGCTTTCTGGCTGAACACAATGTGGGCGATCGCGTCCTCACTCAAGGCTTTAAAGGGGATCCGACCTACATCGTTGTTGAAGGCGAACAGGCGATCGCCGATTATGGCCTCAACGCCGTTTGCACCCACCTCGGCTGCGTGGTTCCCTGGAATGCAAGTGCAGAGAAGTTTATCTGTCCTTGTCACGGGTCTCAGTACAACAAAGCAGGTAAAGTGGTTCGCGGCCCCGCACCTCTGTCTCTGGCCTTAGTCCATGTGGATGTGGCTGAAGACGATAATGTGGTTCTCACCCAGTGGACTGAAGAAGATTTCCGGACTCAAGAAAAACCCTGGTGGGTTTAAGCTCCCCCGACCTCTCCCCCCAGGGGAGAGATGATTTAAAGAATTAACCTAGCCATTGAGAGAAGAGAACGTTGTCACAATTGATGAAATACTCTAGTGCTTGGGCGAGAGAACGCTTCGCCCCTTTGATGACCCGGTTGAGAAAAGGGGTCCTGGTTGGCTTGGCAGCCGTTGCTGTCTTTATTGCCAGTGATCTCCTGGTCCCTCAAGCGGCCGCGGCTTACCCCTTCTGGGCCCAACAAACCGCTCCAGAAACCCCTCGTGAAGCGACCGGACGCATTGTCTGCGCCAACTGCCACTTGGCGGAAAAAACGACGGAAGTGGAAGTGCCTCAGTCGGTTCTCCCGGACACGGTGTTTAAGGCCGTGGTTAAGGTTCCCTATGACACCTCCATGCAGCAAGTCCTCGGAGATGGAAGTAAGGCGGGCCTGAATGTGGGTGCAGTCTTGATGCTGCCTGAGGGATTTAAGATTGCTCCCGAAGACCGCATTCCTGAAGAACTCAAGGAAGAGATCGAAGGCATCTTCTACCAAACCTATACTCCTGAACAGGAGAACGTGATTTTGGTAGGTCCCCTCCCCGGTGATGAACATCAGGAGTTGGTCTTCCCGGTTCTATCTCCTGACCCCAGTCAAGATTCGTCGGTTCACTTTGGTAAGTATTCCGTCCATGCTGGCGGAAACCGAGGTCGCGGCCAAATCTATCCTGCTGGGAACAACAGCAATAACATTGCGTATAAGGCTCAACATGCAGGAACCATCGCAGCCATTGAACCCAATGATGATGGTGGCTATGCAGTGACCCTAACGACTGAAGATGGTTCGGACGTGGTGGAGTTAGTTCCCCCAGGTCCTGAAATGATTGCCTCGGTGGGTGATGTGGTTGCCGCTGGTGATGTGCTTACCACTGACCCCAATGTGGGTGGTTTTGGCCAGAAGGATACGGAGATTGTTCTGCAAAGTCCTGCTCGCATTCAAGGCTTACTCGGCTTCTTTGCGTTAGTTACGGTCGCTCAAATCATGCTGGTTCTCAAGAAGAAACAGGTTGAGAAAGTTCAGGCGGCTGAGATGGAATTTTAAGCAGCCAATTTGCTTTTTGAGCAAATGGTTTGAATAATTTAAAAAGGCGTTCTCAAATTATTTGAGAACGCCTTTTTCATGCTTTTTTAAATCACGTCTCGAACTAGGCAAGTGACGGAGAGACGGGCAGGCGGGTTAGGGAGAGTCGATCGCCCAGAGAGTATCATGTTTTCTGAGATAGTACAGAGTGAAGCAGGCGGCCAGCATGGGGAAGGCGGCGAAAAACAGCAGGTTGTTGAAAGGGTCTAGATATTGACGAAAGGAGGAAAAAGTGGAAACTGAGTGTAAAAACAGAACCAGTCCATAAGTCCAGCGCTTTTTAAAGCCTGCGACAAATCCCAGAACAATCAAAAGTTGAACGGCGCCAATGAGATAAAAGGCTTCATTGCCTAAGCCACCGATTTTATAAAAGTTCTCAAAAATTCGAGCGGCATGGTCGGGATTTATGAATTTATCTAGAGTCCAAACGAACATGACAAGAAACACACTCAGTCTCAAGGAGAGGAGGGCGATCGCAAGTTGGTGCTCTTTATGATGACTTGACATAGTTGAGTTGGTTTCTGAATGTCCATAAGCTTGGTAAGATACTACGAACGCGATCGCCCCTTTGGATTGCTGAACTGTCAAAACGTTACTTAAAGTTACTGTGGCTGTCGACGAGAAAATTATTACAACTCCATCTGGGGATTGGTTTTACCGCGAGGTGCATCCCCCCAATCCCCCCACAGCCCCCCCGGTGGTGTTTCTCCATGGCTTGCCTTCCCTGGGCTACAGTTGGAGCGCCTTACTCCCGGATTTGGCCAGTCAAGGACTCCAAGGGGTTGCCCCAGATTGGCTGGGATTCGGGCGATCGCACAAACCGCAAAAACGAGATTTCGCCTATACTCCTGATGCCTTTATTGAGGCGTTGGACGGCTTTCTCAATGCCATGGAACTCGATCGCATCTCTCTGGTGATTCAGGGATTTCTGGGGTCGGTGGGCCTACAATATGCCCTGCGCAATCGCGATCGCATCGACCGTCTGGCGATTCTCAACGCACCCCTATCTCCCACGGCCAAGCTTCCCTGGAAACTCAAGCAGATGAGTTTTCCCCTCGTGGGTGACATGATGACCCAGGACCCCCTGCTGATTGACCGCACCCTGGAAGCCGGCAGTGGCTTTGTAATTCCCGATGAGGATTTGGATGTCTATCGTCGTCCCTGGCTCAAAACCTCTGATTCGGGGCGATCGCTGCTCTATACCTTACAAAATCTTGAGTTGAAGACCGCCATGGCCGAAATTGCCAGCGGCTTCGAGTCTTGGACTCAACCCACCCAGGTCATTTGGGGCATGGTTGACCCCTGGCTGGCCCCAGAACCGGCCCAAACCTTCGCCCAACACCTGGAGAATGGAGAGTTTGTCAGTCTCCCTGAGGCGGCCCATTATCCCCAAGAACATTGGTCGGAGGAAGTAGCGAAATCCTTACTTCCCTTTCTCCGCCGCTCATCTTAAATCCCATTGCTAGTTTTTTACCATTGACCCATGTCTAAATTTATTCTTTGGGGCAGCTATTGCGAGAATGCCCTGGAAAAGCGACAACCCTACCGCCAAGCGCATCTTGATGGCTTAGCCAAGCAAAAAGAATCGGGAGTTCTGGTCACTCTCGGTCCCACGGAAGATAACACCCAGGTGTTTGGCATCTATGAGGCTGAGGATGAAGCCACCGTTCGCCAGCTCATCGAGAATGACCCCTATTGGAAAAATGGGATCTGGACGGAGTATGAGGTGAAGGCTTGGATTCAGGCGTTTTAGGGAGAAGGCAGTAGGCAGTAGGCAGTAGGCAGTAGGGGGGATTGTGTGACGAGTTGTTAAGATTTTGGCGATCGCCCCTAAAAAATGTAACGTTTTGGCAAAGAACGCTAAGCCGTGCAGTAGGATCGGAAAACACTGAGAACCGCTCAAAGCCTTTTCTCTGAAAGGGTTTTCCGGCTTTGTCTGCCTAGCTCTAACTTAAGAGGGATAGCCATAGCCGGTCATTAATTCTATAATTTTGTTAAGAACCGTTTATTTAATGTTGCTTTTTTGCGGATTTTATGCGTAGCCGCTTTTCCTCCTCCGTCCCCGTTGAGATTCCAGTCCCAGACCAACCGGTCCCCATTCAGCATTACCTGCGGCAACCCCAGCGACTGGTGCAAGCCCTCGTGGATCCCAAGCGAGTGGACGTCCTCAGTCCCGACTGTTTCCGCTTGAAAATGCGTCCCCTACATTTCCTCACCCTAACCGTCCAACCCACCGTAGATATGCGGGTTTGGGCCGATGCCAAGGGAACCGTGCGGCTACGTTCGGTTGGCTGCGAAATTCGCGGCGTTGAGTACATTAACCAACGTTTCTTCCTGGATTTGGTCGGACGGCTAGAACCCTATACCCACAACGGCAAAACCACCCTATACGGGAAAGCCGACCTCAAGGTTGGGGTTGATATGCCTCCCGCCCTATGGCTAACCCCGAAACCCATCATCGATGCCACGGGGAACACCGTTTTGGCGAGTGTCCTGCACACCGTCAAACAGCGTCTGACTCGTCATCTCATTGCGGACTATCGCGCCTGGGCCGGAGAAACCCAACCGGATACCCCCCTATCCCTCTCCCCCAACATGTCCCCCAACATCCAAAGCAGCTAGGGCTACCTGCCATCCCCACGGTGAGAGGGGTTAAGGGTAGGTTCTGCTTGCCTTTTGCCTAGGGCGTCCACAAGGGCACGCCCCTACATTTTCATCTGTTGCCTTCTTCAAAACACCATGCTAAATACCGACGACCAAAAAACCGCCAAGAAAACTCTACTGCGGAAAATTCCCCACGCCCTGTATATCTGTGGCGTGAAAGATATCAACAGTGACAACCTCAACGGATTTACCGCCAGTTGGGTGATGCAGTCCTCATTTGAGCCGCCCTTAATCGTCAACTGTGTTAAAAACGATAGCGGTTCCCATGAGATGCTCAAATCCAGTGGCGTGTTCAGCCTCAGCTTCCTAGAACTTGGGCAAAAAGACCTGGCCCAGAAGTTCTTTAAGCCTCAAAGCCGGGTGGGGAACAAGTTTGAGGATGTGGAATTTTACACCGCCGAAACCGGCTGCCCGATTATCAAAGACTCCCTGGGCTATGTAGAATGTCAGGTGGTGGGTTCTGTCGCGAAAGGAGATCACACCGTCTTTGTGGGCGAAGTGATTAACGCCGTCATCCACCGCGAGGGAGAAATTCTCAACCTCGAAAGCACCGGCTGGAACTACGGCGGCTAACTGAATCCACGGCAAAAGTTCCCCCCTACTGCCTACTGCCTACTGCCTTCTTATGCCTTTAATCCAAGTCAAAACCTCTGCCCACGCTCCAGACAAAGCAGCCGTTGAAGGGATGTTACAGGCCCTTTCCTCCAAGCTGTCGGGTCATTTAGGAAAATCAGAATCCTACGTCATGACCGCGTTTGAAGCTGATGTGCCGATGACCTTTGGCGGAAGCCTCGACCCGGTTTGTTTCATCGAAATCAAAAGTATTGGCTCGATGAGTCCCTCCCAAACTCGGGCGATGAGTGCTGACTTTTGTCAGGAAATAGAGAGTCGCCTGGGGGTTCCGAGTAAACGGACTTATATCGAGTTTGCTGATGCCAAAGGAGCCATGTGGGGCTGGAATGGTTCAACCTTTGGTTGACCGGAATTGGCAGAGTCTAATCTATAACTGTCTCAGTCGCGGCCGAGTTTCTTTAGAGATTCGGCCGTGACGGCTTTCTGAACCGTCCTCGGGCGTCGGCTCTCTGTAAAGTCTTGTGATACCATTCTGGGTAGTTTCAGGTTACAGACTGTTACCTGAACGCTCTCACGTTGGGGTGAGAGAGGACAAACTATGCAGGTCACCAGAGTCTAACTTGTGAATTATCCGAACAGCACGGCGGGGATGAACCAACCGGAACCGCTCCGGATGGGGGTAATCGGGGTCGGGAATATGGGACAACATCATACTCGGGTGTTAAATCTCCTCAAGGATGTTGAGTTGGTTGGGGTTGCTGATGTTCAGGTGGATCGGGGGTTAGATACGGCGAGTAAGTATCGGGTTAAGTTTTTTGAGGATTATCGAGATCTTCTCCCCCATGTGCAGGCGGTTTGCGTGGCAGTTCCGACACGACTCCATCATGCCGTGGGGATGGCCTGCTTGCAAAATCAGGTTCATGTGCTGATTGAGAAACCCATTGCGGCTAGTTTATTGGAGGCAGAGTCTCTGGTGAATCAGGCGGCGGAGTCGGGCTGTATTCTCCAGGTGGGCCATATTGAACGCTTTAACCCGGCGTTTCAAGAACTGAGTAAGGTCTTGAAAACTGAGGAGGTGCTGGCGTTAGAAGCGCATCGCTTGAGTCCTTATTCCGATCGCGCCAATGATGTGTCGGTAGTCCTGGACTTGATGATTCATGATATCGATCTGATCTTAGAACTGATCGGCGATCGCGTCCTGAAACTCTCGGCCAGTGGCAGTCGTATTTCCGGTTCGCCGCATCTGGATTATGTGACGGCAAATTTAGGGTTCGCCAACGGGGCGATCGCCACCCTCACCGCCAGCAAGGTCACCCACCGCAAACGGCGTACCATCGCGGCCCATTGTCAAACCTCCCTCACAGAAGCCGATTTCCTCAATAACGAAATCCTGATTCATCGTCAAACCACCGCCAATACCTCCACAGACTATGGTCAGGTATTGTATCGTCAGGATGGGCTAATCGAAAAAGTCCGCACCAGTAATATTGAACCCCTCCACGCAGAATTAGAGCATTTTGTCAACTGTGTTCGCGGGGGCAATCAACCCTCTGTTGGCGGTGAACAGGCCCTGCGCGCCCTGCGTTTAGCCAGTTCCATTGAACAAATGGCTCTAGACGGCAAACTCTGGGATTCCCCTGACGTAGAATGGCTCTCGGATCGGGCCATCTTGCATTAAATGCTTAAGACTCATTGAGACCATGACCATGCCAAGATATTAGACAGCCCCTCTGTTGTTGTCACTCCCCCCCCAAACGACCCCCAAACGACCCCCCAAACGATTATGTCTACTGCAAGACGTCCCCTGTTACGCCCCGGAGATGGAATCGATTCTCAGGAGTTTGTTGAACCGGTACAGCTCCTGCAACGGATTATGATTAAACTCAGGCTGTTGCCCATCAGTCAGCCGATTAATGGTCGCTTTGACTCGGCCCTGGAAAAGGCGGTCAAAGTCTTCCAGATGCAAAATGACTTGAAGATGACGGGAATCGTAGGTTCGGAAACCTGGGCCGTCATCGATCGCAAATTGGGCATTACCCCCGCCCCCACACCATCCCCCACACCGTCCCCCTCTCCCCAGCCGGTTCGACGCTATCCGGTGCTGCAAAAGGGCGATGGTATCCAACATCCTGACCTCATGGATTCGGTCAAAACGCTGCAAGAGTTGCTGGTTAAGGCACGAATTTTTCCTCAAGATGAAATCATTGACGGCAAGTTTGGTAACAATACCGAAGCTGCCGTGCGACGCTTTCAGTCTCTGAATAATCTCTTAGTGGATGGGGTGGTGGGACGAGAAACCTGGTCGGCGTTAGTCAGTGGCCCGGTGGAAGTCTATGAACCTGAACGACAAACGGGTCTCTCTCAATTTGATGTCCCCCGGATTATTGCCTCGATTCCCTATCCCGATATTCGCGCCTATGCTCGGGATTCGGTGCCACTGATTTTACAGTCCTGTTTAGACTATGGGGTAACGGATTTAGGGCAGATTGCCTATGTCTTGGCCACCGCTGAACATGAATCCCATCTGGGTAAGTGGATGACGGAATTGGCCAGTGGTTGGGCCTATGAGTGGCGCTCCGATTTGGGCAATATCTATGCTGGAGATGGCCCTCGCTATAAGGGACGAGGCTTTGTGCAGATTACGGGACGGGCTAATTATCGCTATTGGTCTGGCCGGTTGGGGATTGACCTGATTGGCAATCCGGAGTTGGCGGCCAATCAGGATATTGCGGCGGACTTGCTGGTGTTGGGGATGCGAGATGGTTCCTATACGGGGCATAGTCTCAATGACCATATCCTGGGGTCACGGCAAAATTTTGTTAGTGCCCGCCGTATTGTGAATTGGCTCGATCGCGCCGAACATATTGCGGCGATCGCCCGAGAGTTTTTACGTGCATTACGTTAATTAAATTGTGGCCTTGAATCGACTTGAACCGGTTCGCCTCAGTTGGCTCGATCCCCTGATCCTGCTGGGGGCGATCGCTCTATTATTCCTGGGGTTAGGAGATTATCCGCTCTACGAACCCCATGAGGGACATTTTGCTGGGGTTGCCCGAGAAATGCTCCTACGGGGAGATTGGCTGACCCCCTATCTCAACGGCGCTCCCTATCTCAATAAGCCGCCTTTGCTCTACTGGGCGATCGCCGTCAGTTATAAGGTTTTTGGCATTAATGAGTTTGCCGCCCGCTTGCCGTTGGCTCTAGGGGGCGGTTGGGGCGTTTTTATGGTCTGGCAATGGGGACGAGAACTCGGCTCAGCGGTGACTGGGCGTGTGGCCGCGTTGATGTTGGCCAGTGCCTGTGGTTGGTTTATCTTTACCCACCAACTGCTGATTGATTTGCTGCTGTCGTCTCTGTTGCTGACAGCTTACTATTGTCTCTGGAAAATCACCCTAGTCCCGAGAAATTGGCTCTACCGTTTGGGCTTCTGGTTGCTGTTGGGGCTGATTATTTTGGCCAAGGGACCCTTCATGTTGGTGTTTCCGGCGATCGCCCTTCTGGTGTTGAGTGTCATCTACTCCCCAGGCCGCATCTGGCAGGGACTGGCACCCGGCTTTGGCATTCCCCTGTTACTACTGCTAGTTCTGCCTTGGGCGATCGCCATTGAACGGGCGAATCCTGGATTTTGGCAGTATTTTATCGCCAACGAGAACCTAGAGCGTCTGGCCGATCGCCGCTATCCCCCCGATTACGCCGTCTCCCAAATTAGCGCCCTGGGCTACATTGGCATCACCCTCGTTTGGGCCTTACCCTGGTCCCTGGTTCTCCCCCAAACCCTGGTTCATACCTGGGCCAGTCTGCAACAGTCGCGACAGGAACAAGCCAGTGGACTCATCCTACTGGCGATCGCCGCCTTGCTTCCGGTTGTGCTATTTCTCCCCTTCTCCTCCCGGCTGATTTACTACAGTTTGCCCAGTCTCCCGCCTCTGATGCTGCTAACGGCCCTCTGGTGGACGGGAGGACAGGCCCGTCGAGGGGTAGCTACCGCTGGGGGACGAACGCTCGCCGCCGTCACCCTCATTGCCGTAGCAGTAGTGGTGGTTCTGGCCCTTTGGCAACTTCCCACCGCGCTCAACTTAGAGTTTCCCCAACTCGAGTCCCTGAAAATGCCCATCGCCCTCAGTTTCAGTATCGGGGCGGCCTTAGCGGGGGGCTTGCTACTGCGACAACAACCACTTGCGAGTTGGCTAACTCTGCTTCTGGGGATGGCGATCGCCTATTATTTCATCATTCAAGGGTTTGTGGCCTTTGCTGAGATGCGCTCCTCCCAATCCCTTATCACTCAAGCCGAGGCAGAGTTACCCGAGTCAACCATTTGGGTATTTGAAGGCTCCCGCGAACTGGGGGCCGCCGGGGCCATGAGTTTTTATCTCAATCCTGAAGGAGAGCGATTTCCCCAGTTTCCCACCCTCGATCCCGGTTGGGTTTGGGGCCAGGGCGATCGCGCCTATCGCATTGTCTATGTTCTCACCGATGCCGGGGAATCTCGGAAATTGCCCGCGTTTCCTGGGCCAACCCCTCCCTATCACCTCTCCGCCGAGGAATTACAACGCTTCTGGGAGAGCAATTTCCCCGTCGTCTTTGTCACCGACTTTCTCCGAGACGACAACGATGCCGAAGATCCCCTAACGCGCAATCTCCCCAACAATCCAGGAGAACCGCTACTGGTCATTGGTTCGAGACATCTCTATGGCAACCCAGCCGCCCGCTGGAACTCGAACCCGTAAATCATCGCAATGGTCATGTCAGTACAGGACATTCCCTTGTGACTCTATGTCCTCGGGCAAGGCAAGTTGTCCCCTGTTGCCTGTTCCCTGTTCCCTTCTCACCATAAAAAACCCCGATGTGAGAACACATCGGGGCAAACCTAATCAATTTGGAAGACCTAAGCGTCTAAGAGTGTAACCACTCAGGAACAGCTTCTTCCTTGGTGTTGGTATTGCGAGAGGGGGTTTCTCGCTCAAACTTCATGTGAACCGAGCGGGTTTGTTCCCCATCCACCGCAACCGCTTTGATGGGATAGTCAATCAGACCATCTTGGAACGACATCTGGAAGCGGAACGTTCCGTCAGAATTGAGTTTGATGGGACGGCCGCCAATGGTGACCGTTGCATCGGGTTCCGTGGCCCCATAGACAATCAGTTCCGCATCAGCCACTAGCCAGAATTGACGAGGACGAATCGGCGGCATCGAGGCCCCCATGCCCACACCGGACATTCCTGCACCGGACATGGTTAAACCGGACATGGTGGGAACAGCCCACATGCCAACACCCGAGGGGAAGACATAGGAACTAACCGCTTGTTCGGGGACTTGGTGCATCGAACCGAACAGCGAGCCGGCAACCCGTTGGGCTTCGGCAGACTTGGCCATCCCGAAGATTTCTTCGTAGAGGGGATTGCTTTCGCTGGCTTCGCTGGGAACCGGTTTTTTGCTGGGGGGAACCAGATTCGCCACGGTTTTCCCTTCGAGGGGTTCATCCCAGTTGACCGTGACAAAGATATCTTCAATCCAGTCGGAGGGATAGACGGGAGGGGTGTGAACCGTGAGGGAGCGAGCCAGAACCAGCCAACGGCCATCGCCACAACGATAGCCAATTTCTACTGCATAGTCGCGATCGCTGACGGGAATCGGTAAGTACCATTCCCGAGCGAGTTCGTCACAGGGATATTCTTGGATGCTGTGAGGGGCTTGATAATTCAGATCAATATCCGTGGCGTCATACACTCGCAGGGCCAGTTGCTGTCCCCCTTGACGACGTAAGTCTTCTTTCTGCTCGTTGGTGATATCCCAATAGCAGTAAGCCCATTGAGGGTCCCGAGGCATTAAGACAATCCGACTTTCACCGTAGCCTTCGGGCAAATCGGCTAACCCTTCATCTACCGACGCGAGTTCGCCGCCGGTGCGATCGTCTTGGCCGAGTTCAAATTTTGCTGCTTCCACTTCTTCCTGTGCCTCCAATTGACGTGATGGACTACTCGGACTGGTCGTTTTCGGACCCGTGCTTGTGGGACTCGTGCTTGTGGGATTAATTTTTTCGGGTAAGACCGCTTGAATGGCGGAAAGCAGTTGAGACTTCCGCATTCGGCTATATCGAGAAATGCCGCACTCGCTGGCCACTCGCCGGAGTTGCCGCAAGGTCATTTCTTCGAGGGGTGGACGTTCTTGTGACATAGTGATTGCTGGTCTTTCTCAACATGGCTGTCAAGCAAACCTGACAGATTGAACGGAAGTTCACAAAGATCCCGCGAGTTTCGAGTTTAGATTGAATTCGGGATCGGGTTAACGCGCCCAACTGATGTTTATCTTGCAGAAGATGCTCCCATTCGGCAAGGGGCTACAGACCCTGATTCTTATAGGATTCACGAAGTTACAGGCATTCAGGGGATCGTAATGTCAGGAAACCTTGACATAAGCATTTAATCGATCCCCAGCCGATCCCCTCCATTTGTTAAAGAACCATGACAAAAAAATTAGCAGAGGAAAAAAGGGGGATTTATGGGAAATCCCCCCGAGGGGTGCGTCCTCAAGGCCCGGCTCCCCAAATCCCGTCTACCAACGGGACTAGATGTGAGCGCGGATTGTAAATTGGTAGTCTCCCCCCGGTTCAAGTTGATAATCTCGTTGTTCGAGGAAGCGGCAGAGGGGTTCTTGGATTAAGGCACGTCCTAACGAGGGTTCAATATCCAGGCGAGATTGACTAAATAGCCAACAAAATTCCCAGGTAAAGGAACCCGCCGTAACTTCCCCTTGCAAGGTTCCGCCCTCCCAGGAGCAGTCTGTCACGCGCAGATAGGCTGTGGTTTGGGGTAACTGTGGGGAACTCAACCGTGATGTCAAAGCGTTAGCTGGAGGTCTTAGAAGAAGGCGGTTTCGCCAGATTGCGGCTATTGTAAAGGCTCATGGACTTCTCAACCCCTTCTTTGAGGCTCAGTTCGATCGCATCGCGGACCAGAATCATCACCTCGGTGATCACTTGATTTTCTTGGGGGGAAAACTTGCCCAGAACATGGGAAATCGAGGGATTCTCTCCCGGCTGGGGTTTGCCAATTCCTACACGCAGCCGGGGGAAGTTTTGGGTTCCCAAGTGGGCAATAATGGACTTCATGCCATTATGTCCCCCCGCTGATCCTGCCAGACGCAGCCGCATCCGTCCCACGGGTAAATCCATGTCATCGTAAATGACCAGAATCGAGGTTGGGTCGAGTTTATACCAACTGGCCACCGCCTGCACCGCTTCCCCGGAACGGTTCATATAGGTGGTGGGTTTGAGCAGACGAATCTTTTGGCCGGCGAGGGCCATCCCTTCCCCATACTCTCCCTTGAACTTACGCTGCGGCGTCAGGGGAATTTGCCACGATCGCGCTAAGGCGTCCACTACAGCAAAACCAATGTTATGACGGGTGCGATCGTATTTTGGCTCAGGATTACCTAAACCCACGATCGCACTCGGGACTAAAATCGATGTCGAGGAAGCGTTCACAGTCATGGACAGAAGCAGGCACACAGGGGAGGTTAAGCAGGGTCAGGTCGCCAGATGTAGCCCGTGAGATTACGTCGCAGACTCCTGGCTATTGGAGTTAGCGGAGTTAGCCGAGTTAGCCGCCGCCGTTGTTGAGGGGGCCGACTCAGACGCCGAGGGAGTCGCCGCCGCCTCGGACATCTCACGCTTGGGCTGAGCCTTGAGTTGTTCGCTTTCTCGCTTGAATTCGTTCTCAAACTCTTTTGAGGCATCCTGGAAGCTGCGAATGGCTTTTCCGAGACTGCTGCCAATTTCCGGTAGCTTTTTGGGGCCAAAGATCAGTAAAGCAATAACCAAAATCACAATGGCTTCGGGCAAGCCAATACCAAAGATATTCATCGTCGCGACTCCTGGGATGTTCAACTTAAGCGTACCGCATGGGGCGAACCTCGTAGCGGTTTACCCCATCGTGACCCATTGTACCGACAAAAAATCCCGGTTCAACCGGGATTCTCAGGTCTTGGGGGATAATCGCCCCGGCCCTAGCGGCTGAGGTTCGCCCAATCCACGTCCACCCCTTCAATCAGCAGGGAGGAGTTATAGATTTGCAGAATGATCAGCAAGAAGACGAAAAACAGCAACATGAACACTCCCATCAGAGGAGTGGTTCCCCAGCCAGGAACAACCTTCCCGTACTCGGAGTTCAGGGGTTTGAGGATATCGCCTAGACGTGTCTGTTGTGCCATGTGTTTAACCTAAAGTTGTACGCTTTGTGAAAAGTCTTAAGTTTTCGTAATATTATAGAGGAAGCCATCTCATTTTTGAATTTTATTCATGGAACCTGCAACAGTTCTTAGTATTTCCACCGCTGCGGTGCTGATTGCCATCACCGCCTACGGGATCTATGTCTCCTTCGGCCCCCCCTCCGAGGAGCTGGCCGATCCCTTTGAGGATCATGAAGACTAACCCACTCACCACCGGGACGCTCTATTGAGTGTTTCGTCGGCTGCCGGCCGCCGTCATCGCATCTCAGCCTGGATTTTGTTAGACTGTAAACAAATATAAAAATAGCTTGACAAAACCAGACTTGATATGAATGTAAGCGAAATTAAAGACCACCTTCAGAGTGACGATCCCCAAAACCGGATGCGAGGGTTAACGGCTTTGCGGGAGTATGACCCCGAGGTGGCGGTTCCCCTGCTCACCCACTTAATGGCCGATCCCGAGGTTCTCGTCCGGTCTTTTGTGGCCATGGGATTGGGACGTAAGCGCAGTGAAGCGGGGTTTGCTGCCCTTGTCACCATGTTAGGAGACGGGGATGCCAACATCCGAGCCGAAGCCGCCAGTTCTCTGTCACTCTATGGACCAGCCGCTGTTCCCCATTTGCGTCGCCTGTTCCAAGAGGATTCAGGCTGGCTCTCCCGCCATGGCATTATTGCCGCCATGATGGAGATGTCTCAATCTGAGGTGTTGTTGGAACTGTGCCAGCAGGGCCTGAGCGATCGCAATCTCCTGGTACGAGAAACCGCCCTGGATGGCTTGGGAACCCTGGCCAACACCCTAGAAAGCGATCGCGCCCTGGAGTTGTTACTGGCTCAGGTGGATAATCCTCAATGGCAATTGCGGGCCCGCGTCGCCTATGCCCTGCGTCACTTCCAAGATTCTCGCGCGGTAGCGGCCCTAGAGCAACTGCGACAAGATCCAGACCATCGCGTCGTTGCTACACTATTAGATGCCGCTCTTTAAACGTCGTTTGTCGTTTTTTGCCAAACCGTGTTGGATTCATTTTCTCGTGCTGTCCTCGATGCCGATGCTCAAACCGCCTACGTCGAGGGCGATCGCCTGGCCCGACTCCGTCAATTTGCCGCCAGTCATCAGCAACGAATTATTGCCGTTGAGCTAATACGCCAACAGGCCAATGACATCATCGCCCAAGCCATCTCAGCCATGGTGGCGGAAAACCCCGACTTGATTCAACGAGGGGGCAACTGCTACCCCAGCCGCCGCATGGCCACCTGTATTCGCGATGGGGAGTTTATCCTGCGCTATGTTAGTTATGCCCTGCTCGCCGGAGATGGGGCAATTTTGGAGCAACGCTGTCTTGAGGGGTTGAAGGAAACCTATCAAACCCTGGGGGTTCCCCTATCCTCGGCCGTCGCTGCCATCGCCGAGATGAAACAGGCCACCCTCGCTCAACTTGAAGTTCAACTTCAGGATGCCGACGTGAGCCTGAAACAGCCCCTACTCGCAGAAGTCGCTGACTACTTCGAGATTGCCATGACCGCCCTTCGTTGAGGAACTCACCCAGGATGAAATCTGCCCTAACCCCCATACTCGCCAACGCTGAAGTGGCTGGACGCTTCCTCGACGATGCAGATTTGGCCGCGGCCAAAATTCCCCTAGAACGGGCAGAAGCCCGTTTGGAGGCGGCGGAGAAACTGGCGATGTATCACGATGATCTCGTTCAGGATGTCATTGATACGTTCTTGCGTCGCTCCGGTACGGCCGCCGTGGATGTGGATCGGGCCATTGACCGGGATTTATGTTTAATTCAATATTGCTTGGTGGTGGGAAATACCAGTCCCTTCGATGAATGGGGGCGATCGCCCAATCGTTCAGCAGCAGTGGCAGCGGTGAAGGCCGATATCTTTAACTATATTCGCGATCGCGGCAGTGCTGGCCTAAAACTCTCTCCGGCGGCGGCGGCGGAACTGAAATTCTATCTCAACTATGCCATCGAAGCCCTGAAATAAGTGTGTTTAGGTAACTGTGTTTAAACGATCTATTCTGGTCCTGCTGAGTGTGATTGCCCTAAGTGGCTGCGCTGATGCGTCAGGTGACCGCTCCCTAGAAGACTCCTTCGCCGCTGATCCTCAACTTCAGTCGGAGAGTCCTGAACCCGAGGCCACAAGAGAACCCGTCAGCGTTCCCGAGGCCCCTGAGTTGGAGCGTCTGCCTCCCGAATTGCCCCAGTATGAGCCGGCAACCTGGCTCGACACCACCCCACTCGATGGCGATCGCCTCCGCAGTCGTTGGCACAGTGACGACCCCCCTGAGGTAATTGCCGAGTTTTATCGCGGTCGCTTGTCTCAGGACAACTGGGAACTCAATGAGGACAGCGTTGAGGACGAGGAAATCCGCTTGCAGGCCAGCCGTAGCCGTAATGGCCAAGATTGGCCCCTCACCGTGGTCATTCGTCCTAGACCCCCTGAGGATAACGGGACAACAGATAACGAGGCAACCCCCCCCCAGCCAGAGGATACCCCAAGTAACGGTACAGAAATCGAACTCACCTATCCCGATTCTCCCGTTGCCTCCACCGAAGCCACCCCAGAGGAGTCTGAGGCTGTAGAATCTGAGTCAGCCAACGGGGAGACCCCATCTTCCGAGGGACAATCGCCCCCAACAACTCGCTTTAGTGATTTGGATCAAGTCTCAGATCCCCTGGTCACCTACGTCAAAGAGGTGGCTGAACTGGGGATCTTGTCCCCCTTAGAGGGCGATCGCTTTGCGCCCGAGGAACCCATGACCCGGCGGGACTATGCCCGTTGGCTCTTGCGGGCGAATAACCGCTTCCACGAGAACCAATCCTCTGAACAACTGCGTCAGGCCCGAGGGACGAGCGACCCCGCCTTTCAAGATATGCCCCAAAGCCATCCTGACTTCCCCATCATTCAGGGACTCGCTGAAGCCGGTATCATCCCTAGTCCCCTCAGTGGCGACGATACCACCGTCCTCTTCCGTCCAGATGACCCCTTACTGCGCGAAGATTTGCTGCGTTGGAAAGTTCCCCTAGATATCCGTCGAGGTCTACCTGATGGAAGCTTTGAGGCCATTCAGGATACCTGGGGCTTTCAGGATAGTACTCGCATTAGTTCCGATGCCCTAGACGCGGTTTTAGCCGATTTCGAGAATGGAGAGCAGTCCAACATACGTCGGGCTTTTGGCTATACCCGGCTGTTACAACCTCAGCGGCCCGTCACCCGTGCCGAAGCCGCCTCTAGTCTCTGGTCCTTTGGGTCTCAGGATGAGGCGCGATCGGCCCCCGAGTTGACAGACACCTCCCCCTGAACAAACAACCCCGCCCTCTCAAAGGACGGGGTTGGGACTCGCTCATCTCAGTGATCACAGATGTAGGCGATCGTCAGAGACCTCACTCAATAGCTCAAACTACCAGGTGACGGGGAAGGCAGAAGGACTTTGACCTTGTCCAGGACAGTTCGCCAGAGTCGATTCCATCGGACCACCAGAACTCATACGAGCTTGGGCGGGCATATAGCCGATGTTACCCACAGAATCTTCCAATTCAAACCACATACCACCGTCATCACCCACAAAGGCGTTACGGATCATGTTCACCTGCTCGTTAGGCAGCATATTCGCGATTTCGCTGGAGTCCATGTCGGGTTCCGTGTAGAGAACGTTGGCACCCCGAACTCGACGGCAGGTGTCCCCAGGACGCTCACCAATGCGTTGTGCCAGTTCCAAGGAATCAGAACCTTCCGTCAAGGGAGCCGCGTGAGAGGGCGCTTTCAGACCCGCAGCGGTGAGGGAAACGATTCCGAGCAGGGCCGCGGAAGCACTCAGGCGATTTAATTTCATTCTATTCAACTCCTCAAAGTTTACCAGTAACTTACAGAGGAATTATAAACTAAGTTTTACCTGTTCTGCCATCTGTCAAAAAACTTAAACATCTTAATACTGCAATTTCCCCATTGCCCGCCGAGATCGAGAATTTTTCCCAGTCTCGGCAGCCTGAGTTGTTCCGTCGGTGATTTGGTTGTCATGTTGGTTTTGCTCCTGCCTTTTCTAAGGGTGATCAGGAGCGTTGCGGATAACCTTTACGTCCTTACAATTAGGCCAATTCCCTAGGACGGTTTCCTAGAGTCAAAAGTTCCAGGAAATTCTGATTTTGACGCCATCAGGACTTGACATGACTCGGATAGCCGTTCTTTTGGGGAGAACTGATGGGATAGGGAGACTCATCTAAAAATTGGCTTAAATTTTAGCAGTCGGAACCAGTACTTAGGATACTTTTTTCTCCTAAATACTTAGGTATTTATATTGCTAAAATACGAGACGTAAATAATGCCTTCAACTGTAGTTTCTCACCCGTCAACCCGCTTGATAGAGCCAATAGATGCTTGTTATCAAACGGCTCAACAAACCCTGACCTTAATTTGATGACTCTAGCCTAGTCTGTCAGGGAAATGATGATGACGATAAGGGTAAATCGGGGCTGTACAACCTGCGCTTGGGGCCGTCCTCCTGATGTGATGGTAAATGGTAGAGATAAAAACACCCGAAATTCTAAGGGGCGAAAATGGTTTCGCCCCTACCACCCGCCAGTATAGTCCATTTGTCTAGGATGTCTAGGACTGGGGGGATTAGGTGAGATTCAGTTCATTAATCGAGACGGAAGCGTTGGCTAGGGCTAGGAGGGGCCCTGTTTGCTCTTGGCCGTTGACCGCTAAATCGCTGTGACAGAGGATCACCTGCTCTTCGACGCGGGAGAGTAAATCTTGGAGAATCCGTTGCAGCCGCGCCTCATCGTCCTGTTGACGGGCCTGCGCATCGTAGGGAAGGGGGCGCGATCGCTCAAAAATGGGAGCCGCAAATAAGACAGAGGCCCCTCCCTGTAACCAGAGGGGGGAACTAATATCCAACCAGAAATGGTAACGATGGGCCAGACGGTTACTGCGATATTGATAAACGGTGCTAAGGGTGACCGCTTCCGGTTGACGGGGTTTGAGAGGATAGGGGTTGGCTGTGACGGTTCCACTTTGCAGCAGGGTGAGAAAATCCCCCACCACTTCCCCCAGCGGGCGATCGCGAAGCGTGGGGGAACCGCAATCGCCCCCCACCCGAGACTCGACCTCCCAAAAATGGCTGGCTGTTTCCAGAAGTTCCCGTAGGGCCTCGCGTTGGTCATCCGCTAAATCTCGATACCAGCAGAACTGACCGATGATGCGATCTAACAGAACTACTGGGGAGGCGATCGCCCCTGAGGTGACCTGCGATCGCGTCTCGTCAAGCCACTGACGCATCTGTTCATAGGCTCGTGTGGCCCGGTAGCCGAGGCGATCGCCCCCTGGAAAACTCGCAGCCGGGAGCAGTTCTGGCCATTCAGGATCGGGGCGATAACAGGCATCAGCCAAGGTTCCCCCCCGTACCGGATCAATCTCAAACCCCAGTTTTACCTCCTTCTCCGGCGACGGTGGCTCCTGCTCACCCCGCTGGGGATTTTGGGAGAGCATCACCAACATTTCTGCCACCAAATCCCGGTTAATCCGCCGTCCCAATCCCCCATAGAAAAACGGTAACAGGGTTAAAACCGCCCGGATTCTTGGATTACTAAACAACGGTCGCTGCACCTGGAGAGGGCGCACCGGGATACCATAGCCCTGCAAAATGTGACCGAGACTATAGCGGGCGATCGCATCCAACCCCGGCGCAATAATCGCAATCTCCGCCGGACTCACCGAACCATCCCGAACAATCCGGGCCACCTCATCCCCCACCCGTCGCAGCAACTGCGATCGCGCCACCGTCTGCAACGAGGGAACTGACGCCGGAAGCTGCATTAAATACGTGGGATTCAGCGCCAACTCAATCATCGGCTCAGCCAAGGACCCCACCAATCCCGGAGAGGGCCGCTCCAGCTCAATCACCTGCTCACAGCATCCACATAATCCCTCCAAGGTATCCGGGTCCGCATTCAGACCCAAGCGAATCTTTCCCTGGGGGTTAAAGCTAAACAATCCGGGACGCTGCAACCGCAACAGCGTCTCAAACAAATCACGACTAATGGCGGGATAATCATCCACATCATCCGCCGCCACCCCCAAGAAGCGCCGCCTCAACTGCACCTGATACTCGGAATTCGGCAACAGATAGCGCCAATAGAGTTCTAAGACCACCCCATAGGTGAGTAACCCCCGCCCCAGACACCAATCTCGCCATTGCAACAGCATCACTTGTAGCAACTGCGCCGCCTCCGGTTGCAACAGTTCCTCGCCAAGTCCCTCTTGCAGCCGTTGTCCAATCTCCTCCGGAGCCACCCCCGCCGCCCCCGCCAGTTGGAGCACATCTAAGCCACGACGCACTTGGCGTTTGCGGCTGGCCCCCAACGGCTCTAAAATCCCCTCCTCCAGATGAGGCGCCCAGAGTCGTTGGGCCAGCATCTGCTCCGTTTCCGGCTGTAAGCGCAAGGGAATCGCCACCTGTAGCCCCAACTTTTGGGCAATCAGCGTCCAGAATAAACTCACCTCCTGCTGAAAAAAGCCCAGTGGGGTCGTCACGGTCAACGCACCGCGCCCTCCCGTGGCCCTCAGTAATTGTTCACTCAGGCGTAGGCGATTGTCCCCCGTGGCCGCAAAGACCAAAATCGAGCCAGGAAAGAGCCTCGGCTTCAACAGGGCCTCAGACATCTCTCCCGTCAGCTCATCGAGCCAGCGGGCCACCTCCGCCACCAGGTAGCTGGTTTTACCAGAGCGACTCGACCCTAGGAGCCAAATTGATTGAGACGACACCGATCAACCTCGAACAGATTTGCTAGTATGCTACTCGACCCCTGCCGATCACAGAACGTCTTAAGACATTGTACAAGAGGCGATTAAGGACATTGATTCGCTGCTCACTGTTGGTAGTTTAAACGATGCAAAATTCCGAGTCTTCTGGCCCCTGGCGACCCTTGCGTCGTCTGCGTCGTTGGTATTTCAAAACCCCCGAACGGGCCCTCGATGCGGCCTATCGGGCGGCCTTGGCAATACAGGAGCTGGAACAGGAGTATTTTCAAGGGCAGATGATGACCCCCGAGGGCGGTTATACGGGTCTGGAATGGGGACAACTCAAAAGTGAGCGCGATCGCAACCTAGACATCATTCAACGTCGTCTGCGGGAGTTTCGGGCCAGTCGCAGCACCCTCAACTGGATTACTCGCTCCTCCTTTCGGACGATTCCCTTACAAGCCACCGATGCCTCAAAATCCCGCTATTCCCCCGATGAGACGTACCAATTTTCGGAAAATCTCAAAAAACTCAAAGTCATCGATGAGATTGCCGGGAAATATTTAACGCGACGGCCCTCAGCCCCCCGCACCTCTCAACCGCTGACCGCTGAGCGCTCCTCCAGTTCCGCCTCTCCTCCCCTGAAGGAATCCCCCTCTGACCGGACTCCGCCCCCGGGAGGGTCTCCCCCGTCCCCTCGGTTGAACCGAGGAGCCACCAATCCCAGCCGCAATTGGCGCGATGACTTTAAAAGCTCAAGTAAATCCCGAGAAGAAACCGCCAGTGACGTAGAATCGATTTCTGGGCAAGCGAGTTTATTGCCCCGTTCCATCCTCAGAACCCTAAACCGCATTAAAGAAGAACTTGACCCCAACGCGGAAGAGGATGTGGTCGAGAAATTTCGCTATTATAAAAGTAAAACTGTTATTTCCCTTAAGTTTATTTTACTTTTGATTCTTGTCCCTTTACTCACTCATCAAGTCTCTAAAAACTTTATTATTCGCCCCATTTATAATGAGTTTTTTCCCAATACCGTTGATATGTTCATCAATCCCGACTTTGAAGAAGACGCCTATCAAGAACTTCGGCACTACGAAGAACGGCTACACTTCCGTATGGCCATTGGCTCTGCCCCGCCCTTGTCCGATGAGGAGTTTGAAGAAACCGTCAATGAGGAAGCCCAAAATATCGCCCTTAAGTTTCAAGCCATGAGCAACAATGCCCTGCAAAATGTTGCCGCAGACCTCTGCTCTTTGGGGGCATTTATTCTGGTTTTGATGAATAGTAAACGGGAGATTGCCATTGTCAAATCCTTTATTGATGACCTCATCTATGGATTGAGTGATAGTGCCAAAGCCTTTATTATTATTCTGTTTACCGACATTTTTGTGGGCTATCACTCTCCCCATGGCTGGGAAATCATCCTAGAAGGGGTTTCCCATCATTTTGGCTTACCCGAAAGCCGTGACTTTAACTTTATGTTTATCGCCACCTTCCCCGTGATTTTAGATACGGTGATGAAATACTGGATTTTCCGCTATCTCAACCGTATTTCTCCCTCAGCAGTGGCCACCTATCGGAACATGAACGAGTAACTATCCTGGTTAACTATCCTAAACATCATGAATCAAATCTCCATTTGGAAATGGCTATCCTTGGCCTTGATTGTCCTCGGTTTCTTGAGCTGGGCAGACCAACCCGCCTATGGCAATCGCCGCCTACAGCGTCGACTTGAGCAACTTGAGGAGACCCGAGTCTGTCGTCGTTGTCGCTTAGAAGAGGTGGACTTGTCGGGGGCAGATTTACGGGAGGTCAATTTACAAGGGGCGAACCTCAATGGGGCCAATTTGCAAGGGGCCAATTTGCAAGGGGCGATTTTGGATGAGGCCATTTTGACCGAGGCCAACCTAGAGGGGGCTAATCTGAGCCAGGCAAGTTTGATTGAGGCCCAGTTGGGACAAGCCAACTTACAGGGGGCGAACTTGAGCCGGGGGATTTTTAATTTTGCTCGTCTCGGACAGGCGAATCTTGAAAACGCTGACCTACAGGGGGCCAGTTTCCTGGGGACGCGCTTGAACCGAGTCACCCTGGAGGGAGCGAATTTAACGGGGGCCGATTTCCGAAACGCTAGCCTGGATGGCGCCAAGTTAGAGGGGGTTCGCTTGAGTCAGGCGAATTTCCAAGGGGCCAGTTTACGGGAGGCGAGTTTACGGGGGAGTTCCGGATTTGCGGTCAACTTGAATCGTGCCAATCTCTCCCAAGCGGATTTAACTGAGGTGGTGCTGTCGGAAGTGCGGCTGACGGGGGCGGTGGCGGTGGGGAGTCTCTGGGAAGGGGCGGAGTTATCCGGTGCGGCCCTGAATTTGGGGGATTTTCAGGGTGCGAATTTCCAAGGGGCCAATTTGCAGGGGGCGGTGTTAAGTGAGGCCTTGTTGATGGGAGCCTCCTTGAGGGAGGCTAATTTGACCTACAGCTATCTGTTTCGGGCCAACTTGACGGGCGCTCGCCTACAGGGGAGCCGCTTTTATGGCAGTGACTTAAGTCAGGTGCTGTTGCGGGGAGCGGATTTAACCGATGCGGATTTAACCAATGCCATTATTCAGGGGGCGGATTTTACTGATGCGGTGTTGACGGGGGCGACGATTCCTCAAGTGTAGGGTTAATTCAGAGTGGGGCTAGGTTTTGCTGAGAACGAAGACGCTGCCGACGTTTCCCCGGCCGATGCGTAGGGTTTCGTCGAGATAGGTGATGTCGAGCCATCCCTGGCGCTCGGTTTGGATTTTGGAGTCTAGGGCCAGGAATTTTTGGGGGGATTCTAGGGCCTGGATGAATTGGTTGGGGTTTTGGTAGTTGAGAACCCGTTGCAACCCCACCACGAAGCGCTGAAATTTTACGGTGACGCGAATGGGGGAGGTGGGGGTAAATTGGGCGGCGACGCTGACGAGTCCTTCGAGATAGGGGATGCCTTGGAGTTGGGCGATGTTGTAGATTTTACGGTCTTGGAGGCGGATACATTGATAGATGTCCCCGAGACGGTAGAGGGGGAAGCGGTCAATTCCAAGGAGTTCGCTGCTGGTGGTGTAGAGCAGTCGCCAGTTGCCTTCGAGGAGGGCTGGCGCTTCTAGGGGTTTGGGGGTTGGGTTGCGGTCTTCGAGGCGAGCGATGGCGGAGAGGATGGCGGCTTTGTCGGTGTCGCTGGCCAACAGACCTCGGTTTGTGTCGGCGATCGCTCTGATTAAATCGTCCTTATATATCATATTTTCTGAATTAGGTCAATATCCGACGGGGGAGTGTTTCGAGAAGATTCCTTTTCTAAGGTAGCAAGCCCCTGGAATCTCGGTTGAGGTTCAGGCAGCGTTAACTCGGGCCAGTGGATAGAATTGCTATAGGTTAGGTCTGACTCAGAATTGCTGTGACAGGACTTGAACGGGTAAGGCAAGAGCTTATGGGCCCGATGCCCGTGGAACCCTCAGAAAGAAAATGCTAGCCTCGAAGTAACATCAGAGGGCAAAGACGGTTCACCGGGCTAGAGCCTTGCCTCACCCCCCTCCCGATTTCTGGACTACAGTGGCTTATGGCTGGGTTCATGTTTCTGTCTGAGTCGAAGTGCAATTGTGAAAATCCTTTTAGTTGAAGACGACGAATATCTGGCTCAACTGCTGAATCAATACTTGAGCGATCGCAATTACATTGTGGATGTCGCTGTTGACGGAGAGAGTGGCTTGAACTATGCCCGCACCTTCGATTATGACGTGCTGGTCTTAGATGTTGTTCTGCCAAAACTCGATGGAATCACACTTTGTAAAACCTTGCGCTCAGAACACTATCAAATGCCAGTGTTGTTGTTAACCGCCCTGGATAACAGTCGCGATAAGGTCTTGGGGTTAGATGCGGGGGCCGATGATTATGTGGTGAAACCCGTTGGCCTCGAAGAACTGCTGGCCCGGATTCGGGCCCTCGTGCGACGGGGACGCTATTCTCGTCCTCCCATTCTGACCTGGGGACCCCTGCAACTAGACCCGGCCACCTGCGAGGTCACCTATGACAGCCGTCCTTTGTCCCTAACCCCCAAAGAATACGCCCTGTTAGAACTGTTCTTGCGATCGCCGACTCAGGTCTTCTCACGGGAAGTCATCATCGAGCATCTCTGGTCCCTAGAAGAACCTCCCACAGAAAACACCCTGCGGGCCCATATTAAGGGCCTACGCACCAAACTCAAAGCCGTTGATGCCCCTCCAACCCTCATCGAAACCATCTATGGGGTGGGTTACCGTCTCCAAGACTATGAAGATGCCCCCAGTCCAACCAAAACGGGACAGGAGAGCGGCAACAACACCACCCTCAATGCCATTCAAGCGCTCTGGCAACGGATTAAACCCAATGTCCTCAAACGAGTTGACCTGCTCGAAGAAGGCATTTCCGCCCTGGCGGCCCGGGATGAAAGCCTCCAGGGTACGGCCCGCCAAGAAGCCCATAAACTGGCCGGTTCCCTGGGCACGTTTGGTTACCACTATGGCTCTAGCTTAGCCCGGAACATTGAGGAGATGTTGGTGCAAGAACGAGACTTTAGCCAGTCTCAAATCGATCAACTCCAACGGTGGCTGGTGGAACTACGTCAACAGTTTCAACGCCATCCCACGGCGGCGATGCCTGAACCTCCTACCCTTCCGGACCCTGAACAACGGCGTTTATTAATTGTCGATGACGATCGCCTCCTGGCCGAACAAATTGCGGAAGAGGCGGAAACTTGGGGTATGGATGTCAAGATTGCTACCACGGTGCAAGAGGCCCGTCCGGCGATTGTCACCTATTCTCCGGGATTGATTCTCTTAGATCTCAATTTCCCGGAACCGGGAGAAGATGGCTTAATGCTTCTCGAAGAACTGGCCCGCAATCGCCCGGAAATCCCTGTAGTGGTGTTGACGGTGCGGGATAGCTTCCAAGATCGCCTTTCGGTGTCTCGTCTGGGGAGTCAGGCCTTTCTGCAAAAACCCCTACCCATGCCACAAATTATGGAGGTGGCGATGGAGGTGATTCAGCGATCGCACACGGCGGCCAAAGTCCTGATTGTCGACGATGATCCCGAAGAACTGCAAGGACTTAAAACGCTCCTGAGTCCTTGGGGCCTGGAACTTGAAGCTTTGGATGACCCACGCAGCTTTTGGCAGTCCCTAGAGCTGTTTATGCCGGACTTACTGGTGTTGGATTTTGAAATGCCCCATTACAGTGGTATTGAACTCTGTCAGGTGGTGCGCAATGAACCCCAATGGCGGAAACTGCCGATTTTATTTTTGACGGCCCATACCGACTCGGCCACGGTCGATCGGATTTTTCAGGCAGGGGCCGATGATTATGTGAGTAAGCCAATTTCGGGGCCAGAATTGATTTCGCGCCTGTTTAATCGCCTTGAGCGCACTAAACTCTTGCAAAATTTGGCGGAACTGGATGCGTTGACGGGCCTGGCCAATCGCCGCAAGTCCAGTTATGACATTACCAATTTGTTACGCATTGCCCTACGCCATGACCGTCCCGTCAGTTTCGCCATGTTAGACCTGGATCACTTTAAGCCCGTTAATGACACCTATGGTCATGCCACCGGAGATCTGGTCTTGCACCGCTTTGGCGAAATGTTGAGGGAATCGTTCCGGGCTGATGATGTGGTGGGCCGTTGGGGTGGCGAGGAGTTTGTGGTGGTCATGGCTGATACGGATGCAGCTAGTGCGGTTGACCGGTTATCGCAGCTGTTGCAGCAATGGCGATCGCATGAGTTCCTCTTAGATGATGAGGTCTGTTTAAAGGTCACCTTTAGTGCTGGGGTGGCTCAGTTCCCACAAGATGGTGATGATTTACCCACTCTCTATCGTCATGCAGATCGGGCCCTCTATCGAGCAAAAGAAGCAGGACGCGATCGGGTCTTCTCCTATGACCCCCAGACCGACTGTTGAGGTTTATTGCTCCCTGCGACTTTGACTGACCTAGGAGCTAAAATTAGGTTAACCCCCTCGTTACCTTATCGATATGAGGAAACCTCGTTGTGAAACCCCTCGGTTGCTCTTGATGAGTCTACCTTGACCCTATTCCTTAAAAATCTTAGTTCCTGAACCCAGGTAAACCCCTATGAGTACTCGGTGTATTTTAATTATTGACGATGAAGAGGATATCCGAGAGGTCACCCAACTGACCTTAGAACTCGAAGGCGGTTGGCAGGTGTTAGCGGCTAGTTCTGGCTCAGAAGGGGTGAATCTTGCCCGTTTTCACCATCCAGATGCCATTTTACTCGATGTGATGATGCCGGAAATGGATGGATTGATGACGGCTAAGGTATTACAGGATTTTCCAGATACCCAACCCATTCCCGTCTTACTGCTGACTGCCAAGGGAGCTATGGAGGTGATGGATAAATTTCAGGATCTCGGAATTACCGCTACCATTTCTAAACCCTTTGACCCGTTGCAGCTTGTTCCCACAATCAAGCAGCTTTTAGCCTGGGAAGAGTAAGTTTCCCCCGGGGTCTGTGGCTGCGTTCATCTCCTCAAATGGGAGAGATCTCGGTGGGGTCATCGTTGAATTAGTGTGAAGATTTGTGGCTAAAAGTAGGGGTAAGGCACTACCGAACAATTTGGTCAGTTTAAATAGGAATTGCTATAGTTAACGAATAGTCTATCGCCGATGTTGAGCTGTTCAAATGACTCTTGATGCTGCCGTCTTATCAACACTGATTGCTCGCTTGGAACGATTGGAGCAACAGCAGCGACTTCATCAAGCGGTGGTGGATAAATTGCCCGTTGCCTATTTATATCTTGACCGCAATGGAACGATTCACTTCGCCAACCAAGGGGCATTGCAACAGCTCAATTGCAAGGCGGAGGACTGTCTGGGCAAGTCCCTCCTATCGTGGTTATCTCCCCAGGATGGCGATCGCCTATTAAGAGAATTAGAGCAGGTGAATCTCCGCCGTGATGACGATTCCCCTGCCTTTCCCCAACAGCTTCATGTCCCCGGACAGGAGGGGCAACGCCTCAGAACGACTCTCTCTCCCCTTCCGAGCCGCCCCGATCGCCCCCCCATGATTTTAATGCGGTGGGAGCCGGTTGCTACCCACTCTCCCTCCGTGGAGTTGAGCGATCGCGCCATGGACGCATCTCTCAATCACGATGAACGCCGCAATCGGCTGCAACAAATCGCGGTTCAGATCCGGGCCATGATTTTTGACTATGTGCTGTATCCCGATGGTCACGATAGCATCCCCTATGTCAGTGCCAACTGCGAAGACATCTTTGAGATCTCCGCTCAACAGATTCAAGAGGATAGTAGTCATCTCTGGCGGCTGATGGATCGCGCTGATATTCCCTTCGCGCAACAGTCGATCGCCCATTCCGCCAAAACCCTCAGCCCCTGGAACTTTGAATGGCGCATCAATCTCCCCTCAGGACGCCAAAAATGGCTTCAGGGGCTTTCCTATCCCCATCGTCACACCGATGGCCGAGTGATCTGGAATGGCATGATCTTCGAGATTACTGATCGCAAACAGGCCGAAGATGACCTCTATGACTTGGCCCAGCGACTGTTAACCATCATCGAAACCGTCGAAGAAGGCATTACCCTCAGCGATGATGCCGATAACTTTGGGCTGTTCAATGCCAAAATGTCGGAAATCACCGGCTACAGCGGCACAGAAGCCCAAGAAAGTGACAGCTTTCTAGCGCAACTCTACCCTGAGCCAGAGGCCTTTGCCGAAGCCGCTGATCGCCTAGTCGAAGTTCGGGAAAAGGGCTGTTTGCGTAACCTAGAAACCACCATCCGAGCTAAAGATGGCAGTCCTCGCACCCTACTGGTGTCCACCACCTATTTACCCCTGGCCGAACGCAATTGTTATCTGAGTGCCTACCGAGACGTTACCCAGCGACAACAGGCTTACGAACAACTGCGTCAGAGTCAGCAATTCATCGAAGCGATCGCCAACGCCTCCCCCCAAATTCTCTACACCATCGATGTCCACACCCTACGCATTAACTCCGTCAATGGGCAAGTAAAATCGATTTTAGGCTATTCCCCAGAGGAGTTAGCGGGAAAAGGGTTTGAGGAATGGCAATCCTTTTGTCATCCCGACGATATCCCAACCCTGCACGCCTATTTTGCCTCCTGGGAGACCTTAGCCGACGGCGAGATTTCAGAATGTCAGTATCGCTTACGACATGCCGATCAGAGTTATCGCTGGTTGCGATCGCGCGATGTCGTCTTTAAGCGAGACGAGCAGGGAACCGTACAACAGATTCTCGGCACCGCCAGCGACATCACCGAACATCAATTCGCCGCCGCCTCCCTGCGGGCCAGCGAAGCCGCCTTACGGGCGAGTCAGGAACGGCTCAACGGCATTCTCTCCTCCCTTGATGATGCCGTGTGGTCCATGTCTCCCCAGACCATGCAACTGCTCTATATCAGTCCTTCGGTAGAGAACCTCTATGGTCGCTCTGCCGAGAAACTGGCCCAGATGAAAAATCCCTGGATGCGTAACATTCATCCGGGCGATCGCGCCGCCTTTGTCCGCCAATGGCGACATCTGAAAACCCAAGGGAACGTCGATATTGAATATCGTATCCTCGTCCGAGTCAACAACGGGGAGGATGACCCCAAGGCCAAACGAGGGCGACGACAACATCGCGAAGAACGTTGGCTACGACTGCGAGCGCGACTGGTACAGGATGAGCAGGGAGTTCCCTTACGCATTGATGGCATCAGTAGTGATATCACCGAGTTAAAAGAAACTGAAATTGCCCTGCGAGCCAGTGAAGAGCGGTTTCGGTCTCTGGTGGCCAATGTGCCGGGGGTCATTTACCGGGTGTTACCCAATCGCGGTTGGACGACCCTGTTTGTCAGTGATGCCATCGAAGAGATCACCGGCTACCCGGCCCAAACCTTTCTTGAGGATGCCGGTTTATGGTCGAAAATTATCTATCGCGAGGATTTACCCCGGATTACTCAGCTCATCAACCAGGCCATCACTCGGCGACAACCCTATGCCTTTGAATGTCGAATTCTCTGTGCTGACGGTGACGTTCGCTGGATTTATGAGCGAGGCCAGGGGATGTGGGATCAATGGGGGAACCTGCTTTACCTCGATGGGGCGATCGTGGATTTGACCGATCGCAAACGCAATGAAGAGATTTTGCAACGTCAGGCCCAACGCGATCGCCTCTTAACCACCCTCAGCCAGCGCATTCGTGAATCCCTGAATCTTGACGAGATTTTAGATCGTACCGTCCGGGAAGTGCGCCATTCCCTCAAAGCCGATCGCGTCTTAATTGTTCGCTTACAGGGGTCTAGTAGCAGTCAGGTGGTGAGTGAGGCGGTGGTTCCTCCCTATCAGCAAACCCTGGGGTTAGATTTTTATGAAACCCAGCTCCCAGACCATTGTTATCAAGCCTATGCTGAGGGACAATCTCGGGTAATGGTTGGCTCTGACCTACATTGCGAGTATGGAACCTGTATTGGCCAGTTGGGGCTGATGCAGGTTCAGTCTCAGGTCGTCATCCCCATTCTCCATCCCTCGGCCATGGGAGCCAATCTCTGGGGATTGTTAATTGCCCATCAATGTTCCTATCGACGCCGTTGGCTCGATTGGGAAGTGGATATATTAGGCCAACTGGCGGATCAAGTGAGTATTGCTATTGGTCAGGCCAATCTCTATACCCAGGTTCAACAAAGTGAAACTCGCTTGCGGGCCATGTTTGAGCAAGCGGCAGTGGGGATGGCACTATACCCAGGTTCAACAAAGTGAAACTCGCTTGCGGGCCATGTTTGAGCAAGCGGCAGTGGGGATGGCCATTTTGGATGCCCAGGGACAGATTTGTCAGCAAAATCAGACCCTAAGCCAGATTTTAGGGCATCAGTTGAATTTTGGATGCCCAGGGACAGATTTGTCAGCAAAATCAGACCCTAAGCCAGATTTTAGGGCATCAGTTGCCCCTACTCCGATTTGAGAACCTTGAACCTGAGGCCGTGTTGCGGGAACAGGAATGGGAGCAATGTTATCAACGGGCCGATGGCTCTTTGGTCTGGGTTCAGTTGAATCTCTCCTCATTTCCCAAGCAGGGAGAGTTGGGAGGCTGTTTTCTGGCGATTGTTCAGGATATCAGCGATCGCAAGCGGGCTGAGTTGCGGCTACAACAACAGTTAAACTTTGAAACGGCCCTGGCTCGGTTTTCCAGTAGCCTCACCACCAATGATGCGGTGGATTGGAATAGTTTATTAGGCTTGATTGGGCGATCGATCAAGGGGAGTCGTGTCTATCTCAACCGCTTTGATTGGTCCAGCCGTACGGGTTGCTGGATGGCGGAATGGGTCGATGAACAAACACCGTCCTTTTTTGAACAGGCTCAACGGATTGTCATTGATGATCTGCCCTGGTGGCTCGAGCAACTGCAACGCAATCAAGATGTGGCGATCGGCCATTTAGAAGAGTTACCCCCGCAAGCGAATGCTGAACGTTCCCTCTTGCGTCAGACAGGGGAAACGTCCCTACTAGAAGTTCCCATTTGGAGCCGTCAGCGAGAACTCTGGGGCTGTTTAGGGGTCAGTATTTTGCATGGACCCCCTCGCGATTGGTCCGATGAAGAGGCCCGGTTGTTGCGGGTGGTGGGAGAAATTATCTACAACTACTGCGATCGCCGTCGGGTAGAACAGGCCTTACGAGATAGCGAAGAACGCTTCCGAGTCACCTTTGAACAGGCGGCGGTTGGCTTGGCTCAATTGGACTTTCAGGGCAACTTTTTGCGGGTCAATCATCGCTACTGTACCCTGTTGGGCTATGAACCCGAGGAACTGTTACAAATGAATATCGGGGATATCCTCGGTCACGATGACTGGGTCGAATCCTTAGAGAGGCTCCAAGATATGCAGTTAGGCAAGCTGGAGACCTATTGTAAGGAGAAACGGCAACGGCGACGAGATGGGTCTCTGCGCTGGGCCCAGGTGACGGGTCAAGTGGTCTTTGAGGGGACGAAGCCCAAGTATATTATCTGTGCTGCGGCGGATATTCATGACCGCAAACAGTATCAGTCGGCCTTAGAACGGTTGCGTCACCGCTATGAGTTAATTTTGAATGCGGCTGGGGAAGGAATTTGTGAGATTAATTTACGGCAACAGATTGCCTTTTGTAATCCCACGGCGGCTAAAATGCTCGGAAGCGATCATGTGGCTCAGATTATTGGCTTATCCATCCATGAGATTATTGAGCCGTTGCTGCCGGAGAATCGGGAATCTCTGGGAAGCTCCTCTTGGCAAGAAGTCTGGGAAAGTCAGGTCTCGGAACTGCAACTGTCTGCGGCAGCGGGAACCCCTCCCTCGATTCACCAGGGTCAGTTTCGCCGCCTGGATGGGGGAACCTTCCCCGTTGATTATATCTGTACCCCGATTGTCTTGAATGGACAACATCTCGGAGCTGTGTTGACCTTTAACGATATCAGCGATCGCCTGGCGATCGAGAAGCTTAAAAATGAGTTTCTCTCTATGGTCAGTCATGAGTTAAGAACTCCCCTGACCCCCATGCAAGTGGCCCTGGGACTTCTCGACAGTGGCAAGTTAGGGCCCCTATCCGAAAAAGCCCAGCATTTAGTCTCGATCGCCTTAAGTAATACCAATCGCCTACGCCGCTTGATTGATGATTTATTGGACTTCCAACGTCTAGAATCGGGACGGGTGCAGTTAAATTGCCAACAGCATCGTCTGCTAGATTTGCTGCAACAGAGCCTGGAAACCATGCGGGCCATGGCTGATCCCGATCAGATCTGCCTGGAACTGGCTCCCCTCAGTGAGACCCTAGAAGAGCTTCAGCTTTGGGTAGATGGTGATTTACTGATTCAGGTCTTGACAAATTTACTGAGTAATGCTATAAAATTCTCCCCGGTTGGTGGCGTGGTGACGTTAGCGGTAGAAGCGTGGCCTAAGTCGGAGGAAATTTGTATCCGGGTTGGCGATCGCGGTCGAGGCATTCCGGTCAACTGTCTCGAACTGATTTTTGACCCCTTCCATCAAGTGGATGCCTCAGATTCGCGTCAGAAGGGAGGAACCGGCTTAGGCCTAACCATCTGCCGCCGCATTGTCGAGCAGCACCAAGGACACATTTGGGCCGAAAATCGCCCCGATGGCGGGACGCAAATTTCCCTGACACTGCCCTGGCAAAGGTAATCTACATTCCCATAATTTCGTAACCGGCATCCACATAAACCACTTGGCCCGTAATGCCACTGGCCAAATCACTACAGAGGAAAGCGGCGGTATTCCCCACTTCCGTTTGGGTCACCGTGCGCCGTAGGGGGGCCGTTTCCTCCACGTGATGAATCATATCGAGAATTCCCCCGACAGCAGAGGAGGCCAGAGTGCGGATGGGGCCAGCCGAGACGGCGTTAACCCGCAGTTGAGCCGGGCCAAACTCAGCGGCGAGATAGCGCACATTCATCTCTAAGGCCGCCTTGGCAATTCCCATGACATTGTAGTTGGGGACGACGCGCACGCCACCGAGATAGGTCATTGTCAGCAGGCTTCCCCCCTCATTCAGTAGCGGTTTAGCTAGGCCTGCCATCTGGACTAGGGAGTAGGAACTAATCTCAATCGCTCGCAGATAGCCTTCGCGGGAAGCGTTACTAAAATCCCCGCTGAGTTCATCTTTCCCGGCGAAGGCCAGACAGTGAATCAGAATATCAAAGCTGCCCCATTTCTCCTTAATCGTCTCAAATAAGCTGCGAGTTTGCGCGTCATCCTGAACATTACAGGGTTCAATCAGCGTCGGTTGTAGGGGTTCGACGAGGCTGCGGACTTTCTTCTCCTGACGACCGCGATCGTCCGGGAGATAGGTGATGGCCAGTTCGGCCCCGGCTTGGTGGAGTTGTTGGGCAATCCCCCAGGCAATGGAGCGGTTGTTGGCAATTCCCGTAACAAGAGCTTTTTTTCCGGTAAGATCCAGCATAGTTTATTCGGAGTGACAATCAGCTTTGTACCATATTTTCGGGCAAAATTGGCGCTAACCTGGCTCAGGAATCGAGAAAATTTCAAGGTGGGCCGCTGAAAACTCATGGCGTTAAACTCCCGTAAGAGTATCAAATTTGACGAATTTTTGCTCAAAATTCAATTTAAGTGGTCTGAAGGGGTCATGGTTTGGCGCGAACTCCCCCGATGAGGCTAGGTCAATGGCAGAATAGGGGTGGGCGATCGCGCCTGCTGTGTAACGGCAACTTTGAGGCATGTACTATACCCAGGTTCAACAAAGTGAAACTCGCTTGCGGGCCATGTTTGAGCAAGCGGCAGTGGGGATGGCTATTTTGGATGCCCAGGGACAGATTTGTCAGCAAAATCAGACCCTAAGCCAGATTTTAGGGCATCAGTTGCCCCTACTCCGATTTGAGAACCTTGAACCTGAGGCCGTGTTGCGGGAACAGGAATGGGAGCAATGTTATCAACGGGCCGATGGCTCTTTGGTCTGGGTTCAGTTGAATCTCTCCTCATTTCCCAAGCAGGGAGAGTTGGGAGGCTGTTTTCTGGCGATTGTTCAGGATATCAGCGATCGCAAGCGGGCTGAGTTGCGGCTACAACAACAGTTAAACTTTGAAACGGCCCTGGCTCGGTTTTCCAGTAGCCTCACCACCAATGATGCGGTGGATTGGAATAGTTTATTAGGCTTGATTGGGCGATCGATCAAGGGGAGTCGTGTCTATCTCAACCGCTTTGATTGGTCCAGCCGTACGGGTTGCTGGATGGCGGAATGGGTCGATGAACAAACACCGTCCTTTTTTGAACAGGCTCAACGGATTGTCATTGATGATCTGCCCTGGTGGCTCGAGCAACTGCAACGCAATCAAGATGTGGCGATCGGCCATTTAGAAGAGTTACCCCCGCAAGCGAATGCTGAACGTTCCCTCTTGCGTCAGACAGGGGAAACGTCCCTACTAGAAGTTCCCATTTGGAGCCGTCAGCGAGAACTCTGGGGCTGTTTAGGGGTCAGTATTTTGCATGGACCCCCTCGCGATTGGTCCGATGAAGAGGCCCGGTTGTTGCGGGTGGTGGGAGAAATTATCTACAACTACTGCGATCGCCGTCGGGTAGAACAGGCCTTACGAGATAGCGAAGAACGCTTCCGAGTCACCTTTGAACAGGCGGCGGTTGGCTTGGCTCAATTGGACTTTCAGGGCAACTTTTTGCGGGTCAATCATCGCTACTGTACCCTGTTGGGCTATGAACCCGAGGAACTGTTACAAATGAATATCGGGGATATCCTCGGTCACGATGACTGGGTCGAATCCTTAGAGAGGCTCCAAGATATGCAGTTAGGCAAGCTGGAGACCTATTGTAAGGAGAAACGGCAACGGCGACGAGATGGGTCTCTGCGCTGGGCCCAGGTGACGGGTCAAGTGGTCTTTGAGGGGACGAAGCCCAAGTATATTATCTGTGCTGCGGCGGATATTCATGACCGCAAACAGTATCAGTCGGCCTTAGAACGGTTGCGTCACCGCTATGAGTTAATTTTGAATGCGGCTGGGGAAGGAATTTGTGAGATTAATTTACGGCAACAGATTGCCTTTTGTAATCCCACGGCGGCTAAAATGCTCGGAAGCGATCATGTGGCTCAGATTATTGGCTTATCCATCCATGAGATTATTGAGCCGTTGCTGCCGGAGAATCGGGAATCTCTGGGAAGCTCCTCTTGGCAAGAAGTCTGGGAAAGTCAGGTCTCGGAACTGCAACTGTCTGCGGCAGCGGGAACCCCTCCCTCGATTCACCAGGGTCAGTTTCGCCGCCTGGATGGGGGAACCTTCCCCGTTGATTATATCTGTACCCCGATTGTCTTGAATGGACAACATCTCGGAGCTGTGTTGACCTTTAACGATATCAGCGATCGCCTGGCCATCGAAAAGCTTAAAAATGAGTTTCTCTCAATGGTCAGTCATGAATTGAGAACCCCCCTGACCCCTATGCAGGTGGCCCTGGGACTCCTCAACAGTGGTAAATTAGGGACTCTGTCTGAGAAAGCCCAACATCTGGTTTCGATTGCCTTAAGCAATACCAATCGCCTACGCCGCTTGATTGACGATTTATTGGATTTCCAGCGCCTGGAATCGGGGCGGGTGGAGTTACATTGCCAACACCATCGTCTGCTGGATTTGCTGCAACAGAGTTTAGAAACCATGCGAGCCATGGCCGAACCCGATCAGATCCGCCTGGACATTGCCCCTCTCAGTGAGAGCCTACAAGCACTTCAGCTTTGGGTGGACGGCGATTTATTGATTCAGGTCTTGACAAATTTGCTAAGCAATGCTATAAAGTTTTCTCCTCCCGGTGAGGTGGTGACCTTAGTTGTCGAGGCTTGGCCCGAGTCCGAGGAGATTTGTATCCGGGTGTGCGATCGCGGTCGAGGCATTCCCCCCAACTGTCTCGACCTCATCTTTGACCCCTTCCATCAAGTGGATGCCTCCGATTCCCGCGAGAAGGGGGGAACTGGCTTAGGACTGACCATCTGTCGCCGCATCGTGGAACAGCATCAAGGGCGCATCTGGGCCGAAAATCGCCCAGATGGCGGGACGCAAATTTCCCTGACACTACCCTGGCAACCGTGAGCTACATTCCCATAATTTCGTAACCGGCATCCACATAGACCACTTGGCCGGTAATCCCGCTAGCCAAGTCGCTACAGAGGAAGGCGGCGGTATTCCCCACTTCCGTTTGCGTCACCGTGCGTCGTAGGGGGGCCGTTTCCTCCACATGATGAATCATATCTAGAATCCCGCCGACAGCGGAGGAGGCCAGGGTGCGGATGGGACCAGCGGAAACAGCGTTGACTCGCAGTTGAGCGGGGCCAAACTCAGCCGCTAGATAGCGCACATTCATCTCTAAAGCCGCCTTGGCGATTCCCATGACATTGTAATTGGGGACCACGCGCACACCCCCGAGATAGGTCATCGTCAGCAGGCTTCCCCCCTCATTGAGCAGCGGCTTGGCCAGGCCCGCCATCTGAACTAGAGAGTAGGAACTAATTTCAATGGCTCGCAGATAGCCGTCTCGGGAGGCGTTACTAAAATCACCGCTGAGTTCCTCTTTGCCGGCGAAGGCCAGACAGTGAATTAGAATATCAAAGCTGCCCCATTTCTCCTGAATCGTCTCGAATAAGCTGCGAGTTTGCGCCTCATCTTGAACGTTACAGGGTTCAATTAGCGTCGGTTGTAGGGGTTCGACGAGGCTGCGGACTTTTTTCTCCTGACGACCGCGATCGTCCGGGAGGTAGGTGATGGCCAGTTCGGCCCCGGCTTGGTGGAGTTGTTGAGCAATCCCCCAGGCAATGGAGCGGTTGTTGGCAATTCCCGTGACCAGGGCTTTTTTTCCAGTAAGATCCAGCATAGTTTATTCGGAGTGACAATCAGCTTTGTACCATATTTTCGGGCAGAATCGGCGCTGAACCACCTCGGGAGTTGAGAAACATTCCCTAGGGGCCGCCGCTAGCTCATGCGGTTAAAGTCTGATAGGGTATCAAATTTGACGAATCTTTGCTCAAAATTCCATTTAAGTGGTCTCACAGGGTTATTGTCAGGCGCTAACTCCCCCGATAAGGCTAGGTCAATGGCAGAATAGGGGTGGGCGATCGCGCCTGCTGTGTAACGGCAACTTTGAGGCACGTGATAGGGAGAGGACGATGGTAGCCATGCAGGACAAACCACTGGCGGCTGTATTTCACCAGATGGGAAGCGGTAGCGGTGCATTTCCACCGGTTGTTGAAAACTATGAACGTGGAAAAACCATCTTTTTTCCCGGCGATCCCGCTGAGCGCGTTTATTTTTTGGTTAAAGGTGCGGTCAAACTCTCTCGCGTCTATGAGGCAGGAGAGGAGATTACGGTGGCACTGTTGCGGGAGAATAGTGTCTTCGGGGTCTTATCCCTGATTACAGGACACCGTTCAGATCGGTTTTACCACGCTGTAGCGTTTACACCGGTTGAATTGCTCTCGGTTCCCATTGAACAGGTGGAAAAGGCTCTAAAGGAAGATCCCGATTTATCGATTTTGATGTTACAGGGGTTATCCTCGCGGATTTTACAAACCGAGATGATGATCGAAACTTTGGCTCACCGAGATATGGGATCTCGTTTGGTGAGCTTTTTGTTGATTCTCTGTCGGGACTTTGGCCTTCCGAGTTCCGACGGAATCACCATTGATTTGAAGTTATCTCACCAGGCGATCGCCGAGGCGATCGGCTCAACTCGGGTCACCGTTACCCGTTTATTGGGCGATTTACGCCAGGAAGAGATGATCTCGATTCACAAAAAGAAGATTACGGTGCATAATCCTGTGGCACTGAGTCAACAGTTCACGTAACCGGCCGATTTCGACGAAAAGCCGTTAGAATAGCATCCGCCGCAGAGACTGACGGCGGCGATCGCCCCTGTGTCACACTGCTATCAAAGGCGATCGCCGCCGTTTTGCGGTGAGTGACGTCTTATCCCCTCTCCCGAGGGTTCCCAGTCGCACAGGAGGAACCATGACCACTGGATATGTTTTAATTTTGGCCATGCTGGTTCTCGGTTGCGCGATCGCCACAGTCGGTGATCAAATTGGGACGAAAGTCGGTAAGGCCCGTCTGAGCCTGTTTAACTTACGGCCTCGCAAAACCGCCACCCTGGTTACGGTGGTCACCGGTGGCTTCATTTCTGCGTCGACCTTGGCCATTCTCTTGCTGTTGGATCAACGACTGCGGACGGGGTTATTTCAACTTGAGGAAATTCAACAGGATCTCTATTCCGCTCGCCAGGATTTTGAGAACACTCAGGCTGAAAAAAGTCGGGTGGAAGCGGAACTCGAAGCGGCCCGCAATCGAGCGGTGTTGGTTCAGGAACGCTTAGATGCGCTCGATCGCTCCTTGGAACGGGTGTCTCAAGACTTAACCGAGGCCCTCGAAGAACAGGTGCAAACCCAGCAGCAATTGCGACAAACGGAAACCCAACTGGAAAATACCGAAGCCGAACGCCGTCAGGCCGAACAGCAAATTAGTCGTATTGAGTCCCAGTTACAGGAGACGGAGGCCCAGCGCGAATCCCTAGAAGTGGGGATTTTCCAGCTTCAACGGCAACAACAGCAACTACAAGCGGCCGCTGACGTGGCGCGCCGACAACTTGAGGCCCGCGATCGCGAACTCGAACGAAATCGCCAACGTCTCATCACCCAAGAGGGAGAGTTGGCCCGTCAGGAGAAGGAGCGATCGCAGCAAGCGATGGAATTGTTGCGTCAGGAGTTGGAGTTGGCCCGACGGGAAGAACTCTTGGCAAGCCTGAGTCGACAACAGACCAGTCTGCAAGAGGAGTTACAACGTATCGGCCAAGATTTTCTCTTATTACGGGAACGACGCTTAGCAATTCTGCAACAGCAAGTTCTGACCTCGGCGCGGGTGCGCGTCATGAATCCCGAGCAGGTGGATGATGTTATCTTACAAATTCTTCAGGAAGCCAATCGCGTGGCGACTCAGGTACTCCGTCCAGGAACTGCACCTACCGAAGAAGCAACGTTACGAGTTGAGTCGGAACAGGTGCGTGAGTTGGCTGAGCGGTTAGCCGATGGTCAAGAGTATGTGATTCGAACGAGTTGAGTCGGAACAGGTGCGTGAGTTGGCTGAGCGGTTAGCCGATGGTCAAGAGTATGTGATTCGGGTACGCTCATCCCGGAATTATCTTTTGGGAGAGGCGTTGGTACGAGGCTTTTTGGAGGTTTTACCCAATAGTACGCTCATCCCGGAATTATCTTTTGGGAGAGGCGTTGGTACGAGGCTTTTTGGAGGTTTTACCCAATGAGTTGGTCTTTGAGGCCGATGAAGTGGTGGCGGAGGTGGTTGTCGATTTAGATGTGAATCTCAATGAGGTCTTTGATCGGGTCTATTGGCTGTTGGAGGCGGCCCGCTTCCAGGGGGAACGACAGGGGATTCTCCCGGCTCAAATTCAGATGGTTGGCGGTCGTAATCCTGAGTTTCGCGAGTTCGTTGAACGGTTGTTAGAAGAGTCTGGAGAGGTGAGAATTCAGGCGGTCTCTCAAGATTCAACCTATACCGCTGGACCTCTATTTCTCAATCTAAAAGTTGTTCAGAATGAGGAAGTTTTATTTGAGTTGACTGTTGATAATTAGTCAACAAATCGTTGCACTAGCCGTTGTAATAACTGCGCTGGGGGTCGCCAGATGGCGAGTTGACTAAACTGCGATCGCAAATGACGACGTCGCCAGACTCGCACCTGCTCCCCTACGCCCAATAGTATCCACAGGAGGCTGGCGCTTGCGAATCCGCAGAGAGCGGTAGTCTTGGCCACCTCGGCTCCTGCAAGCAGTTCTGTACTCGTCGCCAACAGGCGATCGCCTCCGGTCATTCCCTGAAGACGCACCCCTTCTAAGCCTCGATAGAGACCGCTCAGGGTTTCAAACGAGGCCAAGGTGGTTAGGAGAGTCGGGACTGCGGCCACGGGACTGCGGGCAACCGAGGCCATTAAAATACTGGGATAGGTGAGACAGACGATATGCTCCTGTTGCCGGTTGAGATGGAACTGCGTGGGATGATCTTGGGGACAGTAGCCGTCTAAATGGTCTAGAAGCCAACGAATTTGAGATGGATGGAGCTGATCGAGGGCAATGACCTGGTGGGGGTGCGATCGCAGCAGTCGAATCCCCTCAGCCGTGGTTTGACAGTGATGGATACAATCGCGATAGAGCGCGCGACATTCACGGACAATTGCCAGAAGGCTAATACTGACGATGAGATACATCAAGAGGGTATCGAGATGATTGAGTAGTTGCACCAATATAGGGGTCCCCAGGGGGTCTCTTGATTTGCTATCGTATCAAGAATTGCCCTGTTCGCAGATTCGGAAGGCTTTGACCATGGTTGGTGCTCACATTTCCCGGCTTCGGGTTTCCCTTAAGAGGTTTTCCCAAAAAGGACTGACCCGAGTCTTGCTGACAAGTCTTGTCTGGCTCAGCGGTGCGGCGGCAACTCTGGCGGCGGACTTTACCATTGATGTTGGGGTAGTGCAGCGATTTGGAGAACAGCCAAGCGATCGCCTGGTCTTGCGCGATGGTGGCGGTGGAACCCTGACGGTGACCTTTGAGGGGGGAGATGGAACGCCGCAAACTCAGCAACTCGAAGATTTAACCCTGGAATTGGTCACTCAACCTCTCTCGGAACCGGTGTTGGAGGAACGGGTGGTGTTGAGTACGCACCGCAGTTTTGAAAACGCCGAACAGGAGGCCCGGGACTGGCGCGATCGCGGAATTGAGGTAGAAATTGCCCAACCTAGTGATATTTGGCAGGTTTGGGCCCATCGTGATGTCTATCAAACTCCCCTGTTGCGTCGTCTATTAATCGAAACCCTCGAACGTCAGGGAGTTGAGATTGCCTATCTCAATAATCAGGTGCGCGATCGCCGCTATCAAGCCGGATGGGAGGCCGATGGCTTTCGCTACAATCGCGATCGTCTTAGCGTCAGTGCCAGTTCCGGAACCATCCAAGTCACCACCGATCGCGTTCAACGCACCTATGGCGGCCAGATGCAGTTACAACCCAACGCCTACGGGAGTTATACCCTGGTCAACACGGTTCCCATTGAGACCTATTTGCGCGGGGTGGTTCCCCATGAAATTGGCCCCAACGCTCCCTATGCGGCTGTGGAAGCACAGGCCATTATTGCCCGAACCTATGCGTTGCGGAATCTCCATCGCTTCGCCATTGATGAGTATGAACTCTGCGCCGATACCCATTGTCAAGTCTATTGGGGGTTAGATAACACAGTCTCTCGGGCCGATCAGGCGATCGCCGCCACGTCGGGATTGGTCTTAACCTACAACAATGAACCCATTGACGCGCTCTATTCCTCAACCACCGGAGGCGTTACCTCCCCCTTTGAAGATGTCTGGTTAGGAGAATCCCGTCCCTATTTAGTGGCCCGCGTCGATGCGCCGACAAGCATCTGGGATTTAGCCAACAATCCCCTGAACTACGAAGAGAACTTCCGTAAGTTTATGACCCTTCAGGAGGGGTTCAATGAGTCGGACTGGAACACCTTTCGCTGGCGAGAATCCACCAGTCTAGAGGAGATGACGGAATTTCTCAAACGCTACTACCGCCGCAACAACCGGGCCATCAATTTCAAGGAGGTGCAGGAGGTGGCCATTGTGGAGCGATCGCCCTCAGGACGAGTTCTGAAGATGACCATCACCACCGATGCTGGGGTCATTGAGATTCCCAATGATGAAATTCGCAATGCCTTTTATCCCCCCATTAGCACCTTCTTCTATATTGAGCCAATGTACGACGAAGACGACGAAGACGAGGATGAGCAAGTCTTAGACGGCTATACCTTTGTGGGAGGTGGCTTTGGCCATGGTGTGGGTCTCAGTCAAACCGGCTCCTACAATCTTGCCAATCTCGGCTGGTCTAGTGCTGAAATTCTCGAATTCTACTACCCCGGCACTCAGTTACAGCCTCTAGCAGAGATTTCCGACTTCTTCCAAGACCGCTAACCTACTGCCTTCTTCTTCCCTACTGCCTACTGCCTACTGCCTTCTCCCCCCTCTTGCCTTTTGCCTCTTGCCTTCTTCTTCCCCCTACTGCCTATCACAATAGCAACCAACAAAAGCAAGCCAAGGAGGCCAGCCAAGGGATTGCCATCAATGCCCGTAATCCAAGTGGGGATGTCCTGAGCAGGACGCCAGAGTTCCCCCACATTTACCCCATAGTACGCCGCCACCAAGCCCCCGTGAAAGCCAATGGGATAGCCTAAACGTCCCCGACCTCGGAGTTTGAGTTGAGCTAAAATGACCCCCAAGAAGACTAACCCCAGAAACTGGGGAGCCGTCCGTAAAATTTCCGGTAGGGGTTTGATGAAATGCAACAGAGCAAACACCACCCCATTGAGGGCGATCGCCTGAGATTGAGAGTAATCACGGCGTAACTCGTCCCAAAACCAGCCCCGGAATAGCAACTCCTCAGCGAAGCCAACCGCTACCCCCACCACAACCGCTTCCCCAACCAGAGAGGCCAGTGGAACCTGGGGGCCCTGCCAGTTTAGCCAACCGAGTCCCACCTGAACTAGAAACAGGACGAGAATGGCGGCGATCGCTCCCAGTAGGCCCCCCACGAACTCCCAGCCATTACGAGCCGTCCAGTCCAGCCCATAATATGAAAACACGCGGGATTCCCCATACACGCGCCTTCCCCAAAGCCTGAGTAAAACCAGAAACTGCACATAGAGGATTCCCGTTCCCAGAATGCTGGCGGTGTTGGAATCCTCGATCAGGCTATAAATCGGAATCGCCAAGGGGAGCCAAAATAATAGCAGCAGCCCCACAAAGCGACTTAAACGACCCAGGAGAGGGCGATCGCCCCAAGACTTGCGAAACATCAAAAACACTCACCACTACCGCCCTGAAAAAGGCATTTTTCTCCCAATGGTTGCAATTTGGAACGAATCACGCTAAAAAAACACCCTGACATGAGTCTCTTTAATCATCAGGCTCAACTGAGCTACTTAAGCCATGATTCCGTAGGGTTTCACAGTAGAACTCAGCATGTTCTTGCGCACAAGTAATCACCAACGCTTTGCCATTGGTGTGAGCTTCCATCATAATGCTGACGGCCTGGGGTTGCGTCAACGCAGGAACCGTCTGCACCAGCGTCTGTACAACATACTCCATCGAATTGAAATCGTCGTTGTGGAGTAACACTCGATAACGCGGTGCATGTTTACGAACTGTTGAACGTTTTTCGAGAGTTTCGACAGACACGATAGGACTCCTTATACACTAAAGTTGACAGACACAAGATTAGGATAGCCGTTCTCACGACAACTCCCATGACCACGGGGGCGCGAGTATCAAGATCCCCATATCGGCCAAGTTGAGAGCTGCTACATATTTTTTTAATAGTAAAACGAGAACCCAAGTTTATCAACCAGATCCGGGGGGCACGGAGGTTGTCTGAGATCAGGTCATATCGAGCCAACAGCCAGAGGACAATGATAGGATTAATCTGCCGCTTGCCCGCCGCCCCTGAGCCAGTTCAGGTGGCGATCGTCTTAACCTCATCGGTGCCAGAACAACTCTAGCTCAACTGTACGAGCATCACCAAGAGTCGCCGTGCCATTCATCCTATCCCTAGTTTTGGAACAACGTTGACCTTATCTGCATCCCCCACCACCCAACCCACGGTATCTGTGGTCATCCCCATCTACAATGGAGCCGCAGATTTACCGGATTTGTTGTCCTGTCTAGAGCAACAAACCTATTCGTCTGAAACCCTCGAATATCTCTTGGTTGACAACAATAGCCAGGACAATACCGCTCATTTGATAGCAGAAGCGGTCAAAACCACTCCCATTCCCCTCAAACTCCTCTCAGAAACCGAGATTCAGAGTTCCTACGCCGCCCGCAACCGAGGCATTCAGTCCAGCAACAGTGACCTCATTGCCTTCACCGACGCCGATTGTCGCCCGGAACCCACCTGGCTAGAACAGTTGCTGCAACCCTTCAACCAGCCCGAAATCGGACTCGTCGCCGGAGAAATTTTGGCCCTCCCCCCGCAAACCTTTCTCGAACACTACGCCGAACAGCAAAAAACCCTCTGCCAAGCGTACACCCTCGAACATCCCTATTGTCCCTATGGACAAACCGCCAACCTAGCCATTCGTCGGCAAGCCTTAGAAACCGTGGGCCTGTTTCGTCCCCATCTCACTACCGGGGGAGACGCCGATTTATGCTGGCGGATTTTGCGGGGGACGGATTGGCAACTCAAATTTGCCCAACAGGCCATTGTTCGCCATCGTCACCGAGCCACCTGGGAGGAGTTAGAGAAGCAATGGCGACGTTACGGGGAATCTAATCGCTATCTCCATGAGTTACATGGCGTCGAGTTACAGCCTACTCAGTCCCCCGTTCGTCCCCTTCTGCGTTGGCTACTCAAATCCCTCCCCCGACAAACCCTCAAGCTGGGCATAGGCCGGGGAAATCTTGTCTCCGTCTTCGCACCCCTCATCGGCGTATACACTTCCCAAGCTCGGCAACGGGGGCAAGCCGAAGCCCAACTCCCCGACGCCGCCCGAGATATTGAATATATGGAGAAAGGCTAATTCGCGACCTCCTCTTCAAGATTCGCTATAAATCTTGGCAGTTTCCCAATTAATGAGTTAGAACCGAAAGGCTTCCCCATGTAGGGGTTGATAGGTCGTCTCTTCAAGATGACCTGATTTACCTTGCGCCATGACTTGTAACGTTCATAGCGGTGGCTATTAGAACTTCGGATTCTCTTTGCCGGGAGAGGGCAGCCTGTTTCCCAACTCACCTTACCTTGTGTCTATTTCCTTTCTAGACCGGGAGGAATGTCTGGGGAGCGAGGTCGCCACTGTGGTTTTCTGTCCTATGGTCCCGGTCTCGTACATCAATCAAATTCTATCCCAATGATGTCCCCACTTTTGACTCATTATTATGTCCCAAGTTGCCAGCCTCCAAGGCGTTCAATGCGACGATAAAATTCGTCAAATTCGCAACCATATTGAAACAAAATTTGCTCAGGCCGAGATTAATCCCAGTCCCTTCCCTCATGTATTGATTGAAAATTTCTTCCCCGAGGATGTTTTTGCATCTATCCTAAGCCTCAATCCTTTCCAGCTCGTGGAAGGGGAAGAATGGATTAAACGCAAAGCCTCTGAAGACCCCACTCGCGTTAACTCAACGCCCTATTATCGTCGTCGTCAAATTCCATTAGACCGCCATCTAACAAACTTGCCAAGTGAGCCGTATCAAGAATTTTGGCAGACTGTTTATGAGTGTTTTTTAGGGGCAGATCACTGGTTTGAGAACCTTGTGATTCAAAAGTACAAAACCTATTTTGAAATTCGCTTTGGAGATTTTCTACAGAACCCAGACTTTTTGAGCCATTTTAAAACCGAGTTTTTCTTACAGCGTCACCGACCGGGATACTATATTGGACCCCACACTGATGTTCCGGCGCGGGTATTTACTGGCATCTTTTCGTTCGCAGATCGAGACGGGTTTGAAGAGTATGGAACGCAAATGTGTATTCCTAAAAATTCCAAACAACGGTGTTGGGGCAATCGACATCATGCCTGGGAAAATTTTGATGTCGTGAAGGTTGCTCCCTATAAACCTAATAACTTCTTCTTGTTTTTCAAGACCCGTCAATCATTCCATGCTGTAAAAACGATTGGCTCAGATATTCCCAATGAACGGTATGGGATGCAGTTCCAATTCTATGAGCCACCGACCGGGGTCTTTGAGGATTTATCTTCACCGGATCTGATGCAAGCTAAACATCATAAACCCTCAAAATCAACGCAGGTGAAATCTCACAGTAAAATGCAACGTCTGTTGCAGAAGCTCCAACGTTCGTGATCTGAACGTTGTGTTTAGGGGGGTTTCCCCCCTTAATGACCGGATATGGGGTGAAGGTGGTTAGAACCGTTACACAGCAGTTGGCACAAGCGCATATTCAAGGGTTTAATCTGCAAGACCCAGGGTTTGAAATTTATCAGCGTCATGGACTCAAACGCTTGTTGTCTATCCTGATGGAGTTCTGCAAGGGCCGACAACGCAGTCGTCTGTCCCAACAGTGGCATCGTTTCCGGAAACGGGGCGGCCTGTGGATTCATGGGGAAACTCAACGGGTGACGTTATTGAGTCAGGAACAGGATTTATCCTTGAACCTTCACATCAATTTGCTGAAGCCGAATAGTTCGCTCACCCTCTATATCGGTCGAGGGGTGACGGGGACGGTGTACGTGGATGTATATCAAGCGAATCTCACGTTGTTTATCGGTGATGGCTGTTGCTTGGAGGGACTTGAGATTGCTTCATTGCAGGACGATGATGAAATTCTGATTGGCAATCGGGTGCAGATTGGTCATGCCAAACGACGGCTACAAGAAAAGGTGACGTTGTTTTCAGGGGGGCATTCTGCCAATTGTCCCTTTTTGATTATTGGGGATGATGGTTTGTTTTCCTATGGGGTGACGATTCGCACGACTGATGCACACCCGATTCTCGATCGCCACCGTCAGCACCAGGTGAATGCTTCACAACGAGGGGTATTGATTGAACCCCATGTTTGGGTTGGCCAGAACGTCAGCATCTTAAAGGATGTAACGGTGGGAGCTTGTTCGATCATTGCCTTGGGGTCAGTGGTGGTCAAGGATATTCCTCGGGGATCACTTGCGGCTGGGGTTCCGGCAAGCCATCGATCGCTCAAGGGCAAACTCTGGACTCATTCTAGTTCTCCAAAGGGGATTGCCCGGGCCCAGGCGTTCTCAGATCGTTATCTGGACGGTCAAGATGAGGTTAATCTCTAGGTCAACCCAAGAACAATATATTGCCTACTGCCTACTGCCTACTGCCTACTGCCTTCTCCAAAATCAACTCCGGCGTTAAATCCGTAACCTGGTTCAACACTAACTGGCCCCCCGCATCCTCTAAGCGTTGGCGATGCTTCGCTTGACTGTCCGGGTCAGTTTGCACATGAGGGGGAAGAATCCCAACCGCAATCCAGGGGCGATCGCCATCCTGTTTGGCGGCGTTCTCCACCACATACATATCCGCCACCGTATCGCCAACATAGAGAACAGGACAAGTGGGGCTGGCCTGTAATTGCTCTAAGGTCGCAAATAACCCGGTGGGATCAGGTTTTCCGGGGGCATCCTCCATGGCCACTAACACCGGGGACTCTAAGCCGATACGTCGCTGTAAAATATAGTGGGCAGAGCCTCGGGTGGCCCCACTAAAGAAGCCCCAGCCGATGTTGGCGGCGGTCAAACTCTCAAAATAGGGGCGTTGAGCCAGAATGGGTTCATCACAGATATACCCCGTCCATTGCTCTGGATTCTCCGCCGACTCGCCCCGATAGCGGGATTGAAAGAAGGCGACAATCTCATCAAAGTCTAAGTTGAGGCGATCGCGATCGCCCCCCTGACTCTCGAAATAGCGGTAAATCAACTCCATTGAGCCTTCCCAGTCGTTATTCCAGATGCCCTCGGCTTTGAGTTGATCGATGGCCTCGGAACTGGGACGATAGGCCCCCTGGGTAAACTGCTCGACGGTATCCGCTAGGGCCCGACGATAGGAAGAACCGACATCCCGAATCACACCGTCAATATCAAAGATGACAAGAGCCAGCGGTTCTGAGGCAGAGGGGGAGGGGTGAGCCATTAGGAATTAAATCTAGGAACTTTTTTAGGGGTGAAACCAGGACGAGCAGAGCGTTCGACGACTCTAGACCCGGACTTAACCGAATAGGGATTGTCAAAGGCTTTCTAGGAGATAGTATAATGAGAAATTGCAAATTTTTAACACAAACGCGGGAGGTAACGCTTGTCTCGATTCATGTTAAAGGTCCTTTGGTTAGATAAGGACGTGGCGATCGCCGTTGACCAAGTGGTCGGAAAAGGCACCAGCCCCCTAACCACCTACTATTTCTGGCCCCGGAATGATGCTTGGGAACAGTTAAAGAACGAACTGGAAGCCAAGCATTGGATTACCGATGTTGAACGGGTGGAACTCCTCAACAAAGCTACGGAAGTCATTAACTACTGGCAGGAAGTGGGCAAAACCAAGTCCATGGCAGAAGCACAAGCTCAGTTTCCTGAAGTGGGCTTTACGGGAAGCCGGTAGTGCGTTACGGACTCTAGTCCGGTGTTCTTCTCTCGGGGCATTTTCCCCAATCGCCCCTCTGATGGTCGGTGAGTTGTGCCCCAGCTTCAGGTCATGCCTTCGAGAGAAGCCCCGGCTCTGCTCACTCCGGTTGCCCGTTTTCATCCCGAAAACGGGTTTTTCCGTCTTTCCGGGGAACTTGTCCCCGGTTCACCCTATCTAGTAGCCCATCTTGCGATTTTTCTTGTGGAGATTGACGTGACCACCAGCTCTCAACTTGATGCACCGTTATACCAGGCGATCGCCCGTAGTCTTAAGGGCAGTCTGTCGGCCCAGGGTCAGATTGCCTTTCCTGCGGTTAAAGGGGCGGTCGATCCCTATGGACAACGGATTAACCGCTTGTTTTCCCTATTGGGCAAACCCCTCTCTCCCTCGGAGTTGGTGACCCTCTGTCAACATCTGGCGACGCTCCTGAAAGATCCCCCCGCTTCGTCGCAACTCGTCCTCAGCTATGAACCGGCCCCATCCCCTCGTCAGGGCCTCGTCTATCGCTTGGACCGGATCAAAACCAAGACGCCTAGCCAGACCCTCCTGAGTCAGGGACAATTGGTGTTTCCCTCGATTCCCTGTTTGCGACGGGATTATTTACAGCAGTTGGCGGGGTTATTTGCCCTACTGACGCATCCCCTGAGTCAAACTCAAGCGGATCAGTTGGAGGCTCGCTTACAACAAGAACTCGAGACGGGTTTTCTCTTGTCCCCCCAGGCCCGACTGTTGGTCAGGTATGCCAGTAATCCTCCAGAGGAGGGGGGCTTATCCTGTCAAATCTCCGTGGCGACGCGATCGCTGGCGGAGCAATCTCAAACCCTTCTCAAACAAACCCCAGATTATTTTGAGACGCTGGCCCCCCTAACCAAGGTGATGGATCTGGCCGGGTCTCTGTCGGCGGATGAGACTCCGGTTCTCTTGGCTGGGGTGGGAACGGCTCAATCAGCGTTACCCTTGGCACGTCAAGGGTTTGCGGTGGATGCCATGGACTTAGCCTCCCCCTTTGCCGAGCGCTTAGATCAGTGGCTGCAAGAGGAGACGCTCCCGATTCGGGTTATGGCGGAAGACATCCTAGACCCCTTGGTGACCCTCAAACCCGGCCAATATGGCTGGGGACTGCTGACGGAGGTGGCCTCCCGTGTGGCCGATGTGGAGGCGTTGGAGGGGCTGTTGAGTAAGATGGCTCAAGCCTTGCGTCCTGGGGCCACTCTGTTGTTGAATCTCTTTTTAGCCTCGGAGGAGTTACCGAGAACTCCCTTGGTGGAGGAAACGGCTCGGGTCTTTAATTCGACGGTGTTCTGGCGATCGCAACTGGAGTCTCTCCTGGAACGGCTCCCCCTCACTCTCGTGGATGAGGTTCCGGTGCTGGCTTATGAACAGGAACATCGTCCTCCAGACCAAGCGAAACTTGACCCCTGGTATGCTCGCTGGGCCCAGGGACAACAGGTGTTTGCGATGAGTTCGCCGCCGATGGCCCTCCATTGGCTTACTTTGGTTCGGGAGGATACCCCCGAGGACACCCCCGAGGATACCCTAGAAGAAACTCCTGAGGACTCCAAGGAGGAGAATGCCCCCAAACCTCTGTTTTCAACGGTGGAGACACAGTTCTAACGACGGATGCACTATATCTTTATTGGGGGCGCACCTCGTACAGGGACGACTCTACTCAATAGTCTCCTCTGTCGGGATGTGACCACGAATCCCCTGATGGCTGAGGCCAGTTACCTGGCCTATGTGGTCTCGACCTATCATCGGGGGAAAAAGGTCTGGCGGGTAGAAGGGGGCGCTTATTTTGATGATCTCCAGGATTACGCCAATTTTTCTCGCCCTTGGGTCATGGCGTTTCTGGAAAAAACGGCGCAACGTTATCCCGAGGCGCAACATCTCGTCCTCAAGTCCCCGGAACTGACGAAGTATTTCCCTGATTTGTTTGAGTTGGTCCCCCAGGCTCAGTTCCTGATTCTGCTGCGAGACCCCTGTGATGCGATCGCCTCCCTGATGGAGGTGGGCGATAAGCTCAAACAAACCCGCCAGAGTCCCACCCTTGTTAAACTCCTGGAACGGCAGGATATGAAGGCGTTAGCAGAGTTTTTCTGTGACTATTATCGCCCCTGTCAAGCCGCTGACTTGCCCCAGTTTTGGCAACAAACTCGCTATGTCCGCTATGAAGGCCTGGTTCATTATCCTCAGGTGGCGCTGCGTCAGCTTGAAGGGTTTACGGGACTTCGCCTGAGTGACACGAATCCCCATCAACCTTGGCGGAGTGATTTGGATTTTGCTCAACTTCCACAACGCTATCGCCCCTGGTGGTCAACGTCTCTCTACGGTCACGGGGTTTCTAGTGCTAGTGTGGGGCGCTATCGTCAGATTCTCTCCCCAGAACAGGTGTCTCTCATTTGCCAGGTTTGTCAGCCGTTGGGTCTTTGGAACGATGAGTGAGTGGGGCTGAATGGGGCTGTGGCTGTTTCGATTCGTGGTCTGAGAGCTAAAAAAAGTTTGCAGCTTAGATGTTTGGACCCGCGCCGCCCGCACCGGGGCAGCGGAGCCCTTGCCATTCATCTAATCTTTTTTGATCAAGTTAAACTAGACAATGGACTCTATTTGATACCTAGTATAAGAGTAAATTAGTCGTGGTGTCAAGCCTTTTTGAGACCTTTTTTGTAACATTAAGTAACAGGAACGCTCGGAAAACGTCGGACTCTATTTGACCGTGGACTTGGCGGTACGTAGGTTCGCTAAGTATTGGCTAAAGAAGGGCAACCCCCCAATTGCCGGGAGCAAATAGCGGGAGGTACAGAGAAGGCCCAAGGCGGCGCCAACGTTGGCATCAAAGAAGGGTTGATAGAAGAGAATTAAGGCAGCATCACGAGTGCCAACTCCGGCAAAGGTGAGGGGAAGTAAGCCAGCGAAGATCGCCAAAGGAGCCAAGGCAAGGTTAGCCATGAAGGGAACAGTGGCTTGTAGGGCAAAGGTGAAGAACCAAATCTGCATCAGGTGCAGAAACCAGATAAAGATGGAGATGGAGGCGATGATGAGCAGTTGCCGTTTATCTTGCCAGAAGTGGTTGTGCATTTCTGTCCAAGAGCCATGGAGCTTGTCGAGCTTCTGACGGAGTTTGCCCGAGGCGATGGCTTTGCTACGACGGAAAAATAGGTTGGCGAAGGACTGAGATGATAGGAGAAGGAGACCAAAAACTAAGCCGAGCAGGACAAAAACGGTCATGGCCCAAAAGAGAATATCCTTGTCAGGATAAAACAGAAGCCCAAAAACACACCAAACAAAGAGAGAGAGTAAATCAGAGGCTTTTTCAAACACCACTAAGGAAAAGGCGAGGGAGCCAGGGAGATAGCCGCGATCGCGAATAAAATAGGCCTTCGCCAGTTCCCCCATCTTTGAGGGGAGAACCATATTGAGGACACTGGCGGAGAGGGTGAGTTTGGTGGCTTCAGTGAGGGGAAAATTTTGATGGCGGGGCATCAGCTGTTGAAGCCGCCATCCCGTGGCTAAGGTGAGGGGAACGACCATCCCTAAACTAATGGCCATCCAGAGGCGATCGCACTCTTGGAAGACTTGGGCCAAGGCCGGGATATCAATGCGGGAATAGATAATCGCCAGGATGACTACACTGACGAAAATCGAGAGAAGTCGTTTCATGGCAATCGCCTCAAAGATAGAAGGTTACAGGAGCTAGGGATGACGAACCAACAGCAGAACCCCCTTTTCAATCTCGCCCTTACGCTCAACGGCGAGGCGATTGCCAGACAGTTGAAATTGAAACTCTGTCACATCCCCGGAACTAGGATTTCTGGCGTAGATGGTTTCCCCTTCCACCGTATATGTCCCTTCTAACCCACCAATCCGGATGATTCCCTCTTCCGTTAACACCCAGACTAAGTCAGCTTGCTGAGCTGGGGGAAGAGTGGTGAGGTCAACGGGGTCGCCCTGGGAGGGAACATAGGATTGGGGTTCCCAACGGCCCACGATAGCATCAGGGTCTGGAGCCTCGGTCTCTAACGCCTCTTCAGTGGTGGCTCGTATGGCCTCTTGCCAGTCCTCTGACGGTTGGGTCAGGATGGGCGAGGTGGTGGATGTTGAGAAGGGGGTGGTGGTGTCGGAGGATGACTCGTGATCAGCACAGCCCCATAATAGACTCAAGGTGGTCAGAGCCAGCAGACGAGAAGGAAAGCGAAACGTCATAGTGTCAGTAATGACCAAAAACTACGGTTGCGGGAGGCGACGGCCCTAGTGATGGCCGGCCTGATAGCCATGTTGACTGAGAAAGTCGAGGGTAATGGGATCGGCAGAGGTTGAAGAGTTGGAAGCAGCAGTGGCAATGCGTTGGCCCTGAGATAAAAATGTCTCGACGTATTTGCCTAAAATGTCGCCTTCTAAGTTAACCCATTCTCCCGGACTGAGGCGACTGAGATTCGTTTCTTGATAGGTATGGGGGATCACGGCCACGCGAAACCAGGTGCGGTGGCGATCGCACTCGGCCACCGTTAAACTAATGCCATTGATGGCAATGCTACCTTTGGCGGCCAGATAGGGGGCAATGCGATCGCCCCACTGCTGAGTCTGTCGAGGGGGAGCGGTAAAGGTCATCTCCCAGGAGTTACCGGTCATCTCGGCCAGGTCCAAACAGCCGATGCCATCGATATGTCCCGTGACGAAATGGCCGCCGATTTTACCCCCCATTCGTAGGGAGGCTTCTAAATTGACAGGACGCTGCTGTTCCCAGGCCCGAACCAAGCTAGTGCGATTGAGGGTTTCTGGAGACACAGCCGCGACAAATCCCTGGGGTAAAATAGATTCAACTGTCAAACAGACCCCGTCGACGGCAACACTATCGCCAATAGCTAAATCATGGCTAATGGCCAACGCATTGCCAGTCAGATAGTGGATGCGTAACTGACCATCGCTAAAGGCATCAAGGGTTCCAAGGGCGGCAATAAGTCCGGTAAACACAGGGTATATCCTAGGTGAGACGATTTTTGGGGGACGGTTTCCCCAGGCTGTCAGTATTGTAGCGTCGCTCCCCTCGGAGTTACCCCAGATGGCCCCTAGATGTCTCCCGCCGCTGGATCTACTCTCCGATAGAGTCATCTATCCTGAATAGTAGGGGTCCTTCCCTGTCCCTTGCCCGTGATCGTTCAACTAAGAGGCTGGATTAATGATTGAGATGAAAGTTGCTGGAATTGCCTTAGATGCAGCCACCCGCAGTCCCATCGTACTTCTGAGAGATGCCAGCGAGCGGCGCGCTTTGCCCATTTATATTTCCCAGGATCAGGCACGCTCGATCATTAGTGCCATTGAACAACAGACTCCTCCGCGTCCCATGACCCATGATTTGATGATGAATATCCTGGATGCTTGGGATTTGACCTTAGAGCGGGTGATTGTTCATGCCCTCGAAGATAATACCTTTTTTGCGGTTCTCAAGATGGTGAGTCCTGATGGCAAGGTTAAGCATGAGATTGATGCTCGTCCGAGTGATGCGATCGCCCTGGCCCTGCGGACGGATGCCTCGATCTGGGTGATGGAGGAAGTGGTGGCCGATGCTTCGATTCCCGTCGATCGCGATGCGGATGAGGCAGAACGCCAGGCGTTTCGGGAGTTTATCAATAATCTGAGTCCCCAGGAACTGATTAAACGGGCTGGCCAAGAGTTCAGTGATTCGAGTGATTCCTAGATTCACGCCGCCTCTGTGATGCAATACCGGCGATTTGGCTCGACAGACTCACAGCTATCGGTGTTTTCCTTGGGGACAATGCGCTGCTTATCGTCCCAGGAGATGGCGATCGCCACGATCCGTAAGGCAGTTGAGGTGGGAATTAATCATCTGGAGACGGCGCGAGGCTATGGCAATAGTGAACAGTATTTAGGGGCGGCCCTGAAGGCGGGGTTAGGATGTCCTCGTGAGCGGGTCTATATCACCAGTAAACTGCCCCCAACGTCAGAGGGCCAGCAGATGGCGGACTGGATTGATGACTCTCTGACTCGTCTGGGCCTGGATTACTTAGATAATCTGGCCATTCATGGCATTAATACCCCGGAACAGTTAGCTGGGGTTCAGGAGAAGAATGGAGGCTTAGCGGCCGCTCAGCAGGCACAGAAGGCAGGTAAAATCCGCCATTTAGGATTTTCGACTCATGGCAGCTTGGAGTTGATTCTAGAGGCGATGAAGACGGAAGCCTTTGAGTTTGTTAATTTGCACTATTATCTATTTTTCCAGCGTCATCAACCGGCGATCGCCCTCGCGGAGGCGTTCGATATGGGGGTTTTCATCATCTCCCCGGCTGACAAGGGGGGACAATTACACCAGCCCCCGCAGCGGTTGCGGCGTTTATGTGAGCCGCTGTCTCCCTTGGGCTTAAATTACCGTTTCCTCCTCAGTGATCCGCGCATCTCAACGCTGAGTGTGGGGGCGGCGAATCCTGAGGAACTCGACGCTATCTTGCCCTGGGGCGATCGCCTTGGCCCTTTAACCCCCACAGAACGCCACTGTTTAGAGCGACTCGACGAGGAATTGACGGAACGGTTAGGCCCAGATGCCTGTCGTCAATGTTATGACTGTCTCCCCTGTCCCGAAAACATCCAGATTCCCGAAGTCTTGCGGCTACGGAATTTGGCGATCGCCTACGAGATGGAGTCCTTTGGTCAATATCGCTATCGGATGTTTGAAAATGCCGGCCATTGGTTTCCGGGTCGTCGCGGCAACCGTTGTACAGAATGTGGAGACTGTCTGCCCCGTTGTCCTGAAAGGTTAGAAATTCCCCGTTTATTACGAGATACCCATGCCCGTCTCCGGCCCCGTGAAGGACGACGACTCTGGCAAGAGGATTAGCCAATCGGGGGTTGGAGACAGGTTTCACTCCTGTTGGCTCAGAAGGCTATTTCTAGCACTTGTGCCATTCTAATAACAGACACTAACGATACCCAAGATGCGAAAGGACGGGTTTAAAGTAAAGGAGGAAGAGGCTCTACCTGGTTTTCTCCTCCACCGGAGGGGCTGAAGTAGGTTTCCCTAGGTCTTTCTGTCTTTCTCTCTCTCTTTCCCTCTCTTTCTCCGTGTCCTCGGGCAGCCACAAGGGCGTGCCCCTACGTGGTTCCCCCTACTGCCTACTGCCTACTGCCTAGGGCGCGCCACTTGCGGTACACCCCTACGTCTTTTCTTTTGCCTTTTGCCTTTTGCCTTTTGCCCTCTTCTACCCTACTGCCTTCTTCCCCCTGTCCCCTATCCCCTATTCCCTCCTATGAAACTTCAACATTACGGGGCGATCGCCGCCATGACCGTTCTGGTAGGACTCACCGCCCCCAACGCCCAAGCTAACAATCACCAACATCTCGACCGACTCTATCGCACCGGCGTTTGTACTCGCTGCGACTTGCGCCGAGCCAACTTACGGCGAGCGGATCTGCGAAACGCCGACTTACGAGGCAGTAATTTACAGGGGGCCAATCTCGAAGATGCGGATTTGCGAGGGGCCAATCTGCAAAATGTGGACTTCCGAGATGCGGACTTGCGGGGGGCTGACTTCCGCAATGCAGATCTGCGGGGTGTGAATGTACGGGGGGCTAGAACCCAGGATAGTCGCGGTTTATTAGCTGGTGATGACCGTCGTGATGATCGCCGGGGTGGCCGTTACGATGACCGTCGTGATGACCGTCGGGGCGATCGTTACGATGACCGTCGTGATGACCGCCGGGGTGGCCGTTACGATGACCGTCGTGATGACCGCCGGGGTGGCCGTTACGATGACCGCGCCACTGCTGCTCGCTCCCGTGAAACCATCAACCGACTCTACCAGGAGGTTTTAGGACGCAATGCGGACCGTCGAGGCTTAGAGGACTATGCTCGACAACTCGAACGAGGCATGAATTTAGACTCAGTCCGTCGTCACTTAGCCCGCAGTGATGAGGCCCGCGATCGCATTGACCGCCTCTACCGGGAAATTCTGGGACGGCCTGCCGATCAAGCGGGTTTGCGGACCTATCAGCAACGACTGATTGATGGGTGGAGTTTAGATCGCATCCGTCAAACCTTAGCCGATAGCGAGGAAGCCCAAAACCGGGGTCGTCGTTAGTGGATCGTTAAGCCCCGTTCACTCCAAACCCCCTCTGGGAGTAAGATGCCATCATGGCCTTGCACCCGCTGCTGGCTCATGTAATAGGCTAAGACCTTACCCAGCGATCGCTGGGGGGTTTGGGGGTCAAAGACTTCGATATCGAAGCGATTGTACTCATTCTCATCAGGGGGGCGATCGCGTTGATATCCCTCCAACTGGTCTAATTTCTCTAAAGCTTGAGCGCTCTCAAAGCCCAAAATTACGCCGTGAACCCATCCAGATTCGGGGGTCATGGCGGGGTAGTTGAGATGGGGAAGATGATACAGCCGTCCCGGGGCAATAGCCGGGCCATGGACTTGGACGCGATCGCCGCAATAGGGACGATGGAAGCGCTCCCCAGGCTTTAACGTTCCATAAACAAAGACTTGGATCATGACGGACATTCTCTGCGGTTCGCTGTGGATGTTACGCTTCCATAGAAGCCACAGACATGGCCGTGGCAGCATTGCGCAAACAATCCATAATATGCATCTCGTAGTCCCGAAACTTCGAGGTTGCCTTGATATGATAATCGCGATCGTCGGGGAGTTCTACGGCGACTTCCTCGCGAACCTGCCCTGGACTGGCACTGAAGACATAGACCCGTTGGGCCAGGAACACCGCTTCACCCACATCATGGGTGATCGTCAAAATTGAGGTTCCGGTCCGTTGCCAGAGATTGAGTAGAAATTCTTGCATGGTCTCTTTCGTCTGGACATCTAAGGCCCCAAAGGGTTCATCCATCAGGAGAATTTTGGGTTCTGAGGCTAACGCGCGGGCGATCGCCACCCGTTGTTTCATCCCCCCCGACAACTGCTTCGGCAAGGCCTTGGCAAACGAGGACAATCCCACCACATCTAGATAGTAGGCAACTCGCTCCCGTTTTTCGGCGTTGGAGACCCCTCGTAACTGCAAGCCAAAGCCGACATTTTGGGCCACCGTCATCCAGGGATAGAGCGTATAGCGTTGAAACACCATGCCGCGATCGCTCCCCGGCCCCGTCACCAGACGACCATCGACGCGAATTTCTCCGGCCGTGAGGCCATCTAAACCAGCAACCAATCGCAGTAAGGTTGATTTTCCAGACCCTGACGCGCCGACGACGCAGACAAATTCGCCTTGTTCCACATGGAGATTAATGTCTTTTAACGCCACTAACGCTCCCTGATGGGTAGGAAATTGCTTGTAGAGATGATTCACTTCTAAGTGCATGAATGAGTCCTCCGAGTTATCTAAATTTAATGTTGAATTAAATGTTGATACGTCATACAGGCTTTCAATCCTCTGTCCAGCTACAGCAGAGCTTTAAGGCAAGCCGAAATAACAAATCAATCGCCAAACCAATCAAACCAATAACCAGTAATCCCGCAAAAATTTCATCGGTTCGTAAAAAACGCTGTGCCACACTGATGCGACGCCCCAGTCCCTCCGTTGCCGCCACCAATTCAGCAACAATGACTAAATTCCAGGAGGCTGCCATGTTGACTCGGCTGGCATCTAAAATGCCCGGCAACACATGAGGTAAAATCACCTTGAGCAAGACTTGTTTGCGGTTTCCGCCCAGGGTATAGGTTGTTTCAATCAACTCCTTGGGGACAAATTTAACCGCGTCCATAATCATCAAGGTGTTAAAAAATAGCGTGCCAATAAAAATTAGCAGAACTTTGGGAACCTCTCCTAAGCCAAAATAGAGAATTAGCAGCGGAATGAACGCTGGCGCTGGCATATAGCGCAAAATGGCGATTGCCGGTTCCATCATGGCTCGGATACTGGCAAAAGTCCCCATCAAAACTCCCAAGGGAACCGAAATCAACACAGCCAGGGCAAAGCCGCTAAAAACACGAAAGATACTGTAAGCAATATCCTTCTGGAGGATATCCGCCGACCATAAGCGACCAATGGCCTGTACGACCTCAATGGGAGAGGGTAAAAACAGCGGTTCAACAACCCCTAAACTCGAAATAAATGCCCAAACGAGTAGAGGTAATAGCATCGAGGCTGCCATGAGCTGCCAATTGAGCGATCGGGGGATCTCCTCACGAATACTCCAAAACAAATTTGGCGTTAAAATTCGATGATCTTCAGACCAAGATGAGCGATGGGTTTCTTTCATACCATATTCCCCAGATATAATCTTGCACAATCAGCCAACACAATTAGCCAAGCAATAAGCTATGTCCAAAAAGAGTATCCAACTCTGACACCCAAAACCGCTTAAGATTGATGTTCTTCTGCATAAGCTTTCACAAACCTATCGTCAAAGAGTTGCTGTAAGTCCGGTTTTGCATCAATAAAGTCATTCGCCAATAAGAAATCTGCAATTTCATTAGCAGCATAAGGCAATGATGTCATATTATCTCCCGGTTCAAAGGCTTCTAAATTGTCCTCAATACTGAAAATCGTGGTGCCAGCATCGTAATCCCGATACTCATCTAAAGTTACCCCAGCCCGTTCGGTCAAAATATCATAAGCGGCCTCCGGATTGTCCTCAATATATTGCAAAATATCGAACCAAGTATTCACCAGAGCTTGAACCTGCTCGGGGTACTCCTCAACCATTTCTCGGGAGACCACTAAATGGTCTGGCACAGCACCAGGAAAGTCTGCCGAACTAAAAAGTTCACGACTTCCCGCTCGTTCCAAGGCTCGGGTTGTAAAGGGTGCAAACACCCCCACAACATCCACCTGTCCCGCCACAAATGCCGCTGCTGCTGCCCCCGTTTCTAACGGTTGAATGGTGACATCCTCAGCCGAAAGTCCCGCCTCCTCTAGCCCTAACAGCAATAGAAAATGGTTCACCGTTCCTTCTTCAACGGCAATGGTTCGTCCCCGTAAATCTTCAATGGACTCAATGGCATCACTGACAATAATTTTGTCATTGCCTGTCGAGTTATCATTGACCAACACCACCACCTGATCAGACCCGGCGGCCACCGAACTAATGGTGTCATTGAGGGTTTGGGTATTGGCATCGAGTTGTCCGGCGGCTAAAGCATTAATTGAGTCGAGATAGCCATCAAACCAGCGCAGAGAGACATTGACATTATTGGCTGCAAAGAGTTGTTCCTCTTCGGCAATTTGCCAGGGAATCCAACCGGGCCAGGCGCTGAATCCCATCACGATAGTTTTGCCGCCATTGGTTGCTACTTGATTATTCGTACAACCAACGACAATCAACAAACTGGCAAAAAACAGTCCTAAACAGGCTAAAACTGATCGACGTTGCATCGGTTATCATGCTCCTGAAGTTTGTGACTAAAGTTTGTGACATTGTTTTCTTCCGTCGGCCAAGACCTCACCCTTACCAGACCAGTTCTTGCACGGCTGCCCCTTTCGCCGATTGCTGGCGTAGGGCGACTTGTAACTGAACCCATTTGAACCAGGGGTCTAGGCCCTCTCCGGTTTTAGCCGAGACTGGAAAAATCCGAACATTAGGATTCATCTGGCGCACGGATTGGATAATGCGATCGAGGTCAATCTCCAGATAGGGGGCTAAATCGATTTTGGTGAGGAGTAAACAATCGGCTTCCTGGAACATCACCGGATATTTCAGAGGTTTATCCTCTCCTTCGGTGATGCTCAATAGGGCAACTTTGGCATGTTCTCCCACCTCAAACTCCGCTGGACAAACTAAGTTACCGACATTTTCGACAAAGACGAGATCTAAATCGGCGGGTTCATAGTCATGTTCTAAACTGTGCATTCCCCCAGCCACCATTTTGGCGTCTAGGTGACAGGAACGTCCTGTGTTAATGGCAATCACCGGCACATCATACTGACGCAGACGTTCTGCATCGAGTTCGGTGGTCATGTCCCCTTCAATGACGGCCATCTGGAGTTGTCCGCTGAGGGCAGCGAGGGTTTTTTCAAGCAGTACGGTTTTTCCGGCACCGGGGCTACTCATCAGGTTCAGGCAATAGACCCCCCAATCATCAAACTCGGCTCGGTTGAGATTGGCTAGGGATTGATTGGCATGAAGCAGGTTAATGCCGAGGGTTGCATCAATAGTTTGGTGCATGAGATGAGATCTCCATTAAGTAGGGGGTTATGGCAACGCCAAAATTGGCACGTTGCCCAAGAATTGAGAGGGGGATGAGAGATTAGGCTGACGAATCAGCATATTCAATCCGATCAATTTTCAGTTCTCGTCCTGAGCGAATGTCCTCCATGGGAGATTGGCAGATGGGACAGCTATACTGCAAGCCAATTTGCGGCTCGTACTCCGCCTGGCAGTGATGACAATAGGCAATCAGCGGCGTTTCCTGAACCTGTAAACTCACCCCGGCCAGGAAGCTATCGCGGGTTTGTACGTCAAAGGCAAACCGTAAACTCTCGGGTTCTACACAGGTAAAGCGACCGACAATCAGATGCACTCGCTCAATTTGAGGGCAGTCTTCTTGTTGCCACCAGTCCTTAATGGTGAGAATGAGAGCCTTGGTCATATCGGTTTCATGCATGGCCTGTCCTATTGCCTCCTATTGCCAGGTGTCGTTTTCCATCTGGGCTTCGGCATGGATGTAGTCGGGTTTGTGTTGACGGGGCAGTTGGCCCGAGACGATGAGATGTCCCATGGTGTCGCAGATGACTCGGGTGGCCATCAGGGAGGTAATGTCACTGATGTCGTAGGGGGGAGAGACTTCGACGACTTCTAGGCCGCAAACGGGGGCTTGGCGGATGATTTTGCCCAGGAGATACAGGGCTTCTCGGGGGAGTAAGCCTCCGGGTTCGGGCCAGCCGGTTCCTGGGACGAAGCCGGCATCGATGCAGTCAATGTCAAAGCTGATGTAGACGCAGTCTGTGCCATCGAGGGCCCGTTCTAGGGCAAAGTCTACGGCGGCGTCGAGTCCCATTTCGGTAATGTCGGTCACGGTTAGCACGTTGGTGCTGCGTTCTCGACAGATTTTGACCCCTTTGCGGGGGACTTGCCAGCCGCCAATGCCCAGTTGGACTAGGTTTTTGGCGGGGGCATTGTGGAGGTTGGTGGCATGGAACCAGGGACAGGTGTGCATCCGTTCGTCGAGATCGGTTTCTTGGGTGTCGGCATGACGGTCAAAGTGGATGATGCCGATTTTTTTGTCTCCGAGATGCCGACAAATGCCGCGAACGGTGGGATAGCCGATGGAATGGTCGCCGCCGAGGATGATGGGGAAGGCCCCGGAGGCGAAGACATGGGCGACGCCTTTGGAGATTTGGTCAAAGGATTTTTCGTTGTTGGCGGGGATGGTGAAGATATCGCCGATGTCGCAGAGGGTGATTTGTTCTCGTAGGTCAACCCCCATTTCAAAGCTATAGGTGGAGTAGAGGGCGCTGATGCGGCGGATTCCTTGGGGGCCAAAGCGGGTTCCGGGACGATAGGTGGTTCCTGAGTCATGGGGAACGCCAAGGATGGCCACGTCATAGTTGCCGACGTTGCGGACATCTTCGAGGTAGGGGGCTTTGAGAAAGGTGTTAATGCCGGCGTAGTGGGGCAGTTCGCCTCGGGAAAAGGTGGAGATGGTGCGATCGCGAATACTTGGGGCCGCCTCAAGTCCGTATTCCAAGCCCTGGGAGACTTCCTGTTGCCAGCCAGTTAGGGGTAATTGGGCTTCGAGTTCTAGGGCGCGATCGCCTTCGCGTTTGCCGTCACGGTTAAAGGGATCGTTGCTCGGACGTTGAAAAGTTGGGTCTTGAGTCATAGTTGCACTCTGAATCAATCATCACTATAAAAAACGCCCAGGAGACCCGAAACGACAACACTGTCGCGTCAAGAATCTCCCGGGCTTTTTTCCCGCCGTGGAACAACCTTATCCTCGATAAACTGTTGATGGTTTAACCGAGATAAAGCTATCTGTTTCTCTCGGACCAGACGCCTGCAAGGCGGTTACGGCCGGTAAAGCTGACCGTTTTTCCTAACAAACCGGAACCCTAGAAACACTATCTGAATGCTGGTTTTTAAGTATGTGTAACGATGTTTTACCATCTGTCCGATCACATATCTGTAGTAAAAAATACAAAATCTCAGTGATTCCCTCTAAGGAGTATCATCAGTATCACTGTTTAACGGTAATGTGCGAATTCGTTGCAGTTGAGACATGGCCCATTTTGCCGTTTCTCGAACTTCGGGATCAGCATCATCCGTCCCATACCGCAGCACTTGACTGAGTTGAGCAATAGAATCATAAATACGGGTCAAATCCCGAATTGCATTTTTGCGAACCTCAGCACTGTCATCCTGCAAGGAGACCATCAAGGCCTGCTTCATCGGTTTTAGGTTCCGGGAACTAATCTCAGAGAGAACCGCCAGAATCGTACTGCGTTCTTGAGAGCTAGCATCGGTTAATAATTCCACTAAGGGCTTAATGGCGCGAGAATCCCCTCGTTGGCCTAACTCCCAAATCGCTTTGCGCCGTCGCTCTGGGTCTGGATGTTGTAAATCCAGAATGAGAGCCTCGACAATACTCATGCGAGGCAGTCGTGTTAGGGCACTACTGTTAGCATTTTGGGGGGCGATCGCAGTCGTTTCAGGAACCGTCGGCTCTTTGAGTCCCGTGGGAGGCTCAGAGGGCAGATTGGGAAACGCTTGGGGAGGAGTCTCCTTGGGAAACCGCCCCCACCGAGTCCCTTGGCTGGGATTGTCCTTGCCAGAGGGGTCGGGTTCGTCCGCGTCCGGCAAGGGCAGGTCATCCGTTGCCGTTTCCAAGGACTCAGGGGTCTCTTGGACTGGGGGAACGGCCATCTCTGAATCGGACTCTTGCTCTAGGATGTCATCGAAGGGAGCATCGGGATCGTCCACGTCCTCAGCGAAGGCCTTGAGCAAGAGGACAAACAGTCCACCGGCCAGGACCACGAGCAGTACGCCTCCCCCAATCCACCATAAACGCCCCAATCCAGGCGCGCTATTCCCCTGATCCTGTTGAGGATCTTCCTCAGGAGGGACAAGATTCAGAGGCCCCTCCGTTGACGGTTGCAGAGCTTGCAGACGTTGCCAACTCTCAGCATCCATGACCCCATCAATGTCTAATCCCTCTTGTTCTTGGAAGGCTGAGACAGCTGCATCTGTATCTAAATCAAAAACCCCTGTAATCTCACCGTCATAGAATCCCGCCGCTTGCAGTTGCCGCTGTAACTGTTCAACCGCCTCACCGCTATCATCTAAACTCAGGGTGGGAGGGGCGGCGGCTGAGTTGTTGGATTCTCCCTGTGCCAACTCTAATTGAGACAACTCCTCGACAAACTCAGCCGCGAAGTCAGGCATTAAGTTCACAGTTGCGAGATAACTGGCTGGGAGGGTTAGTCTAGAACTAGATAAGGCCGTGTTAACCGAGGTGGCGATCGCCCCTGAGCTAGTCAAACCGCATCCGAGGAGACAGGCCGTTGGGACTAACAACATCCGTATCCCATGACGCAGTGAGAGCCTGCCCCAAGTAGATCGATGCAGAGGAAATGAGAGTGGATAATCTGAGGCTGACACCATAAACTTCGGTCACGCATTAGAGTGGACAACAGGTAGATGCTCCAATCCTAGCCTTGAGACTGGGAAATTTGATGAGGGATCACAGATTTTGACAACCCTAAACGCAACGCATCGATCTTCGACCTGTCTTAACCTATCTTGACGCAGCCGGGGGAACGGATGACTTTGAGATGGAGGTTTCGCAATGTGGTGAAGTGGTGGAGCTAGAGGAGGCTACAGTGTTCGTAGAGCGTCGCCAGGACAACCGAGGCAGTTTTTGACGACGTTCGATGAGATAGACACTCCCCAAGGTTAGGGTTGCCCCAGCCATTTGCAACGGAGTCAGAATTTCACCAAGCAGCCAGTAGCCAAAGAGAAGGGCAAACACGGGCGTAAAGAAGGTCAAGGAACTCAAACTGGTGAGGTTGCCTTGAGCGGCGAAGTTAAAGAATAACCCGTAGGCGATCGCCGTCCCAAAGACGGTGGCATAGGTTAACGCGCCCCAATCCGAGAGAGTCAAATCTTGCCAAGGCTGAGTTTCGAGGCCCCAGGACAGTCCCAGCAGGGGGATAGCCCCTAAAATTGCGTGCCACCCCGTCGCGACAACGGGATCAACATGCTTAGAGACTTTAGGCATCATGACCGTCCCCAGAGCCATAGCCAGAGATGCTAAGAGCATCATCCCTTCTCCCAAGGAAAGACTCTGACCCATCGTAACCGATGTCGTTTGTGCGCCCAAGGTTGGATCGAGGGTCAATAGGGCAATCAGCCAATGTTCCGGTAGGCCGATGGCACTGATGCCAATCAATCCTAGCAATAAACCCAGACCTCCCCAGAGACCAATATATTCGCCAAAAAACCAAGCGGATAGAAGGGCCACCAACAATGGCTGTGAGTCAATCAGAACTGAACCCAAGCCAGCGCCAGTATCTTGGAGTCCCAGGGCCAAAAAGCCTTGAAACAGAGTCCCGTCCACCAGGGCAAACAGGGCAATCCAACTCCAGGCTTTGAATCCTTGGGGTTGCGGCCGTCCACTCAAGGCCGACGCCACCAGAATCAAAACTCCCGCCGGCAACAGGCGAATCGCGGCCATAAAAAAGGGGTCTGTGTGGGGAATGACCCCTTTCATGGCAACCATGGCGGTTCCCCAAAAGAAAAAGGGACTCAGCAGGAGTAGAACATATTGCACACGGGAGGGGAGGAGTCGATGAAGCATGATTGGCGCTGGCTGGGGGACATCATGCCTATCATTGTAACGATTGATTGCTTTTTGTTAAGTATCCCAGAGATGCGGTTGCCAAAACGGCTCTGGGGAGTGAGAGGAACTACACCAAGGGGGGGAGCTTCCTGTTACACTCGGTTAGCAACCCTGTCCCGAGCTGGGACCTACCCAATTCGCAACGTCTTTGTCCCGTATGGTCTGGTTTTTCAAACGGTTTCGTTCTAAGATTGCCCGCATTGAAGTCTCCGGAGCGATCGCCTCGAAGACTCGTCAAGAGGTCCTCAAGGCCTTAGACACAGTTGCCGAGCGTAAATATCGCGCCCTGCTATTACGAATTGATAGCCCAGGGGGAACTGTCACGGACTCCCATGAAATCTATCAAGCCCTGATGCGACTGCGGGAGAAGCATGGGGTCAAGGTGGTGGCCAGCTTCGGGAACATCTCCGCCTCTGGCGGTGTATACATCGGCATGGGGGCCGAAAAAATTGTCAGTAACCCGGGAACCATCACCGGTAGCATTGGTGTAATTCTGCGGGGGAACAACATAGAACGATTACTCGACAAGATTGGTGTTTCCTTCAAAACCATCAAATCAGGGCCCTATAAAGATATTTTGGCGTTTGACCGTGAACTCAGCGAGGGAGAACAACAGATTCTGCAATCTCTGATTGATAATACCTATGACCAGTTTGTTGAGACGGTGGCCACAGCCCGGAAACTCCCCGTTGAGACGGTTCAGGAGTTTGCTGATGGCCGCATTTTTAACGGACAACAGGCCCTAGATTTGAAGTTGGTCGATGCCATTGGGACCGAAGAGGATGCCCGCCGTCTGGCGGCCTCTCTAGCAGGACTGGATCCCGAGCGAGCTGAACTCGATGAAATTGAAACAGCAAAACCCTTCTGGGCCAAGCTTCTACGCTCAAGTACCTCAGTCTCACGCCTGTCAGCAACCGGTGAATGGTTAGAATTTGAACTGACAACCAACGGAATGCCCCTATGGATGTATCGCCCCTAAGCCGGTGGCGATCGCCCATTGAACACATCACTAATATGGAGGTTTGTGTAGTGGAAGCGGACTGGACTGTGCGCGCAATTCGAGGCGCGACAACTGTTCCTGAAAATACGGCCGAGGCGATTCGCGAGGCGGTGGCGGAACTCCTCGATGAACTAGAACGGCATAACAGCTTTGACCCGGAACAGATCGTCAGCGTGACCTTTTCCGTGACCCCCGATCTCGATGCCCTATTTCCGGCCTCAGTCGCCCGACAACGGCCCCGATGGGACAATGTGCCGTTACTCGATGTCCAGCATATGAGTGTTAAGGGAGATCTCGAACGCTGTGTGCGCTTTCTGATCCATGTCAATCTGCCTCGTACTACCGAGTTGTCCCATCCCTATCTGCGTCAGGCGCAACAGCTCCGTCCTGATTGGAGTTTATCGTCTTCTGTCGGCTCATCTTAGAGGCGGGTTTCTTCGCGATGTTGGTGCGTTTACAGATTGAAAATTTCGCCTTGATTGATGACCTGGATCTTAGTTTTGGATCAGGGTTAAATGTGCTGACTGGAGAAACAGGGGCCGGCAAGTCGATTGTGTTAGATGCGGTAGATTTGGTCTTGGGGGGGAAAGCCAGTCGCCGCGCCATTCGCACCGGGGCGGAGCGAGCACGAGTTGAGGCCTGGTTTGAGCTGAAGCGCTCAGAGCCTGGAGGAGAGGCGATCGCCTGTTCTCGGGAACTGCTCCTGGGGAAACGGGGCTGTCGCAGTAAATATCGCCTCAATGGGAAGACGGCCAGTCAGCGGGATGTGCAACAGCTACGACAGCAGTTAGTGGAAATCGCTGCTCAGGGTCAAGCCATTCAGTTAGCCCAAATGACCCACCAGCGCCACCTGTTAGACCTCTACGGCGGTGAGGCCCTATTGGAGATTCGCCACCAGGTCGCCCAAGATTATGACCAGTTACAGCAGCTACAAGGGCGACTGAAGGAGTTACGGCATCAAGAACAGCAGCGATCGCAGCAAGAGCAACTATGGCGTTATCAGTTTGAGGAACTCAGCCGGGCCGATCTCGGGGATTCCCAGGAACTCGAAGATCTCGAACAGGAGGCCCAACGGCTCAACCATGTGGTGGAGTTGCAACAACACAGCTATCACCTCTATCAAACCCTCTATGACAACGAGGAGGAAACCGCCGCCGCTGATCGCCTAGGACGAGCGGAGAGTCTGTTACAGGAGATGGTGAGTTATGACAAAGGGCTAACCCCTCTGCTGACGTTGGTCAATGAGGCCCTAGTCCGAGTTCAAGAAGCCGGGGAACAAATCAATCGCTATGGGGATGAGTTAGATACTGATCCAGCGCGTTTACAGGAGGTTGAGGCTCGCCGACAGCAACTCAAGAAAATTTGCCGCAACTATGGCCCCACCCTCAAGGATGCCATCCAACGACTGGAGACCCTACAGCAGCAACTCGATGACCTCGATGATGGGGATCAACGGCGAGAGAGCCTGGAGCGAGACTGTCAGGCGAAACGGCAACATCTGAACCAACGGTGTCAGGAACTACGGCAACAACGGCAGCAAGCGGCCCACCTCCTCGAAGGGCGTTTAATTGCGGCCTTACAGCCTCTGGCCATGGATAATCTCAAATTTCAGGTGGAGTTATCTCCCATCGAGGCTACACGTTGGGGGAGCGATCGCGTGCGCTTTTTATTCAGTGCCAACCCGGGTGAACCCTTAGAACCCCTAGGAGAGATTGCCTCGGGGGGAGAAATGAGTCGCTTTCTGTTGGCCCTGAAAGCCTGTTTTAGTGAAGTAGACCCCGTGGGAACACTCATTTTTGACGAGATTGATGTGGGAGTCTCCGGGCGCGTGGCCAGTACCATCGCCGAAACCCTCTATCGCCTCAGTTGTCACCACCAAGTCCTCTGTGTCACCCATCAACCCCTCGTAGCGGCCATGGCGGACCACCACTTTCGCGTGGTTAAACAGGCCACCCAGCAGGGAGAGACGGCGCGAACTCGTATTGAAGTGCGATCGCTCGATCATAACCAGCGTCGCCAAGAACTGGCCCAACTGGTGAGTGGTCAGCATCAAGATGAGTGTGACTCCAGCGCCACCCAAGAAGCGGCCAACGCCTTTGCTGATTCCCTCCTGAGCCGAGCGGAGCGGCTACGACAGGAGTTAAACCGACCCTCGACCCCAACCCCATCTCGCCCCTGAAGCGGGTCCCAAATTTCCTCCCATGAGAAAATCTTTGGCAAAAATGTGACGATCAGTACCACGAGCGGTCAAACCTAGCCGATAATAACTAGCAAATGCCAGTGACCCCCCATTGCTCTAAGTGCAGTTCCAAGTGCAGCTGATGTCAATCAGCTCTCCTGCCGCTAAAGCCAGAGAAGGGTACACTGGTGATAAGCTACAATCGGCTATCTCCAATGCCCTTTCTATCGCATTCCTCCATGCTCTCCGTTGCCCAGTCTTAACCTGCATCTGTGCGGACAGTTGCCTCACTTAGTCGAGTATCAGCGTCACCCAAAGAGTTATGACATCAGCATCTCCTAACACTTCCGTCTCTCAAACCGACGCGACGATCGATGTCACGCCTCATGGTCAACATGACCGTGATGACGTCTCTCGCCATCAGGACTCCCCCAACAGCAGTAGCGGTGCCTTAACAACCACGAAGGGAAGTTTTGGCGCCTTTCTTGCGCCGTTGAACCGAGATAAATTCACCGATGTGGTGCGGGGGGTTGAAGACAAACTACGGGTGGTGAATCAAACCCTAGGGATGCTCGATAGTTTGCTCGATAGTCAGGGGTTTGATGCCATCTTGGATGAGATGTTGCGATCCATCGCCCTGAAAACTGGGGAACTGTTACACGCCGATCGCACCACAATTTTCCTGTTGGATGAGGAGAAAAATGAACTGTTTACCCTGATCGCCAAGGATGAAAAAGGAAATGCCTTAGAAATTCGATTCCCGGCCACAGCCGGGATTGCCGGGGAAGCGGCGACGGGCAAGAAAGTCGTCAATATCCCCTACGATTTCTACGACGATCCGCGATCGGAAACCGCCAAAAAGTTCGATAAGAAGAATAACTATCGAACTTACACCATGTTAACCATGCCCCTGCTCAATGAGGAGACCCAGGACTTGGTGGCAGTGGTGCAACTGATTAACAAAATTCAGCCGGATCTCGATTATCCAGAAACGCCTCTGGAGGAGAAAATCGATCCGGTGGGATTTACGGCGGAAGACGAACAGGTGTTTCGGGAATTTGCTCCGTCGATTCGTCTGATTCTGGAGTCCTCCAAATCTTTCTACGCCGCGACGCAAAAACAACGGGCAGCCTCCGCCTTAATGAGTGCGGTTAACTCCCTGAGTAAGAGTAGTTTGGATCTTGAGGATACTCTGAATCGAGTCATGAGTGAAGCCAAGGGACTCATGAATGCCGATCGCTCGACACTCTGGCTGATTGATGAAGAAAAAGGAGAACTTTGGACGAAAATTCCTGGGGTGGGGGAACTCCGGATTCCTCGCAATGCTGGTTTTGCGGGGATGGTGGCGGAGTCAGGGGAACCCTTGTTAATTCCCTTTGATCTCTATGATGATCCGCGATCGGAAACCTCACAAAAAACTGACCAAAAAACCCGCTATCGCACCTGTAGTATGCTCTGTATGCCGGTGTTTAATTCCGATGATGAACTCATTGGGGTAACCCAGCTCATTAACAAGAAAAAACAAGGGGAATATCCAGACTATGACCCGGAGAGTTGGCCCCAAGCCCCAGAACAGTGGAAAGCCAGCTTCAACCGCACGGATCAAGAATTCATGCAGGCCTTCAATATTCAGGCTGGGGTTGCCCTTCAAAATGCCAAACTGTTCGAGACGGTTAAGCAACAAGAACAACGGCAAAAGGATATTCTCCGCAGCTTGACGAATGGTGTCATTTCGACCGATCGCGAAGGAGAAATTGTCGCCGCCAATGAATGTGCCAAGGTGTTACTAGGCTTTAGTGAGGAGGTGGCGATCGAAGGGTTGAATCTCAAGCAAATGATTACCCTGCGAGAAGGGAAGTTTTCTGACTGGTTTGAAGCCGCCCTCCATCCGAGAGAAGATAAAGACCGTCAACAATACTATCCCAACCAAATCTTGGAAATTGACACGGCAGTTACCGGACAAAGTGTGAACTTAACCATCAACTCCATGTCGGATGTGACTGATTCTACAAAGGTCAATGGCGCTTTAGTGGTTCTAGAAGACATCAGCGATGAGATGGAAGTCAAGAACTTGATGTACAAGTATATGACTCCTGAAGTTGCTGAAGCTCTTCTGGCTAGCGGTGATACGGGGTTAGGTGGCAAGCGTAAACATGTCTCAGTCCTCTTCTCGGATATCCGCAGTTACACCACCTTAACGGAGAAATTGCAGCCCGAAGAAGTGGTATTGATGCTCAATGAATACTTCGAGGAAATGGTGGATGCGGTCTTCCAATATGGGGGAACCCTGGATAAGTACATCGGCGATGCCCTGATGGCGGTGTTTGGGTCTCCGGCCCCGTTAGAAAATTGTGAGTGGTGCGCCATTCAGTCCTCGATATTGATGCGCTACCGCTTGGAGGAGTTTAACCAAAAACGAATTGATGAAGGCAAGTTAGCCATTCAAATCGGGATCGGGGTGCATTCGGATAGTGTGGTGAGTGGGAACATCGGCTCTAGTAAACGGATGGAACTGACCTCCATTGGTGATGGGGTGAACCTGGCCTCTCGCTTGGAGGGAACCAGTAAACAGTATGGGGTGGATTTGGTGATTAGTGAGCAAACCTATTTACCCAATGCTGATCGGATTGTGGTTCGGGAGTTGGACTTCATTACCGTGAAGGGAAAAACTCGGCCCGTGAAGATTTATGAGTTAGTCGGCATTCGGGAAGGGGACTTGGCTCGCCCCATTTCTGAGGTTCAGCAGCAAATTATCGACCTTTACCATGAAGGTCGACGCTGTTATCTGCAACCGGCCTTAGAGAAGCTGTCGATGGAGGAGATGATGCCGTTACTTGAGCAGTTGGAGGAGTTGCCGGAGGAGGCTGTGACAGAGGTCTCCTTTGATGGAGATAAACTGTTACGGGATCTGTTGGGTACCTTGCCTCGTCCGGAGTTACTACAGGTGTTAGGGGAGGACACTCTTAAACGTCTGTTGGTGACGGAGAATCTGGATGAGTTATCGGATGCTGATATGCACCGTTTGCTGCCCTTTAAGCTCAAACAGATTACCCCTCGGGTTCGTAAGAAGCTGTGGCTGGCGAAGGTGAAGCAATTTACTGGCGTCCCGGAGGTGCGACAGATGCTAGAGGAAGAGGCGGCAGAACTGTCTGTGGCCCGACTTCAGAAACTGGTGGAGTTAGCTCGTCCTCCCTATCAAGCGAAGTCCAAGCAGTCGTTCCACCAGGCTCGTGAGGCGTTTGAACAGGTGTTAGCCTTGGATAGCAAGAACAAGGCTGCAAAACTTCATGTGGAACGGTGTATGTTGTTTGAACAACAACCGCCGAGTGAGGATTGGGATGGCGTCTGGAAGCTTACAGATAAGTAATCGTAATGCTATCCCGGAACTGTGGAGACGGCGTTGTATGCTGTTGAGGCAGCGGTTTGTTAGATAGGCTAAGGGGCGATCGCAGGTCTTGAGTCGTTTCTTAATTTGTGTCTAGCTAGGTAACGTTGTAGGTAAATCCGTAAACTGTGCGTGACATGACCAATTTAAACTGGCAGCCCTCAGAGTATGAGTGGGTTGAACAAGTCAGACAACTCCTGCTTGAATTAGCCCGCTCTTGTTTGGGCGATACTCCTAAATTGCCGATGCATCTGGCTCAAAAGGTTCGTCCGACGGCGGAGACAGCCACTCAACTCCTGAACTCGGCACGCGATCGCGGTTTGGCGGAGTCTCAGTGGTCGCAAGTTCAGGAATTAGCCTGGACGGCGGATATACGGACGTTATTCCTAGAACTGGCTCAAGTGTATCTTTCGGATTCCCCTCAACTTCCAGATAATCTCTCCGCCCGTAGCCTCAGTCTATCGGGGCGGGCCCAACAGCTCTTAGAACACCCAACCGCAAAAGATTTTCACCCCCAAGCCGCCCCCCCAGGCTCGGGAAAGGTGCAAACGGAGCCTGACCCCGCTAAAGAGGATCTCCCCCAACCGGGACAGTTACTCAGTCAGTTAAAACAGTCCTTGCGACACCATCGCCGCCATAGTCCCAAAGCGGATGCCGCCGAATGGCAACAGTTACTGAATATTCTCGATCTGGCAGAAAGCCTCTACCAGCGATTGAAAGATTAAGGTAACCCGCCGACAGTTCACTATTCCCGATTTACATAACGTCATGATGGCATTCTCGGTTCTATCTCGGTTGGGCGTCCTGTTAGGGGCGGTTGCCCTTGTTTTCACTCCTCAAAACCTCCTGGCTCAGTCCCCAGAAGAGTCTAGGGAGGCGTTTGAGGCTTTATGTGAGTCACGAGAACTTGACCGTGAGGCTCAACAGACTCTCAATGCTCTGTTGGGCCTGGCTGAGACGGAGGATTGTACCCTGGCGGCTCGGGTGCTAGCGAAAACCAACGACCTCAACTTGAGTGTGCAAGAGCTATCGGATCTCTCGCCGCTGCGGAGTCTCGCTCACCTGACTCGTTTGGATCTCAGCATCAATGCGATCGCCGATATTTCCCCGTTGGCGGATTTGAGCCGCTTACAAATTTTACTCGTCTCCAGAAATCAGATTCGAGATATTTCGCCTCTACGGGATTTGGAGTTACAACAACTGAACCTAGATGGTAATCAAATTTCTGATCTGTCTCCCTTGTCCGACAATCAGACGCTTACCATCTTGACGGCTCGGGATAATGAGATTAATGACTTAAGCCCGCTCGAAAATTTTCCCCTGGTGACCTCTTTATTTTTGGAAGGGAACCAGATCGAGGATTTATCGCCCCTTGCTAACCTCTCCACCCTCCAGGGGGTTGATCTCAGCCGCAACCGAGTCCAGGATGTGAATCCTCTGACGGGGTTAGACCGATTAGAGTGGGTTGCCCTGAGTGACAATCAGATTACAGATGTCTCTCCGTTTACAGCGTTGAAGGATTTATATGAACTGGATTTAAGTGGCAACCAAATTCAGGATCTAACTCCGTTAGCCGCCATGTTAAATATGCGAGAGTTGTTTCTCGGCCGCAACCAGATTCGCGATGTCACGCCCTTAGGGGAGCTAACGCGTCTGAGTGCCTTGTTTTTAGAGGACAATCAAATTGCCGATGTCAGTCCTCTGAGGAGTTTGGAAACGCTCAATCGCCTGACCCTGATGAATAACCCCCTGGAGTCCTCCACCTGTCCCATTGAGCCAGAACAAGCCTGTCGCTTTTGAGGGGGGAGACATTCAATGGGGAGCCTCTGAACGCCTCTTAGTGAGGAGGGACATCAAGGGCTGAAAAAAGTTTGTCTCCTCTCTTGCGCTCCCCGTCAGATTTGTTATAATGGTTAAGCCGAAAAAACATGGCGGGCGTAGCCAAGAGGTTAAGGCAGTGGATTGTGGTTCCACCACTCGTGGGTTCGAGTCCCATCGTCCGCCCTCTAAAAAGCCGCTAGTCTTTGAGATTAGCGGCTTTTTGACGTTGGAGAGTGTTTTCTAGGCCGACTGCCCTGCCATTTCTTTGGAATCCTTCGCAGACCCCTGGGTTCCCAGTTGGATCAGCTCAATTTTATAGCCAGTGGGGTCTTCAACGAAAGCAATCACCGTCGAGCCATGTTTCATCGGGCCCGGCTCACGAACGACCTTACCACCCCGTTGTTTGATGGCGTCACAGGTTTGGTAGATATCATCCACCCCCAGGGCAATATGGCCATAGCCATCGCCAATCTCATAGCTGTCGACACCCCAGTTATAGGTCAGCTCAATCACACTATGATCGGCTTCATCGCCATAGCCCACGAAAGCGAGGGTAAACTCACCACCAGGATAGTCTTTCTGGCGTAAGAGTTTCATTCCCAAGACATCGCAGTAGAACTTGAGAGACTCCTCCAAGTTGCCAACCCGTAGCATCGTGTGTAGTAGTCGCATATCAATTTCGTTCAAGTGTTCTGTCTTTCAGCCTAACGCAATTTTTGCTGGGCTTACCGTCGAGATTGGGGATCGTCAAGAGTGACATTTCTGGACTCCAATGCTAACCTGGGATAGGTTCTGCGAATCAATGGTTAACTTTGTGAGTATGTTTTTGCTTTTAAGACCTCCTAACTTGGGTGGCTAGGCCTCTCAACTCAGTCTCAGTTTTCTGGACTCAGGGTTAACACTCCCTCTTCTAAGACTGGCAAACAGGACGATTCTAGTGGCGGCGGGTTGCAGTTAAAAAAATTACGATAATGTAGGGATAACGGGTATGAACACTTTAGTTAATAGTCTCAACAAGGTGTTTATTATTGCTTATAAGGAAACGACGGATCAGTTAGAGGCTTATTTGCAGCAAGAGGGCTTTGATTGTGAGGTGGTGCGGCAAGAGAATCGGCCGGAGTATCAAGACTTTTCCCCCAGTTACCGCTGTCTTCTTAATCATTGTCGAGCTTGGGAGAAAGCGGCTGAGAGTCAAAAGCTAAACTTAATTATCGAAGCTGATTTTGTGCCTGTGAAGGACTTTGGCAAATTACCACTTCCTTTCCCAAAGGATAGCGAAAAATTTGGGATTTCTTGGATTTATACCTGTGCACCTCAAGTCTATTGGGTGTCTGAGGAGGGATATGCTCAAGGGTTTTCAACCTCAGCAGTTGCCTATATTTTAAGTCCTAAAGCGGCGAGTTGTTTGACGGAGTTTGCTGACAAAATAGGTCAGGAGACTGATGGAAAGGTCTATTCGACATGGGATTCACAGATTGATACGGTGCTGCGATCACACAACTTTAAAAACTTTATCCCCTTCCGCAACTATGGCGAACATGGCGGGATTCCCAACCCTGAACATCGTCAAAATGGCTTAAGTCCAGGGCACCAAGCTGATGTTCTTTGGGGAGAGATGGCGTTCACTCCTCTCTACCATCAAAATTATAATCCCTTAGGTATACGACTCAAGGCGAGAGCCAAGGGAATTGCACGGTTACTTAAAGGCAACTTTTTAAGGCGTAACACATTTAAAAACAGTCGCGTTCCTTGGCGATTGCTAAGGTTTAGTTTACGACGCCAATTGACCCCTAGACTTTAGAATAGAGAGAGTATGATTTATTATTTAGTGACTCGTGAGTACTCCCAAACGATCAATCTTTACTTAGAAGGAAAAGGATCGTGTTTTGCTCGTGATGTTACCCCCATCTATTATGAAGAGCTAAAAACGAAAAAGCGTTTGCCGGCTGGAGTCTATATTTTTTCAGATATCGAGCGTCTTTCTCCGGAGCAAGCACAGTATGTTTCCTGGATTTGGGAAGATATTAAACAGTCGAGCAGTGGAAGCTTAGTTTTAAATCACCCAACGCGCTCTTTACGTCGCTATGAACTATTACGTTCTCTGTATGAGCGCAGCATCAATAAATTTAATATCTATCGTCTAACGGAATGTCGAGTTCCGAGTCGTTTTCCCGTATTTTTACGGGGGGAAAATGACCATCGCGGCAACACAACAGGCTTATTAAAGGATGCTCATGAATTAGAGCAAGCTTTGGAGATGATGAAGGTCAATGGGGACTATCGAGATGACTGTGTGATGACTGAGTTTTGCGATACTCGGGATAGTCAGGGAGTGTTTCGGAAATACTCAGCCTTTAAGGTGGGCGATCGCATTATTCCGTTCCATGTCTTATTCCATAACAGTTGGATGATCAAAGGAGGAAAACTTTATGATAGCTGCCATGCTGAAGAAGAAAAAATATACGTTGAAACAAACCCTCACGAAGAGCAACTACGTGAAATTTTTGAACTGGCGGATATTCAATATGGTCGCATTGACTACAGTTTGCTAGATGGAGTGCTGCAAGTTTGGGAAATCAACACTAATCCCCATATCCGTCCTTGCCAGTTTGAACAGGGCTGGAAGAATCTGGAAGCGGCCTTTACCGCCCTGCAATCTTCAACGAGTTCTAAGCAAACGATTCGGCTCTCGTTGCCTGATAAATTAGCCAAACTTCCTTATGATAAGGAAATAATTGACCGTATTATGGATGGATTTCGCTGGTTACCCAATGATTATCGGGTGTCATTATCCCGAAGCCTAAGGAACTTTAAAAAAACTTTAAAAAAACTTTAAAAAAACCTTACAAAGTGCGACGGTTTTTTCAACTCAGAACCTGGCAATCTCAAAAGCTTGTGCTACAATGAGCGCAACTTGAGAGATATTAAAATTATTGTTGGGAGATGGGGTAACATGTCGCAATATCAGCGGAATATTCTCGGTGTTTTAGGAGGGATCGGTCCTCTAGCATCGGCGGAGTTTATGAAAACTATTTATGAATACACCCTAGGCGAACGAGAACAAGATTCGCCAATTGCGTTGCTCTATTCAGATCCAACCTTCCCAGATCGAACTCAATCATTATTGGCTCAAGAGGAAGAGGAACTGCTGAACCAGCTCATTCGCTCTTTAGAGCAAATGACTGAGTTTGGAGTTGCTAAGATTGTCATTTGCTGCATTACGTCTCATCATCTTTTTGAGAAATATCCCTCTCATCTCAAAGATAGATTGATTTCTCTGATTGATGTGACCCTAAATCGGGTCATTGAAACCCAAAAAAAGCATCTTCTAGTTTGTACGAAAGGAACCCGACGTCTAGAAATTTTTGAAAAGCACCCACTTTGGAAGCAAGCACAAGACTATGTGGTTCTGCCTCAGGGAGACGATGTTGACAAAATTCATGAAGTGATATACCAAATCAAACAAAACTACAATCTCGAAGATCTGGTTCCCGTATTTGAAAAACTCTTGGATAAGTATGGAGTTGAGTCATTTATCGCCGGCTGTACTGAGATTCATCTATTTTCTAAGTACTTTAGTAGTCATCACACTTCCTATAGTTCTGTTGATCCACTCATCGTGATTGCGGAAGATTTGGCAGCGAAGAAGCTCTTTAAGCAGCAGGTTGTTGAGGTATAAGGTTATGGAATATGCACGAATTCAGGATTGGTTTTCAGCCATCGCCCAACAGCACCCAAAAAAAGTGGCGATCAGCCGAGCAAATGACTGGATTTCTTACCAAGAACTAGAGCAACAATCCAACCATCTTGCTAATGTACTTATCCGTCGAGGAGCGGGTGAGGGAACGATTGTGGTCATTTTCGCTGACGACAGCATCAAGGTGGTGATAGCTATTTTAGCCACCCTGAAGGCGGGGGCAGTGTTTGTCCCCCTGACCCCAGAAACCCCCTTAGGTCGTTTGCAGGCGATCTCCGAAAGTATCGAGCCTCAATTTTGGCTCACCCAAGCCTCCTTATTGCCTCACCTGCAACAACTCCCTCGGACAGTGACGCAAGGCAAGCATCTAATGATTTTGGACTCGGGGCCGACTGTTTCAATTAACACTGAACCGTTCCAAGTATTACAGGAGGAGCAGCAAGAGTCAGATATCAGCGCTCCTCAGCGGCAGGTGGACCTAGATGCCATCTGTTACATCTACTTCACCTCGGGGTCAACAGGTAAACCCAAAGGAATTGCCGGCCGTCTAAAGGCGATCGCCCACTTTATTGATTGGGAAATCAATGCCCTGAAGTTACAGAGAATCCGCAGTAGTCAACTGGTGATTCCCTCCTTTGACGCCTTTCTCCGGGATATTTTTGTACCCCTCTGTTGCGGGGGAACCCTCTGTGTCCCCTCCGGAAAAGAAACCCTGCTGGATACTCGTCAGTTAGTTCATTGGCTCGATGAACAGAAGGTGGAGTTGATCCATTGTGTCCCCTCCGTATTTCGGGCCCTCCTCAACGCCGGCCTGACATCCGAGAACTTTCCAGGGTTACGGTATATCCTCATGGCGGGAGAACCCCTACTCCCCGCCGATGTCAAGCAATGGATGACCATTTTCGGCGATCGTGTGCAACTGGTGAACCTTTACGGGGCATCAGAAACTACCATGACCAAGTTTTACTACTTTGTCAGCCCCGAAGACGGAGAACGCTCCTCCATTCCCGTCGGCCAACCCATTCCCGGTGCCAGCCTACTGCTTGTCGATGGCCAGAACCAACCCTGTCCCATTGGCAGCGAAGGGGAAATCTTTGTCAAAACCGATTATCGGACTCTCGGCTATTATCAGCAGCCTGAGCTAACCGATGCGGTTTTTGTGCCAAATCCCCTCACTCAGGAGCCAGAGGATATTGTCTATAAAACAGGGGATTTAGGAAAATTACTCGATGATGGTAACCTACTTTTCTTAGGACGGAAAGACTTTCAAGTTAAAATTCGCGGTGTTCGCATTGAATTAGGAGAAATTGAAAACCTGTTGCGGTCTCATCCGCAGATTAACGATGTGGTGGTGGTGGATCGGGATGACCCCAGAGGAAATAAGTACCTCTGTGCATATACCGTCGCTAAACAGCCCTTAGAACCGGGTCAATTACGCGAGTTTCTCTTGCAACAACTCCCCGACTACATGATTCCCTCTTCTTTTGTGCAGTTGCAAGCCTTACCCCGCAATATAAACGGCAAAGTTGATCGCAAATCTCTCCCCGATCCTCGGGATATTCAGCGCGATCGCGTTTTACCCCGAACCGCTAAAGAAGCACAAATTGCTGAGGTTTGGCAGCAAGTCTTAGGCTGTGGGGAAGTGGGGGTCACGGATAACTTTTTTGAATTGGGAGGACATTCTCTGCTGGCTGTTCAGTTATGTCGTGCCTTAGAAGACTCCTTAAAGCAAGAGGTTCCTTTAGCCGCCTTACTGCGATCGCCCACCATTGCGGGTCTCATCACCCTCCTTGAACAAGATACGACTACCCTTGCCGGGTCTTCCATTATCAGCATCCAATCTGAAGGCGAACATCCCCCCATTTTTGGCATTCATGTTTTGGGCCGGGGGATGAAGTATTACCGTCCCTTAGTTAAGCAGTTGGGTCCACATCAGCCCATCTACGGACTCTCATTTAATCCTAAAGATGAGAAGGCTGACGAAGCTAACGATGTCAAAGAACTATCGCGATTGTATATCCGCGATCTGCAAACCCTCCAACCTCAAGGGCCCTACTACCTTCTCGGGGTTTCCTTTGGAGGACGTGTTGCCTTTGAAATGGCGCAACAATTACAGGCACAGGGCCAAGAGGTGGCTCTGTTAGGATTAATTGACACCACAGCCCGTACGGGTGTTAAACATCTTCCCGCCACCTCCCGAGTCTCGGGACATTGGCAGAAACTTCAAGAAGAAGGGGTTCACTATATTACCCGTAAACTCAAGGCTCGGCTTGGACGTATTCGCTATCGCAACAAGGCCCGATTGGCAAAAATCTATCAACGCTTTGGCCAACCCATGCCTGAAACTTTACAAACTGTCGCTTCCCGAGAGAAGAACATTCAATTGAAAAAACAACACTTTCCCCAACCCTATCACGGGAAAGTGACCCTATTTCGAGCCAAAGATCGCAAAGCCGAAGTGGGGACTGAAATTGACCCTGACTATGGCTGGCGAGATCTTGCGGTGGGAGGTTTGGATATTTATGATATCCCCGGGGATCACTTACTCATGTTGCAAGAACCCAACGTTCAGGTGTTGGCGGCAAAAATCAAGGAGATTATTGAACCGGCGCCCGAGATGAGTTCGGGAGACTCGCCCATGTAGAGATACATCGGGGCGGCTTCCTTACCAGCCATCATCCACAGGAGGGGGAGACCCCCAATCCTCCTTCGGCGGCGGTGACGGGGCCGGGATGGGATTAGCGGGGATATCCTTCGGCTGCCAGAGGGGTTCCTTCGGCGGGGAGGGGGCGTTATTATGTTGCAGTTGCAAGGGTTCGACAACTCGGGCTACGGCATCTTTAATAAAAGCCTTGACAAATTCTTCTTTCTGTGTGAGCTCAAACTGCCGCTGAACGACTTCCGTAATGCCTCCATCTCCCCAATCTCCATCTTGGCGGAAATACTCAATAAAACTTTTACCTGCAATACGAGTCAGATAGGCGGCACTCACCCCCTGAATGGCTTTGCCAATGACTAAAGTGCCGACATTAAATTGCAACCCCGTCGCTACGAGTTGCACCACCCCTTTGACGATTCCTAAACTGGCGAGGGTTTTGCCCAGAGACAGGGCTAATTCTCGTCCCCGTTCTAAGTTCAACTCACAGCCATAGACTTTGCCCAACTCCACCACCATTTGCGCATTCACGGCGGCGGTGGCTAATAAATCGACCCCAGGAAGGGGCGTAATGGCGATCGCACCCGCGCCAATCCATTGATAGCGATCAACAATCTTCATGGCTTGACGGCGTCGTTGTCCATCCAACAGACGGCGGGCCTCATCCCCCAACCGTTGCGATTGCAGCAAGATATTGTCCGCCAGCAAATCTTCCCCCTCAGCCCGTAACACCGCCACAATTCGCCGAATCAAGGGCATAATCTCAGGATCAGGGGTGAAGGCTTCCCCAGTCACAAGACGCACCACCGGAGGATTGGCGGAAATGGCTACAATATCACTGGGGGGAACAATTCCCCGTAATCGGGCCCGCAGTCGGGCTAAAATCACCTCGCGATCTCCCTCAGCATATAAATCCGCCTTATTGAAGGCCACAATTGAACGCTTGCCAATCTCCGCGAGGACTTGCAAGGGTTCATATTCCGACTGGCGGAGGTCATTGTCCACCACAAATAACAACAAATCTGCTTCCGTGGCCCATTGGCGGGCCACTTCCCCCCGTTCATTGCCCTCGATGCCCGATTCCAAGATTCCGGGAGTATCGGTAATCAGAATCTCTCGTTCCAATCCCGGCAAATTGAGAGTATAGGTTTCTCCCACCGTCGTCGTTCCCATCGGCGCACTGACTCGCCCCACGACCCGACCTAAAATAGCATTGACCACCGAGGATTTCCCCGCTGACCCGGTTCCGAAGACCACCACCTGTAAGTTACCCTGGGAGAGATTGGACTCAATGGCCTGCGATCGCGCCCTCAAGGCCTGTCGCGCCACTTCATCCTGGATTTGGTCAACCTGCGATCGCACCGCCTTGAGATTCACCGACGCCGCATCACTCTTATTGTCAGGAATCCTCACCGGCGGACGAACCGAGCGACTCCCCGACGCAGACGGCATCCACAACAGCCGCAAATAGTACACCAGTCCCCCAATCAACACCGCTAACAGAACAATCAGCAGCAGCAACAAGAGATTGGCTAAAAACGGACTAGCAGACCACGCGATTTGACCATACAGCCAATTTAACGACGTGATCAACCAAATGGTCATTGCCAAAATGACAATGACCCCAACAATGAGAGTCAGTAGACGAGACAGGGGCATAGAACACCAGGAACTTTCCCTAGTTTACCCTTTCTAGTTATCGGGCCCTTGTCCTGATCTCCTCACGAAACAATCGCCAGGATAAACTAGAGTGGGATTGAAACCCAGCCGGGTAGGGGTCTACCCATTCTCTCTTATCTCCTCTTGCTCTTAAACCTATCCTATGTTTTTCCGGCGCTCCGTTCGTTTTCTCAAAACCCATTGGTTTGATGTCCTCCGCGATACCTGCGCCGGCGTAGGCCGCCAACGGTTAGTCGGACTCTCCTCGGAAGTGGCGTTTAATGCCATGTTGGCCATGTTCCCGGCGATTATGGCCGCCCTGGCAATTTTGGGCCAAGTTCTCCCCGAACGAGCAGTTCTGGATTTAATTACTGAAAATCTGAAAATGCTTCCCCCGGAGGAAGTTCAGAATATTCTGGATGGCTTCATCGGCCAACTGGAACTTCCCAAAGGGGATGGCCTGTTTTCCCTGAGTTTTGCGGCGGCTTTATGGATTGCCTCGGCGGCCCTGAGTTCAATTATGAACGCCCTCGATCGCATCTACCGGGTTCCCAAAAACAAAACTCGTCCCTTTTGGAAGGCTAAACTGGTTTCCCTCGCCCTTACCATCGGTTCAATGCTGATGTTAGCGGTTGCGTCAATTCTGATTATTATCAGTGACCTGATTGTTAAATTCCTGGTGGGCCAGGTTGGGGAGTATGAATCAGAACTCATGTCCGCCTGGTATCAACTTACCTTTCCCTTGGCCTTAATCCTAGTGGCCTTCGCCTTCGCCTTTATCTATCGCCATGGCCCCAGTATCTGGAAACGGGGAACCCCAGTCATCCCTGGGGCCATTGCCGCCACCGTCCTCTGGGCCGCGGTCTCTAATCTGTTTCGTCTCTACGTAGCCTCTTTTGGCAGCTATAACCTCTATTATGGGGCAGTCGGGGCGGCGATCGTTCTGTTACTCTGGCTCAAATTGAGTGCGTTGGCGATTTTGCTTGGCGCACAGTTGAATATGTCCATTGGCCGCTTCCGTCGTCGCAATTATCGCCGCTATCGCCGTTCTCTGAACTCCCCCCAGAACTCCCCTCAACCTTTGGACTCGTCCCACTGAGAATAGGGATAATTTACAAGGTTGGCGTTGTAATACCGAGGATCGTCTGAGACTTCCATTCCTAACCAGGGGGGAGGGGTAAACGCCTGTTCCTCCGCTTCAAGTTCCACTTCCGCCACGATTAACCCCTGATTCTCCCCAAAAAACTCATCAATTTCCCAGGTAAGTCCCTCATACATCACCTGATACCGCCGTTTCTCAATGATAGGTGTTTCGCAGAGGTTGTCTAGCATCTCCTGGGCCTCCCCGAGGGGAATCGAATACTCATACTCTAGTCGGGATACCCCAACGGTTGCTCCTTTCAGGGTAAGCCAGGCCCGATCGCCCCCAAGACGAACCCGAATCGCTAAATCCGGTTGGCGGGTGAGATAGCCTTGGCGGTAGAGAAGTCCCGGATTGGGCGATCGCCAGGAGTCATCCTTGACTAAAAACTTACGTTCAATTTCTTGGGCCATGGGCGTTTTGCTGGTCTCCATTGCGAGAGTACGGCACAATCTTAAAGCAGAAGGTTGAGATCTTGTTATGGTAACCGGTCACACGAAACTACTCGGGATTATCGGCAATCCCGTCGAGCATTCCCTCTCCCCAGCCATGCAGAACGCGGCGTTAACGGAGATGGAGTTAGATTTTATTTATTTGCCCTTTCCCGTGGCGTCACAGGGCATTGAGGCGGCGCTATTGGGCTTTGAGGCTATTGGGGTGGTAGGCTTTAATGTGACGATTCCCCATAAGCAGGCTATTGTCCCCTATCTAGCGCAACAAACGGAGGTGGCCCAGGCGGTGGGTGCGGTGAATACAGTCCTCTATCGCGATGGCGGCTGGTGGGGAACCAATACCGATGTGGCGGGGTTTATCGCACCGTTGCGGGAGATTTCCAACTGGGGCGATCGCACCGCTGTTATCTTAGGTAATGGTGGCGCAGCCCGAGCGGTGGTCGCAGGACTGACGCAACTCGGCTGTGGGGCCATTCGGGTTGTCGGACGCGATGAGCAAAACCTGACTCGCTTTGCCGAGAGTTGGCAGGCTTCGAGTCTTGGAGTCCAGCTAACCCCCCATCTTTGGGAGAGTTTACCAGAATTACTGCCTCAAACCCATCTGCTGGTCAATACCACCCCAGTCGGGATGGGAGTCGATGGCGATCGCAGTCCCCTCTCCGCCGCTGATGTCGCTCAGCTCGGTCGTGATAGCATTGTCTATGACCTCATTTATACCCCCCGTCCCACGAAGCTCTTACAACTGGCTCAGGAAAGAGGGTTACGGGCGATCGATGGCACAGAAATGCTCGTCCAACAGGGTGCAGCGGCCTTAAGCCTATGGACAGAACCCTTCACCTCGAAACCGGTTCCCGTCAACATCATGCGAGATACCTTATTAAGTCATCTTTCCTGACTCCATCGTAGCGCACCCTTGTGGTCGCCCTCTTGCTCTTCTCTCTGTGTCCTCTGTGCCTCTGTGGTTCCCCTCTTCCCCCCTCTCCAAAATACCCCATTTCAACCCTTCTTAAAACAGAGTTTCCAAGCCAAAACACTCATCAATCCCCCTAGGAGTAAACTCCCGATAATCGTAGTCACGTGAAACTCTAGGCGATCGCGATTGGGGGGCGGTTCAGCCACCACCGCACTGGTCGCCACCCCGACACTGGCGAGGGTGAGGGTTGTATTCAGACGGCGATCGCTGCGAGTTTGTTCAAGGAGTATTTATGCAACAAGTCCCAGACTTTTAAGGTATTAGAAAATTGTATAAAAAATCAAAAAGCTAGACATAGGAGCAATCCTTGGTGGTCGCCATTACTTGATGATTGGGTGATCGCGTTCACAGTTTCCCAGGAATCGTTGAGTTATGAAACAAGTAAAGTTATGAATCACTTACAACAATACGAGCTAATACCTTCAATAACCAAGACTTTTAAGAGCATTGTTGGTAAATTTCTGACCAGCCAGTTTAGCTTGATAGGGAGTATCATATCCCTTGTAGTCGCTTCGACATGAATTGAAATAATCTCGAATGTCATCTCCGTTCCAGCACCTCCGTATGTAGAAATTCCATCTTCCATTAGATTTTTTTTCTATGCTTACATTAGAATCAATATCATCCAATATTGTGATGGTAGCGTCTAGCTTGTTCACCATGGATCGATCGGGATGGGCTATCTTAGGTCCATGAACTGGCCACCCTAATTCAGAGTATGTACTTGAATAAATTGTCCACATTCTCCAAGTCGAACCATCACGATCTTTCCATTTTGGATTACATCCATCAGCCGTAAAATCATCGGTTGGATCATTTCGGTAACTTTCCTCTACATTAAAGTCCCAATATCCCCCATCAGCACCATAATTATTTAAGACAAAGGTTTTGAGTTGAGAGGTATGTTTTTGGATTTTTTGCCTCCGATTCTGTTCCTCCAACTCTTTCTTTTGTTTTCTTTGCCGAATCGTGTGTTGATGCAATTGGTGTTTTAAATAGTAATATGTAACAACAACTAAAATAAGAAAAATCAAGAATTCCACTGTTTTACTCCTCCACTATTTAATATAAACCCCTTATATAAAAATAAATATTTTTTTATTATATAGAGGCATATAGCGTTTTTAGTATCCATGGTGTACAGCTCAATTCATGTAGGGAAAGACTGGTGAGCGTTGCGGTTATAACTCACTAGACCAGGAGAGGCTATATTCAGTAGCCAGTTCCTCAATGAGTTCTCTCATAGCTCTTACCATTGGCATTCCAGTAAGAATTTCAATCCAATACCATTGGCCATTGGGATTTAACTCAATAAAGTAGAGTGTATCATCATCATCTTGAATCACATCAAATGCCCCAAAATTCAACCCTAGTTCATCTAACATCTTAAACAACTTATCAATATAAACATCGGGCAAGTTGTCAGGAACATGAATAAGTTTTTCCGGTTCAGTCGTACGCCAATCTAAGTTAACATCCACATCATTTATATGCTTAGAGTCAATTCGACAGACAAAATGTTTTTTGCCAATCAAAGTCACACGATACTCTGCTTTTTTAGCAATACGCTTTTGCAAGAAAACCGGTGCTAATCGAATACTGTCTTTAAACTCTTCGATAGTGTCTAGATCTATTGGGCGAGTATAGCAACCATACTGTGTACCATCATGCAAAAAACCAGAATAACGCATCGGTTTAATAATACAAGTTCCCTGGCGATTCAAAAAATCATAAATTGCTTCATAGGAATTCGTGACCAAAGTCGGTGGAATCGTAATTCCCAATTTTTGAGCGATAGGGATTTGATTAATGCGATGGGAGGGAAATCTAATTTTGTAGTAGTGATTCACCCATTTTGCTTTTGGATAAATACCAGAAAGGGAATACATTAAAGATTCTGTTTCTTGTCGGCAGTATTTAATAGCCCACTCATCGTGAACTTCCGGAAATACAGCATACTCATCTGGCTTTCGCCACCAGATAACACCAATTTCTTCAGCTTCTTTCAAAGATTCTTCAAGACAAAGAAAAGTATTGTAATTATTGCCAGAAGCTTCCCACTCATGAAAGTATTTACCGGTTTTGATGAAGCTTTCTGAATTTAATCGAATTGGATTTATCCGTGTTTTTTGTAGGTCTTTAATAACAACATCGGCATGAGTGTCCGATTCTGATGTGACAATTAACAAGTTAGTCATAATTAAAACACAAAAAGCTAAACAATGACTTCAAGACCTGATTTCTAAAAAACAGGTCTTGAAGGGATATCACTAAAATTCAGAAACCTGGCTTGGTAAACTGAGTTCTAATCATCCTCTTGTTGGTCGTCATCATTAGGACCCCACGCGTTGAAAGTTGAAGAAGCACGAGTACACCATGAGCCACTCATACCCGTAACATTTGAGGTTTGACTCTTTGGATCATACTTGAAGTCTTTTTCAGTAATCTCAATTTTTGGCACAATACTTAGGTGCATCATCAAGGGATGAGCTTTTTTATCCAAGGTCAGGTCAGTTGTCATCATAAACTAAAGTGACTTGCGAGATTGTTTTAAATTGTACTGATGGGTAGTATATTCTAAGGATTTTATGGTGTACAGTCGAATAAAGTCGGATAAAGTCATTTATTTCAAAAAATACCAAACTTGTAAAAATCTGTTATATTCAAAGACGAACAAAGTCGGATATCAGCGGCTTGAGCCGTTAACCCATTAAATCATGAGGTGATCTTAATGAATATTCAGGAAGCACTACTATTCGCCGATGACGTTGTCTACCGCAAGACAGGACAGCATTTAGATGATATGCAGCTTGGAGTGGTGGAGGGAGTGTTACAGCGTCAAAAGTACAGTGAGATCGCCAAAGACTTAAAGTGTACAGAAGGGTACGTCAAGGACATAGGCTATGAACTCTGGCAACTATTTTCAGATTTTTTTGGAGAAGATGTGAATAAATCGAACTTAAAATCAACCCTTCTACGTCATAGTGCTGTTGACAGCTTCAATTTAAATGTCTTCGGCGACTTTGAGAAGGGTACTGTTATTAGCTCGTTTAATTTTTGTAAACATCAAGAAGAATCCCAAGAATTTTTAAGGGGAAAACAGCAGGCTAAAGTTGAAGCCATTACCAGATTACGAGAGATTGGCTTAAGTGATGAGCAAATTGCGCAATGTTTGGATATTACCCTAGACGCTGTTCAGAACATATCCTAACTCCAGCATCCCCCGAACCAACCAAGCCTCCCCCGCCGTCTCCCCCCACTCCCTCCTCGTATCATGCCCCCCTCCTCGGGAGCCAGAAGCGATGGTTGGATTGCCTATGCGAGGGGTTCCCTCCCAACGCCGCGCAAACCCCATTCGCCCACCTCCCCCACACCTCCACTGTACCCCAGACCCCGCCCCAATTTCCCCCCAAATTTCCTGCCCCAATCCCTTGACATTCATAAACCGTTAGCCTACAATAAAAATATAAGAACAAGTCATTCCATTTAGGTAAAAGCACCAAATTTTTTGCCTAGGTCGGTCAAGGCTTCGCCGCCCCGGTGCGGGCGGCGCAAAGCCAAACATCTAAGCTGCGCAATTTTTTCCAAGTTGTACATTATAGATTAACGTACAGAAATACAGCCCAACCGTCCCCAACAGCGATAAACTAGACTCTAGCCACCACGCCCAGTCGAGTCTAGCAACAGGCCATTGACGAACTCGGACAACTCTCCCCAGACAATCCCTTTCGTCGCAACGCCCTAATGCTGCTCAATCGCCTCAAAGCCGACCTAGAAACCAACAACAGCCCTAATCCAGAGGATAGAGAGTTAATAAGGACTTCAACAGGGGCGGGAACAAGAACGACAAGAGGCGATCGCCAGCCTACTTCAAGCCCGTTTTGGCCCCCTAGACAACGAACTCAGCCAACTCCTAGACCTCCTCATCCAGCGTCCCTCCAGCGAAATTATGCCCCTACTCCTACAACTCTCCCGACAGGAGTTAATCGATCGCTTTCAAACCGAGTGAACCGATAAAGACCCCCACCTTCTCCAAGAAAGTGGGGGTCGTCACGCGGGCAAACGTTAGACAAGTCTAAACCCGGTTGAAAATCAAACGAGACCTAACCGATCGCATCCATAACCGCGAACATCGGCAGATACATCGACAACAGAATCGATCCCACCATGCCCCCGATGACTACAATCATCAGGGGTTCCATCATTGAGGTCAGACCCTTAATCGCCTGTTCCACTTCATCCTCGTAAAACTCACCCACTTTCATGAGCATCTTATCGAGTTCCCCGGTTTCTTCCCCAATAGACATCATCTGAACCGCCAAGGCAGGCATGACACCCCGTTCTCGGAAGGCTTCACTAATACTTCCCCCCTCAGAAATTTGGGTCTTAGCGTAGTCAATCGCCTCAGCAATCACCTCATTCCCTGCCGTATCCCGGACAATCTCCATTGCGTTCAAAATTGGCACCCCTGAACGGGTTAACGTACCGAACACATTACAGAAACTTGCCACCGCCGACTTTTCAATAATTTCACCAAAAATCGGAGCTTTCAACATTAAGCCATCAATTTGAAAGCGGCCAACGGGAGTTTTGTAGTATTGCTTAATCGCAAAGACAATCCCGATAATAATGGCAACAAAAACAACAACGTTATAGTTTCTCAACTCCACCCAACTGTCCGCCTCTGGATCATCAGTCGGTAGAAACGGCCCCCGCAAGAAGAAACTAACGTTCATCATGATTTGTGTGAACATCGGGAGTTCTGCATCCAACTGGTCAAAAATCCCCGTAAAGGTAGGGAGTAGAAAAATCGTCATCCCCAAGAAGATGATAATGGCAATGCCACCCACCGTTTTCGGATAAGACATCGCCGATTTCAACTCGTTTTGAATTTTGGCGCTCTTTTCTAGGAGAATCGCCAAACGATTAAGAACTTCATCGAGAACCCCCCCAACTTCCCCAGCCGCCACCATACTGACATAGAGTTTATCGAAACAATTGGGATGCTTCCGCATGGCTTCGGCAAGAGAGCCACCCTCCTCCACCTCAAGGCTGATGGCGCGTAAGGCTCGCTTCAACTTGATATTGCCACATTGCTCTGTTAGCACTGACAAGCAGCGCAACATCCCCACCCCTGCATTAAACATGGCGGCAAACTGTCGAGAAAATACAGCTTTGTCTTTAACAGTTACACTGCTAATAGCAGCTGAAATACTTTCTTCTAAATTGCTGAGATCAAAGCCTTTTGACTCAGCCTTAGCTACATTTGTCATGGTTTTAATTCCAATACTGGCATTGACTTAAGACAACCCTGAATCTGAATCGCGTCTCCGGCTCAATCGGAGTACATCTTGAGAGTTCCCTACAGAGGGTTAAAACTCATCAGATGTACTCCCAATCAACTAAGTCCCTAACGGGCTTTTGCTCTCACCTTCCCTTGAGTGGGGGCCCCACCGGCCTTAACACGAGGATCAATCAAACGATCCATCTCATCAATTTTCGAGGTTTTTCCGATCGCATCCTCGTAGGTCACTTTCCCTTCGTTCACCAAACGAGCGAGGGACATTTCCATGGTTTGCATTCCCATCTTGCTCCCCATTTGAATAGACGAGTAGATCTGGCTGGTTTTCCCTTCTCGAATCAAGTTCGAAATAGCTGGACTGTTGACCATGATTTCATGGGCAGCACAACGTCCACCCCCTACCTTTTTGAGCAGGTTTTGAGAGCAAACTCCAACCAATGCCGTCCCCAACTGGGCACGAATCTGGGGCTGTTGAATCGGCGGAAACACATCCAACATCCGGTCAACGGTAGAAGCGGCTGAGTTGGTGTGCAAGGTTCCGAAGACCAAGTGACCCGTTTCTGCCGCTGAAATTGCCAGAGAAATGGTTTCTAAATCTCGCATTTCTCCCACCAGAATAATGTCTGGATCTTCCCGCAATGCCGCTTTCAAAGCATTAGCAAAACTTTTTGTGTCCTCCCCTTTCTGACGCTGGTGAAACAGGCTCTTAATGTTAGGAAATACATACTCAATTGGGTCTTCCACCGTCAGAATATGCTCCGATCGCGTCCGATTAATCAAATCAATAATCGCCGCCAGTGTCGTCGTTTTCCCCGACCCTGTTTGTCCCGTCACCAAGACCATGCCCCGAGGCCGCATCGACAGTTCCCGCAAAATCTCAGGAACCCCTAACTTCTCGAAATTAGGAATTTCCGAGGCCAGGGCCCGCAAACAAGCCGCAAAACAGCCCCGTTCCCGATAAACATTCACCCGGAAGCGAGAGAGTCCCTTGACCCCATAGGCACAGTCAAGTTCCCAGTTTTGCTCAAGATCCTTCCGTTGGTTGTTGTTGAGCATACTAAAGATGAGCCGTTGGCATTCATCCGGGGCCAACGACTCCCCAAACTGTGGCTGTGGCGTCAGCTTCCCACTAATGCGGAAAAAGATTGGCGCCCCGGCCTGGATGTGCATATCAGAGCCACCTTGTTCAACCAAGGACTCCATCACATCTTCAATCATGTATTCCATAGTAATTCCTTTGCTCCTTTAACGGCGTACAGTTGCCAGTTTAATCCTGGAAACGGGGGGTCATACAGTAGGGACAATCCATCCACTCAGGATCTAATCCGGCCCCACAGTTGCTACAGGTCAGCGAACTCTTGCGTTTGGCTTTGAGTTCCGCTTCCAACCCTGAGTCTGTAAAGGTGACACGATCAACTTCCTCAAAGGTCGTATTTCCCTGTTTCACCAAATTGAGACTGTAAGCCAGCAGAGTGGTCATGCCCTGTTCGACGGCTTTCTCCTTAATCCGTTCCGTGGGCGCGTTTTCGTTAATTAGCAGTGCCAGTTCTTCTGTGGTTTGTAAGAACTCATAGACCCCAACACGTCCTTTATAACCAACCCCACTACATTTGGGACATAGCTCGCCGCGCTCTTGCAACTCTTGGCGCTCAGTCGAGGGGATGGTGTTGGCCTTATAGAAGGTGGCCTCCACATCGCTCGACGCCGTCATCCCATAGCGGGCCAACTCCTCGCGATCGGGGGTATAGGGAATCCGACATTCCGAACAAACCCGCCGCATCAGACGTTGAGCCAACACCCCCAACAGGGACCCAGAAATCATGAACGGTTCAACCCCCATCTCATCCAAACGGGCGATCGCCCCGGCGGCATCATTGGTATGTAGGGTGGTCAAGACCAAGTGACCCGTCAACGCCGCCTCAATCGCTGTTTTTGCCGTTTCCTTATCTCGGGTCTCACCCACCAGAATAATATCCGGGTCTTGCCGTAGAAATGCCCGTAGGATATTGGCAAAGGTCAAGTTTTTCTCACGAATCACCTGACATTGACTAATCCCATCCAGGGCATACTCAATGGGGTCCTCCGCCGTGCTGATATTGACTCCGGGATCATTGCGTTCAGCTAAAATCGAATAAAGTGTCGTGGATTTACCAGACCCCGTTGGCCCCGTCACCAAAATCAAACCAAAGGGACGACTAGCTACCTCCCGCACTTTTTCCAAGGTTTCGGGATCGGAAATCAGCTTATCCAACCCGAGCTGCGTTGAGGAGTTATCCAGAATCCGCAACACGATTTTCTCGCCATAGCGAGTCGGCAGGGCGTTAACACGGAAGTCCACCGCCCGTCCTTGGAACATACGCCTGATCCGACCATCCTGAGCCTGACGGCGTTCGGCGATGTCCATATCGGAAATAATCTTGAAGCGAGACGTAATCGCCGGGATAATTAACTTCGGCAAACGAGGGAATGGTTCATGCAGCACCCCATCCTTGCGCATCCGAATCCGTAGGAACTCCTCTTGGGGTTCAACGTGAATATCTGATACATCATCCGTGAGGGCTTTACGAAGAATCTTGTTGACCAGGGCGATGACGCTTTTATCTTCAGCATCAGCCTCTTCTTCCAAGTCTGCTGCTTCTGGGGGGGCTTCTTCGAGGTCATCATCATCCCCGGTCAGTTCAGCAAAATCTTCAACGGTAATGGCATTCTTTTCAGCTTGTTCCCGTTTTTGGCTTTCGGCTTCCTTCTTCACCTGTTCATCCAGGTACACCGAAATCAGGGATTGATAGTCATCCGGAGTAATGGCTTGCCGTTGCAGGCTGTAGTTTTTAGCCCGTAGAATCCGTTTGAGGTCGTCCTGAGCCTCTAGGTTATCCGGGTCGACCATGGCGACGACCACAGCACTTTCCTTGAGTTCTAGTGGCACAAACCGATAGCGACGACAACTATCAACCGAGACAAATTCCAACAGTTTATTGATCTGCCCCGGTGGCAACTCCGTAACTTCGGGATCAAAGGCTTCCACCCCATAAAGAATCTTTAACTCAAACAATTGTTGCTTTTTGTACTGGCGGATCAACTCCGGGGGTAGTTGTTTGCCAGTAATGCTTTCAATTGCCTCAATCAAGGGACGACCGGACAGGCGGCTCTCTTCTTGGGCCTGACTCATCTGATCGGGGCTGACGTGACCCGCTTGAACGAGTTTGTTTCCAAAAGGAGAAAAGTTCGTTTGAACCACCAAGGCACGCCGAGCTTTGGGGGCACTGGAGGAGAAGTTAGTCATGGCGTATTACACGAGCAGGTGAGAAAAATCGGCAGTTGCGTCGTCGGGACAGTGGCGAGGGCAACAGGGCGCGAAGGCAACCACTTTGATCAGTGTAGCTCACCTGGCGCGGTGCAGTAGGGTCCTTCAGTACGGGGAGTGGGGCGAACTGGCGGGGCGATCGCTGTTTTGGAGGAACCTCTGGCCGTTCACAACAGAGAACGTTAAAATGGCCTAGGATCTCAAATGAGGCGTTAATCTCAACCTGAGTGCTGTCCTTAGGAGCGGCCAATTTTTCTGAAAATGGCTCCTAAGACCTAAGCATTGTGGTGTATCGTGTGATTTGCGAGCGCCCTCGACCCGGAGCGCCTGTACTAAGAAACTTGTAAGGGGAAAGTCAGACATGGACGAAGACAAGCAGTTCGAACAGGAGACCACCAAAACCACCGTAGACACTGAAGAAGCCCCTGTAGATAGCACTGCTGATACCGTTCCTGAAGCCGTGACCGTTGAGGACGCTCCGGTTGAGGAGTCGACGGTGTCTGAGGCTGAATCTACAGAGGATGAGGAGATTGATCCGACGGTGATTGAAGCAGAAGCCGCCGCGGCCGCTGCTCAAGCCACGGACTCCCCTGAGGCAGCGATCGCCATGTTGAAGGCCACCGCTGAAGCCGCCCAGTCTCAACTCGAAGACCTAAACCTGCAATATGCTCGTTTAGCGGCCGACTTTGATAACTACCGCAAACGAACCCACAAAGAAAAGGCAGACCTCGAAGAGCAAGCCAAATGTAACACCCTGAAAGAACTTCTGCCGGTGGTGGATAACTTCGAGCGGGCGCGGACTCAGATTAAACCGCAAACCGACGGAGAAACCAACATCCATAAGAGTTATCAAAGTGTCTATAAGCAGATGGTGGATTGCCTGAAACGCCTTGGGGTCGCTCCCATGCGTCCAGAGGGGGAAGAATTTGATCCAAATCTGCATGACGCGGTGATGCGTGAGGCCACCGATGCCTATCCCGATGGAACCGTTACCGAAGAATTGATGCGAGGCTATACCCTCGGGGAGCGGGTCTTACGTCATGCCATGGTTAAGGTGGCAACGGCCGCAGAACCCGTGGTAAGCTCAGGAGAATCGGACACCGAGGCTTCTGACTCGTAACCGAGTGCAACGCAACAGAAGTCTAACCCTGGCGCCGACTGGCTTAGGACGCGCTAGGGTGTTCACGTCACATCCCGAATATGGGTTATGGGAAAAGTTATTGGTATTGACCTCGGGACCACTAATAGTTGTGTTGCTGTCTTAGAAGGCGGTAAACCCGTCGTCATTCCTAATTCGGAAGGCGGACGCACAACCCCGAGCATGGTTGGGTTTACGAAATCAGGCGATCGCCTCATTGGCCAACTGGCAAAACGCCAGGCGGTTACCAATGCGGAAAACACCATTTACAGCATTAAACGCTTTATTGGCCGTCGTTGGGAAGACACCGAGATGGAACGTTCTCGGGTTCCCTACAACTGCATCCCTGGGCGTGATAACACCGTGGATGTCAAGATTCGCGATCGCAATCATACGCCCCAGGAAATCTCGGCCACGATTCTACAAAAACTGAAACAGGATGCCGAGTCCTATCTCGGAGAACCGGTCTATCAAGCGGTGATTACGGTTCCAGCTTACTTCACCGACGGACAACGGCAAGCCACCAAAGATGCCGGGACGATCGCCGGACTCGAAGTGCTGCGGATTATCAATGAACCCACCGCCGCCGCTTTAGCCTATGGACTCGATCGCCATGATGAAGAACTTACTATTTTGGTGTTTGACCTTGGAGGGGGAACCTTCGATGTCTCGATTCTACAATTAGGCGATGGCATTTTTGAGGTGAAGGCCACGGCCGGGAACAATCACCTCGGGGGCGATGACTTCGACAGTGAGATTGTCTCTTGGCTAGTGGACAACTTCCGAGAGTCAGAAGGCATTGACCTCTCTACCGATAAAATGGCCATGCAGCGGCTGCGGGAAGCCGCCGAAAAGGCCAAGATAGAACTCTCCTCCACGACAGACAGCCATATCAACCTACCATTCATCACGGCCGATGAAACCGGCCCCAAACATATTGATGTGCGCCTCAGCCGCAGTGAGTTTGAAGAACTGGTTAAGCCCCTGGTTGACAGCACAATTGAGCCAGTGAGTCAAGCCCTCGAAGACGCTAATATGACCACCGAGGAGATTGACCGTCTAATTCTCATTGGTGGCTCCACCCGAACCCCAGCGGTGCAGCGCGCCATCAGTGACTTCTTCGCAGGCAAGCAACCGGATTACTCCGTTAACCCCGATGAAGCCGTCGCCACCGGGGCAGCCATTCAAGCTGGCGTCCTGGGGGGAGAAGTTCAAGATGTCTTACTCCTCGATGTCACCCCCTTATCCTTGGGGATTGAAACTTTAGGGGAAGTGTTCACAAAAATTATTGAGCGCAATACAACTCTGCCCACCAGCAAATCGCAGATGTTCTCAACCGCCACCGATGGACAGACCTCCGTAGAAGTCCATGCCCTGCAAGGGGAACGGGCCATGGCACGAGACAATAAAAGCCTGGGCAAATTTATTCTCATGGGCATTCCCCCAGCCCCTCGGGGTATCCCTCAAATTGAGGTGAGCTTTGAGATTGATGCCAATGGCATTCTCAACATCTCCGCCCGAGATAAGGGAACCGGCCGCGCTCAAAGCATTCAAATCACCAACACTGGGGGGCTGAGCGCTGAAGAAATTGAACAGATGCGCCTAGAAGCCGAGCAGTTCTCGGATCAGGATGAATGGCAGCGAAACCTAGCAGAACTGCGAAATCAGGCGGATGCCCTGTTTTACAACTACGAAGATACCCTCAAGCATAACGCCGACCTGATCAGCGATCGCCTCAAACTCGAAGTGACCGAAAAGGCGCATCGACCGCAAGAGGTCCTCGATGAACCCAAGCCCAACGTCGAAGAAATTCGCCAGCGGTTGCATCAGTTCCAACAAACCCTGTTCGCCATTGGCTCCGCCGTCTATCAAGGGGACAGCGGTCAGTTTGAGGACTCTTCTGAAGCCATCAGTGCCCCCCAAGAAGACCCCTCCGACGCCAACAGTCACGCAGAGCCAGCTAGAAGGGACTCAGACCCCAGTCCAACGCCCAGGGGTCTGGATGATTCTCTGGATATCGAAGACTTAGGCGATGGAGATGATGCCGATTTCGATACGGACTTAGCCCGGGAACTAGAAGACTTAGAAGCCTTGTTATCACAAGCATCTCCCCCGCCCCAATCCCCAGCGGCTTCACCGGCTCCCAGCCCATCTCCGACCCCATCGAAATCCGGCAAGCAGAAGCCCCCAACTGGCTCTAAGCCAGCGAAGTCCCCGGCTTCGCAGCCATCGGATAACTCTCCAGCTCCGAGTTCTGCCAGCCCGAATCAGGGAGATAATCCTTTTGACATTTCCCAAACGCCGGCAGAACCGGTTGATGAGGGAGACCCGGATAATCCCTTTTTCTAACGGTTTCTCGTCCGATCCTATCCAAGGGCCCACCTCAGGCTCTTAAGATGAAACCTCTATTGTTCTCTCCTGTCCAACTCTTAGCAACGAGCGCGTTATGGCTGCCGACTACTACGACCTTCTGGGTGTTTCTCGCACCGCAGATAAAGACGAAATCAAACGAGCCTTCCGACGGCTTGCCCGCAAATATCACCCCGACGTCAATAAAGAAGAGGGGGCAGAGGAGCGGTTTAAGGAAATTAACCGCGCCTATGAGGTCCTATCCGACCCTGAAAAACGGGGCCGTTATGATCGCTTTGGGGAAGCCGGCGTCGGTTCTGGGGTTCCCGGTGCTGGATTCTCCGACTTTTCCGATATCCCCGGTGGCTTTGCTGATATCTTTGAAACCTTTTTTGGGGGCTTTAGCAACACCGGCCAAACCCGCCGCCGCAGTGGTCCGACTCGGGGCGATGATTTACGCTTAGACCTGAAACTCGATTTCCGTGAGGCGGTCTTTGGCGGTGAAAAGGAAATCCGCATCAGTCACCTTGAAACCTGTGGCACCTGTGGCGGAACTGGGGCCAAACCGGGAACTCGTCCGAAAACCTGTGGGACTTGTAACGGCTCAGGGCAGGTCCGTCGCGCCACCCGCACCCCCTTTGGCAGCTTTACCCAAGTCTCGGTCTGTCCAACCTGTAATGGCACAGGACAGGTCATTGAAGACCAATGTTCGACCTGTTCCGGGAAGGGACAACTGCAAGTTGCCAAAAAGCTCAAAATTACCATCCCCGCTGGGGTGGATAACGGTACGCGGCTGCGGGTGCAGTCGGAAGGGGATGCCGGGAAACGCAATGGCCCTCCCGGTGATTTGTATGTCTACTTGTTTGTCAACGATGACAGCGAGTTCCAACGGGATGGCATCAATATCCTCTCAGAAATCAAAGTCAGTTATTTGCAAGCCATTCTCGGCTGTAAGATTCCCGTCAATACCGTCGATGGGGAAGTGGAAGTGACCATCCCCGCCGGAACCCAACCGGGCCGAGTCATTACCCTCGAAGAACGGGGAGTGCCCCGCTTGGGGAACCCTGTCAGTCGTGGTGACCATTTATTGACAGTTCATGTGGATATTCCCACCAAGATTAATGCAGAGGAACGGGAACTGTTGGAAAAATTAGCCAAAATTCGCGGTGAACGGGCCGGCAAAGGTGGTGTAGAAGGTTTTTTGGGAGGATTGTTTAAGTGAGTCAACCGATTCATTCGTCTGAGAATGCGGCCTCGGATAGGGCCGGGGTGGATGTTCAGTTGGATTTACGGGGAACCCCCTGTCCTCTGAATTTTGTGCGGACGAAGTTGCAATTACAACGGATGCAAGCCGGACAGGTGTTAGAGGTTTGGCTCGATGGAGGGGAACCCATTGAACAGGTCCCCGACAGTTTGACCATGGCGGGGTATGGGGTTGAGGATATCCGAGACTGTCAGGGCTATTTTGCCTTGCAGGTTCGTTGTCCTCAGTCATGAGTGGCCCCTCTATGGAATCGGAGTTACGGTATCCCCAGGGAACGGTGTTGGCAGTTCAAGCCAACTTCTATCAGGTGCAATTGGACCCTGAGCCACCTCCGCCGACTCCAACCTTACTCTGTACCCGTCGCACTCGCCTGAAAAAGGTGGGGCAACAGGTGATGGTAGGCGATCGCGTGGTGGTTGAGGAACCGGACTGGGAGGGCAATCGCGGTGCTATTGGCGACGTGTTACCCCGCCATACGGAACTCGATCGCCCCCCGGTGGCTAATGCCGATCGCATCTTGTTACTGTTTACCCTAGAAGAACCCAGCCTCGATCCTTGGCAACTCAGTCGCTTTCTCGTTAAGGCGGAGTCCACCCAGTTGAGGGTTGAACTTTGTCTGAATAAATGCGATTTAGTGGCTGAGGAGGAGCAGGAGGCTTGGCGATCGCGACTACAAGCGTGGGGGTACGATCCCCTACTGATGAGCGTTAAAACCGGATGGGGACTTGAGGACTTAGAACAGCGCCTGGAACAGGGCATTACGATTTTAGCCGGTCCCTCTGGGGTCGGAAAATCCAGCACCATCAACCGTCTGATTCCCCAAGCCAATTTACGGGTGGCTAAGGTATCCGGGAAACTGGGACGGGGACGACATACCACCCGCCATGTGGAGTTATTTGAATTAGAACAGGGGGGACTCCTCGCCGATACCCCAGGCTTCAATCAACCCCAACTCACCACTACAGCCAAAGAACTGGCCGACTGTTTTCCAGAGATTCGCCGACGACGCCAGGGGGACGACTGTCATTTCAGCAATTGTAGCCATCGTGATGAACCCGGTTGTCAGATACGAGGCGATTGGGAACGCTATGAGCATTATCTGACCTTCCTAGAGGAGGCGATCGCCCAAGATACAGCTCAGCATCACAGTGGCGAGGAGGAATCGAGCTTTAAAAGCAAAGCTCACGCCGGTGGGGAACGTCGCTATGAACCGAAACTGGCCTCAAAAAAATATCGCCGCCAATCCCGGCGACGACAGCATCAAACCCTACAAGATCTCTGTGAGGAGTTAGACGAGAACGGTTAACAGTGACCCGTTAACCCAATTTAGCGTAGGTAATTGGCTTCAGCTTCGAGTTGCCGTAATAGTTGATCATCTCCATTGGCACGGGCCACACTCATTCGCCGCTCTAGGGACTCCTTGAGGGTTGCGAGGTGGTTGCGGTTGGCTTCGTTGATGGCTTGACGAGTAATGTTGTTCATCGTAAATAGTGCTTTGCAAAAGTTGGGTGTATTAATCCTTACTCCCATTATAGAGATTCCTACTCAAGTTTTCGAGGATATCGTATAAAATGTTACGGAAATTTATAGCTCCGTCCTGCAAGCTCATCAGATCACGGGGTTGTCGTGAGTCAGGGAGATCAATGCTGTGAAACGTTCTGGAATCCTAGCCATCACCGTGGCCCTCACTTTAGGCTTAGGGGGGAGTTGGGCGATCGCAGCCGTGCAAGATAGCCAGCGAACGCGCCAACAATGTCAACAGCTTGTCGATCGAGTCAATCAAGGCTATGCTCAGACCCTGGCCTTTCAAGGAAGTGATGCCACCGCTCTCAATCGTCTGGCGGAGCAACTCAACACCATTGCCCATTCTCTGCGCCAACTGGAGATTGACCGTCCCCCCTTACGTCGGACTCAGCAGCAGTTTGTCCAAGGCTATCGTGACCTGAGCCAAGGCTATCGTGGCATCGTAGCGGCCTTAGAGGCGGCAGATGAAGCCCCCCAGAACGAAACGGGTTTGCAACAAGTCCAACAAGCTCAAATCCAAGTCAAAGAAGCCGGAGCCGCCGCCCATGAAGCGGCCCGTCACATTGACCAACTGGCTCGAGATCTCAACCAACTCTGTCGTGGTAATTAGGGGTTATTAATTGTTAAGGGTTAATTGTCTCGGGTTAACCGTTAATCGTTAATCATGGAAAACTGGAACTGGCTGCGATCGCAACTGACCCCACCTCAAGTTCGCTCCTGGCAAACCCTCATTCTTAGTAGCTTCGTTACCTGGTTTTTGTCTTTCTTAGTTGTTTTATCAGAACCTGATCTTGAGTTTTATAGTTCTCCCCTAACTCGACTCGGATGGGTATTCTTCCTCGTTGGACTGATTTGGTGGCAAAGTATCCAACCCTGGAGACTGGGGCCAATTTCCTTAACCCCGAGTATCATTGCTGCGGTTTTTTGTTCCCTATTTTTGCAAAATTCCCAAGGAGAACTCTCTCAATGGGTCTTTTTAGTCTATCCAGTTTTGACCACCTTAATTGCGGCCTTACCCAACTGTCGTAACAACAACAATCGCCCCAGCGTTCCTTCACCACAACGGCGGCCCTTAATCCTAATCCAACTCCTAATCGCCTTACTCTGTACCTGCTGGCTGCAACTGACCTTTGTGCTACAAGATTGGATTGAGACCTATCCCAACTTAGCCACAGCCGACCTATCCCAAAGTCAGTTTGTGCTGCGGACAGGAACCCCCTTCCAACTACGGGGCTATGATCTGCTGCGTCCGATTGAAGGACAACTAGACCGCTCTTTCCGCCGCCGTTCCTGGTCTGAGATTGAACGAGATTTACTCGATCTGCGTCAAGACCCCGAGAATTTTTGGCGTTCTCTAAACATTGAACCGAGCGATCGCATCGGAACCTTAGAGCGATACCCCCAGGCGCAACTGACGAGTGACGGCGACGAAGGATATTATCTAACCATTACCCTGTACTGGTATCATCCCTGGTTTGAGGAGCAACGAGAGCAACTGAGTTTGCGCTGTCACCTCTACCCCGTCTCAGACCCCGAGGAACGGGCCGGCCCCGGTCCGTCTGACCTAGGGCTGATGACCTGTAATACTGACAGTGAAGAACTGTTTAAACCCATGGGTTATCAGACCCTCTCCGAGGATTCCTAATCGTTGACGTTTCCCTTTAATCCCATTGCTTGTAATGTCATTGCTTGAACTATGATGGATTCCTTAACACAACCTCGACCTAAGTATGCCGCCGTGATGCGCATTTTAGTCACGGCTAAAAATGCCTTCCGGGAAGTGCTGCGGGAGCGAATTTTATACCTAGTTGGTCTTTACGCCCTGCTGCTGATCCTCAATTTGCGGATTTTGCCTCCACTCTCAGCCGGAGCGCATCCGAAAATTTTTCTGGACTTGGCCCTAGGAAGTATGGAAGTGCTAACCCTCTTGGTGGCGGCATTTGTCAGTACCCGCTCTCTGGAGAAGGAAATTCAACAGCGGACGTTGTTGGTGTTAATCTCCAAACCCATTAGCCGAGGGGAACTACTCCTTGGTAAATTTCTAGGACTGTGGGGAGTTCTGCTGGTGTCCCTGGTGATGATGGCGCTGTTAATGATGGGGATTGCTGCCTTAGGGGGCATGTCCCTACCCCTCGGGAGTCTTATCTTGTCGTTGTTGTTCCTGGCACTGAAACTGGCGATTTTGACGGCGGTGGCCTTACTCTTTGGAGCCTTTACTAGCTCCCTCCTCGCAGCCTTTTTTACCCTGGGAATTTACCTGATGGGGAACTTTAGTCAGGACTTATTGCAATTGGGAGATACCCTCGATGGTGAGGGGTTTCAAATTTTGGCAACGATTCTCTACCTAATCTTGCCAGATTTCTCCCGTTTAAATCTCAAAAATGACGCCGTATATGGCATGACAACCCTACCGGATTGGGGAAACTTAATCTTTGATGGTCTCTATGGGGTTGTGTATGCCATTGTGTTACTGGCCCTGGCGATCGCCATCTTCCAACGACGACAACTTTAAGTGTCAGTCAGAGGATAACCCATCATGGATATATAGCAAAAATTGGTCTGAATAGGACAAAAAAACTGGGGAAAAGAAGGCAATAGGCAACAGGCAATAGGCAATAGGTGGGGAAGTCTTTCCCAACGAGCAAGTCCTAAGTCAATCTTCGATTGCTATATCAATTCTAGACAACACCTCTATTGGCAATTAGGGTTGTCCTTAGGGGTTGCCGATCGCACAGAGGTTTCACTGGCGACATGAACGCGATCGCGCCCCTGGGTTTTAGCCAAATAGAGGGCGCGATCGGCACATTTCAAGAGAGCATCTCCCGTCACTTGAGGATCAGGAATCACACTGGCCACCCCAAGACTCAGGGTAACGCGATCGCTGCATTGGGAGGTTTCATGGGGAATCTGTAATCGCCGCACCGCTTCTAACGTCCGTTGTGCCACCGCCAGGGCCCCCTGACGGCCTGTTTGAGGTAACACAGCCACAAACTCCTCCCCCCCATAGCGGGCCACCAAATCCTCAGGACGGCAAATGGTATCGGAGATCACCCGGGCCACACGACGCAGACAATCATCACCGGCCTGATGGCCATAGGTATCATTAAAGGGTTTAAAACAGTCAATATCGGCAATTAATAGGGACAAATACGTTTGCTCCTGAGCGCCCCGTTGCCATTGTTCCCGCAACTGTTCATCAAAAGCGCGACGATTGGCAATTTGCGTTAACCCATCCAAATTTGCCAAAGCTTCCAGTCGAGCATTCGCCGCTTCTAACTGACGGTTTGTTAACTCCAACTGACTCGCTAAACGGCGTTCTTCTAATACTTGTAAACTCAACTTTTGAATCAGTTGATGTTCCCGAGCTAGAGAGCGTTGTAGGGCCTGGGTCGCGCGATGGGCCTCAATTAAGCGACGAATACGCTGACGCAAGACACCCCAATGAATCGGCTTAGTAATAAAGTCTTCCGCCCCCATCTCAAAGGCCCGTTCAATCGAATCAGAGTCTTGCAGCGTTGTAATAATCAGAATCGGGGGGCAGTTTTGACTAAACTGCTGTTTCAAGCGTTGACAACATTCAAATCCCCCCATCTTTGGCATCATGGCATCGAGTAAAATCAAATCTGGGAGTTGGAGTTGACAGTGATCAAGACAGTCTTGACCATTACTCACATCAACGCTCTCGTAACCGTCGCGTTCAACGGCCCGTTTCATTAACATCCTTAATGTGCGTTCATCATCGGCAATCAGAACCGTCCCTTGCGGGACAGGAGATTCAGCGTTAGTCATAGTCAAGTTGTTGTAGGAGCCTCGTTAAAGCGGTATAGACGTGATCAACATCCCTCTCAAAATCCTGAATCAGGGCTTGTCGTTCTGAGCTGGGGATCTCGATCAAACAACCCCGTCGGATCTCCTCTTCGAGAGTACGACAGCGATGAGTGAGGGCAGCGGCCCCTAAGCTGGCACTCAGAGAGCCGAGAGCATGAGCCACTTCGTTGATCATATCAAGCTCTCCGGCGTCTAAGGCGAGGCGTAAGCTCTGCAAACGCTGGGGGACATCGTCGAGATAGCTCTGAATCATCTCGGCCACAAAGTCCAAGTCCCCTGCCATTTGTTTCAACTCATCAATGACTTGGATATCGAGAATGGGGATTGCTCGAGTGATGCGAACTGGAGAGGGGACAGGAGGCTGAGCTGACGAGATGAGGGGTTCCACGCCGCCGCTGGCCAAACGTTCTAGGGCTTGTCGTAACTTGATCGCTCGTAGGGGTTTCGTGAGGTAGTCATCCATACCCGCATCTAGACACAACTGGCGATCGCCCTCAAGGGCATGGGCCGTTAAAGCAATAATATAGGGTTGCGGCCGACCCTGCTGACTCAACTGTTGACGAATTTGGCGGGTTGCACTCCAGCCATCTAACTCCGGCATTTGAATGTCCATTAACAGCACATCAAAGTTCTCCTGTTGTAGCTGTTGCACTGCCTCTAAGCCGTTACTCACCAGGGTTGCTTCATAGCCAAATCGCTGTAACAGTTGTTGGATTAACGCTCGGTTGATCGGCAGATCTTCAGCCACAAGTAGGTGTAGGGGGAGTCGTTGAGCCAAGGTTTCATCAAAGGGGGAGTTGTCAGGGGATGGGGATTGCGGCCAAGAATGAGTAGGAGTAATCAGAGTGGTAATGGGGTCGAGGCGCGCTGAATTGATCTGGGGCAGGAGTTTAACGGTCACGTGAAATGTTGACCCTTGTCCTAATTCACTTTCAACCCAGATTTGACCCTCCATCAGTTGACATAGTCGCTGACTAATGGTAAGCCCTAATCCGGTTCCACCATAGCGGCGGGTGATGGAGTTGTCACTTTGGGAAAAGGGTTTGAATAAACGCTCAAAACGATCTGGGGGGATGCCAATGCCGGTATCTTGAACCTTCAAATGCAGAGTATGTCTAGGATCGTCGGGGGTGGTGGCTCCAATATGCTCAACCGCGAGTTGAATCTGTCCGTGTTGGGTGAATTTGACGGCGTTGGCCAGAAGGTTAAGCACAATCTGTTTGAGGCGGACGACATCCCCGACCCAAATTTGCGGGAGCGGGGTTTCGAGGCTGTAGATTAGGCTGAGATGTTTCTGCTCAGCGGTGATGGCCACGAGATCGAGGGCTTGGAGAAGACAGCGATCGAGTTCAAAGGGTCGTAATTCCAGATCTAAATGACCCGACTCGATTTTAGAGAAGTCTAGGATATCGTTAATTAACGTTAGTAGGGTTTCACTACTGTGACGGATTGTGTCAGTAAATTCTTGCTGTTGCGGGTTTAGGGGACTATGCAGCAGTAATTCGGTATTGCCAATAACGGCATTGAGGGGAGTGCGGATTTCATGGCTCATCATGGCCAGAAACTGACTTTTGGCGAGATTGGCGGCTTCTGCGTCCTGTTTAGCTAACCGCAAGTCCTGATTTTTGGCGCTGAGTTGTTGGCGATGTTCGGTCTCTCGTTTGAGAATCGCGGCTTGGGCAAGGGCGATGCCAACTTGGGCCGCCACGGCTTCGATGAGATTGACCTCGTCGCTACTCCAGCGACGGAGGGAACATTGATGTAAGCAGATCTCGCCGTTGGCTTCTCCTTGATAGGAGGTGCGGATGCCGAGCATCGAGCGAATCTGATAGGTCTCAAAGAAGGGTTGACGGTCTTTGAGAAGTGGGTTCTCGGAAACATCGTCCCAGACTTGGGCTAAATCCTGCTGCATGACTACCCGGCTGTAGGGGTTGTCCTGGATGGGGAGGATTAGTCCCAACAAGGAGGGAAGAGTGGGATGACGAGATTCAGCAACGGCTTTGAGTTGGGGTTGAGGTTGGGCTTCATAGGAGAAGATTAAACAGCGGCTGGCGCCAAAGGTTCGTCCGATGTGATGGGCCGCGGTCTGGACAATTTGCTGTGAGTCGAGACTTTGGCGAATTTCTTCGGTTAGGTTTTTTAGGAGTAGGACATTGCGATATTGTCGTTTGAGGGCATCTTCAGCCAGTTTGCGATCGCTGATATCTTCGGCTAAACCGACAAAGCGATAGGAGCTGCCTTGATACTCGGGGACGGGAAAGGCTTTAGCGGAAAGCCAACGGATTTCACCACTCGGTCGCACAATGCGATAGGTTTCTTCAAAAATCTCTCCCTGTTGAACTTGCCGGTTGAGGGCTTCGGTGACCCGACGGCGATCGCTAGAGTGAACGCATTCTAGCCAACGTCGGGGATATTGGTACAGCTCCTGGTAGGGACGTTGAAACACCTCTTCGTAGATGGGGGAGATGTAGAGCATCTCTCCGTTATGGGAGAGAATAAAGAAGATTTGACGGATATTTTCTGCCAGTTGACGAAATTTGCTTTCGCTTTCCCGGAGGGCATCTTCGGCTAGTTTTTCGCTGGTGATATCACTGAGGGTCCCCACATAGCCCATCAGACAATCTTGGGAATCGTACAGGGCGACGATTCTACCAGAGATCCAACAGAGGCTCTGGTCGCGACGCAGGATTCGATACTGTAGGGTCAGTTGCTGACGTTGACTGATGGCGTCTTCCCAGGCTTGAAAGACGCCATCGCGATCGTCCGGATGAATGGCGGTGAGCCAACCAAAATCGAGGGAGTCTTCCCGAGAGAGTCCGGTGGTTTGACACCAATGGGGATTGACATAGCGACAGGCCCCGAGGGGATCGGCCAGAAGCAGTCCCACGGGGGCGGATTCAACGATCAGGCTAAATTCATCTTCTCGGGGTTCTAGGGCCATTTGGAGGAGGCGCTGATCGCTGACTGGGCGCAGGGTGGCCAGCCAAGGGGCCGAGGTGGGCGATCGCACTTGAGTCGAACGGGACGCGAGGCGTTGGGCACACACATCGACGAGGAGTTTTTGCCCATCCTGACGACGAGTTATGACTGTTGCGTGCCAGTCATTTTGGGGAAACTCGTCAGTATTGAGGGGGGATGGTTCTAGGAACTGACAATAGGTCTCTAGAGGTTGACCGATGACTTGTTCGGCCCCAACCTGATAAAGGGCTTCGGCTTGGGGACTCCAGTACAAGACCCGTCCCATCCCATCGACTACAATCGCGGCTTCCTCGATTTGAGTGAGGATTTGCTGTTGCCAGCGTACTGTTTGTTCGAGGGATTGGATAGATTGGCCCTGCTGCTTGAGCAGTTGTGCTTGTTGTTCGAACCGGGTTTGTAACTCTTGCTTCTCGCTACTGAGGCGTTGATGGTTGAGAAGCTGTTGTAAGCGCAGGGTTAGACATTCAGCCAGTTGCTGACTGAGGTATTTTTCCTGGGCTGTCCAAGTGTGCGGGCGATCGCAGTGGTGAGCCATGAGCCAGCCCCAAGGTCTTTGTCCATCTGCGTTGAGAGGATTGATGAGATAACTTTTAACTTGAAATCGCTCCAGAAGATTGAGATAGCAGGGACTAAACGATTCTTGGCTGATATCATCAACGGCGTGAGTAGATCTCGGAGTTGTTAAGCGTTGAAGGCAAGTATCCTGAATTTGATGGTGGAGACTGACGGAGCCAGGAGGTCGCACGGTTTCAGCAATGATGGTTCCCCAGTTCGGGTCGTTGACTTGATAGACAATGACGCGATCGCAGTCTAAGAGGGTTTGCAGTTCCCCGACGGCAGTTTCCAGCAGAGATGGCAGGGAAGGAGCGCGATTCAATTTGAGGAAACTCGAGACGAGAGACTGAGTCGTTTCTAAGGATAAATCAGCCTCTTGATTGCGACTTGAGTGGCTGCGATCGCTCATCATGCTCCTAAAGTAATGCCTTAAGTTGGGCTTGTGCCTTGGATAAGGATTCTCTCCATTCTTGCTCAGGATCACTATCGGCGACAATGCCGGCACCCACTTGACCCCAAATGTGCCCTTGATGACACAGGAGGGTGCGAATGAGAATATTCAGGTCTAAATAACCTCGCTGATCTAAATAGCCACAAGAGCCATAGAATAGACTGCGCCGCACGGGTTCGAGTTCTTCAATAATCTCCATACAGCGCACTTTCGGACAGCCGGTAATGGTTCCTCCGGGAAAGACGGCGGCGATGGCCTCAATGGGGTCAACCTGGGGAGAGAGTTGACCGATAACGTTACTGACAAGGTGCATGACATGGCTGTAGCGTTCGACGACGAGCAGTTCGTTCACTTGCACCGAACCCCAGTTACAGACACGGCCGAGGTCGTTGCGTTCTAAATCCACCAACATGATATGTTCGGCGTTTTCTTTGCGGTTATCGAGGAGTTCGGCTTCGAGTTGGCGATCGCACTCGGGGGTTTCGCCTCGGGGACGAGTTCCGGCGATGGGACGGGTTTGGGCGATTCCCTCCCGTAGATGCAACAGTCGTTCTGGGGAACAACTAACGACCTGTCCCCAGGGGGTTTGCCAATAGCTGGCGAAGGGGGAGGGGTTAATCTCTTGCAGGCGACGGTAAATCTGCCAGGGATGGCGGTTTAGGTGGGTGCTAAAGCGTAGGGAGAGGTTGGTTTGAAAGATGTCGCCGGCCCGGATATAAGCTTGGGCGCGACGCACCATGGCTTCGTAGTCGGCTTGTTGGCAGAGAAACTCAATCTCTGGAGGGGCGCTGAGGGGGCTAGGAGCTGCGTCCATCGGCTTCCATTGGCTCCAGGTCTGTTGGAGGCGATCGAGCTGTTGAGGGCTGCTGGCGGCGAACCAGAGGGTCTTGTGGTGATGGTCGATGACGGCGAAGGTTTCGGGTTCGTACCAGAAGGCGATGGGAAAGGGGAGAGGGTCGTGATTCTGGTTGGGGAGTTGTTCAATTTCCCAGCCGAGATCATAACCGAGCCAACCCAGCCAACCTCCGGTGAAGGGAAGCTGGGCAATGTCTGGGGGAAGGATTGGGGTCTCTAAATTCCTTGCTAACTGATGCCGCAAAAACGGTAGAATTTCACCGAGTCCCGGAGTCCAATGCTGAGAAATGCCCCCCTTTTGCCGAGGACGACCTGCACAAATGGAATAGCCGGTTAAATGAGGAGTTTCTGAGGTTGGGGGACTTTCGAGGAGGACGGCGATGGGATCATCGAGGAATAATGCGGCAAAGACATGAGATGCTGTATGGGATTCCAGGGGATGCGATCGCCAAAACCAGGGCTGTTGGGCGTTCATAGGCGCGGTGTTACAGGGCGGAGAACAGGACAGGTGAACGGTTAAGAGGCTAAAAGGCTAAAAGTTTAAGAGTTTAAGAGTTTAGGATGTTTAGTTATCTTAAGGGTTTGTTGGTCGGTGTTCAGATGGCGGTTCCTCAACGTCCTCTGTTGACGCTAGAGGTGAATGGCGTCGGCTATGACGTGCAGATTACGCCACGATTCGCGCGGGAACTCCCCGGAACTCAGGAGGAGTTCCAGGTGTTTGTGGATTTGCAATTGCGTGATGACCGTCTGTTGCTATTTGGCTTTGCAACAGCGGCGGAACGGGATCTATTTCGTCAATTAATTCGGGCCAGTGGCGTGGGGGCCCAGTTGGCGATGGCCTTGTTGAGTACCTTAGCGTTAGAGGATTTGGTGCAGGCGATCGTCTCGGGAAATCATAAGATGCTCTCGCAAACACCGGGAGTTGGCAAGAAAACCGCAGAACGCATTTCCCTGGAATTACGAGAAACCCTCGGCCAATGGCGAGAACAGGCTAATTTACAAGTCGTCGCCACGGTTGGGTTAGGGGGAGCGTTACTCGAAGATGTGGAGATGACGTTGTTGGCGTTGGGATATACCCCCCAGGAAGTGGTTTCGGCGTTGAATGCGGTGTCAAGTGATATGCAGTTTGGCGATCGTGGGAACGCCGAAGCTTGGATTAAGGAGGCCATTTCTTGGCTTTCGCGGGAGGTCGCTGACTAGAGATTAGATTCACCCCCTCCCGATGAACCCTCTTATGGCCCCAGAAATCACCGCAAATCGGCACATTTAATCACTATCCGAGTCTGAGAGCCATTGCTGCAACGCTTCCTCAAAGGCTTCAAGTGAGGGAAGAGTCGCCGCCTGAACCAGAAGTGCTTTTAGAGGTTGAAGATCATTCAATTGGTTTACCGATTCAGTCAGGGAACCCGGAACGCTGCTAAATCGAGCCGTCAAGATCTCGAAAACCGCCTCACGACTGCGACGTAAGGCTCCCTCTTCGAGACCTTGTTCTCGTCCTTGTTCCTGTGCAAAACGCTCTAGGGGAGTGATGTAAGGCATTTTCTGGTCCTCCTCGTAATTGGCAATTTCGGTATTGAATGAGCGTTCGAGTTCTTCGGGGAGATTCATGACGACCCTTTAATCCATCATAAAATCTCGTAAATCTTCAATGGTAATCTGAAGGTCTTGAGCAAACTCAGGAACAGGCAACCTCTCAGTTGGATTAGCAAAAAACTGGGGCTGCTGTCCCGATTGATAACTGAGAACAGTTAGACTATCTGGGTCAATAATCCAGCCCAACTCTGTGCCAGAATCTAAACAGTGCAAAATCTTCCCAGTCAGAATATTTTGCTGTTGCTTGGGAGATATAATTTCAATCATCCAAGGGGGAGGAAAGAGAATTCCGTTGGTGACTGAACCGGTTTCATCACGGGGAATTTTATCCCAAGTAATGACGACAATATCTGGGACAATTGAGCGTCCTGAAAAGGTGACCCGGAGTTCTGGGAAGGCTCGGGCAATTTTGGCTTTCCGCAAGCTGGAATTAATACAAGCGGTTAAATCACCTTGAATACTACTATGCTTACATTGTGGCATGGGCTTCTGAATAATTTGTCCTTCGATATATTCACTCGCTGGCTTGGTTTCGGGTTGAGCGAGGAAGGCTTCGAGGGTGATGGCTTGAACTGGAGTTTGAACCATGGGGCTGAGTCTCCTGCGTGATAACTCCCCTTTTACTATAACTTTGACCAACTTGGACAGCCAGGGTGATGTGCGAATGGGCGATCGGTATTAAGATCAAAGCCAAGCTGCTCCTCATCCTGAAACGCCTGTGATTGTTGCTCAACCGATCGCCCCCTATCATCTAACCCCCACGCCACCCCCCTATGTGGAAGTTCTCGTGGACTGTCCAGGGTCTCAAAAACTCTTTACCTACGCCATTCCTGAGCAATTAGAGGTGGAACCGGGGGATATTCTTTCGGTTCCCTTTGGTTCGCAACAGGTGGGGGCGATCGCCATCGGATTTCGTAGCACACCCCCCCCAGAGATTGACCGCGATCGCATCAAAGCCGTTGACGATATCATCACCCGAGGCTTCTTTCCCCCTCATTATTGGCAACTTCTCCAACAGGTGGCAGACTACTATTACACGCCCCTGATGCAAGTAATTCGCGTCGCCCTTCCCCCCGGACTTCTACAGCGATCGCAACGCCGGATTCGCCTCAACCCCGAGGCGATTCCCCCTGGGGCGGAACAGTTCCTTTCTCCTATCGCCCGACGGGTTCTCGATCTCCTGCAAAATGGCAAATCAGACCACTATAGCGCCACCTATGTACAGCAAAAAATCCCTGGGGCCAGTCGAGGAATTCGGGATTTAGTCCAACGAAATTACGCCCAAAGTTACCTAGAAACACCTCGTCCTGCTCAACCCAAACTCAAACAGGCGGTGATTCTTATCGATGTTTCTCCAATTGTCTATACAGAACTCACCAAACGTCAGAAGGAAGTACTAATTATCCTCCGACGTCATGGAGGAGAACTCTGGCTAACGGATTTATTACAAATTGCCCGCACCACTCGCCCAACTATCAGTAATTTAGAACGTTGCGGGTGTCTCGTAGTCGAAGGGCGAGAAGTGTTGCGCCGGGAGAGGGGGGTAAGCGTCGCCGCTGATGTGGACAAAGAGCTTACACCAGCGCAATCTCAGGCGTTGCAGCAGATTTTGCAACAGTCTCACTACTGTGAGATGTTGTTGCATGGCGTTACAGGGTCTGGGAAAACTGAAGTCTATTTACAGGCGATCGCGCCCATTTTAGCCCAACAACAATCCGTCCTAATTCTCGTTCCCGAAATTGGCCTAACCCCCCAACTGACTGATCGCTTCCGCGCCCGTTTCGGCGATCGCGTCTCCGTCTATCACAGCGCCCTATCCGATGGTGAACGTTTCGATACCTGGCGACAGATGCTCGCAGGAGAGCCGCAAGTGGTCATCGGAACCCGATCCGCCATTTTCTGCCCTCTACCCCGTCTGGGGCTAATTGTGCTGGATGAGGAACATGATAGTAGTTTCAAACAAGACCGTCCCGCCCCCACCTATCATGGGCGAACGGTGGCGAAATGGCGGGCTGAATTAGAAGATTGCCCCTTAATTTTAGGCTCAGCAACCCCATCCTTAGCCACCTGGTTAGATTGCCGCCAAAATCACCCACAACGACACTATCTTTCTCTCCCCGAGCGAGTCCAATCTCGCCCCATGCCTCCCATTGAAATCATCGACCTCCGGGGAGAACTCAAACGGGGTAATCGCTCGATTTTTAGCCTAGCCTTGCAACAGGCTCTCAGAGACCTCAGTGAAACCGGAAAACAGGGAATTTTATTTATCCATCGCCGTGGCCATAGTAGCTTTGTTTCCTGTCGCAGTTGTGGCTATGTCATCGAGTGTCCCCATTGTGATGTCTCGTTGTCCTATCACCATACCCATGAAGGGGCAAATCAATTATTACGCTGTCACTATTGCGGTTACACCCGACAACATCCCCGAAATTGTCCTGAATGTGGCTCCCCCTATCTCAAGTTTTTTGGCAGTGGAACACAACGAGTCATGCAGGAACTGGCTCGTAATTTTCCTGAGTTAAATGCCATTCGTTTTGACAGTGATACGACGCGAAATAAGGGCGCACATCGGGCATTGTTAACTCGTTTTTCTCAGGGAGATGCTCAGTTATTAGTCGGGACGCAGATGTTAACCAAGGGGTTAGATTTGCCCTCGGTGTCTCTCGTGGGAATTGTCGCCGCTGATGGACTGTTGAATCTCTCAGATTATTGGGCCGGGGAACGGGCCTTTCAAACCTTAACCCAGGTGGCGGGCCGGGCCGGACGAGGCGACGACCCTGGACGGGTGATTCTGCAAACCTATACACCGGAACACCCCGTGGTGCAGGCAGTTCAGCGTTATGATTATGCTGAATTTGTTGAGGCGGAATTGGACCAGCGGGAGGCGTTGGATTATCCCCCTTATGGCCGCTTGCTGTTGGTGCGATTGAGTGGTTTGGATGGGGAGTTAGTCGAAGCCACAGCGATGCAGATGGGGGAGATGTTGCAACTCCCGTTGGATGCGTCGGGGGGGTATGAGGTGCTCGGGCCAGTTCCAGCGGCGGTGTTGCGGGTGTCGGACCGCTATCGTTGGCAGATTTTGTTGAAGTTCCCCAGTCAGGAACGGGTGGACTTACAACCTCAGTTGCAACGGTTGCGAGATATTTGTCCGCCAAAGGTTCGCTTGGCGGTGGATGTTGACCCGTTGAATTTTGGTTAAGCCTCAACCTCCAATGCCTTCACTCAGCCTAACATTGATGCCTCTGGCCCAAACTGTGGCCGAAAGATGTTGTGGGAGGGGAAAAATCTGCTACTGTGGCAATCAGATTTGAGACATCCAGACGTGCAACCGAGGTAGATCATGCGAATTCTCTTTGTGGGGGCAGAAGCCGCACCACTGGCTAAAGTGGGTGGAATGGGCGATGTAGTTGGCGCACTCCCCCGGTACCTACGGAAACTGGGCCATGATGTGCGGGTGTTTATGCCCTATTACGGCTTCCTTCCCGACAAAATCGAGATTCCGAAAGACCCTGTTTGGTGGGGCCATGCGATGTTCCAAGACTTCGCCGTCTATGAGAGCAAACTTCCTAAGACGGATGTCCCCCTCTATCTGTTTGGCCATCCCTCCTTTATGCCCCGTCGCGTCTATCATGGTGATGACGAGGATTGGCGCTTTACCCTCTTTGCCAATGGGGCGGCGGAATTTGCCTGGAATTACTGGAAACCCGACATCATCCATTGTCATGATTGGCACACAGGGATGATTCCGGTTTGGATGAATCAATCTCCTGATATCACAACAGTGTTCACGATTCATAACTTGGCCTATCAAGGCCCCTGGCGGTGGTACCTCGATCGCATCACCTGGTGTCCTTGGTATATGCAGGGCCATAACACCATGGCGGCTGCTGTCCAATTCGCCAACAAGGTGAATACGGTGTCTCCTACCTACGCCGAACAAATTAAAACCGCTGAATATGGGGAAAAAATCGAAGGTTTGCTCTCATTTATTAGCGGCAAACTCAGCGGTATTCTCAATGGGATTGACACGGAAAGTTATGACCCGGAAACGGATACAGCCCTGAAGCAAAATTACACCGCTGACACCATCGAAAAACGCGCCGCCAATAAAATTGCTCTCCAGGAAGAATTGGGGTTACAAGTCAATGCTGAGACCTTCATGATTGGCATGGTGACGCGGTTAGTGGAACAGAAGGGGATTGATTTACTGCTGCAAATCCTGGATCGGTTTATGGCCTATAGTGATTGTCAGTTTGTTCTTTTGGGAACGGGCGATCGCTACTACGAAACCCAGATGTGGCAACTCAGCACCCGCTATCCTGGGCGCATGGCCAGTTATCTTCTCTATAACGACCAACTGGCCCGCCGCATCTACGCCGGAACTGATGCCTTTATGATGCCGAGTCGCTTTGAACCCTGTGGGATTAGCCAAATGTTAGCCATGCGGTATGGCTGTCTCCCCATTGTCCGCCGTACAGGGGGGTTAGTCGATACCGTCTCCCACCATGATCCCATGAAAGAGGCGGGAACTGGGTTCTGTTTTGACCGCTATGAGGCTCTCGATTTATACACCTGTTTGGCTCGCGCTTGGGAGTCGTTCCGTTATAAGAACGACTGGCGCAAGTTACAACAACGGGCCATGCGTCAAGACTTTAGTTGGCGCAAGTCGGCGGTGGCTTATGATAATCTCTATCGGGATCTCTATGGTCTGCCCCATCGGACCGATGAGGAATTGCCGAAGTTGTTTGAACAAGCTGAAGAGTTTACGACGGTTCAATAGTTACCGTATGGCGAAGGATGCCCCTAGGGATAAGTGCGTCACTAGGGGCATTTGGGTTAATGAATTTGGAAAGTTTGTCACTTTTAGAGGGTTAACCATGAATGTTAGAGCGATTATTGAGTGGGATGAAGTCTCTCAGTTATATTCGGCAACTTGTCCAGAGTTAAACTTTGTCTCGTCGTTTGGAGAAAGTCGTGACGAGGCGATCGCACAGCTTAAGGATGCGATCGCTCTCATGTTAGAGCCAATCCCAGATGAATTTTTGGAAACTCAAAACCCTCAAGATGTTGTAGAACTGGCGCTTTGAAAATTCCATGCCAAGATATCCTCGATTGACGGCAAAGCAGGTCATTAGAAAATTAAAAACAGCCGGGTTTCTTGAAGTTTCTCAGACTGGCTCTCACCTGAAGTTGTTCAACCCCAAAAGCCGACAGACAGCTATTATTCCAATTCATAGTAAAAAAAACATACCTATTGGAACATTGAAAGCCATTGAAAAACAAGCAGATATTAAATTAACAGAACTATAAATGTAGCGACTGTCTCAACAATTGAGACAGCCGCTACGGCAAGAATATCCCCGGGTCAACTTAAATCGCTAATCTGGGTATTAACTTGCGACTTGTTCCGGTGTCTCTGAGACAGCTTTGGTTTTCTCCTCAATGGAACTCATCAAGGATTCATAGGGTTGAATAAACTTGTCAATCCCTTCCTCAATCAATTCTGCCATCACCGAGTCCAGGTTAATCTGGATATCGGGGTGGTTGAGATGTGCAATCACTTGATAGGCCCCTTTCACATCCCGATGAACCGTATCCGGTTGCGGTTGACCGTGGTCTGCGAAGGCCTCTAGGGTACTGGGGGGAATGGTGTTGACGGTGTTGTCTGCCACCAGTTCCTCGACGTACATGACATCGCTGTAGTCGGGGTTCTTGGTACTGGTACTGGCCCAGAGGAGTCGTTGGGGACTTGCACCGTGTTCGGCTAACGCTTGCCAGCGATCGCTGCTGAAAATGTCTTCATAGGCTTGATAGGCAATCTTGGCATTGGCGATCGCCACCTTCCATCATGTTAGAGCCAATCCCAGAGGTAACAGTCTAGAACGGCAGCAAGATTTCTCGACGACTTTGCTAGACATTAACACTGGGGGAGGGCGAACGGCCGTTTGCCCCTACAAGTTGCTAACTTGCGACTTGTTCCGGTGTCTCGGTGACAGCTTTGGTTTTCTCTTCGATGGAACTCATCAAGGATTCATAGGGTTGAATAAACTTGTCAATCCCTTCCTCAATTAATTCTGCCATCACCGAGTCCAGGTTAATCTGGATATCGGGGTGGTTGAGATGTTCAATCACTTGATAGGCCCCTTTCACATCCCGATGAACTGTATCGGGTTGCGGTTGACCGTGGTCTGCGAAGGCGTCTAAGGTACTCGGGGGAATCGTGTTCACGGTGTTGTCCGCCACCAGTTCCTCAACGTACATCACATCGCTGTAGTCGGGGTTTTTGGTGCTGGTACTGGCCCAGAGGAGGCGTTGGGGACTGGCTCCTTTCTCAGCCAGGGCCTGCCAGCGATCGCTGTTGAAAATCTCTTCATAGGCTTGATAGGCAATCTTAGCATTGGCGATCGCCACCTTCCCTTTAATAGAGTTGATCAATTCAGCATCTGCCCCGGCTTCGAGGCGCTCATCCAAGGCATCATCCACCTTACTGTCAATGCGGCTGAGGAAGAAACTGGCCACCGAGGCGATGTTATCCACCGGCTGCCCGTTTTGAACCCGAGTTTCTAAGCCGCGAATATAGGCCCAGGCTGCTTGTTTGTAATCTTCTACTGCAAACAGGAGGGTGACATTGACATTGATGCCATCGGCGATCGCCTGTTCAATGGCTGCAAACCCCTCTAAGGTTCCGGGAATCTTAATCATCACATTGGGGCGATCGACGACATTGTTAAACCGCCGTGCTTCCGCCAAGGTGTCTTTCATATTCCGCGCCAGATGGGGCGACACCTCAATGCTGATATAGCCGTCTTTCCCATTCGTCTCGTCGTAAATGGGGCGGAAAATATCACAGGCGTTGCGGATATCTTCAAAAATCAAGGATTCATAAATCTGTTCCGGGGATTTCTCCGCCTCAACCCCAGTCCGGATGTCGCCATCGTAGACTTGGTTGCCGATAATGGCTTTCTCAAAAATGCTGGGATTCGAGGTGATTCCTCGTAAATTCAAACTGTCAATCTGAGACGTCAGCTCACCGGATTCGATCGCAGACCGGTTGAGATTGTCCATCCAGATGCTTTGACCGTAGTCAGCAAGTTTTTGTAGGTTTTCGTTACTCATATGAGAATCTCCTTAAACGTCAGGTTAGCAGTCGCTTTGGCTTTTAGAACTACAAACAACGGGTAAGAGTTGACAAATTTTATATGTTGTGGTAATCTCTTTAGGCTAGATTAGAAAGCTTAAAAGCTGACCGCCTAGGGTCATTCTAACGATAAATTCTAGCATCAGCACTCCCCCAAACGATGGAGATTGGCTCAGTTCCTGCCAACCACGCAGAAGCGAGGATGGAACTGGGAACTGAGCTGTCACCAGGGCTTCATCACCTCAACCCCGACGGAAGAACTGCCAGGGGAGTCCATTCCAGAGGAAACAGCCCTCTAGGTTCATCCCCGATTTGTCCCGTGCAATGCGGACAGAACCGTAGTTATCAGGGTGAATCAGGGCGACGATTTCGGGGAGTTGCAACTGTTGAAGTCCCCATTGCAAGACCGTTTTGGTGACTTCAGTGGCGAGTCCTTGCTTTTGGAAGGGTACATCAATGACATAGCCGACTTGAATGAGTCGGTTGAGTCGATGGGGGATGCTCTCCCCATTGGGCCGATAGAGTTGCAAAACCTCATGGCTGCGGGAACGACGTAAGCCTGAGCGTCCAATGAATTGGCCGTCATGGGTGAAGATAGCCAGGGGACAGATGGGAGTTTCTGCTTGGCTGATGTAGTCTTGCAGAATCTCTCGCGTTTGCGATTCGGATTTCACGCCCCCCAGAAATTGCATCACCTCCGGCTTGCTGTACAGTTGGCTTAAATGGGGCAAATCGTTGTGGGTAAACGGTTTGAGGAGAGTGCGCCGAGTTTTCAGGGGAAACGTCGAGGCACAGGGATTGAAGTCGTCTGGATGCTGCCAGGCGGAGGATAGAGTCATGGTGGCACACCTCTAAGTCGAGTGAAAAAACAGCGATCCGACTCGCGACGAGCCGGATCGGGTTGGGAGACTATTGAGAGAGTGCTTGGTTATACATCATCTGCCAGAACGCCATCGGACACATATCCTGAAGCTGCTCAGGATGTTGATATACTGCCTCTTCCAGAGCGGCCCAGGCCTTGTCGACTGCCTCCAAGTGGCGAGGGTCATCTTGTTCGGCTGCTGGCTCGTTGATGAGCGTGACAAGCTGACGCATCAGTCGGCGAGCCAGTTTCCGGCGTAACCGCTGATTCGGTTCCCGTTGCAGGCGATCGCAGAGAGATTTCAACTCAAGATGCGACAGTCTCACCTGTCGGTTAGTATAATAGGTCATGACTTCGATTGTGTTTGAGAAACAACGTCCCTGTTGAAACTGACACTTTCAACAGGATATTCAAGCAATCGGAACGCAAATTGTGACCGATCCTAGACTACCAATCTGGATCGGTCTTTTCTTTGGGATACAAAAATCATAGTCGATAAAATCTATAATGACAAGTAAAAGTTACAGGATTATTTGAGTCGAAAATAATTACTTTTTGTTACAAATCCGAATTGTTACTTGGTTTAATAGTGGCAGACTACAAAGGCGAGTTTAAAGTAATAAATTTGCGTACCCTAGCGACAAAAAAGCGTACCAATAGTATCAAGAAAATGAGGAATCATGTAGCTTGCGCGTATTATTTATTAAATCTTGGTTGTTTATGGCAATTGATACACTAAAAATCGGTTTGCATCGTTCAGGCTTATTTAAACAGAAGGCACGATGGCAGGATGCTGAAGTCCTAACTCGGCCCTCTATCAGCATCCTGCCATCATCGGGAGACTCTAAACAACTCACAGGTTGATGACCGCAGCTTCCGAAATCAGGTCGCCAATTTTCTCTAGTGCTGGCTTGAGCTTGCGACTCCAGGCACTATTCATGGTTCCAGCCGGAATCTGGAAATGCTGAGCTAGGAGCGCATTGGTCCATTTTTCACCGCGAGAGGCGCGATCGTAAATCTCTAGCAATACCTCCTGGACTGTGACCTGTGCGGTAGCTGTGCGACAAACCCAAGTCCCACTTAACTCACCGGTGGGATCCGTCTCCAGGATCTCACGGACTTTCTGGAGGTCAGGGGTTTGTGCCTCAGGCTGTGGGAGGAGGTCACAGTTTAGAGTTTGGGAATCACCGAAACCCCGAACTCGTTGAGATTCACGTTTGCAGATATCTTTGTAAGCGCCTTTACAGCGCATATTCCAAAGCGTGATTGGGCTGGCATTCCCTAAGTCCGGATCATACGCCTGACCGCCGCGCACATCTCCCTTAAACTTCCGTTCAATGTAATCCCAGGCAATGTCGGCGGCTTCTACATACCGGAGGTCGTTCCGATAATGGGGCGGCTCTCCCGCCCAATAGCAGCCTGGGGGAGCGGATAGCATTCGTGTCATCATTGTTCGATAAAGCTCTCGACTCTGTTTTGGACATGAGGTTTGTAGCCCCTGTCGGGCCAGACATTTCAGTTCCTCGTGGATAGCAAAATATCGATGTGTCATAATTGTGGATGGATTAGTGAAAGCCCCCAGGTTAAGCCTGGGGTTTTTCTTGACACTCCGATTTTAGTCCCAGCTTAGGATGAACTATGCCGGAAACTAATTAGATCTAAACTGCACAACTTGCTAAATAGAGTACACACTTGCACAGATTAGGGATCTTTTGATAATGCCGAGCAGATAATTGTTGAAAGACTTCGATATTTTCCGTCGAGGGCTGTACCATTAGATCAACTTTCTGAACCTTATTAGGGAGCAACCAGGGATCATTACCAATCCGAGGCATTGTTACAAAACTTAACATTAAGATTGTCCATAATGAACGCTCAAACCTTTCAACAGCACTTACAGGCGCTAAAAGCAGAAAGCCCAAAGACCTACGAGCTTTTAGGAGAGTTTCTGGGTAATGGCGGCGATTTTGAGCAAACAGCGAAGACTCAGGGGGTTGCAATAGGAACCGCTCGTAAGCACCTGTCCAATGTCTACAGAAAGTTCGAAATTGAGGGTCGTAAACAAAAGAAACAACGTTTAGTGGCACTGTTTAGCCAGTACCAACCGGATTGGGTCAACCCAGAGAAGCGCCTGAATCGGGTTGAGCGACTCACGGGTATTGTCCCTCTGAACTCTCCCTTCTATACTGAGCGCAGTGAGGATGAGATCATCAAACAGGCATTTCGGAGTTGCCAAAATGATGAGCGTCTCGTCTTCTGCCGTCTCCGCAGCGCCCGAGGTTTGGGTAAGTCCTCCTTGTTAGTCAGACTGCAAAATTTCCTGGAACAGGAGTTACACCATCGCGTTGGCTGGGTGGATTTGGCACAAGGGACTCTGGGAAATCTGGATGACTTCCCCAATCTCATCAAGTTCTTTACCCGTAGTGTAGCCCGAGAGTTCGCCTCCGCTTTACCCGCTCAGCATCAACCTTTAGAAGATTTACAAGACCATTGGCGAGAGGAGTTGGCTCCAGGAATCAACTGCATGGACTACCTGGAGCAACAGGTCTTTCAACCAATCAAAGCCTTAGACCCCCCCCAACCCTTGACCCTCATCATTGATGGCATTGACTCTCTCTTGGGGAAGCGAGCGGTTCAGGGACCCTTTTTAGATTGGCTGCGATCCTGGAATGAACGCAAAATGAAACGGGTGAGTCAGGACCCGGTGGTCTGGTCTAATGTCGTGATTGCCTATTCCACAGAACCCTATGCCGCCTATGAGATGGCGGGATCTCCCCTTGATAATGTGGGCCTACCCATTGAACTAACAGAGTTTGATCAGTCACAAGTTCAGACGTTAATCAAACTCTATGGTTTACCCTGGCATAACAATGAGGGGCAAGTAAAAATACTGATGGACTGGATTGGCGGTCATCCTGAACTCCTCAATCGAGCGCTTTACGCCATGCGGACGGAGAATCGGACTTTAGAGAATTTTCTAAAATCAGTAACCCAGCCCGGGAGTGAATTTAATACTTATCTGCAAGAGTATTTGAAACTCCTTCAGGAACACCCTGCTCTCAAATCTTGCCTGATCAACATCCTCAATGGAAAACCTGCTCAAGATGAGTTTGCTATTTTTCAACTCGATAAGTGTGGCTTAATTGATGTTCATGGCAGCGATAACAAACCCCAACCTCGCTTTAAATTGTATGAGGAGTATTTTAAACGTGCCCTCAAGATTAATACGGATAGTTAAGATGAAATATAAGGAGCTTATGGATACTTACTATCAAGGTGTTCATGGTGGAACCCTGCCTCTGGAAGCGGCCACCTATGTTACACGGGAGGCAGATGAGGAGGTATATAAATTTTGTCATTCCCGCTCCAATGTCGCCCATGTCTTAGCGGCGCGACAGATGGGAAAGTCCAGCCTTATGGTGCGGGTGGCTAACCGTCTGGAGCGGGATGGTATGATTTCTGTCCAGGTCAATCTCCAGCAGTTGGGTTTAGAGCAAAATGGAAGTCCTGAGCAGCTCTATCCGAGCTTGCTTTGGGAGATTGAAAAGTCCTTGCAACCTCAGTTAGGACACTCAATTCGTCAGGAACTTAAAGCTTTTCTAGCTGAAGTTCCTATGGAAGTTGCTCCGGGACTAAGATTTCGCGAGGGGTTACAGTTTTTACTAACTGAAGCGCTGGAAGAGTCTCAAACCCTGGTGATTTTCCTGGATGAGATTCAACAACTGATTTATTGGAACTTGCAAAATAGCTTTCTCGGCTTCCTGAAGGCGATCGCCGGTGACCCAATTTTTGCACAAGTGAAGTTTGTGGTGTTGGGGGTGGCCCGTCCCCCAGATATCCTCACGGACAGTCAATTTGCCTTCAATGCGGCTTATCCCGTGGAACTGAAGGGGTTAAGTGGCGACTGTTCTCCCCTATTGAAGGGGTTACAGGATGTCAGTGAAGATCCCCAATCCGTTCTGCAAGAAATTTTAAGTTGGACTGGGGGAAAACCGTTTCTGACTCAGTTGCTCTGTGATTTCGCTGCGCAAAAACTCCGGAATGTCCAGCCAGACAAGCTTCCACAGGAAATTGAACATTTAGTCAACACTCATTTAGTGGAGGATTGGCGGAAACGCGATCGCCAGTCCCACTTCCAAGAAATTGAACGCTGGTTTAAGAATGGCTACACTGGGGTGCAAGATCGCAAAAAAACCATTAAACTATACTCAAACCTGCTCAAGCGGCGCAAGCCAGAGCCATTCAGTCACTGTCCTGAAGATTTTAGCCTCATCGTCTCTGGTTTGGCTGAAAAACGGGATGGAATGTTGGTGATTGCCAACCGGATTTACGAACAGGTTTTCGATTTAGACTGGATCGAGACGACTACTGCTTATCTTAGAACCCTGGAGGGTGAGTTTATGACGAGTGATAAAGTGTTTAACCGTGATGTTTATATCCTGATTGACCAAAGTGCCACGATGGATAAGACCGATCTAGGAAAGCCAGACAGTCGCTGGAAACTCCTGGCAGAAAATGTACAAGGGGATGTCAATAACTTGATGCGTGATCGCAAGGGTCGCAAAGTCTGTAGCCAATTAGTTGCGTATCTCTTCAGCCGTGATCGCGAGGGTCAGCAGTTTGTTATTGGTGAAAACCCAGATATGAAAGCAAGTGTTTTTGAAGGCCATCCCGATAGTAACACCTTCATTGGCAAAACTTTTGCAGCCTGCATCCAAGACTGGAAGCAAAAACCCCAAACAGAAGCCAATAAAAATGGAGCGTTTATCCTAATTTATACGGATGGTATGTTGGACGACCGACCCACCTTTGAGAAGCAAGTTCGTCAGCTTGCAGATGAATTGGATAATGAGGAATACCTCAAAATTATTATGATTGGCGTGGGTGATGATGTCAGAAGTAATGTTGAACCCTTCTTGAATTTAGACTTTAATCTCTCCCAAAAGAAGAACAACATTTTTGTGTTTGATTTGGTTGATGAAATGGAGGATATCATGGATCTGCTTGATCGCCAACTCTCAAAAGACCCCGCCCAAACCGTTCCCAAGTGGGTGCAGCGAGATCACCCAGACTGGTATCAACAGTACCAGGAATTTCAACGGAATAAGAATAAGTCTTAAACCAGCATCACAACAGGGGCTAATGGAAGAGGCTCACCGCTCACCCCTAGCCCCAGGGAAGGCTCAACCAAACGCCAATCGACCCATCAAGTCGGCTTCATCACCTCAACCACCATACGAAGCGACTGAATCAAGTTGTTATAGACCTGACTTTCCCGTAACAACAGTTGCCAGTTCACCTCAGACTCAGGATGACGCTGAAACCAGACCGAACTCGGCTGATAAGAAATATCCCGTAGCTCAAAATCCACCCCCAAATTTAACCCCAAACTCGAACAAGCATAGCCTCGTTGATTCCACTCCCGATTTAGCCGTTGGGAAAACATCCGCACCCCCAACGGCGTCACCGCCCGCACATGAGTGGGGTCATCATAGAAATTATCATGACCTCCGCCACCGTATTATCAGACCAGGGCCAAGGAAACGTCTCCAAATCCCAAACCAGATCAGGCGTCCCATAGAGGTCTACATTGACATAGCCCTCCATGGGACGATAGCCACAACCGAGATTCAGCCGTAGATTCGATGATTGGGGGACAGCCGAGGGAAAGAGAATAGACATGGTCAACACCGGAAAGTTCAAACAAAAACCCGGTGAGTTCTCAGGGAGAAGCGTCACCGGGTTCAATCAAGCCACAACGTCTCGGCGGAGACTAGAAGCCGCGACGGCCCCAAACGACCAACGCGATCGAGAAGGTAAAGGTCGCGAGAAGTCCCGCCCAGCCAGCACTCAAAATATCCATAGTTTCTTAATAACAGACCAGAAAACTGCTACCGTCCATCATAGAGCAACCTAGGGGTTTTCCGAAATCAAAAGCCGGTAGGGTTGGCTGCTACCATTGCGATCGCCCACGTAGATGCGATACGTCCCCGCTTGCCAATAGCCCGATTGCTGGGGCAAACTCCGGGCACAGAAGCGATCGCGGCTTTCGGGACCAATCACCAACAGGGTCGGACTCCCCTCGGCTTCCACCTCTAAGCGGAGATAGCTAAAATCTTGCCGTAAGGTAATCTCATGGTTAGCCGCCGCCGCCGTATAGCCGCAATCTTGACTGCTACTACTCCCCCCGGAATTCCCTTCCAGGATCATCTCTTCAAAGCCAGTCGTCAGTTCTAACACCTCATCCCGAGATACCGTTTGGGCGGTTTGGGCTAAAGTTGGAGTGGCAATCACCAGTCCTAGGGCGATCGCCGTCAGTTGTGCTAGGAAATTGCGTCTCATCACCGTTAGCCTCCTCAACTCCCAAATGTCCAAAGGACGAATTTATGATTGGGGTTTACTTGTTACCCTACTATTGTCCCCCTCAAGCTTCGGGTCTAGGATTGTGCCTATGACAGTTCCCAAGACGGTTGTGGGCTGAATAGCCACCCAGTCGCCATCGCTCAACCGGCGGAGGTTCGGGCTTTTCACCTCCAATACCCTTGGAAGCGGTCACGGCAATTCGCTAGAATGCAAGCATCATCATCGAACCGTGATAGCTCTCTCTTGACGCAACCGTCCTATGACTTCTCAACCCGACTGGCAACGTAAACTCCAAGAACTCGAACAAGATATCGATCGCAAACTCGGCGATCGCACTCAAACGCAAGACCACTTCGACACCACCCCTCTCCCCGAACAGACTCAAACCACCATCTCCTCCCTCTACCAGCAAGCCAAAACTTGGTTCCAAACCCTCCCCACCATTGGACAAGTTGCCGTAGGAATTGGGGCAGTGGTTCTCAGTCTCTCGGTGCTTCAGATGGTGATGCGTCTTGTCACCCTGGGCATTAGTCTAGCGGTCATCGCCGTGGTTGGCTATATCGGCTACCGCCTCTTCTTTGCCCCCAGCGACAGTCCCGAAAGCTAGGTCTTACCCATGATCGAACCTCCTATTGAACGGGTGCGACTCTCTCAAACCGCCAAAGACCAATTGACGAAACTCAAACGTCAAACCCGCATTGATCGTTGGAATGTTCTCTGTCGTTGGGCCTTGTGCCGCTCCCTGGCTGAACCGAGTCCCCCCTCCCCGGTTAAACTGGTCACCGATAGCAATGTGGAGATGACCTGGCGTGTCTTTGCTGGGGATGATGGGGATGCCTATGCGATCGCCCTCAAACAACGCTGTCATCAGGATAACCTCCCCCTGGACTCCGAGACCCTGGCTCAGCAATTTCTGCTGCATCTCCATCGCGGCATTGGCTATCTCGCCGGCGATCCTCGTATCAAGCAGATTGAAGATTTGCTGAGTTCCCTAACGGGTTAAGTCTGGGTCCTCAGGAAATCTGGACTGGGCAACCACAAGGGATTGCCCCTACGGCAATTTGTTGTCGTGGATGCAAAATCTGGACTGGGCAACCACAAGGGATTGCCCCTATTGGGGGACAGCCGAGGGAAAGAGAATAGACATGGTCAACACCGGAAAGTTCAAACAAAAACCCGGTGAGTTCTCAGGGAGAAGCGTCACCGGGTTCAATCAAGCCACAACGTCTCGGCGGAGACTAGAAGCCGCGACGGCCCCAAACGACCAACGCGATCGAGAAGGTAAAGGTCGCGAGAAGTCCCGCCCAGCCAGCACTCAAAATATCCATAGTTTCTTAATAACAGACCAGAAAACTGCTACCGTCCATCATAGAGCAACCTAGGGGTTTTCCGAAATCAAAAGCCGGTAGGGTTGGCTGCTACCATTGCGATCGCCCACGTAGATGCGATACGTCCCCGCTTGCCAATAGCCCGATTGCTGGGGCAAACTCCGGGCACAGAAGCGATCGCGGCTTTCGGGACCAATCACCAACAGGGTCGGACTCCCCTCGGCTTCCACCTCTAAGCGGAGATAGCTAAAATCTTGCCGTAAGGTAATCTCATGGTTAGCCGCCGCCGCCGTATAGCCGCAATCTTGACTGCTACTACTCCCCCCGGAATTCCCTTCCAGGATCATCTCTTCAAAGCCAGTCGTCAGTTCTAACACCTCATCCCGAGATACCGTTTGGGCGGTTTGGGCTAAAGTTGGAGTGGCAATCACCAGTCCTAGGGCGATCGCCGTCAGTTGTGCTAGGAAATTGCGTCTCATCACCGTTAGCCTCCTCAACTCCCAAATGTCCAAAGGACGAATTTATGATTGGGGTTTACTTGTTACCCTACTATTGTCCCCCTCAAGCTTCGGGTCTAGGATTGTGCCTATGACAGTTCCCAAGACGGTTGTGGGCTGAATAGCCACCCAGTCGCCATCGCTCAACCGGCGGAGGTTCGGGCTTTTCACCTCCAATACCCTTGGAAGCGGTCACGGCAATTCGCTAGAATGCAAGCATCATCATCGAACCGTGATAGCTCTCTCTTGACGCAACCGTCCTATGACTTCTCAACCCGACTGGCAACGTAAACTCCAAGAACTCGAACAAGATATCGATCGCAAACTCGGCGATCGCACTCAAACGCAAGACCACTTCGACACCACCCCTCTCCCCGAACAGACTCAAACCACCATCTCCTCCCTCTACCAGCAAGCCAAAACTTGGTTCCAAACCCTCCCCACCATTGGACAAGTTGCCGTAGGAATTGGGGCAGTGGTTCTCAGTCTCTCGGTGCTTCAGATGGTGATGCGTCTTGTCACCCTGGGCATTAGTCTAGCGGTCATCGCCGTGGTTGGCTATATCGGAAAATCTGGACTGGGCAACCACAAGGGATTGCCCCTACGGCAATTTGTTGTCGTGGATGCAAAATCTGGACTGGGCAACCACAAGGGATTGCCCCTACAGTCAGCGGATTTACTACCATTTTTGATACCTTTTTTCTAATTTCTTATCCAGAATGTCATGTTTCAAAACCTCTTCAAGCTAGCCATCTCTACGTTTTTGAGTCTTATCTTTTGCCTAGTCATCACCCCCGGACTCGTGGCCGAAGCCGCTCCCCTTCAGGAATTAGGGCCTCAAAACTTCCCCCTAGCGAGTATCTTCCACTTCTCCGGCTCCCGTCCCGATAACCTGGGAGTCACCTCAGGACAACTCGCCCCTTGTCCTGAGTCACCCAACTGTGTCTCCAGTCAAAGTTCAGACCTCGACCACCAAACCGCCCCCCTAGCCATCGAAGACAGTCCCACCCAAGCCATCCAACGCTTGCAAGAGATTATTAAGAGTCAAGACAACGCTCAGATGATCACCGCCGAACCGGATTATCTCTATGCGGAATTTACTTCGAAAATCATGGGATTTGTCGATGACGTTGAATTTTGGGCCGATCCCGCCAATGATGTGATTCAAGTTCGCTCTGCCTCCCGCCTTGGAGAGTCTGACTTAGGGGTTAACCGTCAGCGTATTGAGGCCATTCGCTCAGAATTTGCCTCCTCGTCGAGTTAAAGGACCTGTCACCTTGCGATCGCCCCATTGGCCCCCCCTATCGCGTCTGCTGGCTCATCTGGGCCTTGAGAGCATCTCCCCTCGGATGCTTCTCTATCTCGGCGTGGCCAGTAGTGGCTTAATCTTGCTCATCGGCCAGAGTGTAACAACCCTGCTCACTCGCTCCCCGCAAGAGCGTTACGCCCCCCGACAGCCAATCCCCAGGTCCAGTCAACCCCTAGCCACCACTCCACCCCTTCCCAGTCCTCACCTGCCCTCTCCCATTGCCATTCTCAAGCTGTCACGAGCCGAACGAGCCATCTTAAACGATGTGGGCGATCGCCGCTGGGATGGACGACAGTGGTATTTAGAACAATCGCGATGGCTCTACAGCGACTTACCCCCAGAAAGCCGCCAACGACGAGAAGTCATTGCCGCTAATCCCTTAAACTATCCCAGCAAAGAGGACTATCTCAGCCTCAAAGCCAGCGAATATCGTCACCTCTTGGCTCAGGGTTCAGCCATCCGACGCTTAATCCTGGGCAGTTCCATCGCCTTAGGCATCCCCGATGAATTTCTCCATGAGGAGGACATCAACATCGGTGTTCCAGCCGCCTACCTAAAAGACACCCTGGGGCAAGTGCAAGCCCTCGATGCTAACGTCGAACCGCAACAGATTATCCTCTTTGGGACTGGAACCCCAGAACTCCTCAAAGAACGTCCCATTGAGACAATCCAGCAAGACACCCTGGAGGTTCTCGATGCCTTACGCAACAAATACCCCCAGGTTCCCATCACCCTCGTCTCCGTCTTACCGCGATCGCGCCGTGATGAACTCACCCATCCTCACATGGCCCGAGTCGACAACACCCAGGTTCGCCGCCTCAACCGTAACCTGTCCCATCTGTTGGCCCAACATCCCCAGATTCGCTTTTTAGATATCAGTCCCTATATCACCGACAACGAAGGCTATCTCAAACGAGTCTTTTCCACCGATGGCCTTCATGCCAATGCACTCACGGCCCTAGTGTTAATCAAACTCCTCGATTTTAGCGATCGCCTCAACCACAACCCAGTCACCATCTCGCCCTAGATTCGGTTCAACGCCGACGGATCTCGGGCCAGTTGGTCCTCCATTTGCTGCAAAAAGGTTTGCCAGAGTTCATAACCGCGATCGCTCAAATGAATGCCATCGGTGCTAAACTCCCCGCGCATCCGACCCACCTCATCACTAAAATGGGGATAGAGATCCAGAAACACCGCCCCTTGACGACGAGCAATCTGTGCTAACTCACGATTCACCGCTCGGATATCCTCATTACTCACCGCCTGGTGATCCGTCGGCAGAATCGACTGCACCACGACTTGGGCCTGAGGATAGCGCGATCGCAACTGATGGATAATATCTTGCTGATTAAACAGCACTTCCTGAACCGAGCGGCCCGCAATCAAGTCATTCACCCCTGCCATCAAGAAAATGGTACTGGGGCGAGTCCCCTCCAACAGGCCAATCCGCCGGCGAATGCGAGCCGTATTGTCGCCACTGATGCCCTGATTGAGCCAGAGGCGATCGCCCACAAAGATTCCTGGGGGTAGCCATTGCGTCAAAGAGTCGCCAATGGTGACACAGAGGCGATTATCCGCCTGGCCCGCTGCGGTGGCCTTCGCTTCTTCCCAAAGGAGGGCCGTCCATTGCTCATAGGTGGGATTCTCCCGAGCCGTTTCCCAAACCTCCTGGAAACTGTGACGGGGTAAGCGAGTATAGAGTCGTCCCGCATCCAGGGCCGCCAACCGCTGTTGATAGAGTTGAGCCGTCGTGTTGGGAACCCGGCGGGCGATCGCTATCTCCGGGGGAGTTGGGGCAGTTCCCGCCTCGGACACCACCGCCTCACCACTGAGAAGATGCGGCAGCGAGGGGGGCATCACCTGAGCGAGAAGGGGCAGGGTCCCCAACATTAAAGCAAGAGAGAGGGGATTCATGAGCGAATTAAGACTGTAGAACACCTTGAGTTTCTGCACCGGTTGAGGGAGGAGATCAGGATAATTTTCCAGGAGCGAGCGGCCAGCCGCTCGTCTAGCCTCCTGGTTTTAATGAACTTTTCTAAAGTTATTTAACGCTTTTGGGACGAAATCGCCCACACTTCCTTAGAATGTTAGCTTAAAGTTCTTCATCAAGAATTTTAGAGAATAGGAGAAATTTCCATGACGACTTCCACCAGCAATCAGATGGTGAAGCCTTATAAGGGCGACCCTCAGATGGGTCATCTGTCCACCCCCATTAGCGACTCTGCGTTCACTCGCACCTTCATCGGCAACCTTCCCGCCTACCGTCCCGGTTTGTCCCCTCTGTTGCGCGGACTAGAGATTGGCATGGCTCACGGCTACTTCATCGGTGGCCCTTGGGTTAAACTCGGAACCCAACGGGGTACAGAGTTCGCCAACCTCAACGGCTTAATTTGTGGCGGAACCCTCTTGCTCATTGCCACCGCTTGTTTGGCCGCCTACGGGTTGGTCACGTTCCAAGGCGGCAAAGGGAACAGCAAGGATTCCCTCCAAACCTCCGAGGGCTGGAGTCAGTTCACGGCTGGATTTTTCATTGGTGGCATGGGTAGCGCATTCTTAGCCTTTTTCTTGTTAGAAAACTTTGGTGCCGTTGATGCCATTCTTCGCGGCTTGGTGAATAACTAATCCTCGCGGTTTGTCCCTTGATTCTTGGCACTGTTAACCTGAATTTTTTTTGAAATCGGAGCCTTATAGACATGACTGGTGATTACGCTGCTTCCTACCTTCCCTGGATTCTCATTCCGATGGTCTGCTGGCTGATGCCGGTGGTCACCATGGGACTGCTATTTATTTACATTGAAAAAGAAGCTTAGGTTGATGTTGACAATCGGTTGACATTGTATCTCTAAGTTAAAACCGGGGAGGTTCCTAACAGAACAATCCCCGGTTTTTTTAGGGCCTAAAATTGGGTCGATTCATCAAGGGAGATTGACGACTAACTCGACCAATCAGCGTGGAAGGATTCACCCCGAGGCGTATCGATTCGCTCATAGGTGTGAGCGCCGAAGTAATCCCGTTGTGCTTGGGTGAGATTTTGCGGGAGGCGATCGCGGCGATAGCTGTCAAAATAGTCCAGAGAGGCACCAAACGCTGGAACCGGAATCCCTAAGCCACTGGCGGTCATCAACACTTCCCGCCACGCTCCTTGGCGATCGAGAATTGTCTGCTTAAACTCCGGTGCTAAAAGCAAATTAGGCAGGTTAGGGTTCTCATCAAAGGCCCGTTTGATTTTGTTCAAAAAGCCCGCCTTGATAATACAACCCCCTTTCCAAATTCGAGCAATTTCACCCAAATCCAGATCATAGCCAAACTGTTCTGAGGCTTTCCCCAACAGAGCCATCCCCTGAGCGTAGGAACACATTTTGGAGCAGTAGAGGGCATCACGCACCTTATCCACAAAGGATTCCGTATCCCCATTAAACTTACTCACCGGTGCAGCAAGTTGTTTCGAGGCCGCCGTGCGTTCCTCCTTAATCGAGGAAAGAATGCGAGCATTTACCGCTGCGCCAATGGTGGGAATGGCAACCCCCAATTCCAGAGAACTCACCACCGTCCAGCGCCCAGTTCCCTTCTGTCCAGCAGCATCCAAGATTTTATCAATCAGGAAGCCATCCCCTTGGTCATCTTTTTTGGTAAAGATGTCAGCGGTAATATCAATCAGGAAGGAGTCCAGTTCCTCCGTTTGATTCCATTGCGTAAACACCTCATGCAACTGGTCATTGCTCAAGCCCAGAACATTCTTGAGCAGGTCATAGGCTTCAGCAATGAGCTGCATATCCCCGTACTCAATGCCGTTATGCACCATTTTCACATAGTGACCGGCACCTTTGGGGCCGATATAGGTGACACAGGGGCCATCATCCACCTGAGCCGCGATTTTCGTGACGATCGCCTCGATTTCATCATAGGCGGCCTTCGTGCCTCCAGGCATCAGGCTCGGGCCGTAGAGGGCCCCTTCTTCGCCCCCACTGACCCCCATGCCGATAAAGCGTAAATCAGCGGCTTCGAGATACTCCACCCGGCGATCGGTATCTTCATAGAGGGAATTCCCCCCATCAATAATCATATCCCCAGGTTCGAGGAGCGGCTTGAGTTGTTCAATCACTGCATCAACAGGCCCCCCAGCTTTCACCATCAGCAGGATACGCCGAGGACGCTCTAACGCACCGACAAACTCTTCGATGGAATAGGTGGCTTTGACATTTTTGCCCTGGGCCCGCTTTTCCATGAAGGCTTTTGTGGTGGCGCTGGTGCGGTTGTACACGGCCACAGAGAAGCCCTTACTTTCAACATTGAGGGCGAGATTTTCCCCCATGACCGCCAGTCCAATTACACCAAAATTTTGTAATGCCATATATCTATCTGTTACGTTGAGGATTTTTCCTGAACTGCCTGAACTGTATGAAGACAGTTCACTTACGGTTCATCTGTTAGGGTAGCTCGATACCCAAAGGATGTCCTGGAAGAAGACCTTAAGACAGCTTAATTGGCAAAACTGTGTCTCAACACACGGACAGATTGACCATCAGGGGACGGGGGAACTGTAGAATAGGGCAGTAGAACGATTCGGGGGATACCGAGGACATGCTTGCCTACTTTCTTGCCATCGCCGTCGGATTGGGGAGCTTCGTGCTGTTTATGGCGGCGTTCTTCTTTCCAGAGGTTTACCGTAAAGGAGATTTTATCTGGAGCGGTGTCGGCTTTTTCTATGCCTTAGTACTTTGGTTTTGCGCGGGACGCTTTACGGGCGCGATTTTACTGGGACAGGGGGCCAGCGTGGCCTTGATTGGCTGGCTCGGCTGGCAAACGCTCCGTTTACGCCGGGATGTGACCCCGCAAGGCCAACAAACCCCAACTGAGGCGATCGCCGAAAAAGGCGCCAAGGGATGGTTCAAAGGTAAGACAACTCAATCCCCCTCCGCCGCACCTGCTGAGGAAGAGGCGACGGACAGATCTGACAGCGAGACATCTAACGAGGAGATGGCTCAACCTGACAGCGAACCCGCCACTGAACCCGTCACTGAACCCGTCACTGAGACCACAACTGACACCGCCGCTGCGAAACCATTGGAGTCAGAGCTAAGGGAAGAGACGACCACAGATCGCCCCACAGCAACGACAACCGAAGCTGACTCAGCTAAACCGGACGAGGACACAGCAGCCGAGCCGTCCTCCTCCCAAGATTCCCCTGAGCCAGAACCGGAGATAACTTCAGATTCTCCTGAGTCCGATTCAGAGGAAACCCCAGCCGAACCGGTTGCTGCCCCCAAAGCTGCCTCCAAAGCCAAACCCAAGTTCTGGCAGACAGGGGTTTTTGCGCAAGTGGGACGTTTGTTACGGCGCAAACCTAAGGCCACCCCAACGACTGCACCTCTTTCCTCGGAGAGTCCAGAAGCTGATGAGTTTGATTTTGAGGAGGTTGAAGACAGGCCAGAGACGAAAGACTCTCAGGAAACCGTCGAACCCCCAACTGAGCTGCCGGCCCAACCTGAACCTCCCACTGAGACAACGTCAGAGACGACATCTGAGGCGATATCTGAGGCGATATCATCTGTGGTTGAGCCAGAGTTAGAGGTCATTGCTGACGACTCCCCAGCGGTGACTGAGGAGCCGGAATCCCCCCAAGAGGAAGCGTCAGAGCCACAGGAAACGGCCGAACTGACCCCATCCCAAACAGATGCTCCCGAGGCAGAAATCCCATCCACTGATGATTCAGACAGTCCTGAATCGGTGGCTGCACCGGAGTCAGAACCGTCAGACTCGCAACTGTCAGACACTGATGACAGTTCCACCGCGAAGGCATCAGAACCTGAATCGCTAGCGCCAGAACAATCTGAACTAGAGCAGCCTGAGCCAGAACAACCGGAACTAGAGGAGTCTGAGTCAGAGCAGCCTGAGTCAGAAGAAACGCGCCCCAGCACTGACGCAGTGGATGGCGAGCCAAAGGATGATGAGGCTTCCCTTTCAGACCAACCAGAGCTATCTGAGGGAACTTCCCCCCCAACATCCGAGTCAGAGAGTAAAGAGACGCCAGGTGAATCTGATCGCCCTGAGGCATCGACATAACTTGCGATTGCCCAGGAGTTAACTTGCGATCGCAATCACAAGACTCATAAGATTGCGATCGCACAACCTTGCAGGCGATCTCACAAGATATCCCAAAATGAATCACCCCACTAGGGGGTAAAACCCCTCATACTTGTAGCGTTCCGAGTTATCGTAGTGTTGTATGACTAGCCAACTCATGGTTTCCATTCGTGAACTGGTACAGGAGGCGATCGCCAGCGGGTACTTATCTCTCAAAGCTGAAAACCAACTCCGTCAGCGGTTAGCGACGAAGTATGATTTTGAGGATTTCCAGGCCATCCTGGAACTTCAAGATGCCGCTATGGCCGGGAAAGTTCGTCAGGAATCGCGGGAGTTATTGGAGCAATCCAGTTAAGCCCGATCCCGGGCCCTCCTATCCCAGATAACGGGTCTTAAACTCATCAGACACGGTCACTTCGTTCGACTGTACAAGTGACGGTGCGAGGTAAGGGGTGTATCTATCTACCAGTCCAGGTTGCCACAGCAAGGGTCAAAGCAAGACCCCATACACCCTCTTGCCACTCCCATTGTCTCGGTGAACAATGTTTCGCGTCGACTTGCCGATGTTGCCTGCCACAGAACCCTACAATAGAGGCAGAGGACAGGGTAAAATCCCCCTTGCTAACCGTTCACCGCAGTCTAACCCACGATGTCTTTCACCCCTGAGTTCCTAAGTGGTCGCCAAATCCGCGAAAAATTCTTACAATTCTTCGAGGCGCGCCAACACCAACGCCTCCCCAGCGCCTCACTGGTTCCTGAAGACCCCACCGTTCTGCTAACCATCGCCGGGATGCTGCCCTTCAAACCCATCTTCCTGGGCCAGCGGGAACGGGACTACCCTCGCGCCACCACATCCCAGAAATGTATCCGCACCAACGACATCGAAAATGTGGGCCGAACGGCGCGACATCATACCTTCTTTGAGATGTTGGGGAACTTCAGTTTTGGGGATTACTTTAAACCCGAGGCGATCGCCTGGGGATGGGAACTCATGACCGAGGTCTATGGCTTACCCCCAGAACGCCTCATCGTCAGCGTCTTCCGGGAGGATGACGAAGCCTTCGACATTTGGCATAAAAATATCGGTATTGCCAAACATCGCATTCAGCGCATGGGAGAAGAGGACAACTTCTGGAAATCTGGTCCCACCGGCCCCTGTGGTCCTTGTTCGGAGATTTACTATGACTTCCACCCCGAACTGGGCGATGATGACATCGACTTAGAAGACGATAGCCGCTTCATCGAACTGTATAACCTCGTCTTCATGCAGTACAACCGGGACAGTGACGGTAGTCTCACCCCCCTACAAAATAAAAACATTGATACGGGGATGGGACTCGAACGCATGGCCCAAGTCCTGCAAACGGTTCCCAATAACTACGAAACAGACCTTATTTTCCCGATTATCAAACGAGCGGCGGCGATCGCCCAGCTTCGTTATGACGACGCCGATGCGAAAACCCAGGTTTCCCTGAAAGTCATCGGCGACCATGTGCGCGCCGTCGTCCATCTGATTGCCGATGGAGTGCGCGCTTCGAATATCGGCCGGGGCTATGTCTTGCGTCGTCTGATTCGTCGGGTGGTGCGTCATGGCCGTTTGATTGGCATTGAGGGCGCGTTTATTACTCAAGTTGCGGAAACAGCGATTCGGGTTTCGGAAGATGCCTATGCCAATTTGCGGGAACGGCAGGAGTTCATTAACCGTGAATTATCTCGCGAAGAAGCCCAATTCCTGAAAACCTTGGAACGGGGCGAAAAACTCCTCGGGGAGATTCTAGCGACCAACCCGCAACAGATTTCTGGGGAAGATGCGTTTACCCTCTATGACACCTATGGGTTCCCCCTGGAGTTGACCCAAGAAATTGCCGAGGAACAGGGCATTGGGGTTGATATCGATGGCTTCGAGGTGGAGATGGAACGGCAACGCGATCGCGCCCGGGCCGCCCATGAGACCATTGATTTGACAGTTCAGGGCAGTTTAGATGAATTAGCAGAAAATCTCCATCCTACGGCGTTTTTAGGCTATACGGACAATCAAGCCAATGTCCAAGTGACGGCGGTTTTAGTCGAGGGTCATCGAGTCGAGTCAGCGGAGGCTGGGGAAACGGTGCAAGTAGTCCTCGATCGCACTCCCTTCTATGCGGAGTCTGGGGGACAAATTGGTGATCGGGGTTATCTCTCCGGTGAAACCCTCGTGGTTCGCATTGAAGATGTGAAAAAAGAAGGCGATATTTTCATCCACTTCGGACGGGTTGAACGGGGAACCCTTAATCTCGGGGATACGGTAACAGCGCAAATCGACCGGGCCTGTCGTCGTCGTGCCCAAGCCAACCATAGCGCCACCCACCTCCTGCAAGCCGCCCTTAAACAACTGGTGGATGAGTCGGTCTCCCAAGCAGGGTCTCTCGTCGCCTTTGACCGCCTCCGCTTCGATTTCAACTGTCCCCGCGCCCTCACCCCGGAGGATGTGCAGCACGTCGAAGATTTAGTCAATACTTGGATTGCTGAGGCCCACGGGGCGCAAGTGGCGGAAATGCCCTTAGAGGATGCCAAACGTAAGGGGGCCGTGGCCATGTTTGGCGAGAAGTACGCCGATGTAGTGCGGGTGATTGACTTCCCTGGGGTGTCTATGGAACTTTGTGGTGGCACTCATGTGAGTAATACCGCCGAGATTGGCGCCTTTAAGATTATCTCCGAGTCGGGGATTTCCTCTGGGGTGCGGCGTATTGAGGCGGTGTCAGGACCGGCGGTGTTGGATTATCTCAATAGCCGCGATGGGGTTGTCAAGGAGTTGTGCGATCGCTTTAAGGTGAAGCCAGAAGAAGTGGGCGATCGTGTCACCAGTCTGCAAGAGGAACTCAAAGCGGCCCAGAAACAACTGGCCGCCCTCAATGCTGAGTTGGCGGTGGCTAAATCTGACCAACTCCTCTCAGAAGCGGAAACCGTGGGCGAGTTCAAGATTCTCGTGGCCAACCTAGGAACCGCTGACAGCAAGTCCCTACAAACCGCTGCTGAACGTCTACAACAGAAACTCGGTGACGCGGCGGTGGTGTTAGGGGGGATTCCCAGTGAGGGGAAAGTCAGTTTAGTGGCGGCCTTTAGTCCTGCGGTGAATCAGAAGGGGGTGCAAGCGGGCAAATTCATTGGTGGCATTGCCAAACTTTGCGGCGGTGGCGGTGGGGGTCGTCCCAATCTTGCCCAAGCGGGGGGACGGGATGCGAGTCAGTTACCGGCGGCTTTGGAGGCGGCGAAATCCCAGTTAAGGGAGGCGTTGGGTTAGGAATTTAAGGGAATAGGGGATTGTGCCTCTATTCCCTTAAATTTTGCAAGTTTGCAGTCCTGTTAAGGCTCAAGGAAAAACACTTCGACGACCTCTGTCGAATACCAGAAACCGGGTTTCTTGGTTGAAAAAACTCGGTTTCTTGCTCGGGTGTTGGCGGTCTAACCCTCACTCCCCTCTCGATTAGCTGTCCGATTTAGAACTCTTTTTGGAGGCGGTTTTACTCTTCGTTGTCGAGGATTTTTTGGATGTGGTTTTGCGTTTAGTGGTCGAAGATTTGCGGGATGACGACTTACGAGACGACGACTTGGCCGCGATTAACTCCACCGCCCGTTCTAAGGTCAACTCCTCCGCTGATTCTCCATCGGGAATGGAGATGTTTTTGCGTTTGTACTTGATATAGGGGCCATAGGGACCATCGTAGATGTTCACCGGGTCTTTGTCGGTGGGATGGTCTCCTAATTCCCGCAGGGGCTTTTTCTGGCTACCTCGGCGACCGCGACCCCGTTTGGGTTCGGCTAACATCTCTAAGGCCCGGTCTAGGGTAATGGTTAAGACATCATCATCGGAGGAGGCTTTGATGGAGCGATAGTCATCTTTGCCCTCTTCCCCACCCTTCTTATGGACGATATAGGGACCAAAACGACCGAGACCCGCTTGGACTTTGTTGCCGGTTTCGGGATGGACTCCCAAGAGCCGGGGGAGAGACAATAAGCCGACGGCGGTTTCTAGGGTGATGGTCTCGGGGGTTAGACCTTTGGGGAGGGAGGCCCGTTTCGGTTTGGGGTTCTCGTCGCTGACTTCTCCAAGTTGGACGTAGGGGCCATAACTACCGATGAGAATGTAAATCGGTTCTCCGGTATCGGGGTGCATCCCCAATTTCTCAGGTCCCTCGGTTTTTTGCCGTAACAAGACTTCGACTTGTTCGGGATCTAAATCGGAGGGGGTGAGATTTTGGGGAATGGAGGCGGTGATGGTTTCCCCGTCCTTTTCGGTTTCGAGATAGGGGCCAAATTTACCAATGCGAACGTTGACGGGTAGATTCTCCAAAACAATGGTTTTGGCTTGGGTGGGTTCGATTTGGTCTTCTTGTTCGCGAACTTGAGTGTCGAGGCCCTTCTCGCCGGAGTAAAACTCTCGTAAATAGGGAATCCACTCGACATCCCCGGTGGAGATGCGATCGAGGGTGGCTTCCATTTTGGCGGTGAAATGTAAGTCCACTAAGTCGGGGAAGTAGTTTTCCAGCAAGCTACAGACAGCAAAGGCGGTAAAGCTGGGAACCAGGGCGTTGTTCTGCATCTGGGCATAGCCGCGATCGATAATGGTGCCGATGATGCTGGCATAGGTACTCGGCCGCCCAATCCCTTCACTTTCGAGGGTTTTGACGAGGGAGGCTTCGGTGAAGCGGGCGGGGGGTTGGGTTTCGTGCCCGACGGCTTCGATGTCTTGGCAGTCGGGGTGATCGCCCACGGCCAAGGCCGGTAAAATAGCCTCACGGTTCTCCAGGGCCGCATCCGGGTCATCTGAGCCTTCGACATAGGCGCGGAAGAAGCCGGGAAAGTCAATCCGTTTACCGTTGGCCCGGAAGAGGGCATTCTCCACGCTTAAATCGACGGATAGGGAGGTTTGCCGGGCCTCGGCCATCTGGGAGGCGACGGTGCGTTTCCAGATCAGGTCATAGAGAGCCAGTTCTCGGTCTTTGAGTCCCGTTTCACGAGGGGTGCGGAAGCGATTTCCGGCCGGGCGGATGGCTTCGTGTGCTTCCTGGGCCCCTTTGCTTTTGGTGGCATATTGCCGGGGTTTGGGGCTGAGATAGTCTGGGCCGTACATCTCGGTAACGCATTCGCGAGCGGCGGCGATCGCCTGCTCTGATAAATGCACGGAGTCAGTCCGCATATAGGTAATGTAACCGTTTTCATACAGACTTTGAGCCACGCGCATGGTGTCGCGGGCCGACAGCCGTAGTTTACGGTTGGCTTCCTGTTGCAGGGTTGAGGTGGTGAACGGCGGCGCAGGTTTGCGGCGGTTCTGGCGCTCTTCAAAGTTGCTGACGCTCCAGGGTTTACCCAATAACTGCTCTTTGAGGGCATTGGCCTGGGACTCGTTCAGCAGCTGCACGTTACGACCGGCTTTAATTTGGCCGGTGTTTTCGTCGAAGTCGCTCCCGGTGGCCACCTTGGTCCCATCGAGGCTGATGAGTTTGGCATCGAAGGGGGTGTTGTCTTTGCTGAGATGGGCTTTTAAGTCCCAGTAAGACCCCATGCGGAAGGCTCGCCGCTCCCGTTCCCGCATGACAATGAGCCGCACCGCTACGGACTGCACGCGCCCGGCGGAGAGTTTGGGGGCGATTTTCTTCCAGAGGAGGGGGGAGAGGGTATAGCCGACGAGGCGATCGAGAATGCGCCGGGTTTCTTGGGCGTGGACGAGCTGCTCGTTGAGTTCTCGGCAGTTATGGAGGGCGCTTTGAATCGCCTCTTCGGTGATTTCATGGAAGACCATGCGCTTGGTGGGCACTTTGGGCTTGAGGACTTGCAGCAAGTGCCAGCTAATACTCTCCCCTTCGCGGTCTTCGTCAGTGGCCAAAACCAGTTCTGTGGCGTTCTTGAGCGCGTCTTTGAGGGTCTTGACGACTTTTTTCTTATCTTTGGGGACGACGTAAATCGGTGCGAAGTCTGCCTCAACGTTCACGCCCAGTTGTGACCATTTCTCTTTTTTGACGGCTGCCGGAATTTCGCTGGCAGACTGAGGCAGATCGCGAATATGTCCCATGGAGGCTTCGACCTGGTAGTCGTTAGGGAGATATTTGCGGATGGTGCGCGCTTTGGTGGGGGATTCGACGATGACCAGGGTTGACATGGAGGTTCTACTTCGACCAGTGATGTTAGCGTGACTCGGCAGGGTTGAGGATACCTCAACCCAGGGGGGTTCGATCTCAACCATATATCCGATTGTTGGTAATCGACAATCGACGGGGGGCAAAATTGTTCCGTTTCTGAGGTAAACTGGCTAGGGAAGATATGGCGCAAAAGCTTTATGGATGCGGGATTGCCCGAATCCTGTTGCCTGTGTTGAAATCTCTACCCGCTCTTGGCTGGGTTGGGGTGAGCCCGTTGGGGATACACCCAGGGCTTGCGGTGCTGAGGTGGCTGTGTGCAGAGACTGATAACCGCCGATAAAGGGGATGATTAGCTTTTCTAGTGGCTTGGGGCGATCGCGACCGGGCAAGGACTATGTATCATAGGTTTAAGAGTCCTTTACAAAAATGCTTAAGCAATTCTAAACTCATAGCCAAAACCTATTTAACCATGGGCTTTCTGCGCGTGAGCCGGAATTGTCCGTTTAGCCGGATTCCCTCAAACGAGAATGGGTCTTAGAGGCAGGTGACTGGCGATCGCCCATCTGAGTTGGGGGATGCCCCTGCGAACGACCCCAATTTGTTGTCAAATCAGAGAATTTTACAAATGAGCACCACCGATCAACCCGCCGACAAGTCCACCAGCCGCAGCAGTGGCGCCAAAACTCGCACGGCCAAAACTCGCAGTACCAGTCCCGCTAAGGCTGAGGAGACTAAAAATCAGACGGAACAAGAGAAAGCCTCCGCTCTAGCCGTTCAGGGAGGAGAAGCTCGTAAAGCCCTAGATCTCAAGCCAGCAGGCTATCTCCCCGGTAACCGTCCGGTTGGCGTCAGCCATCGGGAGATTGTGGATACGTTCTCCGCTGTGGGAGGGTTACGTCCCATTTTTTCCAATGATGTTGATTTTACCCATACTATGAAAGCCTCCGGTATCCGTCCGATTTCTGCTAGCACTCTCGCCATTAGTGAAACCTATCACGCCATGGGCAACCGTCCCATCTCCGCGAGTGGGATGAAAATCAGCTCAACGATTCAGTCCTCGGGCATCCGCCCAGTTTCGGCGAGTACCCTTGTGATTAGTGACACCGTGACCATCATGGGCAACCGCCCCGTTGCTGCTAATGCAACGGCGGATATTGACTCGCTCATGGGCTATTTAGACTAGGGTTGTGTTGACCGCGCGAGGCGGTTCTACTGACCCATTTTCCGTTTGAGTTGATTTAACTCATCTTCGGTTTCCCAATCACTAAAGACTTGCTCTAGGGGATCGACAGCGGTTTTTCGAAAGCGGGTCTGGCTGGGACTATCCCAACTAGATACCCGCTCGCTGCTTGATGCGGCCTGTTCGGTGCGCAATTGAGCGGCTTTGGCGTGAACTTCTTGGCGACGCGCTTGGATATTTTCCTTCAGGGTTTGTGCCTGATTAAGCCGCTCTTGAGCACCTTGGCGTTGTCCCCAAAGTTGATTCCCGCGACGTAGGAGCAAAGCCTCGCGCTCTTGGGCCGGTTTAACTAAATCCTCGCGTCCGGCGGCTTGGGCTTTCTGAATGCGAATGTGCCAGCGTTGGATATCTTGGGCGGTACTTAGGATCTCTTCTTCGAGTCTTTTTTCCTGAGCTTGCAGGCTGGCAATTAGGCGCAGGGTGTCTTCTTCCTGTTCCCGTAATTGTTCTTCGATGGCCTGCAATTCTAAATGGGGATGTGCGTCTAAAAATTCCTCTAAACGCGTTTCTAAAAATTGGCTGAGGTCTTCAAATAAACCCACGATACTATCCTTGTTTTGTGAAGAAGGCAAGAGGCAAGAGGCAAGAGGGAGAACCCACCCCTGCCCCTCCCAGGAGGGGAGAACCCACCCCTGCCCCTCCCAGGAGGGGAGAACCCACCCCTGCCCCTCCCAGGAGGGGAAAGATGTCGGGGTATGCCCTTGGGGTCGCTCTCCCTTGGGGTTGCTAAAACTGTTGGCCGACGTAGATGGTGCGGGTTTCACCGTTGCGGCGCATGGAAACGCGATCGCCGGTGACTTCGGTTAAGGTCCAACCACTATCGCCCACAGGCTGACCGATATCAATCCAGCGGGGGGAGCCGTTGACTTCAAACAGGGCAGCGGGCCGTTGACCTTCGCCTCGTTCCAGGGTTCCCACTAGGGCATAAATTCCCGCAGGAGCGGCGGCAGTTCGTTGTGGGCTACGAGGTTGTGCGGTGGGTTCAGGTTCCTTCTCGGCGGGGGAGGGGGTCGCCGCCGCAGCACTAGAGGGTGCGGGGGGAACTTCCTGGAGGACTGGAGGGACTTGAGGAACCTGCACTACAGCTTCATCCCCGTTAGCGTCACGTTCAGCGACAGAAGAGTCTCCACTGGGGAGATTGGGCAGGGGGACGGGGGTGGTTGAGACGCGTTCTAAGGCGTTGGCGATACGACTGAGGGATTGGGCGACGGCATCGGGAGAGGTGGCGTCGACCGGAATTTGTAGGGTTCCGGTTTCCGATGGGGAAACGGGGGCGGGGGGGTCTAGGGTATCGGGTAGGGGTTGACGATTTTCGATGCGATCGAGGGCCTGGCCCATGTAGGCGATAAAGTCTTGATCTACCGCGCTTCCAGAACTTTGACTTGCTGGCGTAGCGGGGCTGCTACTGGTTTCGGCTGGGGCGGCGTCTCCCCCAAACCACTGACTGAAATAGCCGCGATTGAATAGCCATAAGCCTAAGACAACGGCTAGGGAGACAAAAGCGCCGCCGAGGAGAAGGCGATCGAACCAGAGTAAGCTTTTGTCCTCAGCCCGTTTTCCCTGGGAGTTGATAGCCACTTCAACAGAGGGAGAGTCCACTGCTGGGGGTTGCATGGCCGGGGCCACTAGAGGCTGCACCACGATTGGCGGCACTTGCAGCGGCTTGAGGGCGATGGGTTTGTGGTTGGCGGGTTCTTGGGGCAGTTCTTGAGTGCGATCGAGCATCTGATCGACGTCTCGGAACACCTCATTCAAGAGGCGATCGGCATCGGCTTGACCGTGAGGAGTTACAGGGCGATCGCGTTGGTCGGTTGGCATAGACATGGGGCGGTTGTCCGACATGACGGTATTCTCGAAAGTCGATCAGTTAAGGTCTTCACCAAATTATAGAGCATCATTTCTCTAGGGGAACCCCCCGGGGGGGCGATCGCCCGAAATTCCCCGGCCAGTCCTGAGCGGCTGAGGGCGGGGGCTGGGATACACTGGGGAAGGTGTCTTGTTGGATTCTATGGTTTGGCAACCGGGTCAGAAAATTTTTGGAAACCGCTACACCATTGAAAAGCGAATCAAAGTAGGCGGTTTCGGCATTACCTACCTCGTCAAAGGTCCGAAGGGCAAATCCTGGGTGCTGAAAACCCTCAAGACGGCATTACCTACCTCGTCAAAGGTCCGAAGGGCAAATCCTGGGTGCTGAAAACCCTCAAGGATGAGGTAATGACTGAGGCGCAGTATATCCCCTATCGAGATAAGTTTTTGCGGGACTTTGACCGAGAAACCGCCAAAATCGCCATCTGTCGCCATCGCCACATTGTCCAGGTGGAGAATCATTTTAACCATGAGGGGCTGCCCTGTATGGTGATGGAGTATGTTCAGGGGCAGGATTTGGGCGATCGCGTGTTGCGTGGCGGCGCGTTATCCGAGGATGTGGCGTTGCGCTATATCCGAGAAGTGGGGGACGCCTTGAGGGTGATGCACGAGAAGGGATTGCTGCATCGGGATATTAAACCCCAGAACATTATGGTGCGGTTGCCGGCGGATGAAGCAGTGTTGATTGATTTTGGCATTGCGCGGGAGTTTATCCCCAATTTGACCCAAACCCACACTATCGCTCTTACGCCCTGTTTTGCGCCCATTGAGCAGTACGATGAACAGGAACATCGGGGGGAATTTACCGATGTCTATGCGTTAGCGGCGACCCTGTACTATGTGCTAACGGGGACCTTGCCACCGATTGCCACGATGCGGCTGAGGCGCGATCAGCTGATGATTCCTAAGAATTGGTCGCCCGAACTGCAAAACGCGATTAAGCAGGGGATGGCAATTGAGTCAGAAGACCGCCCCCAAACCGTGACGGACTGGTTGGCCTTATTGCCTGATACTTCTAATAGGAAAGGAGGTTTACCGTCCTTTCGTTTCCAGACCGTACGGGTTAACCGTCAGGGAAACATTATTGAAACAATCCCCGGTCAAGCGCAGTACTATCCCCAAGATTTAGGTCAAGGGGTGCAGTTGGAGATGGTGCAACTCCCCGGTGGAAGCTTTTTGATGGGAATCGGAGAGGCGGAAAGTGAGCGGTTGTATAAAAAGTATGATAGGAAATGGTTTAGGTGGGAAAGTCCGCAGCATCCCGTCCAGGTTTCCCCTTTTTTGATGGGTAAAACCCCCGTGACCCAAGACCAATGGCGGGTGGTGGTGACGCAAGTGGGCAAAATTGTCCGGGATCTGAACCCCGACCCATCTGGGTTTAAAGGCGGGAATCGTCCCGTTGAACAGGTCTCTTGGTATGATGCGGTGGAGTGGTGCGCTCGATTGAGCCAGCTGACGGGCAAAGAATATCGCCTTCCCAGCGAGGCAGAATGGGAATATGCCTGTCGTGGCGGGACGACGACCCCCTTTACCTTTGGGGAAGCACTCACCACCGATTTAGCCAATTATGACGGGAACTATACCGTTGCCGAGGAAGCCAAAGGACAATATCGAGAAGAAACTACCCCAGTGGCAAAATTCCCACCCAATCGCTTTGGCTTGTATGATTGTCATGGCAATGTTTGGGAGTGGTGTTTTGACCCCCTCCATGACAATTATCAGGGTTCGCCTGGGGATGATCGAGTCTGGGATGAGAATGTAAATGATAATCGTTATCAAAAACCATCAGCAAATCTTAAGGTTTTATTGAAGGAAAGTGATAAAAGATACGTGCTGCGTGGCGGTTCTTGGTACGACTTCCCGATTAGCTGCCGTTGCGCCTTCCGCGTCCAAAGCTCGCGCGACAGCTTCGTCAACTACCTTGGGTTTCGCGTCTGTCTGGTGGGCGCAGGACTCTTATAGCCCTTTGTTCTTTCGCCCTCTTGCCCTTTGCTCTTTTTCCCCTTTACTCTCTTGAAAGCGAGTGATTCGGAGCATTTCGTGCCTCCACTAAGCGGCAGAGCTGCCCAACCCCCATGCCATGGCAGCGCCACGGCATGAGAGCTAAAATTTTAAAATAACGTCGTGAGGACTAACTATGGTTTCCCATCAATTATTAGAGCTTGAACAGTCCATTCATAATTTATCACTAGAAGATAAGTTATGGTTGCTGGCTAAGATTTTTGAGCAAGTGCGAGGGCCTACCGAACATCAGGAAGTCATCAACCCTCTGCAAAACCTTCAGTATGACAATCAGGCAAAACCAATTTGGGAAATTGCCCTAGAAATTGGGGCAAAAATACCGGAGTCTGAATGGAAAAAAGTACCGAGTGACCTGTCAAAAAACTTCGATTCATATCAAGATTAGAAAAATGAGACGAGTTTTTGCAGATACAGGCTATTGGGTAGCATTACTCAATCCTAGAGATCAATTGCATGAGAAAGCCCAGGATCTGTCCCGAAAAATGGGTGAAATCTGTATTGTTACCAGTGAAATGGTTTTAGCCGAAGTGTTAAATGATTTCTCTAAACGGGGAGATTTTTTTCGAAGAGTTGCCATCGAGTTATAGGGGTTGTGTCTTTTTCGTCCGTCCCCCTTTTTTACCATTAGCACGAGCCGCCTGTTGCTTCGCCAGTGAAGATTGTTGCCCTCCCTTGCGATCCAATTCAGCCATCCAAGCCTTGGTTCCAAAAATTCCCTGAATCAGCCCCGGAATACTAAAATCAGCATCCAGACTATCCCAATGGACGCTCAAACCATCAGCCCCTAACCAAACCTCCTCAAGCTCACTAGGAGAAGCATTCTGCAATCCTTGGGCTAAATGGGGAGGAAAGGCAAAGATTGCCCCATTTTTAAGCTGAATTTCAATCAACTGACGTTCTGGATTATACTGAACTGCTTCAGCACAAGGCCCAGACTCAACGAGGGCGATCTCCCTCGCTTCAGCCTCAGCCATTTCTGCCTCTAAAGCCGCCTCATCGGTAAAATCAAAACTCCACTGTTGTTGCCACGTTTTATTAGCCATGGATTTCGTGCCACCTCCTTAAAAACTCCTCCTGGTGTTCCGCAACCAGTTTGAGAGCCGCGATCGCCTCTTTACGAGAAAATTGGGCTGGTTTGGTAATCAACCAAGGTCTTTGGAACTCATCACCAATGGCGATCTTCACATTGGGTTGCTCCCGTTGACGCTTGCTACCTCTAAAAATATGGACATGGGCTGGCTCATGATCATCGAAATATATATAAACAGTGAAATTTTGCTGAGTATCAGTCCAAATTTTGGGCATAAACTATAATCAAAATTATAGTTTTAGTTTATCTATTATTTTTTTGCAAGAGATTAGGTTGTCTCCGGCCCATCACCATAAGCCTGAACCCTGGATACCAAATACTTCACAGTTTGGAAGCACTGATTACCCGATTTGAATTATAACCCATCGCTTGGGTCTTAGGGTAGAAAAATTTGCCGTATCTCAAAAAAGGTGAATATCGGTTAACGCCTCCTCCTCCGGCAGAGTTGTGATGGACAAACTGGTGAAATCATCCCGCGCCACAAACTCCATGACCCTAAACGCCTGACCCTGTTCCAGCAATGAACCGAAATCGATTCTCCTCGATCTGACTCACCTTCCCCATACTAATCCCAGTTGACCCTCCCGAGGATGCGAGCCTTTAGTCCAGTTCCCTCCTGATACCCATTCATGAGAGGTGACGTAGCCATGAAGAGTTGAGAATTTGACGATTTGGATACAGTTCAGCCATTCTGACTAAGCAAGCATCAGCTAAAGACATTGGGACTGACTCATATCGTCCTAAGAGTTTATGAACGGCTTGATATTCTAGGCTAAGAGAGAACTTTAGACGCACGATATTTGTTACCAAGAACTCCAGAATAGCATTGCGCCCCCCAATATCATCTGCGCAATCTCGCTCAAGTCTATCAACGGTTGAACATCTAGGGAATGCCGAAGTTGGTCTAAGTCATAGGCCCTTGTTATTGTGTCCCTGGGGACTCCTCCCCGAAGGCGATCGCCTGAAATTCCGAGAGACCTCCTGATCCGGTAAACTGGGGGAAGTCTCTCGTTGGGGTCTATGGCTTGGCAACCCGGCACGAAAATTTTTGGCAACCGCTACACCATTGAAAAGCGGATTAAAGTGGGCGGTTTCGGCATTACCTACCTCGTCAAAGGTCCGAAGGGCAAATCCTGGGTGCTGAAAACCCTCAAGACGGCATTACCTACCTCGTCAAAGGTCCGAAGGGCAAATCCTGGGTGCTGAAAACCCTCAAGGATGAGGTGATGACCGAGGCGCAGTATATCCCCTATCGAGATAAGTTTTTGCGGGACTTTGACCGGGAAACCGCCAAAATCGCCATCTGTCGCCATCGCCACATTGTCCAGGTGGAGAACCATTTTAACCATGAGGGGCTGCCCTGTCTGGTGATGGAGTATGTTCAGGGGCAGGATTTGGGCGATCGCGTGTTGCGTAGCGGGGCGTTATCCGAGGATGTGGCGTTGCGCTATATCCGGGAAGTGGGGGACGCCTTGAGGGTGATGCACGAGAAGGGATTGCTGCATCGGGATATTAAACCCCAGAACAGAAGTGGGGGACGCCTTGAGGGTGATGCACGAGAAGGGATTGCTGCATCGGGATATTAAACCCCAGAACATTATGGTGCGGTTGCCGGCAGGTGATGCACGAGAAGGGATTGCTGCATCGGGATATTAAACCCCAGAACATTATGGTGCGGTTGCCGGCCGATGAAGCAGTGTTGATTGATTTTGGCATTGCGCGGGAGTTTATCCCCAATTTGACCCAAACCCACACGGTCGCCTATAGCCCCTGTTTTGCCCCTATTGAGCAGTACGATGAGCAGGAACATCGGGGGGAATTTACCGATGTCTATGCCTTGGCGGCGACCCTGTACTATGTGCTAACGGGGACGTTGCCACCGATTGCCACGATGCGGGTAAGGCGCGATCGCCTGACGATTCCTAAGCATTGGTCGCCAGAACTACAAAACGCGATTAAACAGGGTATGGCGGTGGAACCAGAAGACCGCCCCCAAACCGTGGCGGACTGGTTGGCGCTGTTGCCAAAAGTCAAGAGTAACCCAGTTCAAAGTCAGCTTAGATCGAGTGAGGGTGCTTCGACCTTGGAGGTGAAGAGTAACCCAGTGGATAGTCAGTTTAGCCCCAGTATGAGCAATTTACAAGCTTTTAATTTTGAAACAGTGCAAGTAAACCGTCAGGGGCAAATTATCGAGACAATACCAGGTCAGGCGCGGTACTATCTCCAGAATTTAGGTCAAGGAGTGCAGTTGGAGATGGTGCAGCTCCCCGGTGGAACCTTTTTGATGGGTACAGAGGAGGCGGAAATTGATCGGTTCTCCATAAAGCATGATGGGGATTTGTTTAGGTGGGAAAGTCCACAGCATTCCCTACAAGAGCCTTCTGTACAAATTCCCCCATTTTTTATGGGCAAAACCCCCATAACCCAAGACCAATGGCGCGTTGTAGTAATGCAAGTGGGCAAAATTGTCCGAGATCTGAACCCTGACCCATCTGGTTTCAAAGGTGGGAATCGTCCGGTGGAACAGGTCTCTTGGTATGATGCAGTGGAGTGGTGCGCTCGATTGAGTAATTTGACCGGCAAAGAATATCGCCTCCCCAGTGAGGCAGAATGGGAATATGCCTGCCTGAGCGGTAAGAACACACCTTTTCACTACGGTCAAGCTATTACAACGGATTTAGCAAATTTTGATGGGACTAAAAAATGTGGTCGACTACCCAAAGGAATATTTTATGGACAAACTCAACCTGTAGTCAGTTTTAAAGCTGCTAATAGTTTTGGGTTATATGATATGCACGGTAATGTCTGGGAGTGGTGCAGTTCGGAAGGAAAATTTTCTGAATCCATACAACGAGGTCGAGCCGTTCTCCACGGAGGTTCATGGGAATCTAATGCTTATCAATGTAGGGCTGCCAGTCGCTGTATTCGATTAGCAAGTGGTAATTCTAATGCCTATGGTTTCAGAGTCGCTCTATGACTTTTAAATAGATATTAAATCATATAGCGTTTTTTGACCTATGAGGTACTGCCTAACTCACGTTAGATAGCATTTCGCGTATCCATCAGCTACAGTCAAGCAAGGCTGGACATTTTGGGGTTGCTGTTGTACCTTGATAGGAATTTTCTACTCTATATTTAGATAGCTACACTTATTTGATAATATCGATATTTTCAGAGATATACGTCCATATCAAATCAGATGATTTTTTGATAACTGGCTGACCCGAGTGCATTTCAGCTTGCAACAAACCTCCTACATTTAATGTGTTGATTTCCGACAAAACCCGACGATTATCATCATCAACTAATGTATCAAACCCATAAATTACTACTCCTTTTTCGGTGAGTTTAGGACTAATCGTATTGGCAATCTTAACTTCTTGTTGATCAGGCTCTGCAAAGCGAGAAGAGCCACCCATAGAAATATTACAAACCCAAGATCCTTTTTTGGGTAATCTTAGAGTTGCTCCCATAATCTCACCATTGACAACAATCACCCTTTTATCGCCTTGATCGACATTTTTTAAATATTTCATGGCTAGATAGCTACCCGTATCATGAAAATGTTTTGCCAGAACTGGTTTATATTCAGCAAAAGAGATCCGAGTATTTTTATCCCACACATAATCACCAACAACCTTAACAATTCCTTTACCCCCATAGTTGTGTAAAGGCTTTAAAACAATGGGAAATTGACGACTAAACTTTACAACGTCCTGGACAGTATGGCAAAGTTTGAGAGGAGGGCAAAGTTCTGGGAAGTTAATTAAAAAATCTTTTGATCCCGTCACCTTAATTCCTGATGGAGTATTTATAATATTCTTTTCTGGAAAATGATTGGTGAGAAAACTTAAAAATTCATTAGAAACAGGTCTGTCGATTCTCAAGAAAATTATATCAAATTGGTCTGTCTTAGATGGTGATGTATTTTCAAAAAATAGCCTACCATCAATATCATACTTAAACTTTTTATCTACGGTAGTCGTATGAATTTCTGGAAATCGCTTACCGCTAAAAAAATCACTATTCTTAGGATTACCCCTACTCGCAACTTCTATAGATTGACACAAGGAGTCTTTTGACATTTGAACAAGGAGGGGATAGATCGATTCTCCCTTTCCATGAGTCAAATGATCAGTTATGACTAACATTCGATACTTTTGATCTAGCATTTGAGATTTCAGATTAATTACTACTAAAGTTTGTTTACATACCTAAACCGCAGCCCCAAGACTTAGGGTAACACTAACAACAAACGTTGGCTGACTGTTATACATATTTTTAAACAAAATTCAAAATTTCTTCACATAGAATATATATAGATTTATTTTATCCCGATTTCAGGATTTCTGAAAATTTGCTGTGCATCTTAATAGAGACAACAAACAAAACTCCACAAACTAACCATTTTAAAGTACACAACCAAAATTTTAGATGAAAATGTAAACAAATATCTTCGATTTATCAAAAAGAGCTGTTCCGAATTTGTTGCGTCTCTCTACAAAAACACTTGTTTGTCACACAAATATATACCGCATTAACTTTAGTGATTTTTAGGTATTTAAAAAAATAGATCACCTCTTTTTTGTGTTAGAATTTAGGAGATTTTTTATACTATTAGAATAGTTGAGTAAATATTGAAAATCAGAATCTCTACTCAACTTCTGCAAGTGGGTCTTTTCCAGATCGAGGCTTTTGATATTCTCAATAAAGTCAATAACCTTTTCTTGTATTAAATTCTCTGTTTCAGTGATAGAATTTATATCGGTAAAATATTGACTCCATTCACTTAAGAGAGAATAAGCACAACAGCCATTATAGGGAAAAGTACGTCGTAATGGTAGCGGAACAGTCTGAGCTTCTATTGTCTGCGATATACGAATACCTTCATCGACAAACTCCAGAGAAAGCTTTAAAGCTGACTCCCAATCTTCCAACAAAATATTTTCCTGATTTTCCTGTGACTGAGGAATAGCAATTCCTGCTTTGTTTAGCTTAGCAATTCCAATACATAGCCCCGATTTTCTACGTAAAACTTTTATTGAGTTTTCAACAGAGTTTGCTGTGATTTTCAACAAAGTGCAATATCCAGTAAAAAACTGATCCATTGCCTCTTCAGGTTTATTATTAGATCGTTTTTCTGCTCCGAGTTCCCAATTGAGCTCAGCTTGCATAATCAAGTAATCGTCTGTATTTATTTTATTAACTGCTCTCCTGATAAAAACATCTAAGTAATACTTCATTGATGAGGTTAATTTTGCACTGCTTCCTCCTCTAACAGACTCATAAAATTCCTTGGTTAAACTGTATTTATGCGGTTCAGTTAATACTTTGGGCATATCAGTTCGGCAAGCAAGATGGATTTTCTCCATCAATTGATCAAAACTTTCTATGTAATAAAAGTGAATTGTGTCGGGATAGGAGTTTTTGAGTTCTTGTAATTTGTATGGAATAGAATTAGATGTAAGGCACCAATGCAATCCATACGTTAAGTACTCAGGACTTTTTAAGATATTATTTAATGCAGACATTATAGATTGATCATTTCCATTATACCCTACGACTATTAAGCCATAACCTTTGCACATTTCTTCGATTTTTTCCTCCATATTTTCTTGTAAGCTACGAAAAGAGTAATTCACTTTTCTGCTGATACTACGTATATCGCTATACAAAAAATCACCATGCAGTTTAACTATTTTCGGTTTCTGACTAGCGATACGAATACCCGAAATTGCAGAATCAAAAGCACATACCATGGGTTTGATGTCATAAAACTTACGTAAGGTATCGTTCAGCAAATCATCGAAATTAGTTGTTATTACCCTGTTGAAATACTTTCCAGCAACAAGACTACCTAGATACAAATATCCAAAAGACGGCTTCTTCATTTCAAGAAGTTTTTCGATATATAGCTGCCTTTCCTGTGGTTGCTTATAACGGTAACTAAATAGCAGGGAATAGTCAGTTTGTCCAGGATATAATAAATGGGCTTCTTTCCATTGATCATATTCATGCTCCAGCCATCTGCCGAAGTCATTTTCATCGCTCTCTCCCTTGGTTATCGATTGATAAATCGATCTTTGCCAATTGCGCACCATAGCATTGGCTGATGGAATCCCCGAGGATACGGACGCACCCGCACCTAAAAACAGGGTATAGGGGCAATCTCCAGGCTTCGGAGTATTAATCAATTCAGCTAAATCAATTTCATTCATGTATTCTTAATTAGTGCCTTTATAAGGGTGGAATAACCTTGGGTACTGGCCTGATAGCCATTATAAACGCTAAAATCATCTGAAGAGAGTACACCGGCGAACTTCTGACCGAGCAGTTGTTCTAGTTCTAATTTTCGCCTCGAACGAGTATCCCCTGGATGCAAGAGGCGATACCCTTCTCCTGAAACCGTCCACAGCCATTCTTTCATTCCACCGACTAACTCGGGGGATTCGTCTACATGAGTTGAGGGCTGATGTCGAAACCACTTCGACAAAGCCTCTAGAGTCCCGAGGTTGGCTGGGGCCACTCGCCGACTGGTGGCTTCTAAAGTCCTAATTCCCACCCGGATTTGGGTAAATTCTTCGAACCATTCCTGTTGTTTGCCATAGGACAGATTCCCATAATGACCTATCCAGGCCAGAATCCCCTGGAGACGATCCCCTAAATCTTGTCCGGGGATCATGCGGTCGAGGAACTCCCCACTGACTGTCTCTCCACAGTCGCCACAGACTCGCCGCACTTGTTGATATTCGACGATTTCCACCGGTCGTTCTACCAGTTGGGCGACGACCTCGGTGACACGGCTGTATTCCTTGTCCTGAAAATGTTGCCCTCCAGAAACCGGACAACGTCTCGGTTCTAAGACCTCGTAGGGGTTCCCCCGACCAAATCCCTTACGGGTTGTCCCTCTGTGTCCCAGTTGTACTAGCGGTTTTCGTGAGTCCTCTTGAGCTGATTCCTTGTCGCCTTGGGCTTTCTCTGAGCGGCGAATTAAGTCGCTTAATGAGGGCTTTGACGAGGTCTGGGCACCCTTGTCTATCAGTCTTTTGAGCCGTTCGACTTGCCCAAGTAGCTGTTCGAGCAAGGCTTGTTGGTGCAGCACCAACGCCACCAACTCCAATTTTGAGAGTTGGTGGAAGGCCTCTGGGTATTTGGGGATGGCTGGCAGATTGATTTCCATAACTCCAAACTACGGATCCTGGCCCCTTTGTCAAGCCCCTCCACCTGAGCAGTTACGAATCCCAATCTTACTTAGTACAGCCTGACGGCTCTCAGGATCAAGTTTCTCAAGGGATTTTTGGGCAGACTTACTGAGTTTAACATTCACGATTAAAACCAGTCTGTAATATCTTTAAAGGTCTCGTTGACATAGTCATCAGGGTTAAAGGTAGCTTCAATGTCAGCTTGTTCAGCATCATCTACATACGGCAGCAACAGCTCAAAAAACTTGTACCATTCTTCACACATGACTTCCCGGACACTTTCCTTAATCAGGGCTTTGAGACTTTCGGGGTTGAGGGTGTCAGACGTTTCTATACTCGGCTTAGGTAAGTTGTTTTTATTATAGCGGTGAATGAGTAGGTGTTGGGACTATCTATAGATTCCTTGGAGTCATGCCCACGGCTCACGGATTGACGACATTGACCTATACTTATGGTTCAAAGTGTTGCGGAGCTTGAACAGAGACCAGGGGTGTCTCTCGATCAAGCATTTACTCAGTTGTACCGTACGCGGTAGTACTAAAGAGGTAATGATGCGTTGTAGTGGTGAATAAAGTTCCACAGCAGGCCAATGTGATTTCGGAGACTCTTGGAGAAGGCTAAGCTGCGTCGGAAAAAGCGTGAAACTCTTTGCCTGAGGGTATTGTTGAACCGCTCAATGTAACTGGTCTTACCGCTCGACTTACTGACGACCCGGTGTCGCTTGCTCGGCAGCACCTGCCGGTAAGCCTCCCAGGCGTCAGTATAGATCACAGCACATTGCCGATAGACTGTGGGTAGGGAATCCCAGAGTTTTTGAGCACTCTCGGCAGAGCGAGAACCGACATAAGCACCAATAATCTCACGGGTTTCAGCATCGAGAGCTAACCAAACCCATTGTTTGTTGCCCTTGTGATCGACAAACGACCAAAGTTCGTCACATTGCACCGTCATTGGCCCTTTTTTTTGGACGGACAGCGACTTGCCTCTGAGTCTGGGCGGCCTTACAGTTGACATAGTCTTGCAGCCATTGCTCAGACACCTGAACTGTCCGAGCTATTCCAGCCATCGGGATGCGTGTGCGATTCGTTTCTGACGAAAGTTAGGGCTGAAACGCCCGAAACGTAGTCAGATTCGGGGATACAACAATTGAGGTTAATCGCATCAATTGCCCCGGACAACTGTTTCTAAGTCTCGACGGGACAACACCCAAGGTTGAGAGAGGCGGTGTTAGGCTGAGTTATCAGTCGCCTCACATCTAACGGCAGCCCCAGTTTTAGGACTGACAACCCTAGGATTGAAGCGGGCTTGGCAAGGCACTCAAGAGAACTGACTCCCAAAGTGACCACTGACAATCCAACATGGTTAAACATCATCTCGTTACTTGGCTTGGCGAAGCCAAGTAACGCACCCTTGGAGGCTCTGCCTACACCCGGCGGCAGAGCCGCCCAACACCCATGCCATGGCAGAGCCACGGCACGAGAGGTAATAGCACTTTCAAGCGGTCTAGTATAATCTAATTTAAATCTTACAAATTTCTAGTCATCATGAAGTGGCGCGTTATCCTTGAACCCGATCCAGAAACCAACGAATGGGCCGTTTGGTGTCCAGAACTTCCGGGATGTATCTCTGCTGGGACAACTCAACAAGACGCATTTGATGCTATACGGGAAGCGATCGCGCTTTATTTACAACCTGATGCGATTGAACGGCTACCGGGAGCAGTAATCTGTGAAGTTGTTATTGGATGACTCGACAGGCGTCGCTCTTCTAACATCGCGGCTACTTGTTGATCGGTGGGTGGGGGCTGGTCAGTTTTGAGCAAGCCTCGCATTCTCTGGATCGCCTCAGAACGTTCTGACCTAGAAATGTCTATTTCTTCTAAAGATTTGGCAATGACCATCATGAGAGACAGGCGATCGCCCCGTGGTAGTTTCAAAATTTCAGCTTTGAGTTCTGGTAATTGCATCTCGGACAGTTTCCTTTATCAGAGTTTTGAGGATTTCGGGAGTGGAGTTTTGCTTGTATTCTAACCGTAGTTCAGTGGAACAAAAGTGAGCCACGAACCTCACTGCAATGCAGGAGCAAGTCCATTTCCCTAGGAGTCATCCCTTTGCTCCACACCCGGCGACAAGAACCAATCATCAATGGCTCCGCGAATATCTTGGGCGAAAATTCCTAAAATAATCGCCACAATAATCCCAAGAATTGTCACATAAAGCGTGTAGAGATTGAGTCGAAAACCTGGATCTGGGGGTGTTGGTGGTGGCGACGGTTTGGGTTTGAACGGCGACCAAAATCGTTGGTTCGTTTGGGGGGGATTCAGCAACGCGAAAAACGCCTCGATGGTTTGGGGGCGATCTTCATACTCCAAGGCCATCCCCTCACAAATCGCCTGATTTGTTTCAGCACTTACCCCAGAAATTTCCGACAAATACTGATTTTTCCGTCGCAACTTGACCCGTTCCTCAGCACTGGGGGGGACAATCCCAGATAATAGGGTGTAGAGCGTCGCCGCCAACCCATAGACATCGGAATAGGGTTGCACCTTCTCACTAGGATCATAAAGCTCCAATGCGCTATAGCCATCGCTATTGCTCGAATAAATCGAAGTGAGGGTTTCGTTAAACCCCTTGGTGACGCCAAAATCAATCAGCACCGCCTCGGATTGTCCCGCCCGCAGCATGATGTTAGCCGGCTTAATATCCCGATGCACCAACCCCTCTCCATGCACCACCGTCAACGCCTCTCCCACTTGGCGGATATAGGTCAACGCCTCCTCTTCGGGCAGAGTTGCGGTCGGCAAACTGGCTAAATCATCTCCCGCCACAAACTCCATGACAATAAACGCCTGACCCTGTTCGAGGAATGAACCGAAACAGCGGACAATGTGCGGATGATGGCAACGGGCCAGCTTGACGGCCTCATTAGTCAGCTTGTTATTGAATTTTTCTCGCTCTTGGGCGGTTAAGTCAGCCAAAACCTGATCCCGCAAGGTTTTGAGGACTACGCGATCGCCCCCCTTGTACTGGGCTAGATAACTAATCCCGACTCGCCCTTCATTGAGCGATCGCACCACCGTATAGTCTCCCCCATGGAGAGTCTCACCCGCCTGCAAACTCATCGATTCTCCTCGACCTAACTCACCTTCCCCATACTAATCCCAGTTGACGCTCCCGAGGATGCGAGCCTTTAGTCCAGTTCCTTCCTGATACCCATTCATGAGAGTTGACGAATTAGATCGCTTTGACAAATAATTTTCTGTGAATTAGCATTAAATTTAATGATTTAGTCTAAATTCTGCCATGACCGTCAATCTTCGGCATATTCATCCTCTCTCAGAGTTTCAGCGGGGGGCAAAGGCATTTCTAGCGACCCTCAAGGAAACCCAGTCTCCCATGGTGTTAACCGTCAATGGCAAGGCTGCTGTCGTGGTGCAGGATGCAGACAGCTACCAAAATTTGCTCGATCGCGTGGCGCTTTTGGAATCTATGGCCGGAATTCGTAAGAGTGTAGCCGAGTTTGAGCAGGGGCAAGGGATGCCACTCGATGAGGCGTTCACTCAATTGCGAGCCAAGCATGACCTACCAGATTGAAATCTCCCCGACAGCCATTGCCGATGTGGAGGCGATTTTTTTATGGCTCAAGGAGTATTCGGCGGATCGCGCTTATCGATGGGTGCGGGGTTGCTACGAAATCATGTTGAAATTAGAAACGTTTCCCAATCGCTGTGCATTAGCTGTAGAAAGTCAGTATATGGAGCTTGCCGTGCGCCAGTTATTGTATGACCAGCAATACCGTATTTTGTTCACGGTACATGAGACTAATGATGAGCATGAGGGGGTCGTCCGAATTCATCGTGTGATTCATGCTTCACAGGAGCGATTACAAGATATTGATCAAGTATTGGGGGATTAACATAACCAACCCAACAGTCCCTCTGGGGTCAACTCTAGGGACAAACCCGATAATGCCGGTAATAGGTCTTGGGGTGGCCATTCTTCTGGGAGGCGATCGCACTGAAACACCAACACAACCCGCTCCGCTGGATCAATCAACCAAGCCAACTCAGTCCCATGACGTAAGCCATGTAACAGTTTACGAGTCACTCGGGTCATACTTTGACCGGGGGACAAAATCTCAATCAGCCAAGGGGGAGCCTGCATCAGTCCCATTGAAGCAATCTCTCCCGTCTCCGTCAGAGGAATCGCCTCAGACGGGATAATGGCAATATCAGGAACGATAGAGCGATCGCCAAAACTACACCGCAGTTCAGGAAACGCCTCAAACTCTCCCTCCAGGCCATTAATCCAGGACAACAATCGTCCCTGTAAGCGGCTATGTTGAAGTCCAGGCATGGTTTTTTGTAAGGGCATTCCATCGAACAATTCCCAAGCCGGAGACTCATCAATCTCCGGCCGTCCCAAAAATTCATCCAGGGTTAATCGGTCTTGAACCTCTACCGCCATAGCACTCACCTCTAACTCAACACCCCCAGTCCAGCCTAAACCCTCCCTGAGACTTAATCCGCCATCAAGGCCTCAGTCGCCGCTTTTATTGTAGCGGTGGCTGGTTGAGACGAATGCGATCGCCTAGCTTACCTGCTGGGATTGACGTACGGCAATATGCCGGATATACTCAAAGTGTCAGCCTATCCTATTCCCCAGGTCTAATCCCATGACATCTCCCACCCAGCGAACCCCCCCGGCCCGGCTAGAAGCCCGCATTAACCCAGAAACGAAAGCCTTGATTCAGAAAGCAGCAGATCTGCAAGGACGAACCCTGACAGATTTTGTGATTGCCAGTGTTCAGGCTGAAGCCTACAAAGTGATTGAGCGTCACCAAAGCCTACAACTGAGTTGTGAAGATAGCGAAGCCTTTATAGAGGCATTGCTCAATCCCCCTCAACCGAATGACGCATTAAAATCAGCGGCTTCACGATACAAGCAAATCATCGCGGATTGATGAGTTTTAAAATTACACACCTTGCTTCTAAAAAGCATCTCCGCTCAAATTTTTGCTGTGGACAAGATAGCTTAGATACTTATCTCAAAAAACAAGCCTCTCAAGATATCAAAAAACGAGTCTCCACGGTCTTTGTTTTAATTGATGATCCTGACCTAACAGTTCTGGGCTACTACACCCTCTCGTCCTACACGGTCAAGGTGAAAAACTTAGAAGAACGCTTTGCCCAGAAGTTACCCCGCTATCCAGAACTGCCTGCAACCCTATTAGGCCGTCTTGCGGTTGATCAGGCTCACAAAGGTCGAGGGTTAGGGGCCCTCTTACTCATAGATGCCCTCAAAAAGTCTTGGGAAGCCTCTCAGGAGGTTGGCTCTTTGGCAGTCATTGTAGAAGCTTTAGACCAAACAGCCTTGAATTTTTATCTCAAGTATGGGTTTGAACCTTTTAGGCAAGAACCAATGAAGCTCTATTTACCCATGAAGTCCATCAAGATGCTTATAGATTAACCAACATCCAAACCTTGAGTCAACAGGTCTTGGCTTCCCGAAGTCTGAGACTTAATCCCTCACCAAATCCTCGATCGCCGCCGCCTGAGTCGGTAACGCCGCCGTCAACACCTCCGGCCCATCGGCCGTCACCAAGACATCATCCTCAATGCGGATACCGCGCACATCCGCAAAGTCCCCCAGACGCTGCCAATTGACCATCTCCCGGTACTTCTGCCGATTCCCCGCATCATTGAGAATCCCCGGAACCTGATAAAACCCCGGTTCAATGGTGACCAACATCGAAGGCTTCAGCGGACGATGCAGACGCAAAAACCCCAATCCAAAGCGACTACTGCGCGCTCGTCCCTTCTCATAGCCCGCATAATCCCCTAAATCTTCCATATCATGGACATCCAACCCCAACAGATGACCAATCCCATGGGGGAAAAACAGGGCATGGGCATCGGCTTCCACTAAATCCTCGGGCCGTCCCCGTAAAATCCCTAAATCCACTAATCCCTCAGCCATGAGTTGGGCCGCCAACAGGTGAATATGGCGATATTCCACCCCCGGCTTCACCGCCTCAATGCAACGGTCATGAGCCGCTAAAACCACGTCGTAAATGGCCCGTTGACTGGGGGAAAAGGTCCCTTTCGCCGGCCAAGTTCGGGTGACATCGGCGGCCCAGCCTGATGGGGCTTCTGCACCGACATCCGCCAAGATTAAATCATCGGCGTTGATGGCATGATGATACTGCTCGTTATGGAGAACTTCCCCATGGACGGTGACAATACTGTTGTAGGCGCAACTCATGTTGTGGGCCAGAATCACCCCCTCCATGGCCCCGCGCACTTCGGCTTCTAAGTTAGCGGTTGGGGTGGCGGCCATCCCCGCTTTGTGGGCTTCTACCGTGACGGCCGCTGCGTGACGCAGTTCCACCAAGGCCCCCGCGTCGTGAGTTAGGCGCACTTGCACGATCGCCCGCACCAGTTGGCGATCGATCCCCTGTAAATTATCCATGGGCGAGAGCGATCGCCCCAACACCCCGGCCTGAAGACTACGCACATCGTCGTTTTGCACGGGAATCGTTGCCGCACCCTCGGCTTGGGCCGGCAATTCCGAGAGGGGAAAGGCAGCATCTGCACCAATAGTACTAGCGATTTGGTGGCGCTTCGGCTGGTCCCCATGCCAGAGGGCGGCACTGGGATGAGGATCGTCATAGAAGAGGTGCAAGCGCCCGGATTCGAGACGAATAGCCGCGTTCTCTAGGGGTAATCCGGCAAAATAGAGAAAATGACTGCTGGGGCGAAACGGGTATTTGTTGGCCGGGAAATTCCGGGATTTGCTGCGCCCGGACCAGAGAATGACCGGAAACTCCACCAACTCCGCCAGCCGTTGTCGTCGTTCGTGGAGGATGGTTTCTAGGGTGCGATCGCGCAGGATGGAGGAAGGATAATTACTACCGAGGAGCATAAACAGATTCCCGAGGCTTGAGCGTTAGTCCATCTGTATCCTAGCGTTTAACCCACGGTCGGTTCCAAAGGCAGCAACACCAATAAAATCCGGGCAATGGTGAAATAGGTCAGAACCCCTAACACGTCCACACAGGTAGTAATAAAGGGGGCTGACATCAACGCCGGATCGAAGCCGAGGGACTTAAACAGAATCGGCAGGGCGGCCCCGGAGGTCGAGGCCAACACAGAAATGACAATCAGACTAGAGCCAGCAGACAGGGCTACAATTACGTTGCCTTGTAGCACATAGGCCCCCACCGTCACCAATAACCCCAACATGGTTCCTAAAATCAACCCGGCGGTGGCTTCCCGACGAATCAAGCGCCAAGCCCCTCCAGTCTGGATTTTATCCATATTTAGCCCGCGAATAATCACCGTCGAGGACTGGGTTCCCACGTTGCCCCCGGTACCAATCAATAAGGGGATAAACATGGCTAAGCTCACCAGTTGCGTTAATACGCCTTCGTTTGCACGAATAACGATACTTGTCAAGACATTAGTCACCAATAAAATCAGCAACCAGGACACCCGCTGACGGGAGACGCGGAACAGACTCATCTGAAAGTAGTTGTCACCGTCCGACTGTAAGCCCCCCAAGGCATAGATATCCTCCGTGGTTTCCCGCTCAAAGACATCAATCACATCGTCAACGGTGACAATCCCCACCAGCCGCTGTTCACTATCCACCACGGGAACCGCCAGGAAGTCATAACGCTGAATGGTGCGGGCCACTTCTTCTTGGTCTGTATCCGTATGGACAAAGACGGCATCCCGAGTCATAATCTCGCCGATGGTTTGCTCCGGTTGAGCCACCACTAAATCCCGTAGGGAGAGGATACCCGTTAGATGACGAGCAGCATCGGTGACATAGAGGGCATAGACCGTTTCCGTGATGTCCGCTAGACGACGAATGCGCTCCAGGGCGGCACCAACGGTCAGATGCTCCTTGAGGGAGATATATTCCGGGGTCATGATGCGCCCCGCCGTGTCGGGTTGGTAACCCAGCAGCAGTGACGTCGCTTCCCGTTCGTTGGGGCTGAGTTTGGGGAGCAGTTGACGCACGACTTTGGCGGGGAGTTCGTCAAACAGACGGGCCCGATCATCGGGGGACATCTGCTCGACTAAATCGCGAATCTCCTGATTTTTAAAGTCTTGCAGGAGCGATTGCTGAACGTTGCGATCAAGATGTTCATACACCTCAGTGGCTTCGTCTTTGGGGAGTAGGCGGAAGGCGATCGCATGGAGTTTTTCCGGTAGTTCTCCAATCACTTCAGCCACATCGACAGACTGAACCGGAACCAGGAGCAGCTTAGCGTCCTGAAGCTGCCCCTGTTCGAGAAACATTTGTAGCTGCGATCGCACTAGCTCCCGCAACTCCCGTCGTGATGAAATGGGTTGTTCAACGTCTTGACTTTGTACCAAAGTGACCCCTCCCTAAGTTTCTCAATTGTAATGATGCTATCTAATGTAATGGGCGCTGAAGTAAGGCCTCAATCAGCCCTGGAACCCAGCACTAAAAGTCCACCAAGGCCCGGGCCACATAAAAGTAAATCAAAACCCCCAACACGTCCACACAGGTAGTAATGAAGGGAGCTGACATCAAGGCGGGATCAAATCCCAAGGACTTAAAGATCATGGGTAAAGCCGCCCCCGAAGTCGAGGCTAGGGTGGCAATGCTCCACAAGCTTAAGCCCACGGTTAGGGCCACTCGCCAATCTTGCAGAAAGACATAGGCCACTAACACAACAATGAGACCCATCATTAAGCCTAGCAAAATGCCCACCATGGCTTCCCGGCGTATGATCTGCCAAGCTAGGCTAGTGCGGATTTTGTCCATGCTCAAGCCGCGAATGACCACGGTGGAGGACTGGGTTCCCACATTCCCGCCGGTGTCAATTAGCAGGGGAATAAACATCGCTAAGCTCACCACCTGTTCGAGCATATCCTCGTTAGCGCCAATGACCCCACCGGTAAAGATATTGGTCACCAGTAGCACTAACAACCAGGTCACCCGTCGCCGAGAAATGCGAAAGAGGTTCATCTGGAAGTAGTTTTCGCGATCGGCTTGTAAGCCACCGAGGGCATAAATATCTTCTGTGGTTTCCCGTTCGAGGACATCGAGGACATCATCGACGGTCACGATCCCCACAAGCCTCTGTTCACTGTCCACGACGGGAAGGGCTAGGAAGTCGTAGCGTTGGATGGTGCGGGCGACCTCTTCTTGGTCAACGCTGGTATGGACTGAGACTACATCTCGCGTCATGATGTCACCGATGGTCTGTTCAGGTTCAGCGGTGACGAGATCTCGCAAGGAAAGAATCCCGGTCAGATGTCGGGTTCCGTCGGTCACGTAGAGGGCGTAAATGGTCTCAGTAATGTTGGCCAGGCTACGAATGCGCTCAAAGGCTTGGCTGACGGTGAAATGCTCCTTGAGGGAGACATATTCCGGGGTCATGATGCGCCCGGCGGTGTTGGGTTCGTAGCCGAGAAGGAGGGAGGTGGCTTGTCGCTCGCTAGAACTGAGTTGTTTGAGCAGTCGCCGCACTAAGTCCGCTGGGAGTTCGTCGAGAAGTCGCACCCGGTCATCGGGGGACATGCGATCGATCAGTTCTTGCAATTCCTGATTCTTAAACTCTTCAATCAGGCTTTGCTGCACGGCGGAGTCCAGATGTTCGTAGATTTCGCTGGACTTATCTTTGGGAAGTAGGCGAAAGGCGATGGCGTGGAGACTATGGGGTAACCCTTCGATCGCATGGGCCGCATCCGCCGGCTGCACGGGAACCAGTAAGGTCTTCGCACCTTGGAAGTTCCCCTGTTCGAGAAACATTTGCAGTTGCGATCGTACAAGTTCCCGTAACTCCTCGCGGGATGCAAGCTCCTCGACTGATGTTGTATTTTGACTCTCAGCCATAACGACCCCCTTCGTTTCCTATAACAACCCAACACCAGATGTCACATGATGCGGACATCCATAGGCGATATATAAATCAGTGTAAAGGCTGTTGGTCAAACAAGAGGCGATCGCCCCGTGAAAATCACCGACCCGCCAACGGGGCCGCTACACTCAGCGAGGACACCCATTGAGGAACCGTAGGGGAACAGGGTAAAACTGTCTGGGAATGCGTCATCGCCACTCGGGACAGTTTCGGCAAGGCTGAGCTGGCCAACTCTGATGCCGAGGGGAGATGAAACACGCCAATCTGGAAAGCGGCATACAGCACAATGATCAGACTCAAGATCAGGCGATGCCTAGTGAGTCCAGTCTCCTCTATCGAGGATAGGGGGGGATTCTGGGAATGTCTCATGATTCTGACCTCTACTTCGGCAGGCAGTAGATGGTTATGCCCTGAACAGCGAGCCGCTGGCGACGGCGAGGGTATCCCAAAATCATGAGGATACCGGTGTTAAAGGAATGTTAACGAGGATGTTATGTCCTTAGATGCTGAGACTCCGGCTATCCCTTGAAAGTTCCAGACTCTCCCCGACAAAATTTAGCTGAAAAGGAGTTAACTCCCGATTGAGCCATCGGGAAGGGTGACACCCTCCAGACGGGCATCTTGTAAGTCAGCCCCGACTAACCCAGCCCCTCGTAAACTAGCGCCGCGCAAATCTGCACCTCGCAAAATTGCCCCATCTAAATCCGCACCCCAGAGATAAGCTCCCCGTAAATCGGCACCGGTTAAATCAGCACCATTGAGTTGGGCCAAATTGAGATTACTATGGCTTAAATCTGCATTGCGTAAGTCGGCTTCTCGCAAATCCGTTTTCATCAAATTGGCATGAATCAAACGACTGCCACGTAAATTTGCCTGGTTGAGTTTACTCTGCTGCAAATTAGCGTCATCGAGGTGACTATTGCGCAACTGACTTTGACGGAGATTGCTACCGGTGAAATTCGCCCCGACAAGCTTAGCACCGCTCAATTTGACTTCTTGCAATTCCATGCCAACAAATTCAACATCATTGAGTTCTAAGCCATTCATCCAAGCGGCTTTAAGCTTAACGCCATTGAGTTGTGCCCCTCGCAGGTTCGCACCGCTTAAGCGGGCTCCATTGAGGTTCGTCCAGTTGAGATTGGCGTTAGCTAGGTTGGCCGAGCGCAAGTTAATCCCATCTAGATTGGCTCCACAGAGGTTAACTCCAGGAAGATTGGCTCGATACAAACTCACCCCGCGCAATATCGCACCACTGAGTGTTGCACCTTCTAAATTAGCTTGCATCAGTTGAGCGCCTTGCAAGTTGGCTTTGGTTAAGTCTGCCTCAATCAAAGACCCCTGCTTGAGCTTGACAAAACTCAAATTAGCACTGTAAAGAAAGGCTCCGTTGAGTTTCGATGCCACCAAAAAGCAGCGTTCTAGGTGAGCGCGTGCCAAGGACGCTTCCATTAAATTGGAATCAGAAAAATCACAGCGAACAAACTCAGCTCCGATGAGGTTGGCAGACCTTAAATCGGCTCTACGAAAGTTACGTTCTCCGGCTAGATATCGTTGAACAATATCATCACAGTTCATGGTTAAAACTCCTACTCTCCACTTAGGGCTGCAAGTCAAGCTGCTACTTCTAAGTGACGGTTGATGGGTCTGAGATCAGAGTTTTTAGACTAGAAAGTCTCGGTATTTTTACTGAGATTTGAATGGGTTTAAGGATGGATCATATTGATCCCCATGATGGGCGTTGTGGCAACCGTGGTTTCAAGGGAATGATCCGGATCTGATCTCTTAATTATTTTAAAAGCTTGTTTAAGATTTTGCGATCGTACGTTAATAATATTCACAAATTGCGACAAAACTGGGCCGTTGTTCGGGAAATGACTCAATTTTCGAGGAGATGTAGGCATTTGTACTTGGGCGTACTGGGGGCATTGCTGTGTTGACAACCGTGTTGACAACCGTATCCTTAGGCTACTATATCTAGTGACATAAAACCGTTTTAATCAACTGGAAACACTATCCCTATGCACCGAACCCTAGAATTGAAAACGATGGCGACCCAGGCGCCAAAGATTTCCGTGATTCGCCGGGATGGCTCGCCCACCCCGCTCGATGTCGCGAAAATCCGTCGTGTGGTTAACTGGGCTTGTGAGGGTCTCGATGCGAGTCCCATTGCCCTAGAAGCTGGACTCACCGCTCGACTGCGGACTGGGGTGACAACGCGGGACATTCAAAACAACCTCATTGGTTGTGCCTTGGAAATGTGTTCTCCAGGGGAGCCGGATTGGCGCTATGTGGCGGGACGACTCCACATCTGGAGTCTGTGGAAAGACACCCTCGTCAGTCGCGGCTATCAGTATGGTGACTACGCTCGTACCGTGTTCGCCAAGGTGCAATCCCAGAGTTATGACTCTCGTATTCTGACGTACACCCTCGATGAACTGCAAGCGGCCTCAGAGTGGATTAACCCAGACTGGGACATGGACTACGATTATGCCGGGGCGGTATTGCTGACGAAACGCTATCTCTTACCCGACGAGTTGCCCCAGGAAGCCCTGCTCACCTGTGCCTTGCTGTTGGCATCCGTCGAGGCTCCCGATGAACGCCTCAAATGGGCCAAACGCTTCTATGAAGCCATTGCCACTCGCAAAGTGTCCCTGGCTACCCCAATTTTAGCGAATCTTCGGGTTCCTGGCGGCTCCCTCTCCTCCTGTTTCATCGCCGCCATGGATGATAACCTCGAAAGCATTTTTGAAACCATCACCGACACGGCCCGCATTTCCAAAAATGGCGGTGGCGTTGGAGTGAATGTCAGCCGTATCCGCGCCACCGGAAGCTGGGTGATGGGCAAACCCAACGCCTCTGGTGGTGTAATTCCTTGGATTAAACTCCTCAACGATACGGCGATCGCAGTCAATCAGGGTAAATAAATCTGCCCCTTCCGTCAGCAATGGCGGTAGCAAACTCCTCTAATTGCTGGGAACCCTCACAGATAGATGTGAGGCAATCAGCAGCCAAGCCCTACAAACTATAGTAAAAAATAGGGAAGGTTCAACGACCAGAGCATGATGCTCGTAGCCTCAAGTGAGGCGAAATGGGGAGGCTCCTTCAGAGAGTATGATATGGTCTGATCTACCTGGTGACAGGTAGCGGCTGCTCTAAGTTTACCTAGGGGTAGCGGGTTGAGGTTAACGCCCTCAACTGAACATAAATGGGACGACGAGCCGGGGCTGTAACGGTCAGCCTAGATAGTTGGCACTTAGACATTCCTGAATTTCTCGAATGTCAAACCGAAAATGGTGATCAACGACGCAAAGCGTATGATATTTTCCCCCAATTTGTCATCAGTGATGAGTTTATGCGGCGGGTTGTCAAAGCTGAAATCTGGACTTTGGTCGACCCCTATGAAGTGCGGGATAAACTCGGCATTGAACTGGCTGAATTATGGGGAGAAGCTTTTGAAGCAGCCTACCGGAAGATTGAAGCCAGCTTGGGAGAGACCATTACGCTCTACAAACAGATTCAAGCCCGAGACTTGTTTAAGCATATTATGCGCACTCAAGTCGAAACCGGGATGCCCTATCTCTGGTTCAAAGACACTGCCAACCGCGCCAATCCTAATAAACACGAGGGCTATATTCCGGGAGGGAACCTTTGTCAAGAAAGCTGGTCAAATGTGAAACCAGGGACAGAGGCGCATACCTGTAATTTAGATAGTCTTAATCTCGCCAACATTGACGCCAAGGAACTCCCAGAAATTTGCGAAATTGCTGTTCGCATTCTCGATAACACCATTGAGATTACACAAACTCCCTTCGCCGCCAGCGAAACTCACAATGATAAATATCGCACCATTGGGGTTGGGGCCATGGGATTGGCGGACTGGCTAGCCAAACGGAAACTCTCCTACAACCATATTGAGGAGATTGACCATCTCTTTGAAGATATCGGTTATTATTGCACCGAGGCATCCATGAAACTGGCACGGGAACGGGGTGCTTATGCCGCCTTTTCCGGGAGTGAATGGAGTCAGGGACATCTGATTGGGGCCAAACCCGTCTCCTGGTTTGATGAACATTCTCGCCAACCCGAGCGTTGGCGACAGCTTTCCCAGGATATTCAACGCGATGGGATTCGTAACTCTCATATTACGGCGATCGCCCCCAATACGTCCTCATCGTTGGTTCAAGGCTGCACCGCCAGCATTCTCCCCACCTACAGCCGCTTTTTCTACGACAAATGGGCCAAAGGAACTGTCCCCATTGCGCCACCCTATATTAAGGATCGTTTCTGGTACTACACGGAAAACAAATCCATCAATCAACGCCAAGTGGTGAAAGCCGTGGCCACCATGCAGCAATGGATTGATACGGGCATTTCCATGGAGTTGATGTTTAACCTCAATGCTGGGATTTATTTCCCCGATGAGCCGGAACGCAGCATTAAGGCGAAGGATATTTTTGACACCTTAGTATTAGCGTGGGAGTCCGGTTGTAAAGCGATTTACTACATTCGCACGGTTCAAAAGGACAATTTCAAAGAGTCCGGTGATGGCTGTGTTTCTTGTGCGAACTAACTCCCGAGTCTAGTTTGGTTTGATAAGGCGTACTTCGGTACGTCTTTTTTTGTTGATACGTCCCAAACAAATAATACCATTTTAAAAAATTCATGCCATAGATGGCCGTAGGGGCGAACCCTTGTGGTCGTCCTCCCCCAGTGTTGATGTCTAGCAAACATATCGAAAATTTGTATAAATTCTGAAGGCATTTATTTCTGTAAAAAGTTTGTTATAATTTAGAGAGTAAAACGCACTGATTTTTGTACCTTAATGACCTACAGTCCAAGCAAAACACATCCATCTCGGATGCCAGTTAACCCAATCTTCAATCCCCTGGGAAATGATGACCCAGAACATCGTAGTATTTGGTTTGGGGATACCACCAACCTGATGCAACTCAACGATGTTCGCTACAACTGGGCCGTTGGCTTATATCGCCAAATGCGGGAAAATTTCTGGGTTGCAGAAAAACTCGATATTACCCAGGATGTCACCGACTACGTGAATCTAACTCTCGACGAACGGCGAGCCTTTGATGGGATTTTGTCCTATCTCACCTTTTTGGATTCTGTGCAAACGGTGAATTTACCTCAATTAAAGGTGAGTATCACAGCACCGGAAGTCTCCATGTGTATGGCAGAGCAAATTAGTCAGGAAGCTCTCCACAATCAGAGTTAATGATAGCTCCTTCAGTCAGCAATGACTGTCGAAAACCCCTCTAATTGCTGGAAAATCTCCTAATATTTTTTGAATTTTGAGACAATCAGCAGCCAAGTAACAAATCCGTAAAAAAATAATCTTAAGCTAGCCCAATCTTATTCGCCAAAAAATGTGATTGTTTGTTAGCCTGAAATTTACGTAGAATTTTGCTAAAGCAATGGATTTGTTAAAGGTTCAACGACTAGAGTATAGACTCGTACACTGTAAGCGATTGACAGTGGAAATGGGGGGCATCCCTAACGGGATGAAGATATAGTCTAATCTGCTAGGCGACTAGCAGCAGTGGTAAAACCACGGGGTAGGACTAGCGATCCTATCTGAATTTAGGTATCAGTACATGATTGAGACCATTATTCCCGGCGATCGCCGCTCAGCAGTTTACGACTTTTGGCGCACCGATAAGGTGTTAAAAGACCGTTGTCAGTTCATTGCTGGACAATATCAACGCTATGTTGATAACCCCACCGTCGAAAACTACTTCATGTCCCTGGTGACAGACTATATTCTTGAAGGGCTATATTTTTATAATGGCTTTATCACCTTCTACAATTTCGCCTCCCGGATGTTAATGCCGGGAAGTGCCGACATCTTCAAAATGATAAATCGGGATGAACTCAGTCATGTGCGGCTGTTCCAAAAACTCATCCCCGAAGCCATGGCCATCTTTCCCCATTCCAAAGATGCCATCTATGAGATGATGGACACCGCCGTTCGACATGAATGTAAATGGACGAACCACATTGTGGGGAATAATATCCTCGGGATTACGGAACACAGCACCGAACAATACACGAAATACCTGGCCAACATCCGTCTGAAAGCCATCGGTTTAGACGCACTCTATCCCGAACCCCGCTATCAAAAGAGTCCCTACAGTCACCTAGAGCGATTCTCTGACACCAAAGCCGAAGGCCATACCAAAGCTAACTTCTTTGAAGCGCAAGTCACCAGTTATGTGATGTCCTCTGGTGTGGGGGGTTGGGACGAAATTTAAATCCGTCAGCCTGGGGTAAACGCTATGAGTTTACCCCTTCTCTATTTAATACCATTGTTTCCGTAATCAATCATCAAAGTTTTCTTGCCAGCCTAAAATTGCCTCTTTAAACTCATGTAGGGAAATTGTTTCGATGGGGTCATCATCTACAATTAGATTTTCAATGGTAACCGTTTGTGGCGATAATCTTAAATAATAAGCATTTCCAGAACAGATACAATCCGAAATTGTGCCTGTTTCCAGGGCCTTGATTTGATTGTGGAGATGCTTAATATAGTCGTGGTTATCTTGAACATCTAAGGTTAAAAACTCCATGACTCGACGGTGGGCATCACTTCTTCGTCCCCACTCTGAACCGTTCCAATTTGCTGGAATACTCATCTTGAGAGCCTTAGCGGAAATCCTGTGTTAATTCTACCATCTGAACGATTAGCTCCAGCAATGACATATTGGCTGCCATCATCCGCTTGACAAAACCGATCATCTCCCGCATTACCAGGACTATTAGGGCCGCACCAAGCCCAATGGGGGGCGTTAGCAGGACATGATACGGTATTGGTCGCTGCATGACCAATGGAGTTAATCACCTGTGTGGGGGTACAGGAATCGGGAAACATGGTCGAAAATTTTGTTTCCTGGGATCTTCCTTGATACGTCCATTCCCCTGCATAAATACCCTGACTATTGGGGGATTGGGTGATATTAAATCGAGCCACAGTTGAGGGATTTCTACCGTCAGGACGAGAATGAAATCCTACCAGTCGCCCCCGTTGATTCAACTCTCCACAAAAAATATGTGCATGGTTAACTTGTTGGTTATTATAGGCTGTGACCCAATCAGAAGAATTCAAGCAGTTACTGGCATTACCGGGGTCATAGCCTATAGACCAGAGGACAGCTACTGTTGCTATGCCTAATCCGAATAGACTGCCAAGTTTGCTAGATTTGGGCTTATGTGGTTTTGATGTCATAATGGCGTTGAGGTCAGTTGGGCTGATTTAGTAAGTTTTAAAGCTCTTTTTCGTACACTCGATAGGTTTTGGCAATTACCCCGCCGGAGGCTTCTGTAATCCGGCGAGAGGGATGGTTATCTTCCCAAATCCAAGACAGTTCTGCTCGCTGATAGCCGCGTTTCTCCCCTCCTTTCATGGTCAGATAGACTAAGGCTAGGGGGACCATTTTCCGGCGGTATTCAGGCAAGGCACAGAGCGTAATCATGCGCGCTTGGTGAATTTTGCGGCGGTACCAGAGAAACTTAAGGACTCCCCAAAGATTCAGGGTTCCGTTGACCCGTTTTAAGGCGATGTTGTAGTCCGGGAGTCCCATAAAAAAGCCGACCATCTGCCCATTATCTTCGGCAATGGGAAAAATATCTGGGTCAACTAGGTCTTTAAGCTGTTGGGCTTCCTCTAAAAAATCGGCTTCCGTGCGGGGGGTGGAACTCCAATTATTGGCAAAAGCTTGGGTAAATAACCGGTAAAGACTGCGAACATCCTCCTCAAAGCCTTCCCCTTTAGTGCGAATCGGGCGAAAGGTGATGCCGGATTTTAGGGCGATGCGATAGGCTTTCTCAAATTTGTCTGATAATGGCTCCATGGGGAAGTCATAGGCATACGCATCTTTGGCCTTTACCCAACCCATCTCCTCTAGCCACTGGGGATAGTAGGGAGGGTTATAGGGCATCATCATCATCGGGGGGCTGTCGAAGCCATCGACGAGGAAGAGACAATGATTATGAGTTGAGAGGTTAATGGGGCCGCGCACTACCTCGATCTGGCGATCGCCCAACCAAGACAACGCCGCCTCGAACAGTTGTTCAGCAGCGGCGAACTCCTCAATACATTCAAAATAGCCAAATAGCCCAATCCGTCTGCCTTCGCGCTCAATCAAATGCTGATTGATGGCCGCCACGATACGTCCGATCGCCTGTCCCTGGTCATTGAACACTAAAAACCCCTGAAACTCCCCATAACTGAGGAATGGGTTATCGTCTAGGGATAGTTGAGCAGCAATAGAAGCCTTTAGAGGCGCCACCCAGTTGGGATCATTTCGATAGACCAACTGGGGAACCTCTAAAAACGCTTGGCGATCGCCCTCACTGCTCACCGGTCGAACCGTGATCTGAGCCATCTTGATTTATGCGCTAACCGTTGCCGTCGAGGATAACATAGCGGCTCGTGTTTCCACCATCGCTTCGACGAGGCGATCCATCTCCTCCTTCGTATGCAGGGCATTGGCCGTAATCCGCATCCGAGGTTTGGCGATAAACCAAATTGGCGAGATCCAAATCCCATAGCGATCCATGAGATGTCGCGCAAAGTATTTGGGATTAATCTCGGGTGAGAGAATCACCGGAATCACGTTTGTCTCACCAATCACCTGGAACTCATGCTCGACGAGGCGCGATCGCAGATAGCGGGTGTTCGCCTGAAGCGTCTGCACCAACTCAGGATGTTGTCGAACCTGACGAATACTCTCCAAGGCCGCCGCCGTAATCGGGGGGGGGAGAGAAATCGTCCCAATCGACGTCGGCGACACCGTCAGGAGGTCATTGAGTTCCGGACTCGGGCTACTCAACGCTGCCCCCGCCGAAGCCGCAAACTTGGAGAAGGTGGTCATAATAATTGGAACCATCCCCCGCCGGATCACATCCTGGGGTGAAATCCCAAAGTGGTCATAAATCCCCCGTCCTGAGGGACCCACAGAACCACTGGCATGGGCTTCATCCATGACGATGACACTACCGGGATACTGTTCCATCACATCGAGGAACTCCGGTAATGGGGCGATATCCCCATCCATCGAGAACACCGCATCCGAAATTAACATGATGCGATCGCCGGGCTTCGCATAGCGTCGCAGTTTGCGAGCCAAATCATTAACATCGTTATGGCGATAGGCCTTCACCCGTACTCTTGGGCTTTGACTGAACACCTTACCCGACCGATTATTTGAATTGGCGATCGCCGAGATGATGCAACCATGATTGAGAACATCACTGAGGATCAGCGTTTCTCGTGTATGCTGAAATCCAGGAATCGGGATCGCCAGATGGCAGAAGGCATCCATAAGAGCCTGTAACGCCATCCAAGCATTCACAAACAAATGGGTATAGCCTAAATCCTTAAACTCAGAGATTTCTCGTTCGAGTTGACGATGTAGATCAATGCGACCACTCAACGCCTCACAGGAACTATTAGAGGTTCCATATTGAACAATGGCATCAATGGCGGCCTGTTTCACCCGAGGATTCTGCACCAGTCCGAGGACATCATTGGTGCAGAAGGTTAATACCTTGAGTCGTCTTTGACTCACCGGTTCCTCGATATCAATCAGATTGCCCTCTTTGCCGTGACAGATGTACTCATCGGGGTAAAACCCGTGTGCGTGTAACTTCTGCACATATTCTTGGATAACTTGCACTAGCTTTCTCCCCTCACCGTTGGTCTTGATAGCCGATGGGCTGCCGTTTCTAACATCTCAGTTTAATTTCCTAGATAAGATACCTGTTATCCCCGCTGACAGGCAAGAGCACTGGCACGTTGCTGCGATCGCAATCGGCAACTCACCGCTAAAATGAGGGGTTTAATCGGCCGCAACCTCGATAGAACCCCCTCAGAGCCGGGCAAAATGACATAACCCATAGATTTTCCAGTGAATCGTCCCAGAATGGGATCGGTTAAGGTACAGCGATGATACCAGGATTTTATCCCCGCTACCTATCATGACGTTAAGGACAGTTGAGATTTTGCCTAGAGTCAAGTGTAGACTAGCCGACATCTACTCCAAAATAGAAGTCTTGGACGTGATGTGCAATGATATAGCACTTTCTTTGCAAGCTGTGGAGGCAATATGACGGATTGGGTTCGACAATTTAGCCGCGACAAGCTCAGAGTTCCGGTGATCTTGGCAGCTGGTTCTTTGACGACGATGGCTGGGGGGGCGATCGCCCCAGTCTTACCCGATCTGATGCAAGAACTCGACATCGATTTAGCCTGGGGGGGAACCCTAGCCAGTTTCCACTGTCTCACCCTAGCCCTGTGTAGTCCTCTCCTGGGACTGCTCGCCGACAAAATCGGACCTTCCCGAGTTCTCTTCCCCGCCATGACCTTCTACGGTATTTTTGGCGTTGTCGGAGCCTGGATGCCTAACTTTTGGTCATTACTATTAGTGCGGGGGTTGCTGGGCATCGCCTGTGGGGGACTGGCCGCGTCTTGCTTAGGAGTCTTAGGACGATTGTATGAAGGAGAAGAGCGAACCCGAATGCTCGGCTTTGCCACCGCTGCCCTCACCCTAACGGGAATTGTCTATCCGCTTCTGGGGGGTTTGGTGGGCAACACCTATTGGCAATATGCCTTCTACCTCAACGGTATCGCCTTCCCCCTCGCCCTTCTGGGACTTTATGCCTTCGACTCCTCCCCCTCCTTCGTCTCCAAATCTAGCCCCTCTCAGGGCTTAGGTGGCAAACTCACCCGAGAACTCTCTCGTCTCGTCACCGCTCGCTTGCTTCTGACCATGGGACTCTCCTCGATCGCCATGTATGCGGTGGTCATTTATGCCCCAATTTACCTCGATCAAGCCTTGGGACTGACCCCAAAACTCAATGGGATGGTTCTAGCCTCCCGGGCCATTGGGGCCGCTCTAATTTCCGCCTTCGGGGCCAAACCCCTCGCCAAGATGATCGGCTTAAATCAGTCCACCGCCTTAGGGTTTGGGATCATGGCCGCCACCCTCGCCCCAATTCCCTGGATTACCGAGTTATGGGGGGTCTTAGTGGCGGCTGCCATCTTTGGCCTTGGCTTTGGCATTGTCCTACCGAACTTATATAACGCCCTGGCCAACCTTTCTCCCTTTGAACTGCGAGCGAGTATTCTGGCGGTGGGAACAGGGGTCAGCTTTCTGGGACAATTTGCCTCACCGGTACTGCTGGGGATTGTCCTTAACATCTGGGATCTAGCAACCGTGTTTTATGCTGCCTCGATCCTGACCATTTTGGCAGGGTTACTCCTATTCGCTCCGTTACCCCAGCCCAAGTCTTAGGGGTATCCTCTAGGCAGAGATAATCGCCCCTTCCTCTTGTAAGCGGGCCTGTAACTCAGGGGTTAAGCCGATCGCATGGGCAAACTGAGCAGAGCGCACCTGAGCCTCACTCAGTTGAGCATCATTGAGATTGGCCCATTTCAAATCGGCGCCGGTGAAATTCGTATGGTCGAGTTTGGTATTCACCAGACTGGCCCGCATCAGATTACTCCGAGTCAAGTTGGCGTAGCTAAGATTGGCGTGGCTAAAATCAACCCCACCGAGATCTGCCGCCGTTAAATCGGCCCCACTCAAATCGGCCCCTTCACAATGGGCGCAGGTGAGATTCGCCCCACTCAAATCGGCCCCACTAAGGTTGGCACAGTAGAGGTTAGCCCCAATCAGAGTGGCATTATAAAAGGTCACTCCGATTAAATTGGCGCGAAAGAGATTCGCACCAAACAGATTGGCCCGGAAAAAACTGGCCCCACTCAAATCGGCCCCATTGAGGTCAGCGCGAAATAGATCGAGATCTCGGAAGTTACGCTCGCCAGCGGCATAGCGTTCGAGTAGTCGTTCAGCGGCTTGCATAATAAGTTTTGATATAACGCGATGTACTCCTTCCTATTGTGACGGAGCGATCGCCGGACTCGGGCGACCTGTCATCTTTCGTCACGATTCCCGAGGCGTTTTCTCTTGAACAAAAATAGCGACGCATACTTGCCCCTCTATGTAAGCTTTGAGGACATCCAATGAGGCTCCACCGGCCGAAACGGCACTAAATCCACGCTTCCAAAAAACCGGACGACCATAGTACGGTTTCAATTGTCGCACAAAACGCTTCCTGATTTCGCGGCTGGTGACGGTCTTCATCGTATTACAGAGCTTAGAAATAGAGACCTTAGGAGCTAGGTCAACCAATAAATGAATATGGTCATTAGTCCCTAAATCTGCCTTCGCCTCTTCTAGGAGACAATCATTCTTCTCGCAGATGCTCCGACAAAGCTCGATCATGTCCTGTTCTATCTCCCCAGAGATGACGGGATGACGGTATTTTGTGACAAACACTATATGAATCTTGATGCTTGCAACCGTGTGAGCGAAAGACCTTAGAGCTTTTGACATTGAGGTCACCATGAGTTAACATGACCCCATGGTAACCCAGAAACCCACATCAATCATCCGTACAGACCCATGGACTCTTAACCCGACAGCCAGCCAGCGGGTGCTGCTGAGCCGGACGGTTGGGGTCTATCGTCGCCTCTGTCGGCATTTGATGGGGATTCTCTTCACCCATTGGCCGTCTCTAGCCGAGTTATCGAGTCAAAAACGGGTTCTAGCTGTCGAAAAACTCATTCACCAAACCGCGAAGAACCCCAACCCCAAATACCAGCAATTTGACCAGACCTTTTACAAGTTCCCCAGCTACTACCGGAGGGCCGCGATTGTTTTCGCCGCTGGCCAAGTCAGTAGCTACATGACCCGGTATCAGGAATGGCAATCGGGAACCCGTCAACGTCGGGACGCTAAACCTCCAGTCCTCAATCCCAACAGTGGCTGTTATCCGACCCTGTATAAGGGTCAGTGCTATAAACTCCATGGCTATGACCGCATCGAAATCAAGGTCTTTAACGGAACCGATTGGGTCTGGACGACCGTTGGGATAACCAGCTTGCGAGAACGGCATACCGTAGATAGCAACAAGCAGTTGTCACCCTCCCTGATTTTTGATGAGCCTACAAGGGCTTGTCATCTTTCAGTTCCCTTTGAGTGTCATCCACATAAACGGCAGGGAGAGGGTCGGGTTGTCAGTGTTGACCTGGGTATCAACACCACCGCTACTGTGGCAGTCGTGAATTTTGACGGCACTGTAATCCACCGTGACTTTATTCACCCTGGGAGAGACATAGACCGTCGGGATAAACGGCTCAAATCGGTATCTAAACGAGCGAGGCAAACGATGGGACAGGGTGGACGCCTCCAGAAAGGCTTCTGCTCTCATACCTATCGCAAATGCCGTAATATCAACCGTCAAATTGGGCAGATTGTCTCGAAGCGTATCGTGCAGATTGCCCAACAGTTCAATGCCGATGCCATTGTCTTTGAGAACCTCAAAGGATGGAAGGCTAAGGGAGGGCGAAAACGCTCTAACCTACGCCAACGCTTTCATGGGTGGCTCAAGGGGATGATTCGAGACTTGACCGAGATGAAGTGGCAAGAGATAGGCGGTCAGGTGATTGATGTCGTGGCTGCTTATACATCAAAGCTGGCTTATGACGGCAGTGGAGTCGTGCGACGAGACTCCAACAACTATGCTCTGGCTAAATTTTCCTCGGGCAAGCGATACAATGCAGACCTCAATGGGGCGCTCAATATTGCTGCCCGAGGTATTCTTCAGCTCACTCGCCGAAAGGACAGTGAGGAGCGTTCGAGCCAATGTTCTCGGCGTTCGCCTAGAAGCTGGGCTTGTTTGTGTGACCTGTGGACTCATACAGTCTCAGGTTAGCACCGACACCCCCACCTCGCCCAAGGCAGGTGGGGTGAGCTTCATCAGATGCCATCCCCAGGTTCCTGACGAGGTTCCTAAGATCCGTGAAAAACGCTCAAGAGGTTGACCGGGCAACAGTGGCTACAATGGAGCCAATGCCCAAACGCCAACACTCAACCCATCCTAACGGTAATGAGTCTAATCGCCGAACCTGGAGATACCCAAAGATCAGCCAATGGAACCCGCTCATCAATTCCTTTGACTTCCGATGACTCGTCCCATTGCACCTGGGGAGAACTTATTGCTCGCAGTGCTTTGCGAATTCGTCAATCTCTACAACTCAATGAGATTCTGCAAACAACGGTGGATGAGGTACAGGGGTTACTGAGGTGCGATCGGGTTTTGTTTTACCAGATTCATGACCAACAGCGGGGTAAGGTGGTCGTCGAGGCCGTCTCAGCTCCCACCTGGTCACTCCAAGATCGGGTCATTGAGGATCTTTGCTTTTACAGACGAGACATCACCCCAGATTACCATTCCCTGAGGGCGATCGCCGATATCAATCACAGCGATTTAGATCCCTGCTATCTCGCCTTTCTCCGCCACATCCAAGTCAAAGCCACACTGGTCAGTCCCCTGTTCCAAGAGGGGCAAATTTGGGGGGTACTCGCAGCTCATCACTGTCGCGCTACCCGACCTTGGAGTCCCAGTGAAATCGATGGATTTCAGCAAATTACCATTCATAGTGAAATTGCCATTTCTCATGCCAATCTTTTATTAGAATTAGAAACTACAAAGGATAAATTAGAAGCCGAAGTTTCTGCAAAAAACATCACCCTAAACACGATTAACGAACAACTAAAACAACAAAATAAAGCCCTCGAACATGCCGTCGAAGGCATCGCCTACCTCAATCCTCAAGGATACTACCAGATGGTCAACCCAGCATATGCTCGCATTTCTGGCTGCGAACCCCAGCAGCTTTTGGGTCAATCTTGGCACCCCACTGTCTATCCCGAGGATATTCCCATGGTGACCGCCTGCTATGAGGAGATGTTGCAACGGGGAAAAGTGGAAATCGAAGTCCGAGGATTACGCTGTGATGGTTCAGTGTTTTATAAGAATTTAAACCTCGTGGCTGATTATGATGCCGAGGTTGGATTTGTCGGTTATTATTGCTTCGTCAAAGATATCACAGAGCGCCAAGGAGCACGATTGCGACTCCAATCTAAAACAGAAGAATTAGATCGCTTTTTTTCCGTCGCGCTTGATTTACTTTGTATTGCTAACACCCGAGGTGAATTTATCAGGCTTAATCACCAGTGGGAAAAAACCCTCGGCTATCCTCTCGAACACTTAGAAGGTCAGAGTTGTCTTGAATATGTCCATCCTGAGGATTTAGCCAAGACCCAAATCCAATTATCACAATTAGCCAACCAAAAGCAGATTCTAAATTTTGTCAACCGTTATCGCTGTCAGGATGGCTCCTATCGCTCCCTAGAATGGCGCTCCGTAGCCGTAGGAGATCTCATCTATTCCGCCGCTCGTGATATCACAGAAACCCTCGACTATCAAACTCAACTCGAAGCCCTATCAACACGCCTCAATTTAGCCTTAGATGCCGGACAGATTGGCACCTGGGATTGGACATTGGGTGATGTTGCCCATTGGGATCAACGGATGTACGATTTGCTAGGAGTCCCGAACCTAGGACGAAATCCCTGTTATGACGATTGGAATGCTCTGATTGATCCTGAGGATCGCACCCGCTTTGAAGTTACCATGAACGCCGCCTTACAACAGGGCACTCCAATTGATTTCGAGTTTCGCATCCGCCGCCCCAATGGGGAACAGCGATGGCTTCGGGAAGCGGCTTTAATCCAACGGGATGCAGAGGGAACCCCAATTCGCATGACGGGGATTGACTATGACATTACCGATCGCAAACGAGCGGAGTTAGCCCTGCAAGAGAGTGAAGCCAAATACCGAACCGTCATCGAAACCACCTTAGAAGGGGTTTGGGTTTTAGATGCCCAAAACAACACTCGCTTCGTCAATCAACAACTGGCGACCATGCTAGGTTATCCCATCGAAGACCTCTTGGGAACACCTTTTGAAGCCTACCTCCTCCAGGAAGCCGAAGCCTCCAGTCAATGTCATCTCAGCGGCATCTCTCAACAGCGTCGCGCGGCCTTATCTCGACAGGATGGAACCCCCCTCTGGGTTCTGATGTCCAGTACCGCCCAATTTGATTGCCAGGGAGAGTATGACGGCTGCATTCAACTGCTCAGTGACATTACTCCGATGGTCGAGATTGAGGCAAACTTGCGTCAGTCTGAATCTCAATTAAGTGGGGTTCTCAATAGCTCCCTCGATGGCATTATGGCGTTTCGAGCCTTGCGGGATGCTCAAGAAACCATCATCGATTTTATTTGGCTATTGAGTAATCCTCAGGCGGGTAAACTGGTGGGGCGATCGCCTGAGGAACTGGTCGGAAAACGGCTCCTAGACGAAATGCCCGGTAATAAAACCGACGGACTCTTTGATGCCTATGTTCAGGTAGTGGAATCGGCAGAGCCGTTTGTCCGGGAGTTCTATTATCAACATGAGGGAATTGACTGTTGGTTTGAGACCATCGCCGTCAAACTCGGAGATGGCTTTACGGTAACGTTTCGGGATATTACCCAAGCCAAGCGGTCGGAACAAGCCCTACAACAGGCTAATCAAGAGTTAGAACAGCATTTGACCGACCTCAAAGAGCGCCATCAGGAGATGCTGATTTTAAGTCAAATCAATGAGTTCCTACAAGCCTGTCTGACGGTCGAGGAAGTCTATCAAACCCTGAGTTACCTCATTGCCCCCCTCTTTCCCCATTGTGGTGGGGCATTGTTTCAAATAAATCCCTCTAGCTCGTGGATGAAAAAGGTTGCCCAGTGGGGAGACGCGATCAAGTCTCAGGAACAGTTCCAGGTTGAGGATTGCTGGGCATTGCGGCGAGGCCGTCCCTACGTCCTCCATTGGCAGAATCCTAGCCCCCGCTGTCGCCATCTGCATCATGCCGAGAATTTAGCGGTTAGCGTTTGTATCCCCATCATGGCTCAGGGGGAGACCTTTGGGTTATTTTATCTCGAAAGCCAGACGGAGAGCGTCCTCAGGGAAGTCAAGCAGCAACTGGCGCAAACCCTCTGTGAACAACTAGGGTTAGCCATCGCTAACCTAAATCTGCGAGAAACCCTACATCATCAAAGTATCCGCGATCCCCTGACGGGGTTATTCAACCGTCGCTATTTGCAAGAAAACTTTGAACAGGCGATCGCCCGCAGTCAACGCAATCAAGAGCCGATTGGTGTCATCCTCTTGGATATCGATCACTTTAAGCAGTTTAACGACACCTACGGTCATGAGTTCGGGGATCAAGTCTTGCAACGGATGAGTGAGCTATTAACTCGCCACTGTCGAGCCTGCGATATTCCCTGTCGCTATGGGGGAGAGGAAATGATGCTGCTTTTGCCCGGTTGTCCCCTTGATATGACCCTAGATCGCGCGGAAGCCTTGCGTGTCGCCATTACCCAGGAGGCTCTATATTACCAAGGCCAAGCCATTGGCTCTATCAGCGCCTCCTTCGGCGTTGCCGTTTTTCCCCAACAGGGAACGACAGCATCAGCAGTCATTCAGAACGCCGATGCTGCCCTCTATCGAGCCAAGGCCGCTGGACGCAACTGCGTTATGGCCCCGTCAGCCGAGTCCCCTCCTCAGAAGACTCCGCCCCTAGCCTGACGTCGCCACCAGAGACTTAGCGGCGGCGGGGGATGCCTCAACTATGGGCGCACTTAAGGCCTCATCGAGTTCCGCACGGCCGAGCCGTTCCTCTAAGATATCCATCACCTCCCGACCAAAATCATTGGCATTGCGTTGCCAGGCTTCCAGACAAACCTCCCCGAAAAAGGAGCCGAGGGGTTCCGGGTTCCAAAGGAGTTTCCGAGCCGTCCAGGGCATCAAACTCATGGGGTTATAATCCGGTTTCAACACCTCCTGCTCTAAGGCGTAGTCTTCGAGATGGGTGTGAGGTTGCAGGCCGATGAAGAAAATCGCCGGTTCAACCTTCTCGCGCCCGAAAATCTGCTCTAATTCCCGGTGATAGGCAATGGTTTGGCGAATGGTCTCATAGGTCTCGTCAATGACGTTAAAGGAGTAGTTGACGGAGACCAAATCATTAAACCCCGCCGCTTTGAGATCACGGCAGTTTTCCAACACCACCCGCAGGTTATAGCCCATGCGCATCTTGCGGACTAACTCCTGAGAACCACTGGTAATGCCAATTTCAAAGTAATTCATCCCCGTTTTGACCATCAGATCACAGAGTTCGGGGGTCAGGTTATCAGCGCGGATATAGGCCGCCCAATGGATATCCTCCATCCCCGAGTCAATGATTTTTTGCAGGAGTTCAATGGCATCCTGGATATAGCGACGGGCGGGGATAAACTGGGCATCGGTGAACCAGAAATTACGAATGCCGCGATCGTAGAGTTGCCGCATCTCGGCCACCACTTCATCGGCGGGATTAATGCGGACTTGTTTCCCCTCGATGACGGTATAGACGCAGTAACAGCAGTTATGGGGACAGCCCCGTTTGGTTTGAACGCCGAGATAGAAGTCTTGATCGAGGAGGTAATAGTTAAATTGGTTCCAGATGCTGGCGATGTAGTCGTAATTGCAGGCGGTTTTCTCGATGGGAGCGGGTTTTTCATGGATAAGCCGCTCTCGGGGTTGGGTTTCACCGGCGATGTAACAGCGTTCGTCCTGAAACTCTTGTCCCCGGAGTAGTTTTTCGAGCAGGACCTCCCCTTCTCCCACGGAGATAATGCTCCCTTGGGGTAAACTGCGGCCGAGTTGTTCATAAAACACGCTGACGGCCCCGCCTCCCACGACCACACGGGCCTCGGGGTGATAGCGACGGGCCCGCTTTAAGCCGCGACGAATCAGCCCCTGATTTCGCCATAACTCGCCGTAGTAGGAACCCGCGAGGCGCAATCCTCCTAGGGCACCCCGCAGTTTGACGAACGGGTTGGTGGCGTAGTAAAACTCAAAGGCATTCTGTAACGGGTTGCCACCCCGGCCCCCCACAGGGGCGTAAATCTGAATGTCCCGCCAAGAAAAGACCAGCAACTGGGGTTTGAATTCATCAATGCATTGTTCTAGGGCCCCGTTGAAGTCCAGAGGCGGGATGGCCCCGAGGTCAAAAATTCGCTGCTTGATCTCGGGAAACAGTTTATGCAGATGGTCCGCCAAGTAAACCACCCCAATGGGGAAGATGGGGTTACAGGGAAGGCGGACATAAAGGACGCGATCAATGTTCGTCGTCATAAATGATGCTTCATATATCTTTAATTTTCACCATAACACTTGGGCCCAAAGCTTGCTCAAGTCGGCGGTGAGGGGTAACCTGAGCCGGGATTACGGGATAAATAGAAAAAAAACATAAAAATTTCAGCCGAAAGACCCCCACTTAAAATGGGCGTCTCAGGGCGTAAACCCACCTGTTCCCATCCGGGAGGACGCAGGGGAATTGTTTTAGGGCGATCGCTTGAGAATTACGGCCAAGGACGCGAGAAGTTCCTGAATCCTGACGTTTAGGACTCAAGCGGAAAAAATTGATGATCCTCTTTTTAGGGAGTTGGTATTCGCTTTTACAGCTACCTGGGATCGCGAGGTGTTAGTCTTCAGGTATAACAATCGCTTTAGATTTTAACTAGACTAAGACGCTCAAACGTTATGGCTCAAATACTCGATCCCTTACCGAAGGACAGCTCCAACCCGATCCTTTGTTGCTACATCAACGCAACCAGCCAGATCCAAATCGCCCGTATTACCAACATCCAAAACTGGTACTTCGAGCGAGTTGTGTTTCCGGGACAGCGACTTGTGTTTGAGGCCATGCCTCAGGCGCAACTGGAAATTCACACAGGGATGATGGCAAGCGCCATTCTCTCTGACACCATTTCTTGTCAACGGCTAAAAGTGGCTACCGAGCCTGAGATGGATACTGAGTCGGAACAAGAGGTTGACAGTGAAAGTGATTCTACCGCAAAAGGGGATCTCCAGAATGTAAAGAATCATGAAACGCTCCCCCGATCAAGCCCTAGACCGGTGGCTGACGATCACAAGGCCCCGGCCTTGGTTTCCGTAGACTAGGGAGCCATTCTGGAAAGATTGCCATAACCGCTGACTCTAATCCTGGGGGCGATCGCCGCGATTGAGGCGTTTGATCGCCCCCAGTCCTGTCCCAGGCTGCAAGTTCCATGCTTCGTGACGTCGGGGTAGGATCGGAGTCGACATCGTAGCTGAGGAACGCACGCTTGTGGATCTTCCCTCCTTCCTCTGGTTATGGCGCTTTGCCGCTTGGTCTATGGGACTATCCCTGACGGCCTATGGATTATTGGCCATCAGTGGGCTGATTCTGTGGGGCGATCGCCGCCATCAACGGCCCCGTCCCCCCTGGCTGGCCCCAGTTCACCGAACCTTAGGCATTAGCCTCGTGGTCTTGGTGTTATTTTTATTGGCCATCGGTCTCATTGGGACTTTAGGGTATTACGGGAGTCTGGGCCATTCCTGGCATCTCCCGGCTGGAGTGACCGTAGTGCTACTGGTCCTTACCTCCGCCTGGAGTGGCTGGCAGATTCACCCCAAACAGCCCCAAATGCGACGGATTCATATCACCTGTAACCTACTTCTCGCCCTGGGCTTTCTGGCGGTATCGTGGAGTGGTTGGACTGTCGTGCAAAAATATCTGCCTCCCTGACCATGGCCTCCTCTGACCCCTCAATTTTTCGCATTTCTCCCTTAATTCGTATTACCCTCCTGGGATTGTATCTGGCCCTGACCTTGCCCCTGCCGGTTCTCGCCGAGGCCACCAACGCCCCCATTGCCCCGATGTGGTTGTGGCTGGGCCTAGTTTTGGGCTGGCTGGCCCTCTATGGTGCCTTAAGTGAGCGAGTCTTACTGGATGAGGCGGGGATTCGGGTCACCTATCCCCGTTGGTTTGCCTGGCTATTCCGTAAAGGTTGGTTTTTGCCCTGGGATCACGTCAAGGCCTTGAAACCCAAAACCACCGGTCAGGGGGGATTGGTCTATTATTTCCTCAGTCAGACTGGGGAGGGCTATTTACTGCCGATGCGAGTGGCCGGCTTCTCCCGGCTGGTGCAGGCCGTCGAAGCCAAAACGGGGATTGATACCCAGGATGTCCGTCCCCTGGCTCAACCTTGGATGTATCTGATTCTGCTGGGATTGACCCTGCTGTTGGGCTTCGTGGACTTGTGGGCGATCGCCAACAGCGGCAACCTGCCCCCATCATAAACCTGACCTACTCCTGGAGTTCCTCAAGTTGGGCACGAATCTCAGGGTTGTAGAGCCGTAGATAGTTCCAATAGTTGCCCATCACGGAACTAATATAGCCCCGTGTTTCCGGGAAGGGAATTTGTGAGACAAAGACATCGGGATCGCTGAAGCCAAAGCGGGCGATCCAATTATCCACATTGCCAGGGCCCGCATTGTAACTGGCTAAGGCAAACAGCGTATTGTTGTTGTACTCATTGTGAGTGTAGTCGAGATACAGAGTACCTAAACGGATATTATCATCGGGGTCCCTTAAGTCCCGAGGGGCATCTTCATCGGCTTGCGCCGCAATCCACTCTGCGGTTTCGGGCAACACCTGCATCAGTCCGATCGCATTGGCAAACGAGCGAATCCCCGGCATAAACCGAGACTCCTGGCGAATCAGAGCCACCGTCAGCAGCGGATCGAGCTGACGGGCAGCGGACCAGCGTAAAATCGGCTCACGAAACGGAAAGGGATAGAGACTATACCAATAAGCCTGTTCTGCCTTAAAGGCCTCATACTCCTCTAGTTCCTCGGGATCATCGCGCCACCCTAAACTCGACAGTAGAAATAAACTATCAATATAATCCCCAATCACCTGTAGCATGAGTGCCTCAGTGTATTGTTCCGCCACCGTAGGATTCATGGGGTCAGGAAATTCCATTTGCCAACGTCGCCAAGCGGCCTCATCAAAGCCGAGAGCGTAGAGTTCCCCCGTCAGATCAGACCCAGCGGGCAATAACGGCCGTTCAGCCACATGCTCAACATTGGGAGTGAGCGATCGCACCGTAGTAAACGTCCCCACATTCCAACCCAGCAACGAGGCCGCCCGCCAGGCATAATAGGACTCCGGATAGCGTTGTAGCAGAGCCGTAAACGCCGCCTCAGCATCCTCAGGACGGTTCAGTTGTTGGGCCCATTTACCAATCCAGAAGGCGGCTTGAGGGGCATCGCTACTCTGGGGATTCTCCGTAACCAATTGCCGGGCCCAATCCCAGGCCTGACGGAGATTACCCGCTTCAGCGGCCCGTTGCGCATTCTGCCAGCGAATCTCGGCGGCGGTATCCGAGTCACTATATTGCGTCAAGATCGACTGACGAGCCTGTTGGGCCGATTGAGCACTATTGAGTTGTGTCAACACCTGCGATCGCAGCAACAGCGCTTCCGGGGCCCGCTCAGGAAAGTTCGCCATCAGCCGATCCAACAGCGGCAGAGCCTCCCGAGGGGACTCCACCAAACGAGCCAACCGTAACAACCCTTCCCCAGTTTCCTCCGCCTCCGGGAAGGCTTGAATCAAGACCCGATAACTTTGACGAGCGCGGCTGGCATCTCCTCCCAACTGTCGTCCTCGGGCGGTGCGGTAGAGATTGCGGGGGGTGTTGGCTGCTTGAGCGTAAGCCTCTCCGGCTGGGCCATAGAGAGTTTTTTCCCAATAGCCAAAACCGATGGTTTCCCAATCTTCTGGGGTCAGGACTTGACGATGCTGACTCACCAGGCGATCGAGTAGTTCCGTAAAATTGCTCAAATACAGATGAGTTGACAGGACTCGTAGCAAGTTCAGGTCATTGGGTTGATTCTCCAGCCGTTCCAGGGCAATCGTTGCCGCACGGGGATGACGAGGAAACTCAGCGAGGACCCGATCCCAAAACGCTGTCTCTTGGCGACCTAACTCATACAGGGCCTCAGCCGCCACGGGGTCCTCAGGAAAGTCACTGAGGATTTGCTCATACAGGCCACGAGCTTGGCTGTCATTAGCCGCCAGGGCCTGAGCCTGAGCCTGTTTAAGCAAGACATACCCCCCCAGATGGGAGGATTGGGGGTCTAAGGGACGCAACAGAGATAAGGCCTCAGCCGCTTGACCCGTCTCCAAAGCTTGAACCGCCAAACTATAGGCCGCGCGATCGCGCTCCGCCGACGCTGGTCCCTGAGCCAGCCGTTGTAGTTCCTGCTGCCGTTGTGACTCCGGCAGCGATAGGGCGGCCACCGTCTCCGACTCATCAGCACTAGGAGGCAATGCCTCAGGGCCACGACGACTGGCCAGGAACATCCCTGCCAGCAACGCCACTGTTCCAAGACCAAGCAGCAGGAGCAGTTGCAGAACAGGAAATCGATATGACAGTCTCTTTTGCATCGTGGTTGAGTGAAGAACAAAAAGGATTGAGGCCGATCTAGATCAAGTCGCTTTCAGCAAAACTCGGGGGACCCTCTTGGGGAGTTCGAGAATCTCCAAGAATTCTAACAAGGGGCTAGCGGATTGGGGAGGGTCGTCAGCCCCCTGGGGCGATCAGGTCGCGGCAATTCTAGTACATTAGACAGGGTAGATGCTGCTGAAGACCTTTTGTTATTGATTCACAATGACCTTATCACCCTCATTTAATTTTCTAATCGACCCCGGCGGCTTCTCGCCTCTTTTAGCCACGGCCACTGAGGCAGAACCTGATGGAGCCACCGTCTTAGGCGGCGTCCTCTTGAGCTTAATTGTGATTTACCTCGCCAGTAAGCTCGGCGGCGAAATTTGTGCTCGTATTAACCTGCCCCCCGTTTTAGGGGATTTGGTTGGTGGGGTTGTCGTTGGTATTTCTGTGCTCAATCTGATCATCTTCCCGGAAACTGGGGCCCAGGCCAGTGACTCGATGATTTTTCGCTTTATTGAAGCGACAGGAGAGTTGACCCCGGAGACCTTAGCCGCCTCGTTCTCAGCCGAGAGTGAGGTCATTAATATTCTCTCAGAACTGGGGGTCATCATTCTCCTGTTTGAGATTGGCCTAGAGTCAGAACTCGGAGAACTGATTAAATATGGTCCCCAAGCGGCCATTGTGGCCGTAGTTGGGGTGGTTGCTCCCTTTACGATGGGAACGGCGGGCCTGATTTACTTCTTTGGCACTCCAACGATTCCGGCGATTTTTGCCGGTGCGGCCTTAACGGCTACCAGTATTGGGATTACGGCCAAAGTGCTCGCAGAAATTAACAAACTCAGTTCTAAGGAAGGGCAAATCATCATCGGGGCAGCGGTTCTCGATGATATCTTGGGTATCGTTGTCCTGGCGGTGGTGGCCAGTTTGGTGAAGACGGGTGAGGTCCAGGTGACCAACATTCTCTTTTTGAGCGTCAGTGCTGGGGCCTTCTTGATTGGTACGATTCTAGTGGGTCGTCTGTTGGCTCCCTATTATGTGGGGCTAGTTGGACAACTGAAAACCCGTGGCCCGTTATTGATTGTCTCGCTGATTATCATGTTCTTGCTGGCCTATGTGGCGGCGGCGATTCAACTTGAGGCGATTCTCGGGGCCTTTGCTGCCGGCTTGATTCTCGGCGAAACGGAAAAACGGCATGAGTTAGAGGAACAGGTCATTCCCATTGCCGATATGTTGGTTCCTGTCTTCTTTGTCGTGGTGGGTGCGCGCACGGATTTGGCAGTACTTAATCCGGCGGTTCCCAGTAACCGGGAGGGGTTGATCATTGCCACCTTCTTAATTGTGGTGGCGATCGTCGGTAAAGTGATCACGGGCTTTACCATCTTTGGTCAACCGGATACGAATCGTTTGGCCATTGGGATTGGCATGATTCCCCGGGGTGAAGTCGGTCTGGTTTTCGCCGGCGTCGGTGCAGCCAGCGGGGTTCTCTCCGAGTCCTTAGAAGCGGCTATTATTGTGATGGTGATCGTCACCACCTTTGTAGCGCCGCCTCTATTACGGCTGGTTCTTGAACGAAGCGATGAGGCGAGTCCCACGGCTGAAGAGGCCTAGTAGGCGTGAGGGTCTGGCCCTCAAACCCAGGACGCTGTTGCTGAAACGCTGATTGGGCCAAGAGAGACTGACCCTCAGGTGTCTCTCTTGGCGGCCGGGCTAGGATTCGACCTCGACTTCACTCGTATCTACATCGCTAGCGCCTTCAACGCCCTTAGCAATGGTAACCAGCCGCTTGAGATCGCTTTGACTGGGGACTTTGCCTTTTAGCACCACCTTGGTTCCGAGTTGTGCCACCCAGACGGTTTCAATGTCATCGGTATCGGAGTTGTTGTCAAAGGCCCGAACGACCCGCTTTGCGAGTCCGCTTTCGTCGTATTTACCGTCTAAGCCAACCCGTTCTGGAGGAATCGGCTCTCCTTTTTTAGCAGCGTCAGCGGAGGTAGCACCGGTAGCGGCCGCCGCAACTTTGCCTCCGGCTTTCTCGACGGCTTCTTTGATGGGCATCGGTGGAAACTCTTGGGCTTTTTTCTCTTCGTCTTTACCAAAAATTCGGCTTAACCAACTCATAGATAGATTTCCCTTTGTTTTTACAATTTCGAGCCGTTTCTATGATACAAGTAACGATGGGTTTCCTAGGACATTCTTAAGAAATAAACACACAATGAAACACACGCTCTCGGTTTTGGTAGAAGACGAGGCGGGGGTGCTGACTCGCATCGCGGCACTGTTCGCCCGTCGTGGTTTTAATATCGAAAGTTTGGCAGTGGGTACGGGGGAACAGGGTGATGTCTCCCGGGTCACGATGGTGGTCAACGGGAATGACCAGGTCATCGAACAAATTGTCAAGCAACTGTATAAACTGATCAATGTCCTCAAGGTTCAGGATATTACAGAGATTCCCTGTGTGGAACGGGAACTGATGTTGGTCAAGGTCAATGCCACCAGTAGCACCCGCTCGGAAATTGTGGAGTTAGCCCAGATTTTTCGCTCCCGGGTCGTGGATGTGGCCGATGATTCCCTGATTCTTGAGGTGGTGGGAGATCCCGGTAAGATGGTAGCATTTGCCCAGGTCTTACAAAAGTTTGGGATTCGTGAGATTGCCCGAACCGGTAAGATTGCCCTGACCCGCGAGTCGGGTGTCAATACGGAGTTTCTACGTCTGCTAGAAACGAAGTTGTAATCCTCTGCGCCATGCTGGCGACAGGGCGATCGGCTCAAGGGGTATGGCTCGATAAAGTTCTGGTTGAGAGAAACCCCCGCCTACTCCTCTGGGCTGGTTCGGAGGCATTCACAGGATCAAGATTTAAGGATAATGAAAAAACTGCTTAAGGGTTTACGGCAATTTAAGTCGAATTATTTTAGTACCCACCAAGAACTGTTTGAACAACTCTCCCATGGACAAAAGCCCAGGGTTCTGTTTATCACCTGTTCTGACTCTCGCATTGACCCCAATTTAATCACCAATGCTGAGGTGGGGGAGCTGTTTGTGATTCGCAATGCGGGTAATATCATTCCCCCCTTCGGGGCTGCGAATGGTGGGGAAGGGGCAGCGGTGGAGTATGCAGTGCAAGCGTTAGGGGTCGAACATATCATTGTTTGCGGTCATTCCCATTGTGGGGCAATGAAGGGATTGCTCAAACGCAGCAGCCTGGAGGATGAAATGCCGTTGGTGTATGAGTGGCTGCGTCATGCCGAGGCCACCCGTCAGTTATTGAAAGAAAACTATTCCCACTTGGAGGGAGAAACGTTGCTGGAGGTGGCGGTGGCGGAAAATGTGCTGACGCAAATTGAGAATTTACGAACCTATCCGGTGATTCACTCGAAGCTGTATCGCAATAAGCTTCATTTACATGCCTGGATTTATCATATTGAGACGGGAGAGGTGCTGGAGTACGACAGTATCCGTCATGATTTTGTGACCCCGGATGAGAATGCAATGCTTGAAGCCTATCCGGTTCAATGTGTCCTCTCGTTACCGGAGGATGTGGAGGAGTTGGTACCGGGCCATCGACAATCTTCAGCTCCAGCTCAGACGGAGGTGGCCGCGGCCGATCGCGATGCGAAAATGCCTTGGCTCTCTTCGGAGCAGGTGGCCCGTATCCATGGTGGGTCTAACGGCCGCCGCTAGGGATGATGATTGAAGATTCTGTGATGATTAAACTGGACCAATTCCTTAAATGGGTGGGTGTGGTGAGTACTGGCGGTGAGGCTAAGCTGTTGATTCAGGATGGCGAGGTGCAGGTCAATGGTACGGTGGAAACCCGTCGGGGTCGTAAGTTGGTTCCGGGGGACGTGGTGCTGGCTCGAGGCCAATCCTATGAGGTGGCTGAGGATGGGGAGAGTTGAAGGGGCGATCGCACAATGGCGGCCAGTTGGGACGCGCTGCGATCAAGTCCACTACTAGGACTCATCTCCCTCGGAGGCATCAGGATAACGGGAATGCAGGCAGCTTGGCAGAGGTCAAGAATTTTTTGATAGGCTCGGCTGCGATCGCACAGATGCCCCTTCGGGGTTAGGGTGGGGGGGATGGCAATACCAAAGGGATACCGTCCGGCCCCGCGCACAATCAGTTCGGGGAGTTGTTCTAGGTGGATGTCTGGATCGAGGCTGACAATCACACCCGGGCGAGGTTGTTCTGGGGGAATCTGTTTTTGGATGGCTTTGTGGAGAAACTCCAAGGGCTGCGGCTCGGCGATTTGGCTCAGTTCAATAATATCGGCCACCTCTAGGGCCTGGGCCAGTTGAGGGTTAGGGTTGCCGTGGCGGTGATTGTTCTGACTGGCTCGGGGGCGATCGCCCTCTAGGTCTTGTGGGGCAAGGGTGAGCCACAGTTTGCAGGGTTTGGGGGAACCCATGGCCCCTGATGATTGATGGGCCTGGAATTGGGCGATCGCCGCTTGGGCCTGCTCTGGGTTCTCTTGCAAGTCAAGGCGCAAGGCACTCACCCCCTGCTCTTGCAACTGCTCGAACCACCAGGAGTCTAAGGGGGTGTTAGGACAGGGCACAATCCAATGATGGCTGTGCTGGCGATCGCCAAACAGTTCATGGGTATGGCGTTTTAAGAGTCGCTCCCCCCGAAAGAAGGCCCGAGGCGAGGGATGTTGCGGCAGTAGGGTGGGATTGATACGGCAGACGGCTCCTAGAGAAGCAATGGTTCCGTCGAGATGGGGCAAGACACAGCTAATGCCACTATTGAGTGAGGATAATCCCCAAGGCATCAGGGCCCGCTCAAGTTTCTGAGCATCCCGTCGCCGTAGGGCCAGGTAATAGGCTAAATTCCAAGCCGCACTACGAAAACTGCTGCGCCAGATCAAGGGCCGCCAGGCGGTAAAATAGCCAGCGGCATCCCGCATCACAGCTTTACGAAGTTCAATGAGTTGTGCCAGTAAGGTTTCTGGGGGCAAGAAATCTACAACCACAGCCAATCCTCATTAATTATAAATCGTTGACAAATCCTGGATACTCTCCTTAACAATAGACAGTTAAAACTAGACCGTGAGTCCTTAAACTATGACCCCTTAATCTCGTTTCTTCGCAACACTACGCTTCTATTCTATGTGCCCATTGAATTAATGTCACCTTGGAAAAACCTCATCCTTCCAGATGGGAGGATGAGGAATTCAGGTTTAAATTGAATTGAGAAGCGCGATCTAACGCTAGCTTATCGAGATAAAGTCCAGGTTAGCCTCTATCTAGGGACAGACTTCTCCCGAAATTTCCGTCAAACTGGACCTAAAGATAGGGTCGCAGCAGCAATTCTAATTTACCCTTAGTCGTCTCAGGAACCTTATCCCAAGGGGTTAACACGGCAAATTTCAAGGCCGAGTGTGCCTCACTGACAAAGGGGGCATCATGGAGACGGCGGACTGTTTCGCGAATCACCTGCTGAGCATTGTGAGCATTAAGACGCAGGTTGTTGACTACCATCTCAACGGTGACGCTGTCATGGTCTGGATGCCAACAGTCATAATCGGTGACCAGGGCGAGGGTAGCGTAGGCGATTTCCGCTTCTCGGGCCAGTTTCGCTTCGGTGAGGTTGGTCATGCCAATCACACTGGCGCCCCAACTGCGATAGAGATGGGATTCGGCCCGGGTGGAGAAGGCGGGGCCCTCCATACAGATATAGGTGCCGCCGCTGTGAACATCCACCCCTTCTAAGGGAAGACTGCTGGCGGTTTTGGCAATCAGAGACGCTAGTTGAGGACAGACGGGGTCAGCAAAGCCAATATGAGCGACAATTCCCTCACCGAAGAAGCTGGCGGTGCGATGTTGGGTGCGATCGATAAACTGATCGGGAACCACCATATCCAGGGGTTTGATGGCTTCGGCAAGAGATCCCACCGCTGAGGCGGAGATTAGATATTGCACCCCAAGCTGTTTAAAGGCGTGAATGTTAGCCCGAAAGGGGAGTTCTGATGGCAGCAGATGGTGATTGCGTCCATGTCGGGCTAAAAAGACAACAGGAACCCCTTGCAGGGTTCCGCTGATTAGGGCATCGGAGGGGGGACCAAAGGGGGTATCGAGCTGATGGTCTTGGCGATTCTCCAGGTCGTCCATTTGGTAGAGTCCACTACCGCCAATGATGCCAATGGCAATATCCGTCATGAGTATTCAAGGAGTAGAATGAAGGGCGTTTTGCAGAATAGGGCTTATTTGGCGGTGATGGCAATGGCGATCGCCCCCGTCAGCAGTCCCAAGGCTCCCGAGAAGGCCATGAGGGTTCCGAGGGGAATGGGAACGGAGGCAAACATGAGAAACTGAACCGAGGCAGCGGTGGCATTTTGTACGGCCAGGATGGCGATCGCCGCCACCCAAAGCGCTGTCAAGCTAGAGATGACCAGCAGAGGAAAACGGGGCATAGGTTGTAGACGAATCTGGTTAGGCGCGAGGTTCGAGGAGAATCACCGGCTCAAGATGTTGGCCTTGTAAGCGATCAATCTCTTCTTGCCGTTGTTCATCGCGGTCTCTAGGTTTTAACCATTCTGGCCACAAGCCAATTAAGAACGTCCTCGTCTCAAAACTTGCATTGCGCATCGGTTGTGGGAGAAACTCCCAGCGATCGCCATCAAGAATGAAGAAAATGACAATCAAGATTGTGGCCCAGAAACCCACTTTTTTTGCGTTCATAGCCAGTGAGGGGGGGTCTTTGCATCCCGCCGATTGTACTGCGTCTTTAGCTTACCGGTTCGGGCGGACGATGTTGAGTCCAACCTTTGAGTTGTTCAAGTTGTGCCGCCAGTTGTAACACCTGAGCATCGGCACCCGGCTTGCCTACTAATTGTACACTCATGGGCAATCCATGGGAGTCAAAACCGGCGGGTAAGGAAATCGCTGGTTGGCCGGTGGCATTGAAGGGAGGACAGGGCATAACCCATTCGGTAACGGCTTTGAAGGCGGCCTCGGGGCTGTGAGAAGACCATTGGCCAACTTTAATGATGGGATGGGCATAGGTGGGCAGGAGTAAGATGTCACAATCGCTAAAGAACCCGACAATTTGCCGGGAGATAAACCGCAATTGGGCGATCGCCTGCCAAAGTTCAGCGGCGGTTCCGGCTTGCTCCATGAGCCAACGGTTAATGGGGCTGAGGGCTTCTGGAGGAACTCCGGTGGCGGCGATGGCCCCAGCAAAGATTTTTTGAAATGGCTCTTCTAATCCTGAAAAGTCAGGACAACCCACCCCGAGGTGATGGCCGAGTTGTTCGAAGTGCTTGGCGGTTTGTTGGACGGCGGCTTGACAGTCGGGGTGAACGGGCCAATTGGGAATCTCGGTGGCCACAGCGATGGTTAAGGGGGGTAACTCGTGCTCGATTTGCTCTAGAAACGAGGTATCTGGATTGGGAAGCCAGTAAGGATCGCCCACCACATACCCCGACATCACATCCAGAAGGGCCGCCGCATCCCGTACCGTTCGCGCCAGGGGGCCTGGCGTGGCTAATCCCATTAGATGTTCCCCCTCGGGGGCTTGAGAAATGCGTCCTCGGGAGGGTTTGAACCCCACGAGGCCACAACACCCCGCTGGGCCACGTACAGAGCCGCCCCCATCGGAGCCATGAGCTAGGGGCGCAAGTCCAGCGGCTACTGCTGCGGCGGCCCCACCACTGGAGCCGCCGGGGGTATAGTCGAGATTCCAAGGATTGCGCGCGGTGGGTAGGCCCATGGGTTCAGTGAAGGGCATCGAGCCTAATTCCGAGGTGGAGGTTTTCCCGAGGAGGTTGAATCCAGCCCCTTCGATGGCTTGGATATGGGCGGGGGTATACTCGGCAATGCGATCGCGCAGGGCAGCTAAGCCTCGTAGACAGGGTAACCCGGCGACGGGGGCCAGGTCTTTAATAGGCATGGGAACGCCGAAGAAGGGAGGAAGTTCAGCGCGATCAGCCTGATGCCAGTGGTCGGTTTGTTGTTTGGCAGTGCTGATGGCTCGTTCTTCGGCGACGGTGATATAAGCCCCGAGGCGATCGTTGTGGCGGGCAATGCGATCGAGATACACCTGGGTTAATTCTAGGGGGGAGATCTCCCCAGAGCGAATTAACCGGGCTTGCTCAAGGGCGGAGAAAAAGGCTAAATCCGTGGGGTTCATAAGGACGTGATGCAATGGAACGGCAAGGGAACAACTGCCATTAGTCTACGATCCCCTGGGTTGGCTTTGCCTCAACCCTCTGATACAGTTTCATCGCTGTCCCGTTTACACTGAAGGGTATCCCCACAAATGTCATCTCAACAGTCCCCGGAACTCGGACAGTTACGAATCTGTCACAAGGGCATCTTGTCAAATCACTCTAGCTAAGAGTGCATTTGCTAGAGTGATAGGGGGACTCCTCCCATATTTTCGACACAAACACCATGAAACGAACTGTTTTGCTCTCAATTGCCGCGATCGCCGTTTTCGGACTGCCAGAACGCGCTCTATCTCAAGAATTTGAAGGCTGCTTTTTCATTGATGGTCATGGTCAGCTGATTAATTTAGATAATCTCTGTCCCCGTCCGTCTAACGGGGAAAATGCAGACAGTTCAGCCCCGACGAATGTTGTTCCTGGGGAGCGATCGCGAGCTGCTAGTCTGGTGGAGGTGCCGATTCAACGCCGGGTGGCGGGGATTCCCGTGGTCGAGGTGATGTTCAATGGCCGTCGCTCCTATGAGATGCTGGTGGACACTGGAGCGAGTGGCACGGTGATTACGGCACAAATGGCCCGGGAGTTAAATATTACCTCAGCCGGAACGGCGACGATTGATACGGCCAGTGAACGTGGGGTGCAAATGGATATTGGCTATGTGTCTTCGATGGAAATCAATGGGATTGCTCTACGCAATACTCCCGTCACCATTGGTTCGGAAGCCTTACAACTGGGGTTGCTCGGACAAGATTTTCTCAGGGGCTATGATGTGACGATTCGGGAGAATAGCCTAGAATTTGCTCGGCGTAATTAAGTGGGGCAACAGTTGGGGAAGCTAGCTCCAGTCCTCTTCGTCGGCTTTGCGGGTTCCCACGTTAAAAACACGGGCCTGGCTATGGAGTTCTCGGGTTTTCTTAAATAGGTCTTCTTCTGTGAGATGCCAACGTTTGAGCAAGGTATCCAGGTCATTTTGGATATCTCTTGCACCGGGAAAGCCGTTATAGCGAACTCGCAGGCGAGCCAGTTCAGAGAGGTTGAGGTCGTCGGGTTCGGCGGCCAAAAGACTGTTGATGGCCATGCGATCGATTTTGGCTTGAGGATGTTGTTGGTCTTTCATGATGACGTGTTCAGGGCAATTTTTAAATTGATTGAGGTGTTTTTAGGTTTTATTATTGATAACAATAAAGCGTATCCCGTTGTTGCGGAGTTCGGCCCAGGGAACGAATAGCCTCTTGCAGGGTTTCGGGTTCCATACAAGTCCCCCCTTGAGCACCAGCCATGGAGGTAATATGTTCCTCCATGAGTGTGCCACCAATATCGTTGCAGCCCCAGGAGAGGGCCGTGGTGGCGCCTGTTAAGCCGAGTTTGACCCAACTCGGTTGATGGTTGGGAATCCATTGTCCTAGAAATAAACGGGCTACAGCCGTCAGTAAGAGGGCATCCTCTAAAATCGGCTGATCTCGTCCCACTCGCTGCCGTAAGGGGGCTGGAGCCTCTTGACCGATAAAGGGCAGTAAAATAAATTCCGTGATTCGGGCCGGATAATTGCGATCGCCCGCCCGTTGTTGCAGCGATCGCAACTTGCCAAAATGTCCCATCTGTTGCTGACGAGTTTCAATATGGCCCGAGAGCATCGTGCTGGTGGTGGGCATCCCCAGACGGTGGGCAGTTTCGACAATCTCCAACCAGGTGGCGGTATCGGTTTTCTCAGGACAGAGGATGCGGCGAACCTGCTCATCTAACACTTCTGCTGCTGTTCCCGGCATCGATCCCACTCCTGCCTCTTGCAACGCCGCAATCACCGCCCCATAACTCAGATCATCCTGTTGGGCGATGAATTGAATCTCTTGGGGAGAAAAGGCATGAAAATGTAATTGAGGACAGGCCTGTTTTAACTCACGAACCAGATTTTGATAATAGGCCAGGGAAGAACCCTCTTGTTTTGCCTCGGGGTTCAATCCCCCCTGCATACAGAGTTCCGTGGCCCCTCGCTCAACAGCTTCCTGGGCTTTGTGTAGCATCACCTCTAGATCGAGCCAATAGGCCCCCTCCTGCCCCGCATCGCGACGAAAGGCACAGAAGCTACAATGTTGCTGACAGATATTGGTGAAGTTAAGATTGCGGTTAATGATGTAGGTGACCGTATCCCCCACCTGTTGCCGTCGTAACTCATCGGCAGCCTCACGGATGGCGGCGATCGCACCAGCATCGGTTTGTTCTAGGAGAGTTACCCCCTCGGCTTCACTCATCGCGTCCCCAGCTAGGGCGCGATCGAGAATGGCATCAAGGGCCAGGGCTTGGGTTCCCGGACTGGCTTCAAACCTTGCTAGATTGGACTTTCCCATAATCAACTTTCCTGTAAAGGCAACGAGGAACCGTAACCCCTCCTCATGTACGTCATTTTAACCCTGTGAAATCACTCCTACGCCGCCTCAAACCCTATCTACGTTGGTTTATCTTAGGAGCGACCCTCTTTTTCCTGCTGCAAACCCTCTACCAGCATTGGAGTGAGGTGAGCCAGATTCGCCTGCGTCCCCAAGGGGGGGGTTGGCTCGTCGCCTCCCTCGGCCTCACCTTACTGGCTCATACCTGGTCAGGATGGGTCTGGGGTTGGATTTTGCGGGAGTTTAACCAGCCGGTGTCTCAATCCTGGGCCACTCGCGTTTTTCTGAAAACTAACATTGCCAAATATCTCCCTGGCAATATCTGGCATTTCTACGGACGGATTCGGGAAGGGCAAAAGGCAGAGTTATCGGGGGTGGCGGTGACGGCGAGTGTTCTACTCGAACCCCTGCTGATGGCGGCCGCAACTCTGCCGGTGGTGTTGTTTGCGGTGGGGGAGTCTCGGGGTTGGCTGGGAGGTTTGGCGTTAGTGGCAGTCTGTGTGGGCATTCATCCCCGTTTCTTGAACCCTATCCTGGAATGGGTAGCTCAGTTGAAACTCAAGGGGAAATCTCTCCCGAACGGGGATTCGACCTCTGATGAGTCTCCCCCGTCTAAAGAATTTCGCATTCGCCGTTATCCCCTCCGTCCTCTGATGGGGGAGTTTTTGTTTGTGGGATTGCGAACCAGTGGCTTTCTCTTGGTTTGGTTGGCGATCGCCCCCATCTCTTTATTAGATCTGCCTCTCCTATTTGGCGGGTTTAGCTTTGCTTGGTTACTGGGGTTAGTGGTTCCGGGGGCCCCTGGGGGGGTTGGGGTTCTCGAAGCTACCGCTGTCTCTGTCTTAGGAACCCGTTTTCCTATGGGGACGGTGTTGGCGGCTGTCACCGTTTATCGTCTCATGAGTGTCATTGCCGAAGCTGCCGGGGCTGCGATCGCACTCCTATGGGAAAATCGCTCTGGGAGATCCTGATTCGAGGAATCTAGGGACAGATTGGGACGGGTGGCGGAGACTCTTCTCTCATGATCATAGAGAATTTGTCGGATACCCCTATCACCTGAGATCCATTCAGATTTTTTTAACAAATCTATAAGCTGCGCCAATTAAACTCAGTTCCTTTATCCGTATTAAACCTGGCTAACGTTGCTTACCCACCCGAAAACTTCTTGGGATAGAATCCTTGAAAAGCAATGGGTTAAAGGGCTTAAAAGCACCAATACCTCTGCTATTATTTTCATTGAATCAGGCATTTTTTGGGCTTCCATTGACGGAAATTGCCAAAGTGGATAACCCTAGCTTAGGATATTTACTCCTGATTTCTGAGACAAATGCACCCCTCAGTTGTAGAATGCTGGGGAATGGTCAGTTGTTTTCAGACCCCTTGTATCCTCATTTTGGTCAGGTCTTCAATTGGATCTGTGATATCTGTGAACTGGCAAACGCTTCAATTTATCAGTTGTCCCCCCTGAGTCTTGTTAACTCGTCCTTGAGTTAACGGCGAACCGGCGATCGCCAAGCAACGGTCGATGAGTTCATCTCCGTAAACTTGGTTTCCCTCAAAGCACTTGGGGGAGGTGAGTTTGTTGGCGTCTCCTTGAGTAAGATTACTCAATTTTTTGGATCGATCTTCCCTATCCCAGCCGTCGCTCAAAGAAGTGACTCCCTTGCCGTGGTATTTTTCTGAAAAAGCCACGTCATGATACTGTTTTGAACTCTCTATGAACTTAAATCCCGATGTCCTGAAACGAGAATGGTTCTCGAACGTGAAAGGCGATATTTTGGCCGGGGCCGTTGTGGGCCTGGCCCTAATTCCCGAGGCGATCGCCTTCTCGATTATTGCTGGAGTTGACCCCAAAGTAGGACTCTACGCCTCCTTCATCATCGCCATTGTGACGGCCTTCCTCGGCGGACGGCCCGGTTCCATCTCCGCCGCCACCGGGGCCATGGCCTTGCTGATGATCGATTTAGTCGCCGATTATGGCTTAGACTACCTCCTCGCTGCCACCCTACTCACCGGCATCTTCCAAGTCATTTTTGGCCTAGTGAAACTGGGTCGGCAAATGAAATATGTGCCGCGATCGGTAGTCACCGGCTATATTAACGCCCTAGCGGTTTTGATTTTCCTAGCACAACTGCCACAACTGACTAACGTTCCACCGGCAGTGTACGTGATTGCGGTCTTATCTTTGGGCATCATCTATATTCTGCCCCGGTTTACCCAAGCCTTCCCCTCTCCCCTGGTGGCGATCGCCGTCATGACCTTTGCTAATATCATCTTAGACCTTGACGTTCCCACCGTCGGCGACATGGGAGAACTGCCCACCGCCTTACCCGTCTTTAGCCTCGCCGACGTACCGTTCACCCTAGAAACCCTACAAATCATTTTGCCCACGTCCCTGACGATGGCCATTGTGGGGTTGTTGGCCTCCTTCCTCACCGCCACCCTAGTTGATGAACTCACCGATACCCCGAGTGATAAGAACCAGGAAGCCAAAGGACAAGGGGTTGCCAACATCATTACCTCATTTTTTGGGGGCATGGCCGGCTGCGGCATGATCGGTCAATCGGTGATTAACGTGCAATCTGGGGGACGGGGACGACTCTCAACCTTTGCCGCTGGCGTCCTGTTGCTGTTTGCCATTCTCGCCCTAAGTGATTGGGTCCAACAAATCCCCATGGCAACCCTGGTAGCTGTGATGATTATGGTCTCCATTGGTACCTTCCGCTGGGCCTCGATTCAAGCCATTACCCGGATTCCTCGCAGTGAAACCGTCGTCATGCTAACCACCATGTTACTGACGATCGCCACCCGCAACTTTGCTCTGGGTGTTGCCACTGGCATCATCATGAGTACTGTCTTCTTCTCACGCAAAATCGCCCAGTTGGTCTTTGTGGACAAAGTGCTCAGTGAAGATGGTAACCACCGCATTTATAAAGTCGCCGGTCAGATCTTCTTTGTCTCCATTGAAGAATTCCTGGAGTCCTTTGATTTTAGTGAACTCGTTGATCACATCACCATTGACTTGACCTACGCCCATCTTTGGGATCAAGGGGCCGTCGCGGCAATTGACAAAGTGGTTCTCAAATTTCGTCGTAATGGTGCCGAGGTTGAACTTCTAGGGTTAAATGAAGCCAGTGCCACCCTTCTCGATAAATTAACCGTGCAAGAAAACCCAAATTTAGTCAAACAACAATAATCTGCCCATGAGTCTCCAATTCCAGTTTTTCACCTAACCTAGCTCCCATGAAAACAATTCTTCTCTGTACCGATGGTTCATCCTTTGCTGAAAAAAGCTATTACTATGGCAGTTGGCTGGCACACCGCTTAGCCGCCAAAGTGAGTGTTTTATTTGTTACAGACATTCGCAGCCAACAAGTAGCGTCAACGGGAAATCTCAGCGGCAGTATTGGCATCGGTTCCTCCCAAGACTTGCTCAAAAAGCTAGTCGATTTAGAACATGAAAAAGCCAAGATTAACAATCAACGGGCTAAATTTATTTTAGAAAAAGCCAAAACAATTTTAGGAAACTCCGGTTTACAAACCATCAACTTGATTCACAAAACAGGATTTCTCGTCGATTGCTTTCATGAATTTGAGCAGAATGCAGATCTAGTGGTCTTGGGAAAACGAGGCGAAGCCGCTGAATTTGCCTCGGGACACCTTGGGGCAAACTTAGAACGCATTGTGCGCAGTAGCCAAAAGCCTTGTTTTGTCACCTCCCGTACCTACCATGATATCGAGCGTGTTTTAGTTGCCTATGACGGCAGTAAAACCGGCAAAAAGATGCTGAATTTCCTCATCGCATCTCCTATCTTTAAAGATTTGGAAATCCACATCGTCACCATTGCCAAGACGCCGGAAGACCCGGTGAGCATTTCCCGCATCGAAGAGGCTCGTTATCAGTTACAAGATGCAGGAATCAACCCAGTTTGCTCCTTGCAAACCGGAGATGCTGAACAGGTGATGAGCAAGTATGTCGAAGACTACAAAATTCAGTTGTTAGTGATGGGGGCATATGGTCATAGCCGAATTCGTCATTTAGTCATCGGGAGTACCACAGCCCAAATGTTGCGATCAAGCAACATTCCTGTGCTTCTCTACCGTTAAGTTTGTTGTTCTGCAATTGTCCAGAATGCCTGATTGTTTTTTGCATTTTATCGGAATTTTTCAATGCTCTACACAGTTAAACGGTGGTTTCCCAACCTCCACTTGCGTAACCTCAAGGGTGATTTCCTTGGGGGATTAACGGTTTCGATTGTGGCTCTGCCCCTAGCCCTTGCCTTTGGCGTCTCCTCCGGTGCAGGAGCCATTACGGGGCTATATGGGGCTATCTTTGTGGGGATCTTTGCCGCTCTCTTTGGCGGAACCCCCTCGCAAATCTCTGGTCCGACGGGGCCGATGACCGTGGTCATGGCGTCAGTGTTTACTGCCTTAACCGCTCAATATGGGGTCGAAGAGGGGTTGACCATGTCCTTTACGGTGGTCATGTTAGGGGGACTGTTCCAGATTATCTTCGGGGCCCTGCAACTGGGGACTTACATCACCATGATGCCCTACACGGTCATCTCAGGCTTTATGTCTGGGATTGGTGTGATTATTGTGGCATTGCAACTGGGACCCTTTTTAGGCCATACCGCTTCAGCAAGTGTGATCGAAGCAATGCGGGACTTGCCCACTTATCTGAGTGATCCCAATGGGCCAGCGGTGATTTTAGGAGCGGTGACTCTGGTAATTGTCTTTACCTGGCCACGACGGCTCAACCGGATTGTCCCGTCGCCACTGTTAGCCCTGGTGGTAGGGACGGTGATGGGCCTGCTGTTTTTCGGGGAGACTGAGTTACCGGTCATCGGCGAGATTCCGAGTGGCCTTCCTGAACTCCGATTACCGGAGTTTGAATGGGAAGCTTTGAGAACGATGACCGGTTATGGTCTGATGTTAGCGACCTTGGGGGCAATTGACTCCTTGCTCACGTCCCTGGTGGCGGATAACATCACTCGCACGGAACATGACCCCAACCGGGAGTTGATTGGCCAAGGCATTGGCAATATGGTGGCGGGCCTGTTTGGTGGTTTACCGGGTGCGGGGGCTACCATGCGAACGGTGGTCAATGTGCAAGGGGGAGGACGCACGCCTTTTTCTGGGGTGGTGCATAGTCTCTGTTTACTGGTGGTGATGTTGGGGGCAGGTGCTCTGACGGAGCCGATTCCCCATGCGGTGTTGGCGGGGATTTTGATTAAAGTTGGCATCAATATTATTGATTGGAGCTTTTTAAGACGGGCCCACCGCATTTCCCTTAAAGCCACTGGCTTGATGTATGGGGTCTTGTTCCTAACGGTGTTTGTGGACTTGATTACGGCTGTGGCGGTGGGTGTGTTCTTTGCGAACCTGTTGACGATTAAGGGTCTTAGTGAGTTACAAGCGAAGCAGGTTAAGGCGATTGTTAGCCCCAGTGATGAATCCCTCGATGAGGAAGAGCAAGACTTGTTAGAGCAGGCTGAGGGTCGCTTGATGCTCTTTGCCATTAGTGGTCCGATGAGCTTTGGCTCGGCTAAGGCCATTTCTCAGCAAATCACGATGGTGAATGATTATGATGTGCTGATTTTAGATTTATCGAATGTTCCCCGTTTGGGGGTGACGGCCTCGTTGGCGATTGAAACGATGGTCTTGGAAGCGAACCAGAATCGCCGCGATGTGTTTTTGGTTGGGGCCCACGGACGAGTCCTCGAACGGCTCGATCGCATGGAGGTTATAGCCGCCTTAACTCGGGAGAAGGTGTTTGAATCTCGGGTTGAGGCGTTACGTCAGGGGGTGGCTCTGATTGGTATAAAATCTGCGGCTCGGGCTGAGGCGGGGACGTCACGCCGTAAGCGTTGACCCCCGGGGGCTGTTCGTTAGATCTGAATTTGATGATTTGGGGGGACGGCGTTTGAGCCACCCCCTTTTGTTTGCTGCCTTTTTGTTTCATAATTGGGGGCAAACATCGAACAATTATGGTTGACGCTTCGACATCTGCGGCTACTCTGAATCCTTCTGTCTTGCTCCAACAACTGCTGGATGGTCAGTCTCTGACGCGATCGCAGGCCAGTCAGCTTATGGAAGGCTGGCTCAATGAGGAGATTCCTCCAGTTCTCTCGGGAGCCATCCTAGCAGCGTTGCAAGCCAAAGGGGTGGATACGGAGGAACTGGTGGGGATGGCTCAGGTTCTGCAATCTCTGAGTCACGCGACAACTGAGGCCCCTCTGCCGGAACCCCGTATTGATACCTGCGGCACAGGCGGCGATGGGGCCTCGACATTTAATATCTCCACCTCGGTGGCCTTTGTGGCGGCGGCGGCGGGGGTAACGGTGGTTAAACATGGCAATCGCTCGGCGTCGAGTAAGGTGGGGTCGGCGGATGTGTTGGAAGCCTTGGGGATTAATCTACAAGCTCCCAGTGAACGAATTGAGGCGGCGGTGTCTGAGGTGGGGGTGACGTTTCTGTTTGCTCCCGGTTGGCATCCGGCCATGAAGGCCGTGGTTCCCCTCCGCAAAACCCTGAAAGTGCGGACGGTGTTTAATCTTCTGGGGCCGCTGGTGAATCCCCTGCGTCCTACGGGACAGGTCATGGGGGTCTATGATCCGAGTTTGTTAAGCATTTTAGCTGGGGCCTTGGGTCAGTTGGGAACCCAGCGGGCCATTGTCCTTCATGGACGGGAACGCCTGGATGAGGCGGGATTGGCGGATATCACGGATTTGGCGGTCTTGGAACAGGGACAGGTCACGTCTCAAGAACTCAATCCCCAAGAGGTTGGACTCCAGAGTGCTGCCACCGAGGCCCTGCGAGGGGGGGAAATTGAGGAGAATACGGAGATTTTGCGATCGCTCCTCCAGGGAAAAGGAACCCCGGCCCAGCAAGATGTGGTGGCCCTGAACACGGCCCTAGCATTACAGGTGGCGGGAACGGTTCCTATGGGGGACACCACAGGGGGGATTGCGATCGCCCGCGACATCCTAAAAAGTGGAGCCGCCTGGGATAAACTAGAGGCACTAGTCCGCTTCTTAAGGCCCTAGGCTACTCCCGAACTCAACCGCCTTGGGTTGGGACAGAACTGATAGGAGTCATCCCCATGTTGCCTAACCCCGATACGGTTAAAAACGATATCGACCGATTAACTGAGGAACAACTCCGGCAGGTCGCTGATTTCATTGCCTTTCTCAGATTTCGCGATCGCCGTCATCGCCAGGTTCTACATGAGGATCAACTGGCATCCCTCGCCAGCGAGTTTGCTGAGGAAGACTCACGACTCGCCGAGTGGGGGATGGGGGATTACACAGAATTGTTGAATCATGAGGATCTCTCATGACTGACCCACCGAAACGGGGGGAGCTATGGTTAGCAAATCTAAACCCAACCCAAGGCTCGGAACAGGCGGGGATTCGACCGGTTATTATCTTTCAGAATAATCTTGTTTCCAAGTTTTCTACGACAACGATTGCCATTCCCCTAACAACTAACCGGCGACGTGCAGCCCTCCCAATTTGTCTTCTATTAAATCAGGGAGAAGCTGGTCTAAGTCAACCATCAGTGGCATTATGTTTTCAGATGCGTGTTCTTGACAAAACTCGTTTAATTCGTAAATTGGGTCAACTTACCCTGCTAGGTTATCTCAGTTGGAAGATGTCGTGTCAATGACGCTTGGCTATGAATAAAATGCTGTATTAAAGGAATATGACATAAGGATATTTAACCTTTTAACGTTTAAAACCATTTCATCAACAGGTCAGAATTTAAAATGTCTTTTGTCGGATTACATATTCATAGCGATTACAGTCTCCTCGATGGAGCCAGTCAACTACAACAACTGGTCGATCGCGCCGCAGAACTAGATATGCCCGCGATCGCCCTCACAGACCACGGCGTGATGTACGGGGCCGCTCAACTGGTGAAAATCTGCCGAGGCAAAGGTGTAAAACCCATCATCGGCAATGAAATGTACGTCATCAATGGCGACATCACCAAACAAGAACGTCGCCCCCGCTATCACCAAGTTGTCCTGGCAAAAGATAACATTGGCTATAAAAATTTAACAAAACTCACCACCATTTCCCACCTAGAAGGCTATCAAGGAAAAGGTATCTTCTCGCGTCCTTGCATCAACAAAGACCTACTCGCTGAATATCGCGAGGGGTTAATCGTCACCAGTGCCTGTTTAGGGGGCGAAATTCCTCAAGCGATTCTCCGTAACCGGCTCGATGTGGCCCGTCGTATTGCCACCTGGTATAAAGACACCTTTGGCGAGGATTTCTACATCGAAATTCAAGACCACGGCTCTCGCGAAGACCGAGTTGTGAACGTAGAACTGGTGCGAATTGCGCGGGAACTCGACATTGAAATTATCGCCAGTAACGACTCTCATTATATCTCCTGCTACGACGTAGAAGCTCATGACGCGCTGCTGTGCATTCAAACCGGGAAATCCATTATTGAAGATAAACGGTTGCGCTATAGCGGCACAGAATACCTGAAAACCGCCGAAGAAATGGCGCAACTGTTCCGGGATCACTTAGAAGATGATGTGATTGAGGAGGCGATCGCCAATACCCTCAAGGTTGCTGAAAAAATCAAGCCCTACGACCTCTTTGGCGACACTCGCATTCCCGACTTTCCCATTCCTTCCGGCTACACCGCCGACACCTATCTCGAAGACGTGGCCTGGGCCGGCCTACTCGATCGCCTCAACGCCAAAAGCCGCAGCGAGTTAAGCCAGGAGTATAAAGAACGGCTGGAATTTGAACTCAAAATGATGCAACAGATGGGGTTCTCCACCTATTTCTTGGTGGTCTGGGACTACATCAAATTTGCCCGCGATAATAATATCCCTGTTGGTCCCGGACGAGGATCGGCGGCGGGGTCGTTGGTGGCGTATTCCCTGCGCATTACTAATATCGACCCTGTCCATCATGGCTTACTGTTTGAACGGTTCCTAAACCCCGAACGGAAGTCCATGCCAGATATTGATACCGACTTCTGCATTGAACGTCGCGATGAAATGATTCAATATGTCACCCAACAATATGGGGTAGACCGAGTGGCGCAGATTGTCACCTTTAACCGCATGACCTCCAAAGCGGTTTTAAAAGATGTGGCGCGGGTGTTGGATATTCCCTATAAACAAGCCGACCAAATGGCAAAAATGATTCCAGTGTCGCGGGGAAAACCGGAAAAATTAAACGTGATGATTTCCGATGCCACTCCCGCCCCGGAATTTAAGGAAGCCTACGATAGTGACCCCATTGTACAACGGTGGCTGGATATGGCCATTCGCATTGAGGGAACCAACAAATCCACGGGAGTTCACGCGGCGGGGGTGATTATTTCCGCTGACCCCATTGATGAGATTGTCCCTTTGCAGCGCAACAAAGATGGGGGCATTACCACCCAATATCCCATGGAAGATTTAGAATCCATGGGAATGTTGAAAATGGACTTTTTGGGCTTAAAGAACTTAACCACGATTCAAAAAACCTTGGATTTAGTGGAACAAAGCCAAGGAATCCATATCGACCCCGATGAGTTAGCCATTCATGAACGAAAAGGCCAGGCAATTCTAGCTCGTAATCCTGAGAGTCAATTACCGAAAGATATCCAAAACACCTATAAACTCATCGCCGAAGGAAAACTCGAAGGGGTGTTTCAGTTGGAATCGTCCGGGATGCGCCAGGTGGTGCGAGATTTGAAACCCTCTTGTATTGATGATATTTCCTCAATTCTTTCTCTCTACCGTCCGGGGCCGTTAGATGCGGGACTGATTCCCAAGTTTATTAACCGTAAACATGGTCGGGAAGAGATTGTGTATGACCATGCTATGTTGGGGTCGATTCTCAAGGAAACCTATGGGGTAATGGTGTATCAGGAGCAGATTATGAAAATCGCTCAGGATATGGCCGGGTATTCCTTGGGGGAAGCGGATTTACTTCGTCGTGCCATGGGTAAGAAAAAGATGGCGGAGATGCAGAAGCATCATGGCATTTTTATTGATGGCTGTGCCAAGAATGGGGTGGATAAAAAGACCGCTGAGGCTCTGTTTGATCAGATGGTGAAGTTTGCGGAGTATTGTTTAACCTATGAGACAGAGGTGATGACGCTTGAATATGGGGTGATGCCGATTGGTAAACTGGTTGAGGAGCGGATTTCCTGTCAGGTGTATACGGTGGATGCCAATGGTTTTATTTATACACAACCCATTGCTCAATGGCACGATCGCGGTCAACAAGAGGTGTTTGAATATCAGTTAGAGGATGGTTGCATCATTCGGGCCACCCCAGACCACAAGTTCATGACGGAATCGGGAGAAATGTTAGCAATTGATGAGATTTTTGAGCGTAATCTGGAGTTGAAATCCATTAAGCCAGAGCTAGAGGTTCCCATGGCCAGTTAACGTTGCAATCTAGGAGCAATGTCTAGGAGTAATGTCTAGGAGCGATTAACGGGAATCTCGATCATAAATTCACTTCCTTCTCCTGGTTGAGAGTAACACTCTAGTTTTCCCCGATGTTGTTCGGTGATAATTTGATAGCTAATGGACAGTCCTAACCCGGTTCCTTGTCCGACGGGTTTGGTAGTGAAGAAGGGGTCAAAAATTTTCTGACGTACTGCGTCACTCATCCCGGGGCCATTATCGAGAATGCGAATGGTGATAGTATTTGTATTCGTTACGTTGGTTTTAATCTGAATTTCTGGGTTTGGCTGACTCTCAAAGGAGGATAGGACATCGATGGCGTTGTTCAGGATGTTTAAAAAGACTTGATTGAGTTGACTGGGATAACAAGTTATTTTCGGTAACTCTCCATAGGTTTTCTGAATTTTAATCGGTTCTTGTCTGGGAGAACGACTTAGACGATGTTGGATAATCAGCAGGGTATTATCCAGTCCTTCGTGAAGGTCAGCAGTTTTGTGGACAGATTCATCGAGGCGAGAGAAGTTTCGTAAGCCAAGAATGATACAACGAATGCGATCGCTGCCATTTTCCATTGAGGCTAACATTTGTTTGAGGTCTTCATATAGAAAATCAAGCTCAATTTCCTCAATTTTTTCTTCAACTGAGGCTTTCAGGGGCTGATATTCCTGCTGAATGAGTTCAATTAAATCCTGTAAGTCCTTAAAATATTCGCGGGCATAAGCAATATTCCCGGAAATAAAGGTAACTGGGTTATTGATTTCATGGGCGATTCCGGCCACCATTTGCCCTAAGCTCGACATTTTTTCGGTTTGGATCAGTTGGGTTTGAGTCTGTTGTAACTCCTGTAAGGTTTGTTGCAAATCTTGATTTTTCTGTCGTAGTTCCTGGGTGCGTTGTCCGACGGTGTCTTCAAGATGATGGCTATACTCGGTCAGTTGACGATAGAGGCGGGCGTTTTCAATGGAAATTGCCGCTTGTGCTGAGAGAATTTGCAGAACCTCTAGGCGATCGCGCGTAAAGGCACCTTGAGTTAGGTTATTTTCTAAATAGAGGATTCCCAGAACCTGTCCTTGTTGGAGGATAGGTAAACAGAGAATCGACTGAATCATCCCGCTTTGAATATAGGGATCTTGAGTGAATAACCCTTCATCAACGGCCTGGGCGAGAACCACTGGCTCGTGAGTACGTTGGACATAGTAAATGAGCGAGACGGGGACAGTCTGGTTGTCGATGGGGCGATTGTCTGACTCAACGGTGACGCAGATGTTCGATTCTACTTGTCCCGACGCGGCGATCGCCAGATTTTTCTGCTTCATCAACAATAAATATCCCCGTTGCGCCCCAGCATTTTCTAGGGCTAAAGTTAGCAGTTGTTCAAGTAATTCTGGTAGGCAAATTTGACCTGAGAGGGCTTGAGTTGCCTTAATGACTGTGCCTAAATCTAAAATATCATTCGAGTTAGCTTGATGTCGTGATGAGGTTTGGTTAACGGTGATTTTTGAGCTGGGGTTACTCTGACTAATCGTGATTTTACTAGAAAGAATCGACCCAAGTTTTTGTTGCTGAACTACCATCCGATATAAATGGGGATGCTCTTCAAGTAACGCCGCCATCTTAGCGGTCGCGCCCCAATACTCGTACGCATGGTACGCATCCTGAAGATAGTGATTAGCAATTTTCTCACGTCCTAAACTATTGTAAAAGTCGGCGGCACGTTCAGCGGCGATCGCCACCTCCACTAAAAAGCCATGGGTTTGGGCCGAGGTAATGGCGCGATCGTAATAGTCCATAGCCTCAACGATACGCCCCTGAATTCGAGCCTGTTCCGCCTGAATCAGTTCACATTTACTTTGATAGTTATCGGGAGCTGCCTTCCGCCATTCCTCTAACCGTCCTGTCCGCTCTTGAATGGTTTCCCAAGTGACCATTTGCCTTTCGGCAGATAGCTGAGGGTAAATGGCGCAGTTCATCAAGGTTTCATAAAAATAGTAGTAGCAAAACAGCAAGGAGGAAAACGCTGCATCCTTATAGTCTGAGGCGAAGGGCATTTTTTCTTGAACTAACGCCCAATCTTTGAAGATATAGCCCAACAATGCCTCGGCAAAATAGACGAAAAACAGCAGCATCCGATTCCCAGCCATTTCCAACATGGCGCGATCGTTGGCATTAAAATAGTCGCCCTCCAGGGTTAGTATTGTGGAAACATCTCCCTGAAGATTTTGCACTAACTGCAGCATTAAAATAGTCGCCCTCCAGGGTTAGTATTGTGGAAACATCTCCCTGAAGATTTTGCACTAACTGCCGCCAAGTTTTAGCCGGATAGAGTCCATGATTCTGTTTGATTCTTGCTAATAAATCCAGATACGTTTGCTAGCCAAGTTTTAGCCGGATAGAGTCCATGATTCTGTTTGATTCTTGCTAATAAATCCAGATACGTTTGCTGCTGTTCTGCCACCTGAACCAAAGGCATCCCAATCACGACCATATAGCCACAAGACCACATGGCACAGTAAGCGGCATAGACGACATCCCCAATTTCCATCCCCATGGAAATCGTTTCATCTAGGGCTGGAATAGTTTGCTGATGAGGTTCTTTCCAATGCTTCTTAAAGGAGTTAAACAGCATATGGACTTTACATTTGAGGGCATCAGAGGGATATTGCCCTAAAATTTCTAGTGAAATTAACCCGGTATAATAGGTTGTCTCAAGATCAGGAAAGGTAGTGTCAATCATTCCATAGGAATAGGCAGCTAAGGAGGAATGTCCAAACTGCAAACACAGATTGCGGCCGTGAGCGGTGATATAGGGCAGCAATTCCGGCTGTGCTTGGTACGCTGGCCCACTGACAATTGTTAAAATCTGTAATACTGCCAGTTTTTGAGGATCTGTCATTTCGGGATAGTCTGGGAGTTCCTCTACTTGGGGTAAAGGACGAACTAACGTTAAAGTTTCCGGTTCGATTTTTAGGGGATAGCCTAATAAATCCAGGGCAGCTAGAGCGGTATCGATCGCATCTAGCATTTGATTCTGAGCGATAAAAAATTGAATTTTAAATTCATAAATTTTGATTTTGTCAAGCAATGTTTTCGCATGACGAAATACCGCATCTGACATCTGTTGTGCTTCGGCGAACTGAGCCTGAATATAGTACACCTCAATCAATTCCGTATAAATGGTCAAGGTTAGTTCATAGTGGTTATCCCAGTCCATATCCGGTAAACATTGACGCGCCTCTTTGAGGTAGTCGAGGGTTGAACTATAGGCAGCGGATGCTTTTGCTTTAAGAGCAGCTTTTAGGTTGAGTTCAGCGAGCTGAAGGTGCTCAGATTCAACGTCAATTAAGCTCGCTCCAATATTGAGAGCATTGACAATATCAAATAAGTGCTCCTCTAACGCTTCGGCCTGATTATGCTCAAGTAAACGCTGTCCAACTCGCAAATGAACCTCTTGTTTTTGCTCAGGGGGAATCAGAGAGTAAGCAGCTTGTTGGACGCGATCGTGTAAGAATTTATAAACGACTTTAATAGTATCTGTTTTGTCGATATTTTCAGAAGCATCATGGTTTTCATGGAAAGGAATCACTAACCCGGCATGAATTGCATTCCAGAGATCGCTGCTAGTTCTCGCTAAAGGAATCACCAACCCAGCATGAATTGCATCCCAGAGATCAGCGGCCGTTTTAGCAGGAGATTTTTCATTGACAATTGCCAAAATATCGAGATCAAACTTATTTCCGATACAGGCTGCCAGTTGTAAAACAGCCTGACTTGAGGGGTCGAGCCGCTGAATTTCATGAGCCATTAATTCTACAACATTTTCGGTTATACTAATGCTTAGTAACTGTTCTAGGTTCCAGTACCATGAACCCGTTTGGCTGTTATAGCATAGCAAGTTTTCACTATATAAATACTTAAAAGTCTGCCTGACAAAAAACGGATTGCCTTTAGTTTTGTTTAGTAAAAGTTGCGCAAAAGGCTGTACAGTAGAATCAGTCTGCTTAAGAGTATCTTGGATAAGTTCACTGATATTTTTCAAGCTTAAGGCTTCTAGCTTCAAGGTTACAACTTGATTGTTTCCCTGCTCAATTTTTGCCAAAGTGGTCATCAATGGATGACTCCGACTCACTTCATTGTCCCGATAGGCTCCTAGCATGAGCAAGTTGTGACTATCTGGGTCTGTGACTAATAACTGAATCAGTTGCAAGGAAGCAGGATCTGCCCATTGCAAATCATCTAGAAAAATGACGAGGGGATGGTCTGGCTGAGTAAAGACTTGAATGAAGGTCTGAAATAGGAGATTAAACCGGTTTTGAGCTTCAGAAACTGGCAGAGATGAAATAGGAGGTTGCGCTCCGATAATTAGTTCAATTTCTGGGATAACATCACTAATCACTTTGCCATTTTTGCCTAAAGCACCCTGAAGTTTGTCGTGCCAGTCAGCCAGTTCGGCTTCAGTCTCGGTGAGCAGTTGACGGATTAGGTCTCGAAATGCCTGAATCAAACAAGAATAGGGGATATTGCGTTGAAATTGGTCAAATTTGCCGCTAATAAAATAACCACGCCTGCGAACAATGGGTTTATGAATTTCGTTGATGAGGGCGGATTTGCCGATACCTGAGTATCCGGCGACTAGCATCATTTCTGAGGGGCCATGGCTGATGCGTTCAAAGGCTTGGAGGAGTTGCTCAATTTCGGCATCTCGTCCGTAGAGCTTTTCGGGGATAATAAAGCGTCCTTGTTGGTCTTGTTGCCCTAAGGGAAAAACGGTCACGGATTTTGTGCTAATCCATTGCTGACGGCAAGTTTCTAAGTCAGCGTTGATGCCATGGCTACTTTGATACCGCTTTTCTGCGGTTTTCGCCATCAGTTTTAGGATAATGGCTGAGACTGCTTCGGGAATCTCTGGGTTGATGTGGTGCGGGGGAGTGGGGGGTTTGGCAATGTGACAATGGACGAGTTCCATGGGATCTTGGGAGTCGAAGGGAAGCTGTCCGGTTAGCAGTTCATAGAGGCTAACTCCCAAGGCATAAAAGTCACAGCGATAGTCGATAACTCGATTCATCCGCCCGGTTTGTTCTGGGGACATATAGGCTAGGCTTCCCTGCAGAACGTTGGGACTGGTTAGGTGAGGATTTTCCTTATTTAGGCGAGAGGAAATGGAAAAATCAATAAGTTTCAGTTGGTTGGTGTTAGGGTTATAGACAATATTTTCGGGTTTAATATCTTTGTGAATAATTTGTTTTTGATGGAGTTGCCCTAGGGCGATCGCAATTTTTTGACCAATACTAAGAATTTGTTCAAGGTCAAAATGGTTCTGATTTAACCAATAGCTTAAATCCCGACCGCCAAAATCTTCTAAGACCAAGAGGGGTCGTCCTTGCCATTGTTCTAGGGTCTGGGGCTGTGTAATTCCGGGGAGGTTGAGTTGGCAGACTAAATTGTACTCATACCGGAGCCGTGCGATGTCGGCAACTTGAGGATGCTCGCTGATCAGAGTTTTGAGGATGACTGGGGTATTCTCAGGTTGCTCGATTGCCCGATAGACGATGGTGGTGGCGTTTTCGGATAGGGTCTCAAGAACTTGGTACTGTAACAGCTTTAACATGGTTGCAAGGGTGACAGTCAGGACAGACGAACATGGGGCGAGTCTCGGGGGGATGTCAAGAGATTGAGTTGAGGCTGGGGTGGGGAAGCTGATCGTGCTTTAATGTCTTAATTTAAAAATGTCTTAATTTAAAATGGATAAGTTGGGACTTCTAGCTAAAGAATTGACAGAAGCTTCCTCATCCAAAGCCTCAGCCAACGTAGGATGCGTTCGATCGCCGCCCAGACCACCACAACCGGAATAAAGAGCCGCAGATACCAGGGAGAAATTTTGCCGTTCCAGGGAAGTCCTTTTCGGTAACGAATCTGATCAGACCACCGACGAATGGCGAGGATGGTTGGCTCTTGTAGATCCCAAATTTGACAATAGGGAGCATCACTCTCGGAAGCATCAATGATACCATTCACAGCCCGGCGAGCAGCTTCGTTGGCGGCTTCCATGGTGGCTAAGTCCGTGTTGGTGCGAACATAATCTGAGGCAAGGAACAGATTGGGGATAGCGGTGTGAGCATCAGGACGCAAGGACCAGGTATTGACTAGATTAACCAGGAGTGGCTCTCCGTTGATATTGGCCTGGGGATCTCCGAGACGACTGCGATAACAGAGCCGTTGATGACCGGGATGATGACAAATCCGCTCAGGACTGTCGGTATCGGGAAGGGGAATTGGACCGACAAAGCCTTTGGCGATTAGAGCGTTGACGGCAAGACGAGCCTGGCTTTGGTCAATCTTGAGATAATCGGCAATGTCTTCGAGGGTGGCATGATCTCGCTCATTAATCCAAATAAAGAGGGTTTTGAAATAGTCCGGTAGATCGCGATCGAGAATTTCGGCCAGTTTTTCGGGGTTTTTGGCCAGGTCGCAGCAGTTATGGATAATGCCAGGGTCGAGGAACCAGGACTGTAGGTCGTCCTCTTGCAGGAGAGATTTCCCGTCTTCTCGCAGCGATCGCTGCATTTGCTCCCAGACTTCAGTTTTAATTTCCTCGGCTGAACAAATTTGAGCGGGTTTGGCAATTTTTAGCCCTAAGGAGCCATTGAGAGCGCCCACTTCGTCGGTGTTGGGATCGATGAAATAGCCCCAATTGGAGGGGATCGCAGAAATAATCCCCTTCACAGTTCCATCGCCAAAGTCGGACATGGGAAACTCGGGCCAGAAACTAGGTTGGGAAATGGAGGTCAAGGCCCAGGGTGCATCGACATACAGGACATGACCATGGGTGACGGGGACATCCCGATTGAGATAAAACTGGATCCCGTTCATCCAAGAGGTGCTGGTTCCCAGACGTTTGAGGTTAGCCAGGCTGGGGTCACCGGCAATCAAGTCGTCGGAGACAAGGCCCGCCATAATTTCTACGGGTAAGGCGGCGATGTAATAGTCTCCGGTGACGGTGCGATCGCGTTGGGTTGTTAGATCGGTGACAATAGCCCCGGTAATTTGGATATTACCCTGGGCATCGCGTCCGGCTTCAATCGAACGCAGACGGGTGGAGAGATGGTAGGTAACCCCTCGCGAGCGTAGATAGTCCAACCAAGGGTTAATCCAGACTTCGTTGGTGGGGCCGTTGAGAATGCGATCAGGACTCTCGGTGGTGGGATCGATGAGATCTAACAGCAGTTGCAGGAAAATGTAGCCGATGGTTTTGACGCTGGCCAGTTCCGCCCGAGAGGCGACTAGGGAGGTAGTAATTCCCCGGGCCAGCAGGGCCTGATACGCCGGTGATTTCCGCTCGGCATCCAAATAATCCCACCAGTTGAGTTTCTCGTACTCATCGAAGCGTCGCGCTTTGCAGGAGGTGAACAATTGCCAAATCCGCTCGGCAAAAAATTCTAATTCCCCGGGTTGCAATTCCAGATCCGCTCCCTCTAACAGGACTTTGAGGATGAGTTCAATGTCGGCCAGGTTGCGGGGAAAACGAGCCGGAATAATGATCAGGTCTTTGCCGGCTTCGTGGCGAGCGAGAGCAAGGCGAGTAGCGGTGACCAGGTTATCGAAGGTTCCCTGACGATTGTCCTTGTAGGGAATCCGTTTCATGGTATCGGTGACGTGGCGGTAAAATCCCGGGAAGAAACGAAATCCATGTTCACCAGGCAGGGGTTTTTTACCTGGGCCAGCACTGTCGGGAACGTCAATGCTACGGGCTTTCCCGCCGGGAATATCTTTGAGTTCATAAACCTCAACCTCAAATCCCCGTTCGACTAATTCCTGGGCGGCACTCATTCCGGCAATGCCACCCCCTAAAACGACAACCTTTGTCATGGTTTAATTAACCTTAGCCTGTTTGTTTTCGCCCTTAACTTTATCTGTTAGTATATGATTACAATTCGATTTGGTCTAACGCTGTTGTAACGCACCCAATGTAGCCCCACCGATAGCATGTCTCCATTAGTTAGCATATTTATTTTGAAATGTCAATACAATAACATCGAACTAAATTTTACAGACTAGGAGGTTCTTTGACCGCCAAAGCGAGGCTGGAGGACTCGATAAATCAATAGACAATTATAATGTTGTCATTCTGTTATTGTTCAATCAAAAGGAGTCACATGGTCAAAATTATTTCTCGTCAACCGCTAGGGCAGAAACATGTCTATGATATTGGTCTTAAACGAGACCATAACTTTATCTTAAAAACCGGTTTAATTGCTTCAAATTGCTTCAACAAATCTCACTCCATGGCCTATGGCTATGTCACCTATCAAACCGCCTATTTAAAAGCCAATTATCCCGTTGAATATATGGCCGCGTTACTGACGGCTAACAGTGGCAATCAGGATAAGGTGCAAAAATATATTGCCACCTGCATGAGTATGAACATTACGGTGCAGCCGCCGGATGTGAATCATTCCAATGTGGACTTTACGCCAGTGGAGGGGAAAAAGATTTTATTCGGACTCTCGGCGGTGCGAAATTTGGGACAGGGAGCGATTGATTGTATCTTGAGGGCGCGAGAGGAGGGGCCGTTTGAGTCTCTGGCCCAGTTGTGCGATCGCGTCGATCTCCATGCCGTCAACCGCCGGGCCTTGGAAGCCTTAGTCCAATGTGGCGCCCTCGATACCCTGAACCCCAATCGCAAGCAATTGATGGAACATCTGGGATTGGTGATTGATTGGGCGCAATCCCGCGCCAAGGAACGCAGTGTAGGACAGTTTAATCTGTTTGACCAACTGGGAGATGATACCCAAAATAACGTCGATGACAATGGCTTTGATGGGGTTCCCCAAGCGCCCCAGGTGGAGGATTACCAGCCGATGGAGAAACTGAAGCTCGAAAAAGAACTGCTGGGGTTCTATGTCTCGGATCATCCCCTTAAACCGATTCAGAAAACTGCGCGACTGCTGGCCCCGGTGAACCTCAATGAGATGGAGGATCAGCATGAGAAAGTGATGGTGAGTGCCATTGTCATGTTGAGTAGTCTGAAGCCGATTGTCACCAAAAAGGGCGATCGCATGGCCATTATCCAACTCGAAGACCTCACCGGACAGGTTGAGGCGGTGGTGTTTCCCCGCACCTATGAGCGAGTTCACCCCCATCTGATTGAAGATGCGCGGCTGATTGTCTGGGGGAAAGTCGATCGCCGCGACGATAGCGTGCAACTGATTATCGAGGATGCTGAACCCATCGAACGGGTGCAGATGGTCCTGGTGAAGCTCAATCCTGAACAAGCCGGGGATATCCAACAACGCCATCAATTGCGGGATGTCCTGCGGGCCCAGGTTCCCGACAAGAGTAACCCCAAGGTTCCGGTCATTGGCGTGATTGCGGCGGGCCATCAGCGGCAATTGGTGCGGCTGGGCCATCAGTTCCAGGTTCCCGACTGTGACGATGCTGTGGCGGCCCTAAACCGGGCTGGTTATCCCGCTCGCCGCCATTGTTTGGCCAAATCCTAGGGGCGATCGCACCCCGTATCGCAAGAGATTTCAGAGGGCATTCTGATCCCGTCTCAACTCAGACGAATAATAAACCTGATACCATAGCAAATTACTGTGGTTGGATAGGGTTGGGTTTGAACTATCTCAAGTCCCCGCTGCGTTCAACACTTGATTTTAAGGAGGAACAGTCATTGTCTCGCCGTTATTTGTTTACCTCGGAGTCCGTCACTGAAGGACATCCTGATAAAATCTGCGATCGCATCTCCGATTCCATCCTCGATGCATTGCTGGCCCAAGATCCCAAAAGTCGTGTCGCGGCGGAAGTCGTCGTCAACACCGGTTTAGTCTTAATCACTGGAGAAGTTAGCACCCAAGCCAAAGTTGATTATGTCAAACTGGCCCGGGAAAAAATTGCCGAAATCGGCTATACCGACGCGGAAAACGGCTTTTCAGCCAATAGCTGCTCGGTCTTAGTCGCTCTCGACGAACAGTCCCCCGATATCGCTCAGGGGGTCGATGCTGCCCAAGAACGGCGGGAACAGGCGAGTGATGCGGAACTCGATGCTGTTGGTGCCGGCGATCAGGGCCTCATGTTCGGCTTTGCCTGCGACGAAACCCCGGAACTGATGCCCCTTCCCATTAGTTTAGCCCACCGTCTCTCCCGGAGACTGACCCAAGTTCGCAAATCCGGCGACTTAGCCTATCTCCGTCCCGATGGCAAAACCCAAGTCACGGTGGTGTATGAAGATGGTAAACCTGTGGGGATTGATACGATCCTGATTTCCACGCAACATACCGCCAGTATTGAGGGGATTAGCGACGAGAAAGCGGTGCGCGATCGCATTCAACAAGACCTTTGGACTCACGTGGTGCAACCGGTCTTCGGCGAAATGACCGTTCAACCGGACGACGACACCCGTTTTCTGGTCAACCCCACCGGTAAATTTGTCATTGGCGGCCCCCAGGGGGACTCGGGACTCACTGGACGTAAAATCATCGTCGATACCTATGGCGGCTACTCCCGTCACGGCGGTGGTGCCTTCTCCGGCAAAGATCCCACTAAAGTGGATCGTTCCGCCGCCTATGCTTGCCGCTACATTGCCAAAAACATTGTCGCCGCTGGCTTTGCCGAAAAATGCGAAGTTCAGGTGAGTTATGCCATTGGTGTCGCTCAACCGACGAGTATTTTTATCGAAACCTTTGGGACTGGCAAGGTGGACGAAGAGAAACTGTTGGCCGTGGTCAACGATATCTTCGAACTACGTCCGGCGGGAATTATCCAGACCTTCAACCTCTCCCGTCTCCCCAGTGAACGTGGAGGACGCTTCTTCCAAGAGACGGCCGCCTATGGTCACATGGGACGTACTGACCTCGATCTGCCTTGGGAACACACCGATAAGGTCGAGGCCCTCAAGGCAGCCTTAACCCCAGCGGTGTCTGCCGGGCGCTAAGAACGCGATATCTAGGGGCGATCGCATTTCCCCGTGCGATCGCTCGCGATCGCATTGATGGATAGAGGCAAATCGTCTATGGTAAGGGCGATCGCCATTGCCCTATCCATCCCACAAGCCTTATGAGTGCTACCCTACAAAACATCAACTGGACTAAACTGCAAAACGGGTCTGACATTCGCGGCGTCGCCCTTCCTGGCATCCCTGACGAACCCGTGAACCTCACCCCAGATATTGCCCAAACCCTTGGCAAAGCCTTTGTCCGCTGGCTGAGCGAAACCCTAAACAAACCCGCCACGGACCTCACCATCAGTTTAGGGCGAGACAGCCGCCTCTCGGGGCCCGACTTAATGGCCGCCACCACCACCGCCATCAGCAGTCTCGGCTGTTGCGTCTATGACTTCGGTTTGGCCTCCACCCCCGCCATGTTCATGAGTACCGTCAGCCCCGACTTCAACTGTGACGGGGCCATCATGCTCACCGCCAGCCATTTACCCTTCAACCGCAATGGCTTCAAATTCTTTACCGGCGAGGGAGGATTAGGCAAACCCGATATTAGCGCCATTCTCAAATTTGCCGCTGATCAAGACTTTCCCGAACCCGCCGAAGGTGGAACGATTGAGACTCGTGATTTCATGGGAGTGTATGCCGAAGGTTTGGTGAAAGTCGTCCGCGAGGGAGTCAATCATCCGCAACAGTTTGAACAGCCCTTAAAGGGACTTCATATTATTGTTGATGCTGGAAATGGTGCGGGAGGCTTTTACTGCGATCGCGTTCTCAAACCCCTCGGAGCCGACACCACCGGCAGCCAATTTTTAGACCCCGATGGCACCTTCCCCAACCATGTCCCCAACCCCGAAAATGAAGCGGCCATGGCGGCCATTTCCCAAGCAGTGTTAGCACAGAAGGCTGACTTTGGCATCATCTTTGATACCGACGTCGATCGCGGGGCCGCCGTTGACCCCCAAGGACAGGAACTCAACCGCAATCGCCTCATTGCCTTGATTTCCGCCGTTGTCCTCAAGGAACATCCAGGTTCGACCATTGTCACCGACTCCATTACCTCAGAAGGTTTAACCACCTTCATTGAGCAAGACTTAAACGGCGTTCATCATCGCTTCAAACGGGGCTATAAAAATGTCATCAACGAGGCAATTCGTTTAAATAACGAAGGTCAAGAGTCCTGGTTAGCCATTGAAACCTCAGGTCATGGGGCGATGAAGGAAAACTATTTCCTAGATGATGGTGCGTATTTGATTACCAAGCTATTGGTTGAGTTGGCTAAATCGAAGTTAGACGGGAAAGAACTATCCGACTTAATCGCCAATTTAAACGAACCCCAAGAAAGCGCCGAGTTGCGGATGAAAATTGGTGTTGAGGACTTCAAAGCTTACGGCAACCAAATCATCGAAGCCCTAAGCAAATTTGCCGAGAGTCACGACGGTTGGCAAGTGGTTCCCAAGAACTACGAAGGGGTGCGCGTCAGTTGCCAGTCCCCCGAGGAACAGGGCTGGTTCTTGCTGCGGTTATCCCTCCATGACCCGGTAATCCCCCTGAACATCGAGTCCAATGTGGAGGGTGGAGTGAGTCAAATTGCCAAGACGCTTTCAGATTTCTTGCAACAATTTGACAAACTGGATTTGTCAGCTTTCAAGCTCTAAATCTTAGACCGTAAATAGCGTTTAAAAAGTCATTTAAAACCTTAGGGGGTGAGTTGGGTTACCCGAAAGGCAGTTTGTTTATTTAGCCTTTCAGGTAACCTTTATTTTTTGAGAGTCAACTTTATTTGCCATAAATAATACCATTTTTCGATAACCTTGCTAGACATATGACACTAGGACAGGGCGACCACAAGGGTTCGCCCCTACAGACATCTATCGCACGACTTCTAAAAATTGGTATAAATCCATAAAATCTCTAAGGTATAAACCCATCAATAGCTTAAATAATCTTTTTAAGAATAACATCTGCCCATCATTACTTTAGCTTATTTACTAAGTATTTTTACGCTTTCCTTGGGATGACTTGGCGACTATGATAGGAACGTCAGGATGCCTATTCTAGGATTCAGGAACTTCCTAGGAAAACAGAGCCAAAAGTTATCATCCCAAGACATAACATATATCATGAAAATCATTCAACGCTTGCGCCTAGCCGTGATTCTGCTTTTGCTGCTCGTTGGCTTTAATCTTGTCTCAGTCTATGTTTCCATTGATGCCATGACTGATGATGCGACAATTGTTAACTATGCCGGGGTAGTCAGAGGTAATACACAACGCTTGCTTAAGTTGCATTTACTGAACCAAGATACTCAGACAACGCGGCAAGAGATTGAGCAAATCCTACGAGCTTTACAAACGGGAAATTCCCAATTGAAATTAAAGCAAATTGATGACAGTGATTTTCAAGCCAGTCTCATCCCACTTCAGCGTCAATGGAACACTCTTCAAACGCTTCTCCAAGACGATAACCTGGTGAGTCGCTCCGAAATGCTGCTAGATGCAAGTGAAGTGTTTTGGGAATTAAGCAATACGACAGTTCAACTCGCTGAAGACTATGCCAGTAGGAATGTTGCCAACTCACAACGGGTGGCGATCGCACTGTTTACCTTAAATCTAGTTATTCTGGGGATGGTCTGGAAAACAATCCAGGCAATCACTCAGCGATTGCAGCAAAGCGTCAACACTATCGCCCTGTCATCGTCAGAAATTGCCGCCACCATTGAGGAACAAGAACGTATTACCCATCAATATGCTGTCTCGATGGACCAGAGTCATCACGTCCTCGATGGGTTGTATCAATATTCTCAACAATCGGTCAATCAAGCGGAAATTGCCTCAAAAGAAGCTCGGATGGTTTTACAGCTAGCCCAGAAGGGTCAACAGGTGGGTCAACAGACCTACAAGCAATTTTCCCAAGTCAACGCACAGTCAGAAAGCATCCTAGAGGAGATCTTAAACCTGAAGGAACAGGCCACGCAAATTGGCAAGATTACGCAAGTGATCAGCCAAGTCGCAAGCCAGACTAACATGTTAGCCCTCAATGCTGCTGTTGAAGCGATTCATGCCGGAGAGCGGGGACAAGGATTCTCCATTGTTGCCAGTGAAATCCGCAAGCTAGCAGAAGGTAGTCAAACCTCCCTTGATCGCATCAATCGCATTATCCATAACATTCAAACTGCAATTCAACGGACTGTCCAAGCATCTCAAGACGGCGCAAGTGTCGTAGAAGAAAGCCTAGAGATCGTGGCCAGTTCGAGTCAAGCGTTTCAAGGGGTCTCAGACGGCGTTGACACCATCGCCGACAACCTGCGCCAAATCCTCAGCCGCACCCAAGACCAAGCGGCTGCCATTGAACAGGTCTTTAATCAATTCCATAATCTTCAGCAAGCTGCACAAGAAGCTGCCTTGGGAACCCAGCAAACTCGTCGAGGAGTTCATGACCTCAATGAAACCGTCAATGTTCTGCAAGTGATGATTTAAGTCTGCAAGCGCTTAGACAAACCTTATCTCCAGGAAACTTTCTGGCGTCAAGCTCGCCGAGTCTACATTACTGACAATCGTCCAGGTCTGATCCCCTTGACGAATCAGGGTATCAGTTCCAGACTGCTCGAAGGTCAAGGCGTCAAAGGTTAAGCCATGGGACAGTCCGAGGCGATCGCTCCCCACCGTGAAATCATCGATAACATTTTGTCCCCCATCAGGACGCAGGACAAAGATATTATTCCCGCCGCCACCAATGAGGGTATCATTTCCAAAATCCCCCGATAGAATGTCATTCCCCTGTCCCCCAACCAAGAGATCATCACCCGCCCCACCGAAGAGAGTATTATCACCCGCCCCACCGAAGAGAATATCATCACCCGCCCCACCGGAGAGAATATCATCGCCCGCCCCACCGGAGAGAATATCATTACCCACCCCCCCTTGAATAATATCGTTACCGTTCCCACCGACCATAAGGTTATTACCGCGTCGGTTCATAAGGTAAGTTGACTGGTCTGGGTTGCCCCAAATCATGTCATTCCCATCGCCACCAAAGACCGCCACAATTTGAGTGTCCGCATCCAGCGTCAGGGGTTGGCCGGCAAGGATACTGTCAGACTGGCGCGTGAGATCGATCCGACTATCAGAGCGCATCGCCGTTGCATTGAGAAGATGCTGGCCCTGACGATTCTCCAGATATTGCCGTTCTGGGTCTGTGAGCGCGCCATATTCTTCGGTATAGATATACGCCCGATTCCCAGAGTCCTCAGATCCATAAACATTTAAGCCCCAATCTTTGAGCTGACCGTCATGATTCATGCCCAAATTTTCCAGGGTAAGAATCCAGTCTCCTTCACTGCTTTCACCCCAGTTAAAGGTACTCGAAAAGGTAAAATCGATGCCCTGCTGGTAGGACTCTCCTAACTCCTGAAGGAACGAATCATCAGTAAATAAACTAGGATTATCACGAAATTCAGAAAAATCAACCCTTCCATTTTTTCCTAGCTTTAAGGTATTTAACCGAGAGCCATCAAACAGAATGCTCTCAGTTCCCCCAGGAGAGGTCAAACGAATCACTAAATCCTCGATCGCTTCATGGGAGACCGTCACCCGAATCTCAGCAGACTCTAATTCGATACCCGCCGGAAGGATAATCGTATCAGAAATTGTTTCAGCTTTAGGAATCACCCGTCCCAAACTTGAAAGTCCTTCAAAACTTTTTTCATTCACCCAGGTGCTTTGTGCTGGTTTGCCTATCCATCCATTTTGGAAAGTCCAGCTTTCCGCCAATCGAACGGCTCCATGAGCATCCACCAATCCAAACCCATAATCATGATTGACATGAAGACCTCCCCCATTCCAATTTCTGGCCCCGTTGAATTGCCAATCTTCATGAGTTGAGTTATTTTGTCGTGCTGAATAGGCAAGAATTTGTTGCACATCCCGATAGCCAAGATAAGGATTGGCTTCGAGCATCAAGGCAACCACCCCAGAGACCATCGGGGCAGCAGCAGAGGTTCCGTTAAATGTAGAGGTATAGTTCAAATTTAAGGACTCTGGAAACTGAGAGATGCCCGGTGCATTAGAACCTCCAAGCCCCATTAAATCAGTAGTAACAATGCTGGGAGGATTCCCATAGAAATCCCCATCACCAAAGGCGGACACCAGTAAATTCGCTCCCTGGCTGCTGTATGGCGCACCCACCCCATGACCATCAATTGCTGCCACGGCAATGGTATAACGTGAATTTTTTTCATTGTTGTAGTTGGACTCATAGCCTAACTCACTTCTCGAATTTCCACCCCCCCAAACAAAGATTGTCCCAATGCCATCTCGACCCTGACGGATACCTTTTTCTAGTGCTTGTTGAAACACCTGTCCATACGGATTTAATGAGTTGATGTAAAAGGGATGACTGAACCCCCAACTATTATTCGAGATATCAAAAGCAGACTGCTGTTCCAACCGCGTCATATCCTGAAAAGCCAAGATATCACCAAAATAAAAACCGGTGATGTTTGCATTGAACGCGATTCCAACAATACCAATCCCATTCTTGGCTCCAGCAATAATGCCAGCCACCGCTGTTCCATGAGCATGTCTGAAGTGGCGGGGTAATCCCTCTCCCAGGGTATAGCTGATGCCTTTAGGAGTGGAATTATAGTTACTCCATAGGTCTTCATGGTGGAACTGAACCCCATCATCCAAGATGCCAACTTGGACCCCTTTTCCACTATACTCATCCCAAACATTAAAGGTATTGGGGTTTTCATCAATCAGGTTTAAATCAACCCGAGGCGTGCGCCCCCCTTGACCGGTATTGTAAAGGTACCACTGTTGAGAAAACAGCGGGTCATTCGGTAGTTGCATAGTCACCCCTATATGGTCTAATCTCTCAATTAGAAAAAAGCAGATCAAAAAGGCGGTGCACCGACAGTGCACCGACTGAATTGACAACGGCAAAAGCTTAATTTCCAAGGACAGAAACTAAGGATTTATCGGAGATATTAGGGATAGAGACCACCGACTCACGGACGATTCACGCAGCGAAGGATTTAAGTCAGTGAATATCTCCCCTGCATTGTAATCGCCCCAAAGAGCATCGTCAATGGTCATGAGGAATGGTCATGAGGGGCTTGAGCCATCAACCGTCACCGCCACAAGGGTCACCAATCCATCATCACAAATTGGTCTGGGGTTAACAGACTCGAATCCGCATCATTGAGAATTGCTCGGGTTTCTGTTCCTTCTTCCAGGATGGCGTCAGCCCCGGCTTGGCTAATAGTAAGTGCCTCTTGAGTCAGACCATCGGCTAAGCCAATTTGGTCAGTCTCGGCGTTAAAGTCCGTAATTACATTCTCCCCACCATTGGGACGCAGGACAAAGGTATTATTGCCGCCGCCCCCAATGAGGGTATCATTCCCTAAATCTCCCGAGAGGACATCATCGCCGTCACTCCCTTCAAGGATGTCATTTCCCTGACCGCCAACGAGGGTATCATTGCCCCGACCAGCGATAATCCGATCATCGCCGGGGCCCCCCATGAGTAGATTATCGCCCTGGGTTGCCGTTAGGCTATCCTGACCAGACCCCCCAATTAGGGTGTCGTTGCCATCTCCCCCTTCAATGAAGTTATCTCCTGCCTCACTCCACATCAGGTTATCGCCTCGGCGGTTGATGAGCCGATTATCGTCCTCATTGCCCAAGAGGGTATCATTGCCATCTCCTCCCCAGACATTTTCAATCTGGGTGTTCTCATCAATGGTCAAGGGTTGACCTGCCAAGACCCCCGTTGCACCTGGATTGATGTCAATGAGACTATCGGAACGCATGGCGGCGTTGATGGTATGGGTTCCCTCGGGATTACTTAGAACCTGACGCTCGGGGTCATTTAACTGGCCATACTCTTCCGTATAGATGTAGGTTTCATTGGGGGTCATTTCATCGCCATAGACCTCTAAATCCCAATTGTTGAGTGTTCCCCCTATGCCAGATTCCCCATCTTCAATGGTTAAAGTCCATTCTCCTTCACTGGTTTCACTCCAGTTGAAGGTACTGGAGAAGGTGAAATCAATGCCATCTTGGTAACGCTCACCCAGTTCTATCGCGATGGGGTCTTCCGTAAACGCCTGAGGATTATCACGAAATTCGGCGAAGGGAGCCTCTAGGGGATTTCCCATCTCATCTATACTTAGATTAATGGTCTCCAGTTGGGAGCCATCAAATAACACACTCTCGGTTCCCGAGGGAGAAGTGAGGGTGATGACCAAATCTTCAATTGCCTCATGGGAGACATCCACGGCAATCTCCGTCTGTTGCAGTTCCAAGCCTTCCGGAAGAGTGATGCTGTCGGAAATGGTTGCCCCATCGGGAATCTCCACCGCCGCATCAGAACTCTCAGCTAGACTGGCTTCATTGACCCAGGTGCGTTGTGAGGGTTGGTCAACCCAGGTGTTTTGCAACGTCCAACTTTCGGCTAAACGGACGGCGGTATGACCATCTACTAGACCAAAGCCATAGTCATGGTTGGCATGGAGACCCCCACCATTCCAATTCTCGGCACCATTGAACTGCCAATCGTCGTGAGTGGGGTCATTTTGTCGTGCGGAATAGGCGAGAATTTCTTGCACATCCCGATGGCCGAGATAGGGGTTGGCTTCGAGCATTAACCCCACCACACCGGAAACCATAGGAGCAGCGGCAGAGGTGCCATCAAAGCTAGTGGTGTAGTTCAGGTTGGGGGTATTATCCGGGTTCTCAGGGTTTAAGGGATTGTTATAGCCCTCAATCTCCATAAAGTCAGTGGTGGCAATGGTTCCTGGAATTTCGTCTCCATCCCCATCTCCAAAGGCAGACACCAGCAGATTCGCACCCTGACTACTGTAGGGAGCGGCAATTCCTTGACCGTCGATGGCGGCCACTGCGATGGTGTGACGGGAGTTCGTTAGATTGTTATAGTTCGCGTGATACCCTAACGCTTCCCGCGAATTGCCGGCTCCCCAAACGAAGACAGTTCCTAGACCATCACGACCCTGGGTAATCCCAACCTCAAGTGCTTCTTCTAATTCAGGGTCGGTTTTGAAATTCTCTACAAAAGGATTACCTGGTGCCCAACTATTATTGGAAATATCAAAAGCTGCCTGACGCATGAGTGGATTTGCCGGATTTGCCTCTATTCCCCCCGTTTCATCGAAGATATCACTGAAACGAAACCCGGTAATATTGGAGTTGAAGGCAACCCCAGTCGTACCGATGCCATTTTGGCCCCCAGAAATAATCCCTGCAACGGCAGTTCCATGGGCAGGCCCAGCGGGGTCGGGGACTGGTGTCGCTTCGCTGAGGTCGTAGGGGGGAGTTAACCCACTTGGGTCAAAGTCATAGTTTTCGATAAGATTTTCGTGGGTGGCTTGTATCCCTGTATCAACAACGCTAATGCTGACACCCTCGCCGGTGTAGTCGTCCCAAACGTTAGATGTATTGGGGTCGTGGTCAATCAAATTCAGGTCAACCCTGGGGGTGCGACCCTCCTGGCCATCGTTGTAGATGTACCACTGTTGGTCGAATAGAGGTCCGAATTGCATACAGAACTATTGAGCTTGCTACGTTGACGTGGAAGGCTGCCCGCTGACCGGCGATGACCGAGGGTCAGAAGAGACAACTCCTGTTCGTTATATATTCATATGGTGGAACAAAGACCTATGGTTTTCAAGGGGAATGTCTGGATATCATGGCGAACCTAAGGCTGAGAACGCTGTTTACGGGCTTCGATGACCCGTTTTTGATAGGGGTCAACATCTTTGCGCCAATAGCACTCGATGTCCTTGTCCTCGCACATCGGAGGGGGGATCAAAACAGATAACCCACCCAAAGGCTAGCTCTAACGTCTAACCTTTGGGTGGGTTCGGCTCAGTTAGTGGAGACTCTTAGGTCAGCCTCTGGTAACTGAGTCTTTAGGTGAAACTGATCTCCAGGAAACTTTCAGGGGTTAAACTAGCTGAGTCTACATTATTGAGAATAGCCAGCGTATTGTCCCCTTGACGAATCAAAGCGTCACCGCCAGCCTGTGCCAGGGTTAAGGCTTCTAAAGTTAGACCATGGGACAGTCCAATGCGATCGCTCCCCACGCTGAAATCAGTAATTAGTGCTTGTCCTCCATCCGCGCGAATAACGAAAATATCGTTTCCGCCGCCGCCGGTGAGGGTGTCATCCCCGAGATCTCCCGAGAGAATATCATTACCCTCACCACCGATGAGAATATCATTACCCTGACCGCCGAAGAGGGTATCATCCCCATCTCCCCCCAGAAGCGTATCATTGCCCTCATTGCCGAAAACCAGGTTATTGCCCCGATCTGCTGTAATTACATCATCGCCCATACGAGCCGCGATAATATCATTCCCCCGTCCTCCATTCAGACGGTTGTTAGCATCATTGCCCACCAGGGTGTCATGACCATCTCCTGTGAAAGCATCAATAATCAGCGTTTCTCCATCTAGGAGAAGGGGTTGGCCAGCCAGGGTACTCGAGGTTCCAGGATTGAGGTCAAGAAAACTATCAGACCGAATGGCTGCCGCGTTAATGGTGTTGCTGCCTTGGGTATCTCGCAGCACTTGGCGCTCAGAGTCATTAACAGTGCCATACTCCTGGGTATAGATGTAGGTGTTGTCAGTGGTCACCTCATCTCCGTACAGTCGCAAATCCCAGCCATTCAGGGTACCCATCTCTCCGGGCTGAGTATCGGTGATGGTCAAAGTCCATTCCCCCTGCCCCGTTTCTGCCCAGTTAAAGCTACTCGAAAAGGTGAAGTCTATCCCTTTTTGGTAAAACTCCCCAAGTGCGAGAAAATCAGGATCGTCGGTGAAATCCTCGGGACTTTTACGGAAATCAGCAAAATCGACTAGACGTTGGATGCCGTCCTCATCCTCCCCCAAATTGACTTCTTTTAATCCAGGTCCGTCAAAAAGGGTGCTTTGAGTGCCAGCGGGAGAGGTGAGGTCGATGACTAGGTTCTCTAAAGCCCCATGAGTAAGATTCAGAGTAATTTCCGTGTAGTTCAGATTGACCCCGACGGGGATTGTGATGCTATCAGTGGCGGCTCCCACATCTGGAAGGACTACGTTAGGGGCTGAAGTTCCCTGAACCACCTGTTCATTGCCATGAGTGCGTTGGCCAGTCCAGGTTTCTGCTAAACGAACAGCCCCATGGGCATCGACTAAACCAAAGCCATAGTTAGGATTTACATGGAGTCCACCTCCGTTCCAGGTGGTTGCTCCATTGAACTGCCAAGCACTATTATTCGGGTCTGTCTGGCGAGCGGAATGGGCGAGAATAGTTTGAACATCTCGATAACCCAGTTGTGGGTTGGCCTCTAGCATCAGGGCAACCACCCCGGATACCATGGGAGTAGATGAGGAGGTGCCATTGAATAGGCGCGTGTAGTTGACGTTCTCTAAGTCTTGAGTACTTTCATCCTGGGGCGGGTTACCTCCAGCGTCTCCCATGAGGTCTGTGGTGACAATACTTGCGGGAATCTCCCGTTCGTCATCACCATCCCCAAAGGCGGATACCAATAGGCTGCTTCCAAGATTGCTGTAAGGCGCGTGAATGCCATTGCCATCCATGGCTGCAACTGCGATAGTGTAACGGGAGTTGGCAGCATTTTCATAGTCACTGCGGAGTCCTTCAAGCCGCTCATTACCAGCCGCCCAGACAAAAACGGTTCCTAGTCCATTTCGTCCGGTGCTGACTGCTGTTTCCAATGCCTCGGCAAACTGGGGATCAGTCGCAAAGTTGCCGTCAAAGGCATTGCTTCCACCCCAGCTATTATTAGAAATATCAAAGGCAGCTTGGCGGGCAATGATACTTGCATCTTCTAAAGTTATATCGTCATAGCGAAATCCTGTAATTTGTGAGTTGAAGGCAATCCCTGTTATCCCGGTGTTATTGTTGGCAACCCCAGCAATAATACCGGCTACGTTGGTGCCATGGTCGTCCTCCGGGTTTAAAGGACGGCCCTCATCAGGATCGTAGGGGGGAATGAGACCCAGAGGCTGGCTATTGTAGTTGGCAGCCAAATCCTCGTGGGTTGCCTCAACACCATCGTCAATGATGGCAATGGTCACGCCTCGACCGCTGTAGTCATCCCAAACATTAAAGGTATTAGGATCTTCATCGATAAGGTTTAGGTCGATTCGAGGGGTTCGACCGTCTTGGCCGGTGTTGTAGAGATACCACTGTAGTCCAAAGAAGGGATCGTTCGGTAATGATGTCATGATGTTGATCGAAATTCTAAACGAACACGGGACAATTGAGGTGTCATGGTTCAGACACCTGAGGAATAAATGGGTCGGGGATTTCTCCTGGGCAAAGTCCAAAAAAAAAGGAATACCCTAAAAGGTGAGCGTAAGTAACTCCCTCACAGGATGACTGGCTTTCTGTGATGTATCGTTATTTTCAGCCAACTTCTGCCATAATCCTAATCTCTGCGATTGCTGTCGTCAAGACTTTTTTTATTAACAAAATCGCATGAATCTTAACAGAAAAAGTCTTGACAAATAAGTCATTGCTAAACTAAAGCTTCAATTTGCTTTTTTTCTGGGCTTCGATGACTCGTTTTTGATAGGGGTCAACATCTTTACGCCAGTAGACTCGATGTCCCCGCACCTCGGCCCCATGGTCTTGGAGGCACTTTAACCAGGGTCTATATCGTCTAATCGCTTCTGGGTTATCGAGGAGTCCCCATTTTTGTTCTTGTTGCGTGAGCCGACGGAAGCGGTCATAGTTAGGATAGTCTGGGGTTACTAATTCTTCTTTTTTATGCAGAATAAAGGGGTTTTCAAATAACTCGTACTCGTAGCGACGAACCCGCAGGTCTTGCAGGTCAATTTGCATGATGGTTTTGATGATGGGATGTGCCTTGGCATCAAAGTCAGGGCAGTAGAAATAGGAAATTTTGGGGCGTTGGGTGTGAAATTGGATCAGGGTTGTGTCGTCCATTCTGCCGATAGTTTGGCTGGCACAGCCTTCATAAAGACGTAATAGGGGATCGAGTTCGTCGAAGGCGCTGGCATGGACGAGTAGGCCTCGGGACGATCGCTGCCCAATTTCACTGCGATCGCACAACTTACCCAACCGTTCTAAGCTCCCTAAACCATATAACATTAAATCTGCTGCCATTAATGCCTGTTTATAATTCCCAAAAAAGGCGCGAATGTCATATTGAATGGCTAAATCTAAATCGCTAAAACGGGGGCGATCGCCCAAAGCGGTTAGAGCTAAATAAATCAAGAGTTCTTGGCGGCGACGTTCACAAATCTCCTCCCACTCCGCCTCATCGGTCGCTTGCAGCACCACGCGAAAGGCACGACGGACACTGCCAAAGATATCCACAATATCCGCTTCTTCGGGTAACTCCGTGGGTTTGGGAAGGCGGCCGCGATCGCCAAAAAACTGCATCAGCGGCTGTAACGCCTCCTGATACTCCTCAAACCGCTGCACCGACACTCGCACCCGAGGGGTTTGAGTGCGAGAACGCAAGCGAGACACCCGAAAGGCCTCGCGCTGTTCCAAATTACGAAACACCCCATACACCCCCAACCCCAACGGTAGGGAATCCACCCCCAACACCCCGTCAATATAAGCCTTTAACTCCTCCTGTTCATAATATTTCTGAAAGGTTCCCCGCTGGGTGACCACTCCATCGCCATAGACCAATTCTCCCTCATCGCGATCGCCCACCAACACCTGAGCCGACACCAGCAATACATCTTGGGTTAACTGCCAAGCGTTCTGCAAGGCTTCCCGGCGTTCCTGGGGATCTTCAATGACATTAATCACATAGCCCAAATTCACAAACCCAGCCGGTTCTAAGGGCGTATCCGGTTGATAATAAGGGTCCCATCCCTGAGTTACAATCCCCCGTTCATTGAGCCGCTTTACATCCCCACCATAGCCACATCCATAGTCAAAAGTGGACGTTTCAGGGGTTAACAATCCCGCCTCCAATGCTAACTTAATCGGACGAGACAAATCATGGCGCACCATCGCTGCGCGGTGACGTTCAATGCTTGCTTTCAGGGGGTTATGGGTTTCTCGGCGGATTAACTGATGTCCCTGAATCTCGACCCCCATATCTTGCAAATAGCGTTGCCAATTTGCCCGAGTGCCAATATGGCGGGTATTGTCGAGTAGGCCTAACTGTTCCTCTTGCTGGGTTAAGGTAACAAACTGCTCATAACCGGGATAATTCTCTTGTACAAAAGTTTCCTTGCGATGCAGAATCGGGGGATTTTCTGAACTGTGGTAGTTGCGTTGACTGACAGTTTTCTGTTGTAAGTTCACCAGGATACTTTGCACCAAGGCCGGATGCGGATTGGCATCAAAGTCAGGATAAGACAGATAAGACAGTTGTGGATGCGTCAGAGAGAACTTGACGAGGGTAGTCTGTTCGAGTTGTTCAACTTCTGTGGCGGCGTAAGCTTCATAGAGGCGCAGGGGAAGGGGAAGACTCTCCAGCGCACTGCGATGGACATAGAAGGCGCGGGGGAGAAGTTTCCCGACGCGACTCTCGTGACAGGCGCTCACCATCTCCTCATGGGGGAGTTGTTCGAGGAGTTCCGTTCCATCTTGCGGCGTTGACACCAACAGTCCCACCTCTCGGGCCATGTCAATGAGAGCTTGTAGGGAATCAGAGACGGTGGCTGGGGGAGTCATGACCAGGAGGGGTGAGGGGTGAGCGGATGGAGATTAGTCCGGTTTGGGGATGATGGAAAACTCGACTCCATCCTTCTCAAGATAATCGTAACTGAGGTGATCTGTCACATTGGTATCCGTCAGTTCCAGATTATAGAAATCGACCGTTTCCGCCTCAAAATAGGGGCCAGCGTGCCAGGTTCCGCGATGCAGCTTCACGAAACAGGTTCCGGGGATGTGAAAGGCTTTGAGGCGCGTTGCATCGGGGCAGTTGCCCTGAGTGGGAGGGGCCACCGCCAAATACCAGTTTTGTCCCTGTAAGGACCCTAAACATTGGCTGCAACGCTCATGACGAGTAATTTGGTGGAAGCGATCGCCGCGATAATGCAGTCGCATCAGATAGAAGCGAGGTTGTCCCTGGTTTAACTCTAACTGGGCATCTTGCGCGTCAAAGGGTTTGCCATCCTCTTGAGGGGTAATCAGTTGGCCATAGGGGGCAAAACTCTCGGCGGTAATGGGTTCGGGGTGGAGTTCTCGAAGCTGGGTCAGCATCGGTGTAATTGGGGGTGTTTACAGCGCGATCGCCCCCCATCATAACTCGTCAGGGTTGATGCCCTGCGATCGCAACAACTGCGCCAGTCGTTCTGCTCGTTGGCGTTCCTCCTGTAATTCCTGTTCCCGTTGTTCTGCTCGTTGGCGTTCCTCCTGTAATTCCTGTTCCCGTTGTTCTCCCCGTTGGCGTTCCTCTTCTAAGGCCAATTCCGCTCGTTTGGCCCGTTCATCCCCCGTCAATAGCAAATTTCCCTGACTATCCCACCACCGTAGCCAGGGTAAGACCATGTTGCCATAGCGTCCTTGCCAAATCCCCAACTCAACCCCCAGTTGTGGAATTGAATAATGACCCCGTTCATTGGCACTGACGAGTTCATAGCGGTTTTCAACTAAGTGATAGACCTCAACTTGGGCGTTCTGAACCTCGTAAATTCCATAAAAGGCAGGGCGAATAATCTGTTCATAGACCCAGAACTTGCCGGGTTTTTGACGGGTTTCTGATGTGCGATCCAGGGGAGTGCGATCACGTTCCTCAGAGCCATCTCCCGAGACAAACTCAAGGGCAATTAAGGGGGGAATCCACTCTTGCCACAACACATAAGAACGCCGTAACTGTCCTTCAAGGGTGGGTGGCACATTGGGAACATAAAACCAGTCCAGACATTCGGCTCCCCGTTCTGGAGGGTCTGTGATGCGCCAATAAATGCCACAATCTTGACCAATGGCATAGTGTTGATCCGGATGTAGCCGCTCTAAGATGGGTTGCAGGGAATCCGTCAGGACGATACTTTGGGGATGCTCCTGAAAGTTTTTCACAAAGGTTCCATCAGAATCAGGGAGTTGGGTATGATCCGGTAGGGTCTTTAGATCCGGTTGTGAGGATTTGGCGATGGTCATGGTTGAAAGGAGTTCATCGCAGTAGTTATTTGATTCTATCATCGAAGACCTGAGACCATGAGCAGGCCTACGGTTGTGTCGGCCCTGGCCTCAACCGGTAAACCGCCTTAAATGTTCAGCCAGATGAGGCGATCGATGGGAGTGCGATCGCCCACCTCACCCCCCGTTAGACGGTAAAGATATTGTAGTTGGGGCGCATTGGGGGGAGTACAAATCAGATACCCCGTCGTAGGACCTTCACCGGAGAAACAGTTGAATTGCTCCCGGCCAGGAGTTTCTCCCCAAGTCATCCCCACCCGCACCCCGTCGGGCCCGGCGATCGAAGAGTCCTCAAGGGTGATGCGGAGAATCCCCTCCTCAGGACGATTGGGGTCTTTTGGGTCGAGTTGCGCCACCCGAGTGTCCCCCTCAAAGACCTCAATCACCGGGTAGGACAGTCCCTCACGGGAGATGACCCCAGTTTCCACCCGATACTGGCTCAATTTATCCTGAATGCGATCGCCCTCAAACGGCGTATCCCCAGAAATTTCTCCCCAACCAGCATTCGTCAACTGGGGGGATGGGGTTTGCACCAACACCTCCCCAGGACTCGTCGGCGTGGGTTGAGTCGCCTCACCCTGCGAGGGCCCACCACAGCCGAACCCCAGCAGCAGGGCCAGGACCGTCGCCAGATGTTTCCCTGGAATCATCAGTGACCTCAACTATTCACCGTTGTTTGCTGAACTTGAGGCTGGAACTGGAACAGAGAGTAAACGACATCACGGCGGATATCAATCATCATCTCTAAGAACAGCTCATAGCCCTCACTCTTATACTCAATCAGCGGGTCTTTCTGACCATAACCCCGCAGACTGACCGACTCACGCAACGCATCCATCTGTTGCAAGTGTTCCCGCCAGAGGGTGTCAATCCGTTGCAGAATGAAGAACCGTTCCGCCTGACGCATTAACCCCGCCTGGATTTTATCCACCTGCGACTCTTTCATGTCGTAGGCGATATGCACTTGCTCATGGAGGAAGGTTTTAATCTCGTCAACCGCCATATCCTCCAACTGACTCGGCTGCAACTCTTCCAAGAGATAGACAAACTGCTTCACCTTGTCCACCAGCTTATCTAAGTTCCATTCCTCTGAAGGCAGTTCTGGGTTGATGTAAGCATCGACGATGTCATCCATCGTCATTTCTGCATATTCAATCACCCGCTGCTTGAGGTTTTGCCCTTCCAATACCCGACGGCGTTCAGCATAAATCGCCCGACGCTGGTTGTTCATCACCTCGTCATACTCAAACACCTGCTTACGGATATCGTAATAGTAGGTTTCGACCTTCCGTTGCGCGCCTTCGAGCGATCGCGTCAACATCCCGGACTCAATCGGCATATCCTCTTCAACCCGAAAGGCATTCATTAAGCCGGCCACGCGATCGCCGCCAAAAATCCGCAACAAGTTATCCTCCAGACTGAGGAAAAAGCGCGTCGAACCGGGGTCACCTTGTCGGCCCGCACGGCCTCGCAACTGGTTATCCACCCGGCGAGACTCGTGGCGTTCTGTACCAATCACATGCAAGCCACCCCGTTCAATCACCGCATCATGTTCTTTCTCGGTGTAACTCTCATAATGCTTTAAGAGATTCTTATAGACCTCTCGCAACTGAGCCACGACCTCATCATCCGTGGGGGCCTTCTCGGCGGCGATGGCGATGCGTTCCTCGGCGTCCAACTCTGGTAAACTCCGTTCACCGTAGGTCTTCACCGCGTTATCCACCATCTCCTTAAGTTGCTTCTCCAACTCAGGAGTGAGTTCCACCGGGAAAATCTGCGGCGAGGCTTTCCAGGTTTTGGGTTTAGCCACTGTATCAAAGCCTTTCCCCTTACTGCGGCTGCGACTGGCTAAGGCTTTCGGTTGGGCAAAACTGCTTTCATCCTCCGGCTTCACCAACCGGGGCATAAAATACTCCCGCAACTTCAAACGGGCCATATAGTCCGCGTTCCCGCCGAGGATAATGTCCGTCCCCCGTCCCGCCATGTTCGTGGCAATGGTAACTGTCCCACCTCGTCCGGCTTGAGCGACAATCTCTGATTCCCGTTCTACGTTCTCTGGCTTAGCATTGAGGAGATTATGGGGAACCTGTAACTGACTCAACAGTTTGGACAGAACCTCCGATTTTTCCACACTGGTGGTTCCCACCAACACTGGGCGGCCTGCCTCATGTTTCTCGGCACATTCTTTTGCAACCGCTTCCCACTTAGCCGGTTCTGTCTTATAGACAACATCAGCCAAATCTCTCCGCAGTAAGGGACGATTGGTGGGAATTACCGTCACCCGCAACTTATAGATTTTCTCAAATTCCGACTCTTCCGTTTTCGCCGTTCCCGTCATCCCGGCTAATTTGGGATAGAGCAAGAAGAAGTTTTGATAGGTAATGGTCGCCAGGGTTTGGGTTTCCGGCTGAATTTCTAGATGTTCTTTGGCTTCAATGGCTTGGTGAAGTCCATCACTCCAGCGTCGTCCCGGCATCACCCGTCCAGTGAACTCATCCACAATCACCACATCGCCATCACGGATGATGTAGTTGACATCCTTAACAAAGAGTTCTTTAGCTTTAACGGCGTTGAAAATATAATGGGCCCAGGGGTCTTCCGGGTCATACAAATCCGTCATCCCCAGCAGTTCTTCCGCCCGAGCAAAACCTTCGTCAGACAGCAGCACATTCCGGGCTTTTTCGTCAACTTCATAATCTTGAGGTTCGTCCTCCGTGCCCCGCACTAACTGGCCCGCCACTTCTGCCGCGCGGCGGTATTTCTCACTGGGCCGTTCCACCTGGCCGGAGATAATCAGGGGGGTGCGGGCCTCGTCAATCAGAACCGAGTCCACCTCGTCGATGACGCAGTAGTTAAAGGGCCGTTGCACCACTTCCTCGATGGAGGTGGCCATGTTGTCCCGCAGATAGTCGAAGCCTAACTCGGAGTTAGTGCAATAGGTGATATCGCAGTTATAGTTTTTGCGCCGTTCATCGGGGGTCATTCCCTGTTGAATTAGCCCCACCGACAGGCCCAGGAAACGGTGAACTTGTCCCATCCACTCCGCATCTCGGCGGGCCAGGTAGTCGTTGACGGTGACGACGTGAACCCCTTTACCGCTAATGGCGTTGAGATAGGCGGGAAGGGTGGAGACGAGGGTTTTCCCTTCCCCGGTTTTCATTTCGGCAATTTCGCCACTGTGGAGGACGATTCCCCCCAGAACTTGCACATCGAAGTGGCGCATTCCCAGTACCCGCCGGGAGGCTTCGCGCACCACTGCAAAGGCTTCTGGGAGAATTTCATCGAGGATTTCATCTTCCTCTTCCCGCGATCGCGCCTTGGACAACGTTTCCCGAAACTCAGCCGTCTTAGCCACCAACTCCTCATCAGTCAAGGGTTGGATATCTGGCTCAAGAACCTTCACATCCGCCACAAGCGGCTCAATTTTCTTGAGTTTCCGGGTATTGGGGTCGCCGAACAGTCGTTTAAGCATAGGAGGAGCGGGAAGCGTCTATAACAAGAGTTGGCGATCGCACGCTTGGGGTTGAAAGCGTCGGCATCGCGTTCAGTCAATGGATTGAAACACTGTATTTATGTTAATCCTACCACTGCACCCCGACTACTGAACGGGGGTGGAATCCCCCTTGAGTAGGACGGGATGATCTAAACAAGGAAAGTTAATCACATCGGCGGGAGTTTGCCGAGAGGGGTTAATGTTGGGGTCAACGACACCGGCAACACGCAGGGCCTTGGTGACGAGTTCGGAACAAAACAGCCGTGACAAGTCTTCCGGGGCCGAGAGTCCTAAGCGTTCCCAGAGTTTAATTCCCGCTCCCACAACTCGGATATTGTCGTAAGGGACACGCTGACTATGGGTTTCTCGTAACCAGGCTTCCATTTTAGATCGGCCTTCGGGGGATAGGGGTTCTTTGAGGGGAAACCACCACACCGAGCCATCGTACATGAGGGTTCGTTTGGAAAGCCAGTTCATCTGCACGCCTTTGATGAGTTCTTTGCCTCCTTTGGAGGCCACCTGGTGGCTGGTTTCGGTGGTGGCCTCGACGACTAGAACACTGTCGCCGAAGCCTCCCCCCATGCTGGCGGTGAGGACGATTCCTACATGGGAGTACATGGAACCTGTCCCCCACTTAATGACGTCGGAGAAGCCAGTGTTGCCCGAAAAGCCGATCACATCTCCGGTTTTCATCTGGGGACGATGTTGTTCATAGCGCGCCAAGATGCTTTCCCGGCGAAAGGCGTTGCCAAAGGCTGCTCCAATTCCCATCGATGAGATCCTCTATTGGTCGTTTCTCCCGATGATACCTTAGGGGGGAAGGGAACAGGGAACAGGGAACAGGGAACAGGGGGGAAGAAGGCAATAGGCAACAGGCAACAGGCAACAGGCAACAGGGAATGGGGAACAGGCAATAGGCAGGATTTGTCGCAGATCACACTTTGGAGGATGATTATGAGCCGGTTGAATCAACGTTTAACAGGTCGCAGAACATTAGAGCAACTTAGACAGTGGCGTTATCCCTTATCTTTCCTGCTGTTGGGGACAGTTTTGGTGACGGGGGCGATCGCCGCTCGGACCTTTGGAACTTCGGGACGACGGGGGTTTAGTGGTCGTCCGGGACGGACTGGGGAGTCGGGACCGAATCAAGCCGTGATGGTGGATGGCCAGCCCAAGTCTCTGCAATTGATGGGGTACTCGGGGACCGATGGCGGTGATGGCGGCCATGGGGAGGATGCGCGACATTGTTCTCAACCGAGTGGGGTGAGCCATGATTTGCGCGGGGCCAGTGGCGGTGATGGGGGGAATGGCGGTGATGGGGGCGATGGCGGTGATGGCGGTGATGTGAAACTCTATTATCAGGAGTTAGAGCAGTTACGGGAGATTTTTGTCGATGCTCGACCGGGAGAGGGGGGCTATGGTGGCTATGGTGGCTATGGCGGCCGGGGCTGTTCCTGTCGTCGTCGTAGTTGGACGGTGAATGATCGCCGCTATCGTTGTACTGATGGCAGTTCGGGACGGCGGGGACGCAATGGCCGCACGGGGGAGGATGGAACTCTGGGCCGGTTGCGAATTGTTGAGGGAACCACTCCCCTGGAACCGGAACAGCCTACGGCGCAATTGCGGTTGTCAGAATTCGATCGCCCCTTGGCCTTATCTAAGAATGTCTGGTTGCGTCGGGGTGGGGCCCGGTCTTTGTTAGCGTCGGGATCGGTGGTGGCGGATGAGTATGAGGAATTTGTGGACCGTCTGGAGCGATCGGTTGCTTTGGCATGGGGGAGCGATCGCCCTCAGTCGGACTTTGCGGATCTCGATGTGAGGCTGACGTTAACGGAGAATGACACCATTGAGGCGAGTTTTCCTGATGACCTTTGGGTTCAAGGTTCCATTTTGGAGGAGGAGGGGTTAACGACCTATCAGATTGATACCATTTTGCGGGAAGCGGAAGCTACCGAGTTGGCGATCGCCGATGCGAATCGCAATCCTCGCGAGTTCAAGATTGCCCTAGTGGATACGGCGCAACAATCGGAGATTTTAGAGAGTGAATTTGCGGTTAAAATTCGCTCGACGGGGTCGCGGGTGGGGTTCCGTCATATTCGGGATTACCAAACCCGCTATGAGGGGGAGATTCCGGCTCATCTGGTGTCCCGAGAGCATAATCGCTTTGTCCTGGATTTATCGGGCCTTCCTTTGGAAACTCGGGATTTCCCCTCTCGGGCCCAGGTGGAGGTGGAACTGTTGATTACTCGTCGTTTGGGAGACCATGAGGCGGAACAAACGGTGCTTTGGCAAGGACAACTGGATTGAGCGGGGAAACTCTCCCGAACCCCGACCATGAGAGGATTTCCCGCCCTTCCTGACAGTCAGGGCTGTAGCGAGGTTATCAAGTAGGATATAACATTATGCTGCCCCATACTGTTCGCGAATATGCAAGAAAATAACATTGGCATAATGCTCGATTTCGTCTTCAGCGTAATCATCTTCAGGTAAACCCGTCTCTTCGTTGTAAAGGCGATCGTAAATGAGTCTGCGGACTTCGTCCTGAGTCTGGTCTTTCTGCGACCAACCTTCAATTTCAGATAATCGCTGCTGTACTAAATCTAAAAGTTCTCGGGCAACGGCTTTGACGCGGGCGATCGCCTGCTGATTTAAATCCTGCTTTTGATCACAAAGTAGGTCAAAAATGGCAAGATATTCGTTGTCAAGTCCTTCGCGGATGGCTCGGCTATCTTCTTCTGAAATGTCTTGAACTAGGGCAATCAGTGCCTCAAAAGTTTGCTCGATCGCCACTCGATCAGTTTCGCGGTTGTAGTCGAGGATAATTTGTTGGTAACGGTTATAAAGATCGAGGCGTTTTTGGCTGCGGTTGCCTTGCAACATTCGATCAAGCTGATGTTCGATCGCCGTTTTCAGGTCTTGAACTTTAAGATTTTTACGGGGCGATCGCTCGAATTCAGTTTTCAGTAAATCCCAGTTAATGCTGCTGATATCGTACAGTTGCCCGGAATCTGCCCCCGCTTCTCGTTCCCGTTCGACGCGAATCGAATCGCCAATGGACTGTTGCAACTCGAACAAAACGTGATTGAGATCGATGTTCGCTTCGCGGCGTTGGTGAAGCTGCTTGTAGAGGGCATCGATCGCCCGATATGGTTTATCGTAGGGACGGGCGATTTCAGCATAGCCCGAGAGAGATTCTTTAATCTGAAAAACCTGACGGGCGAGGACGTTAAATTCGGCGCGGCTTTCATCGCTGCTGCAAATGGCGTTGAGAACTGAGCCGTCGTGATTTTCGTCGAGTTGAGCCAGTTTATCGAATCCTGTGGCATCGATGAGTTGCTGTAAGTCGCAACCAAGACCGTTGACGTGCCTGATGCAGTTGTCGATCGCACGTTCGTAGGATTGCTTGAGTTCGGTTTCGATGTCGGGATAGAGGCTGCTATCCTCGGTGTCTGTCTCGCCGTCTGGAACTTCTGACACGGGGGCTTCACCCTGAGCGTACTTGGAAAGCGCCGCTCGTAGGCTTTTCAGCAAACCGTTGTAATCGACGAGGAGACCGTTACATTTGCCCTCGGCGACGCGGTTGGCACGGGCGATCGCCTGCATGAGATTATGTCCCTGCATGGGTTTGTCGATGTAGAGTGTTGAGAGGGTTTTTACATCAAAACCAGTCAGCCACATGGCACAGACGATCGCCAGACGAAAGGGGTGGTCGGGGTCGCGAAACTCGTTATCGATCGATCGCGTTTTGATGGCCTGACGGTGGGGTTCGATGTCGATGTCCCACTCCCGAAAGGTGGCGACTTCGTTTTGCGACTCGCTAATGACCACCAGATATTCGCTTTCCCTGAGCCAGTCGAGATATTTCTGTTGTTCCGTCGCCTCTTGCTCGTCTTGGACCTGTTTGAGCTGTTGTTGCTGTTGTGCGATCGCCTGTTTCCAGTATTTATCGATTAAACCGTGCATCCGAACGGCGGTCACTTTATCGAGGCAGACGAGCATGGCTTTTCCCGTTTGCCAGCGTTGGAGATAGTGGGCCACGAGGTCTTCGGCGATGCGATCGAGTCGGTCTGAGGCAGTGAGGATGATATAGTCGTTTCCCAGGCGGCGGCGGATGCTAGCTTCATCGTCAGCGTCGAGGCCGTACTGTTCCAGTTCTTCGGCGATTTTGCAGTTGAAGGCTTCGTCATTGGAGACCGATGTGATTTCGCCGTTGTACTCGAAGGTGAGTTTTTCGCCTCGGTTGTCGTAGTACAGGGGAACCGTTGCCCCATCTTCGATCGCCCGCTGGAAATTGTAGGTAGAAATATAGTCGCCGAAGGTTTGCCGGGTTTTCTGGTCTTCGGGGGAGTTCATCAGCGGCGTTCCCGTAAAGGCGATGAAGGCGGCGTTTGGCAGTCCAGCCCGCATATTGTCCGCCAGCAGACCGTATTGGGTGCGGTGGGCTTCGTCACAAATGACGATAATGTCGTTTCGCTCGCTATAGACGGTTCCCGGTTGGTTGAATTTGTGAATCAGGGTGAAAACGTAGTGGTGGTTTTCCCGCAGGAGTTGGGTGAGATGTGCGCCGCTGCTGGCTTGGGTTTTGTCGGTGTTAGCGCCTAGGTTGGCAAAGGTTCCGGCAATTTGATTGTCAAGATCTTCGCGATCGGTGACGATGACAAAGGTATAACTGCCCCGTAACAGGCGGTGGACTTTTTGACCCAAAAACGCCATCGAGTAGGACTTACCGCTGCCTTGGGTATGCCAGAATACGCCGAGTTTATCGGGGTTGGGACTTTCGAGGCGATCGCGCACCGCAGCAAAGGTACGGTTTACGCCGAGATATTGGTGGTTACGGGCCAGAATTTTGGCGGTGGGTTGGCTGGTTTGGTCGAAGAGGATGAAGTTCTGCACCAAATCGAGCAGGTTGGCGGGGGTGCAGAGGCCCAGAAGCATCGTTTCCCAACCCACGCGCCCCGGTTCCCCTTCTTCTAAGCGTTTCCACTCGTGGAAGAAGTTGTAGGGACTGGTGAAGCTGCCGACTTTGCCGCTGATGCCGTTGCTGAGAAGGACGATCGCGTTGTAGTGGAACAGTTCGGGGATGGTGTCGAGATAGTCGCGGAGGTTGTTGTTGTAGGCGAGGCGGATGTCTTTGTTGGAGCGTTTGAGTTCGATAAAGACCAGGGGGATTCCGTTCACGTAACCGAGGATGTCGGGACGGCGGCGGTAGGTTTGCCCCTGTATCCAAAGTTCGCGGATGGCGAGGAATTCGTTGTTGTTGGGGTTGTCGTAGTCGATGAGGCGTAGGCGCTGTGTTGTGGGGCGATCGCTCTCGTCGGTATATTTAACGGAAATGCCATCGCGGATGAGTTCGTATTTGTCCTGGTTGTGTTGGCGGGCGGTTTTGGTGACGCTGGCTTGTTGGAGTTGGGCGATCGCGTCTTCATAGGCGCTTTCGGGATGTCCGGAGTTGAGACGGGTTAGGGCCTTGCGGAGACTGCGTTTGAGGAGAATGTCTCGGTCGTTGGTGCGTCCGAGGAGGCTATCGGCTCCGAAGTTTTCGTGGTTGTAGGCGAAAATGGGCGTCCAGCCGAGGGTGTGCAGTTTTTTGGCGGTGGTTTTTTGGACGAGGATGTCTTCGGAATATTCGGCACTCATGGTTCGACGGTTGGGTTAAACGTAAGGCTGAAGACTGCGGACAAGTTGGGGTAAGGCGACGGTGGCGGTATCCCAAACTAGCTGAATATCGACGTGATCGTATTGGTGAATCATGATGTTTCTCATGCCGATGATTTGCTTCCAGGGAACCGTTGCGATCGCGTTGCGGGCCTTGGGTGACAGTCGGGTGGCGGCTTCGCCGATGATTTCAATGCGCCGCACGATCGCATCTTGAAGCATTCGATCTCGCTCGAAATCTGTCTGGGTTTTGCCGCTGAGGTAGTCGGCCACGAGGTTGGCAGAGGTGATAAGGTCGCGTAATGACTGGCGATCGCGATCGGTCATGGTTTGCGATAGAGCAGTTGAGTTGATTGGAGGATGGCGGCGCGGCGAAGGGGGTTGTCGCTTTGTTCGATCGCCCGTTTGCTGGCGAGATCGACTCGGCGATCGAACAGTTGCGCGAAATCTTCGTGCATTTGGGCAAAGTCTAGGAGCGTCCAACGGCTGCGATCGTCCCAGGTGATGAGAAGATCGATGTCGCTGTCGGGGCGGAAGTCGTCGCGGAGGATGGAACCGAAGAGTTCGAGTTGGATAATCTGCCAGCGATCGCACAGTTCCACGAGTTTTTGGCGATCGACGGTGAGGTTGGGACGTAGGGCGATCGTGGTTTGGGAAAGGTCGAGGTTGGAATTTGTGGGGGTCATACTTCGATCGCGCCGCTCATCAGGCGGGGTAATAGGGCATCGCGGGCTTCTTTTAGTTTTTGGTTTTGTCGTTGTAGGTTTAAAATTAAGTCAAACCTTGGATTTGCAAGTCCTGCAAATTTTTCTAAAACGTCTTCACAAGGCATCAATAAAGGTATGTTAGAAAATTTCTTTTTATTGACATTTATCATTGTGGCTCCATTACTGCCGATTGATCTTAGGTGATCTTTCAAGTGAATAAGACTATAGTAGCAGTAGAGCTTATAAAAAAGTTTATTGGGGATAAGACTGTTTATTTGTTGATTGGTATGAGATTTTTTAGATGAAATAGCAACAACTCCAGATTTCGCTCCAATACATGCTACTAAGATAGAGTCGGCCGGTATTTCTTGTTTTCTTTGTGTGCTGGCTCCCTCATAACTTAAACTATCTTCTGTTTCTATAATGAATATATTTCCATGCATGTCAGGGGTTTTTATGAATGGAATTTCTCCACCAAAGTATTGTTCTTTTTTCTTCGATGGTGTTTTGCCTGTAATTACTTGGCCAAAATCTTTAATAGTTGCATTCCTCCATTTTTCCGGGATACCATCAACGATCGCCACCGACTCGTGACCCGGAAAGCGCAGCCGCACGAACCACTCACGATAGAGCCGATGCACGGCTTCTTCGAGTAGGGCGATCCGGCGATCGTTGTTTTCGATGAGATCATCGTAGTTCGATAAAATTTCCGCGATTCGCTTTTGGGTTGACAGTGGAGGAAGCTCAGGTACTTCTAAGCCTCGAATGTCCTTCATGTTTAAGTGTCTAACTGTTGAGCCATTGGAACGACACAACAAACGGTGCTGCATCTCATCGCTTAACAAAAAATAAGTTAGGTATAAGCTATGAACTTTTTCTTTTGAAGGTCTAATCAAAACCGTTCTTTGTCCTAGACAAACCTTTAAGTTATCTGGGACTATCGCAACATTGCCTACTGGGGCTTCTCTAGCTAGTATTAAATCTCCGGCTTCAGGAATAGCTCTCTTTGTCCATTCAATATACGTTTGCTTGGAAACTCTATTTACGCCATTGAGAATCAATCTGCCCTTTCCGATATTTGGAGTCCGAATTGAGGGATACCCTTCGTCCTGTACTGGTGCAGTTTTATGCTCACAATCAACAATGAACTCACAGAGATCGTCTAAGACTTTTAAATCACTCATCCCACTAACTCCTCAAAATTCAACTGAATATCCGCCGCCAACTTCACCGCCGCCGCGTTCAACTCTTTCAACTCTTGATGGATAGACTCCATCCGCTCCTCAAAGGCCTCCTCGTCCTCCTCATCCTCCACAGGTGCAACCCCCACATAACGCCCCGGCGTGAGACTGAAATCCTGCTCGGCGATTTCCCCTCGCGTCACCACCCGACACAGCCCCGGAACATCCGCATACACCCCATCAGGAAACTTCGACAGCAACCACAGCGCCGCCTGATACCAGTAGCGCAGCCGCGACATGACCCCGCGAACCTCGTCGTGTAGCACATCGAACTGCTTGCGGCGAGCGTTCGCCTCTCGCGAATCCCAATCTTTGAGCTTATTCGCCTTCAACTGCTTCGTTGCCACATCGAAACTGCGCCCCAGCAAACGATGCACCTCATCAAACGCCTTCCGCAGCCCCTTTAACGACTTCAAAATCGGCTCCACCGAGGCGATCGCTGTCTGTTGTTCCGCATTCGTCGCCGCCGCCAGAGTTCCCAAGTTGGCAATGGCCCCTTTAACCTCCGTTCGCACCGACGCGCAGCGTTTCCACGCCGCCGCCAACCTCTCCAACTCCGATGTCAACGCCAGCACCGGATCGTCTTTCTCCGATTCCACGTCAAACAAACTGGTTTGTACCTCGCCTCCCACCAATTCCAGCAGCGTTTCCAACCGCGCCGAGAGATCCGCTAACGACTCCTCCCAAGACTGCCAAGGTTCCGTTTCCTGGGAAATTTCCGCCAGGGCAGCATCCAACCGTTCTAAGTAAGACTCCACCAGCGCCAAATACCGGTCTGTTTCGCCGCGATACAACCAGGCGATAGCGGTCAGTCCTGCCAGTTGTTCCTCGCTGAAATCGCGCAACTTGCGGCTGATGACCCGATAAATGTTGCGAGCGTCCAGCATCAACACCGTATCGCGCCGTGTCTCCGGTTTCCCCTTATCGAAAAACCAGAGCGTACAAGGGAGCGATCGCGTATAAAAAAAGTTGGTCCCAATGGCCACCATGACATCCACCGCCCCCGTCTCCACCATCTCCTGGCGGATTTCCTTCTCGCCGTGTCCCGCATCGGACGCCGAACTCGCCATAACGAACCCGGCGCGTCCCGTCTCGTTCAAATAGCTGTAGTAATACTGAATCCAGAGATAGTTAGCATTGCTCACCGCCCCCGTTTTCGCCGCGATCCCCGGTATCTTCTTCTGAGTAAACAAACGCTCGTCGTTCTCGATGCGATTAGGATCGACCGCATCCACATTAAACGGTGGGTTCGACATCACGTAATCACAAACGCCGATTAAATCAGGTCGGGGATTGTAAAACGTATTATCGGTTTGAACGGTTCCCTCTAATCCATGAACCGCCAAGTTCATCTTTGCCAGTTTCGTGTTTCCCTCGTTCTTCTCCTGCCCCAAAAACGTCAACTTCTCGCTGGCTTTAGCGCCCAGTTGCTCGACGAAATACCCTGTCTGCACAAACATTCCGCCACTTCCGCAAGCCGGATCGAACACCCGACCGCGTTCTGGCTCAATGATATTAACAATCGTTCGCACCAAGGACGGCGGCGTAAAGAACTCGCCCCCCTCCTGAGCGCCCGTCATCGCGAACTTACTAAGGAAATATTCGTAAATCCGCCCGAATACATCCCCTTCCGTTGTTTTCAAGGCTTCGTTGTCGAACACCCGCACCAACTTCTGCAACAACGACGGCTCGAAGTCTGTATAATCCTTCGGCAAGACTCCCACCAGCGATGGCGATATCTCTTCGATCGCCTCCATCGCCCCTCTCACCGCCTGACCGAGATCTTCGGTTTCCGGTAAATTCAACAAATAGTCGTAGCGGGCGTTTTCCGGCAAATACAACGCCCCGCGCCCACCAAAATCACTAGGACGAATCGGGCGTTTGGTTCCATCAGTTGCCCCCCGTTTCTTGGGCAATGTCGGCTCAATTTCCGCCTTCACCTTCTCAAAGCGAGTTGTGGCGTGTCGCAAAAAAATCAGCCCCAGTACAGGCATACTGTACTGAGCGGCGTTGAGCTTCGAGTTCGCCCGCAGGTTATCCGCAGCTTCCCACAACGAGTCTTCTAACTTAGAAATATCGGGCATTTAGAACTAGCAAATGAAATCAAATGAGCAACCCTTAAACTCTTAAAATTCTGGTAGAGAGTTTACTTTCTGTTGAGTCTAACTGTATCGCGGCTAACTATCGCTCAATCCGTGAAAGGCTTTGCTAAGGGAATCTCAGCAAAGATATTGAGCATTATAGGTCTAGGGCTTCAGCCAGGATATCAGACATCGAGCTTCCGTTTCCTACGTGTAATTTCTACGTGTAAGATTCGAGGCAATCAGACACCTCATCGGGTAATCTCAGATAAAACAGCCGCTCAGCCATGACAGATAATAACAGGGTATGCACCAAATCACAGCGTCATTGTACTAGAAAATTTAGGTCGTGAACAAGCGATCGCTACAACTTATTTACAGGCGAACAGTTTTCGCCCCCACTGAGGAAATCCGCCGGAGTCTTGCGATTGAGCTAATCGGCGGCGAGGTTAGCTGACTTGATGATGTCTTGTCATGACGGGCGATCGCGGTCAGTCATGGTTCACGATAAAAGGGTTGAGCCGTTCCCAGAATAGCGGCGCGACGCAGATGGTTGTGACTCTGTTCGATCGCCCGGCGAGTCACCAGATCAACGGGGCGATTCTCAAACAAGAGACTCAGTTGTCGTTCAATATTGTCCAGGTCAAAAAAGGTGATGCGAGCCGTATCAGCAAAAGTGACCAGTATATCGATATCGCTATCGGGGCGAAAGTCGTCGCGCAAGACAGAACCGAAGAGTTCGAGTTGGGTAATCTGCCAGCGATCGCACAGTTCCCTGAGTTGTTGGCGATCGACCGTGAGATTCGGACGCAGGGCGATCGCAGTCTGGGAGAGGTTGGAGTTAGTTGAGGTCATTGCAGTTCCTGCAAAATTTGGCTGATCAGCGGTTCGAGTTTTGGTAGGTCGTCTTGGACGGTATCCCAGAGGACGCGGGTGTTAACGCCGAAGTAGTGATGAACGATTTTATCTCGCATTCCAGCTATGCTGCGCCAGGGAACGCTCGGGTAGCGATTGCGGAGATCGTCAGAAACATTTTTAGCAGCTTCGCCAACAATTTCGATTGCGCGAGTCACCGCGTAAATGGTGCGGGTGTCGGTTTCAAAACCTTCAAAAGTTTGTCCTGTAACGAATTGGCGGGCAATAGCGATGTTGTCGAGAATATCTTGTAGGGATTCGGCAATCTCGCGGCTCATAAATAGTTCACTTCCGCGAGAATACGATCGCCCACATGAGGTTTGAGACCATCTCTCATCACCAAATCGACCTTAACACCAAGGCGATCGCTCAGTTCGTTTTCCAATTGGCAAAAGGTCAGAAGTCCAAAGCGGCGATCAGGGTGAAATTCCACCAAGATATCTAGGTCACTATTCGGGGTTTGTTCACCGCGTTGGTAAGATCCAAAAATTCCCAGGCGAGTTACACCGTAGGTTTGCTGGAGATAGGGCAACAGTTCGGTCAACTGTTGCCCCAAGGTTTGGAGGTCAGTTTGTGTTAGTGTCATCGTTCGCTCTCATAAATCGGTAACTCAGAAATTGTCATCCCCTCAACTCCTTATTCAAACTTCCCCAAACTCTCTAGAGTAGGGGCGAACAGCAATTCGACTATCGCTCATTGAACGCCGTTCGCCCCTACAGAGATTGGCCATCTAGAATGACCGGGCCATTAAGACTTCGCCGATTTCGCCTCCAACGCCTCCAAACGACTGAGAAGATCCCGATTGAGTTTCTTCATCTTCTCCAACTCCCGACGCAGGCCCGTCACCGCCTTGTCCGTTCCCAGCGTCTTCTCCACCGCCTCGATCGCCTCCTCGGCCACCCGAACAATGCGGCCATCGGTGGCTTGTTCGGCGATCCCTTGTAGAATGGCGATCGCCCCCGAGGTTTCCATCGACTTCAACGCCACCACAACCGAACGTTGAGTTAAAAAGAAATCCTCCCGGGCCAACTGTTCCAAGCGCGTCAACGCACGCTCAACATCCGCCGGAGACTGTCCTGTTGACACCGTCCCCAGGGCGCGAATCGCCCCCAAGCGCAAGGACTGGGGAACTCGCACGTCGGTATAGTCGAGAATCAAATCCAACGCCGTCACCTCCGTCTTAAACTGACTCAGGCCCGCGATCGCCCCCAAACGAACCACCTCATTCCAACCGGCTTTAGTGTCCAAGACCGTTTTCAGACGCGCAATGGCTTTCTTCGGTTTGGGTTTCCCGTCAGGGAGTTTCGCCGCAATCACCCCGAGGGCTTTGGCGGCGGCGGCTTCCACGAGATAACTAGCATCCCCCTGTTTCAAGATAGACTTGACGGCCTTGTAACTGGCCCGGGTTTTCACCTTCGCCAAGCCATTCACCACCGCTCGACGAACTCGCGAATTTTCATCCTGTAATCCCGCCAGTAAGCCGTCAAAGGCTTGGTCAAGGTTTATTTTAGACAACTGCCCCGCTATCTCAACCCGTACCCCCCAAAATGGCTCGCATTTGAGGGCTTTCGTTAGGGCTTCCACTGCCTGCAAACTGCCCTCTTTGGCCAGGGCTTCGGCGGCATAAATGCGGGAGATGGGATCATCGTCTTGGGTTAACTGGGCGATGAGATTGGGTAGAGGATACTTCAGTTTCAGGGTTTTGAGAACCGTATTGCCCACATCAAAGGTCACATAACTGGGTTTTTGCGGGAGGCCAAAATAAAAGGTCTGTTCCGGTTCGCACAGATGCAGGTTAAAGCGTTGGGCGGTGTCGTCTTCGTAGCCAAAGGCGATGGGAACATTCAGGTCAAACAAATTGCGGTCATACAGCGTATTCCCCTCCTTGGCTTGGGTTTGCTTCACCGTCACCTTGGCAATGTTGCCCTCTTTGTCCCAACTGTAGCTGACCTCAAAATCAGGATGACCCCCTCGGAAAACATATTGGTCAAATAACCCCTGTAGATTGCGTCCCGTAGCCTCAGAAATGGCCCGCAACAAGTCCACCGTTCCCACCGTTGCATGAGCGTTCTGATTGACAAAATGGGCGATCGCCTTAAAGAATAACGCCTCACCCAACTCACAACGCAACATATGATAGACACAAGCCCCCTTCTCATAGAGGTGGCGATCGTACAACTCAATCGGTTCTCGATAGACATTGGTGACAATGGGGCGACGATAGCGGCGTTTGTCTTCATCGAGATAACTACGGGCCTCTTGCAACAGATAATAGGCCCCAGCATCATGGCCATATTCATATTCCGTCCACAACACCTCCGCATAGGAGGCCATCCCTTCCTTAATCCAAGCCTGGGACCAATGTTCAATCACCAACAAATCGCCAAACCATTGGTGAGCTAACTCATGGGCCACCAGGCTTTCACTGCGTTCATTGTCGATCGCCGCCCGTTCATCCAGGAGACAGCGATCAGTTAACAAGGTGGTCGAGGTATTTTCCATGCCCCCAAAAATGAAGTCCGCGACACAGACTTGGGCATATTTCGGATAGGGATAGTCATACCCAAAGGCATTACTAAAAAATTCCACCATGCGGGGGGTTTTACCCATGGTGCGTTTGCCATCGTCAACGCGATCGCGTTCCACATAATAGGTAATAGGCTTGCCATGCCACTCGTCGCGAATCTCGGCAAAACGACCCACCGCCAGGGTCATCAGATAGGTGGGATGGACTTGGGCCTGTTTCCAATGATAGATAGCTTCCTCCCCCTCCTCCTGGCGACTGAGAAGTTCTCCATTAGAAATGGCCAGGAAATCTTGGGGAACCCGCACACGAATCTCGGAAGTAGCCAACTGTCCGGGATAGTCGAAACAGGGAAACCAAAAGCGGGAATCTTCATCTTCCCCCTGAGTCCAAACTTGGGTGGGTTTATCCGGTTCCGCCTCCGTGGGGGCAACGAAATACAAGCCCCGGCGGGGTTGTTTAACGCTATAGTCAATCTTGAGAACTAGGGGAGTCTCAGGGCTGGTGGGGTCACTCAACTCAATGGTGAGGGTTTCGCCGTCTGCATGGAAGGCTTGAGGCTGGTTGTTCACCTCAACCCCTTTGATGTTCAGTTGCATCGCATCGAGTTGTAGCTGAGTGATTCCCGCCCGTACGGGGGTTAACTGGATCTGGCAGGTTCCAGAAAATCGCTGTTTGGGGATGTTTAAAACTAAATCTAGGAAAATATGGTCGACCTGTCCCGGACGATCAGGAATGTAATGAGGACGTGCGCCGGGAAGTTCGAAGGCGTTGCTGTTAGAGTCAAAATAGAGATTGGACATCATGCAAATTAGAAAGAGAAGTCAGGCGCAGAAAGTGAACAGGTTATCGTAGACCGAGGCGATCGCCCAACCCACTTGTGAGTCGTTCCCAGACACCGTCGTGGGTCCGTCGGCCCTGGGGGTGGCGATCGCTCCCTGTCCTTAGTGTACTGATTCGCGTCCTCCCTAACGCCGTCAACGGGGTCAGGGATGCAACCCATCGGCGATTTGCAACGCCCATCCTGAGGTCTCCTATGAAACACGCCCAAGAGTCTAAAACCAGTCCTCGCCTACGGGGCCCTATCACCATCGCCGCCACGGTTCTCCTCGCCACTGGGGCGATCGCCTATGGCTGGTTACGCCTACGGCCCACTCCCCTCCAAACTCCCCTAGACGGGGCCCAAACCGTTCCCCATGACGCGGTGATGGCCGCCTATATTGACATGGACCCCGCCGCCTGGGAGTCCTTACGGCGTTTTGGGACTCCAGAGGCTCAAACCTGGATGGACGGCCAAATCACCCAGTTACAACAAGACCTCCTAGACGCAACTCAGTTAGACTTTAATCGGGACCTGAGACCCTGGATTGGCAATGTGATGTTAGCCCTCGTCCCCCAGTCTGAGTCTGAGCCTGGGTCAGAGTCCTTGCTGGCGATCGTGGGGATTCGGGATAAACTACAGGCGATGGCCTTTGCCAATCGAGTCAGACGCACTCAAGGCCAAGAGATTCAGGAACAAACCTATCGCAACACCACCATCTCAACGGTCACCCTGACTCGCGGTAATCCTCAACCTCAATCCTATAGTTTGGCCGTTTTAGGGGACTATCTGGCTATCGCCGAGTCTCCCGAGACCATCAAAGCGGCCATTGATACCGACAAAGATGGGTCATCCTTGGCCCAGCAGGATCACCTTCAAGATCTGTTGCGATCACAGCCAGTGAACCAACCCCTGATTCAGACCTATATCAGCAATCTGGGGAATCTCCAACAACTCGATGGGGAACCCTCCCCCAGGGATATCTCCCGAGACCCCTCACCAACGGCCCTCGTCACGGGAATTGGAGTGACCGACATCGGACTACAGGCCCGTACCCTAATTGCTGGGGAGGAGTCTCCAACCCTTTCCCCAGCTATGCAACCCCTGTCCCAATCCCGTCTCGATCGCTTCCCAGAAACCACCCTGGCCGTTGTCGAAGGGAGTCACCTCGATCGCACCTGGACCCAATGGACTCGTTGGATTGAACAAACCTCCAGTGGACGACAGCTATTAGGGGAGTTACGGAGTGGGGCCACCCAGTTAGGCTTCGATCTCGATCGCGATATTTTCGCCCCCCTCGATGGAACCGTTGCGGCGGGGGTGATTCCTAACCCCGGCGGCGGTCAGGGACTGTCAGCGGCCATCGGTGTGGGGGGAATGGCCTTTGTCGAAAGCAGCGATCGCACTACCCTGGACAACACCCTAACCAAACTCGGCGGACTCGTTCAACGGGGCTTAAACTTACCCATACGGGTTGAGTCTAGTTCCATTCAGGGCCGTTCCCTCACGGAATGGAAGTTATCCTTTTTCGGCGTTCAGGGGGAAACCCTCCTCGGCTACAGTTGGCTAGAACCGGATCTGTTGGCCTTGGGGGTCACTCGTCCCATGATTGACCTATTTCTCAGTCCTCCCCAGAGGAGTTTAGCGGAAAACTCCACCTTCGCCGACCTGCGAAACCAGTTCCCAGAAAGCAACGCCGGCCTCATCTTTGCCAATGTGGAGGGGATGCGTAACGCGGTGGACCTAGTGATGCTGCAAACCCAAGAACTGTTAACCCCCGAGACCATCATCCTTTTGGAGACCATACAGGCCATCGGCATCGCCGCCTCCCCGGCTGAGAATGGACTCTCTGTTGTGGATATTCAGATCCCCCTCGTCCTCGCGGAATAGAGGGTTCCAGGGCACCTTAAAGCGAATTGTCCCTTAAGTTTAATATTTCTTAGACAATCTTAAACTTAAGACTCAATCCTAGGTAAACTACCACTTGATTGCCCAGACTTGAGAGGTTTTGGGTCTGGGCAGAACATCTTAAGTTTGCTAATTTCGGGTGGTTTTCCAGCAATTTCTGCCCTTTTCATCTCCTCTATGACCGTGAGTGAGACATCCCTCGGGACTGGCCAATTTTTAGCCTGCGTCGATCAACGACACCCACCCGCTCACCAATCTGACCGGCCCCTGACCGCCCTTTCCCTTGCCGGTTGTCAACGGCGCAACTACACTAAAATGAGGGCTAAGTTAACCATTCCTATTCTGAAACATCGCTCATCAAGCCGTTAAAAAATTGAGACCCTAGGCCCACCCCTTAGTTTCTTATCACCCTTCTCAAGCCCAACCCTCCCTAGTTTTCATGAGAGGGCAGTGGGGCCTTTGCCTTGGCGCAAAGAGAGAATAGACATACCAGGTAAGACGTATATCGCTAGTTTGATATCACGGGTCTCTTATCCAGTCCTAATCCTCCAGAGCCGTATTGTCCCATGGATAGTCTTTTGCAACTGCAAGACTTCGGATATCGCGTTAACAAAACCTTACACCGCAGTCCTAACTCAATTGTCTATAGCGCTCAACAAATCGGAGCCGACCCCGATGCGCCTCAGGTGGCCATCAAACTCTCGAACTGTGCCTATCCCAGCGTGGCTCAATTAGCCAAACTACGGAATCAATATGCCCTGGCCGGGGCCTTACAGGGCGAGGGCATTGTCCGTCCCCTGGCCCTAAAAACCTTTGACCGGGGGCATTTTCTGGTCCTCGAAAACATTGATGGCATGTCCCTCGCCGACGACTACCAGGGCCAACCCTTGCCCTTAGGACAATTTTTTGCCCTCAGTCATCAAATTGTCCGGGTTCTGGAAACCATTCACCAGCAATCGGTCATTCATAAAGACATCAAACCCTCCAACCTGATTCTGGAAAAAGAAACCGGGAAAATTTACATCGCCGATTTTAGTATTGCCTCCCGCCTCCCCCGGGAACGGCAACAGTTACAGTCATTAGGTCACCTCGAAGGAACCCTCGCCTACCTCTCCCCAGAACAAACCGGGCGTATGAATCGCAGCCTTGACTATCGCAGCGATTTCTATTCCTTAGGCGTGACCTTCTTTGAGCTGTTAACCGGAAAACTGCCCTTCCCACAAACCGATGCCGCCGAACTGGTGTACGCTCACCTGGCGCGAACCCCACCGCCGCTGCGATCGCTCAGAGCCGATGTTCCAGAGGCCTTAGAGGCGATTGTCAACAAGCTCATGGCCAAAAACCCCGAAGATCGCTATCAAAGTGCCGGCGGCTTGCAGCGAGACTTACACCATTGTGAGGAACGCTGGCACGAGCATCCCCGAGAGCCGATTCAATTTACCATTGGCAGCTCCGATTGGAGCGATCGCTTCGTCATTCCCGAAGTCCTCTATGGCCGAGAAGCGGAAGTGCAAACCCTCCTCAATGCCTTTGACTATGCCAGTCAGGGCAACTCCTGCCTAATTCTCGTCGCCGGGTATTCCGGGATTGGCAAAACCTCTCTCGTCAACGAAGTCCATCGTCCCATCGCCCAGAACAACGGCTATTTCATTCAAGGCAAATTTGACTTACTCCAAGGCAACAGTCCCCTCAGTGGCTTTGTGCAAGCCTTTCGGGAACTGGTCGAACAAGTGGCCGCCGCCGGCCCCCAGGAATTGGCCGCCTGGCGATCGCGCCTTCGAAATCGCTTGGACGATCGCGGCGGGATTCTCCTAGAGACCGTTCCTGAACTGGTCGATCTCATCGGCGAGATGCCCCCGGAACCGGACTTGTCCCCCATGCAGCGAGACAATCGCTTCAACCTAGCCTTTGGGGACTTTGTGCGCGGGGCCGTCGCCGGCGATCGCCCCCTAGTCCTCTTTCTCGATGACCTGCAATGGGCTGACTCCGCCTCCCTAAACCTCCTAGAACGACTCCTCGCCGAATCCCAAAACTATCCCCTACTCACCATTGGCACCTATCGAGATAACGAAGTCGGCCCCGGTCATCCCCTCCTTCTCTCCCTGGCTAACATTGCCAAAACTAGCCGTATTGAAACCCTCACCCTAGGGCCCCTCGATCGCGATGATGTCAGTCGTTTAACCGCCCTCACCCTCCATCGCGATCGCCCCGACAGCCAACCCCTGGCCGACCTCCTCTACGACAACAGCCAGGGCAACCCCTTCTTCGTCAACCAACTCCTCAAAACCCTATACGAGCGAGGGGCGATCGCCTTTAACCCCGACACCGGAACCTGGGCCTATCACCTGGGTTTAGCCCGCACCCTGGCCCTGACCGACAATGTAGTAGAACTCCTGAGTCAGAAACTGCAACAACTGCCCCTTCCCTGCCAAACCCTGCTGCAAATTGCCGCCTGTATCGGCAATCACTTCGACCTCAGTACTCTCGCCACCGTCGCCCAACAATCCCCCTGTCAAGTCGCCAGCCAACTCTGGCACGCCTTAGAAGCCGAACTCATTATTCCCGCCAACGAAGCCTCCAAATTCTATCAAGGGGCCAGCAGTTGCGACGAGGCGATTGCCCAGCAAGCCTCCTATCTCTTCCGGCACGATCGCATCCAACAAGCGGCCCATGCCTCCATCCCCCCAGAACAACGGCCGCCTCTGCACCATCAAATCGCACGGCTGTTAGTCCAGGCCAGCCCCAACCCCGATAGCGGCGATCGCCTCTTCGATATCGTCCATCACTACAATACCGCCTGGGACAGTCTCCAAGACAACAACGAACGCCTCCAGGTCATCCAGCTCAACCTCAGTGCTGCACGCCGGGCCCAAGCCGCCACCGCTCATGCCGCCGCCTTTAGCTACAGTCAAACGGCCCTCAAACTCCTAGACCCCAGCCAACCCTGGACTCCACCGCACTCTCCCCCAGCCACCACCCTCTACCCTCTCACCCTGAGCCTGTATCAACTCGCCGCTGAAAGTGCCTTTGCCATTGGCGAGTTTACCGCCGCCGAACAACTCATCAAGCCGGCCATTGACCAAGCCCAGGACATCCTCGATACCATTCCCCTCTATGAAGTCTGGATTCAAGTCCATGTCGCGCGCAACAACCTCAACGTTGCCATTCACACCGGGATTCACATCTTAGGGAAATTAGGACTGTCCATTCCCGAACACCCCGATGAGCAGGCCACCGAGGAGATTCTAGAGGAGATTCTCAGGGAAATGACGGGGAACGATGTCACCACCTTAATCAACCTGCCCCTTGTAGACGATCCCTATGAACTGGCCAGTCGTCGCATCGCCTTACGGATTGCCGCTTCAGCCTACATTGCCCGCCCCAATCTCTATATCCTCCTCAACCTGAAACTGCTACAACAGATCCTCACCTCGGGCATCTGTAGTGCCAGTTCCTACGTCTTTGCCGCCTTTGGTCTATTCTGCTGTGGTCTTTGGGGGGACTATGCTCGGGGCTATGATACCAAAGATGCCGCCCTGGGTATCATTGAGCGCTTTGGAGCCAAGGAGTTTGTCGCCAAAGTCGATCTGATGGTAGAAGCCTTTATCCGCCATTGGCAGGCTCCCCTCGTCGAGACCCTCCCCGGACTCTTGCGAGGCTGTCAGTCCGGGCTAGACAGCGGTGATTTTGAGTTCGCCAGTTACTGTATTAACCATTACTGCATTCATAGTCTGTTTAGTGTCCGGTCCCTCGATGAGGTGGCCGAGGACTTCCAACAGTACCGTCAGGTGATGGTGAGACTCAAGCAGAAAACCAGTCTCAACTATCATGCCATGGGCTATCAGGTCGTGCAGAACCTCCTCGGTGAGTCCAAGTCTCCCCTGGAACTCGTCGGGCCCCTCTATGATGAGCGGCAAGCACTCCCCCAGTATCAAGAAGCGGGTGAAAGAGTGCTGATTTTCTATCTGTTTGCGCAAAAACTCTATTTAGCCTGTCTCTTTGATGACATGGACGCCGCTCTGAACTATTGCCAACAGGCTCGTCCCTATCTCAACAGCGCGATCGCCACCTATCAATTCTCCCTCTGGTTCGTCTATGGAAGTCTGGCCTACTTTGATGCCAGTCGTCGTCAGGGCCAAGACCCGGACAACTGCCCCTATTGGTCTGAGGCCATGACCCTGAAAGCCCAAGTTGAGCGCTTTGTCCAGGCCAGCCCCGCCAACCATGGGCCCCATTTGAGCCTCCTAGAGGCAGAACAGGCCCGCTGCCAGGGACGGGAGTTAGACGCTATGGCCGCCTATGATCGAGCCATTGAGCAGGCCCAACAGGCGGGTGTACTCTATCTCGAAGCCCTCGCCAATGAACGAGCCGCCGGCTTCTATCGTCAACGGCAGCGTCATAAAATTGCCCGAATCTACATCACCGATGCCTATTATGGCTATGTCCGTTGGGGAGCCACAGCAAAGGTTCGTCAATTAGAACGGTTGTACCGACAGGAGTTGCCCAGCCTGGGTCAGGTATCACCAGTTCCGGGTCATCTCACCACGACCACCCATGACACCTCCGGTCAAACCTATGGTCATCATGCCACCCTCAGCCCTTCCCATTCCATTGATTTCTCAGCTCTGATTGAAGCCTCTCAAGCCATTTCCAGTGCCATTGACTTGGACGACCTTCTCAGCAAGCTTATGGCGGCGGTGGTGGAGCATTCCGGGGCGGAAACGGCGACACTCCTCTGGCGGGATGGGGGAGATTGGGTCTCGGCGGCTCGCTATACCCTGGAGGGTCAATGTGAAACCGGCACTCATCCCTTGACCGAGGAGAATACCATTCCTCGACTGTGGCTGGGGAGGATTCTGCGCTCAGCAGAGCCGATTGTGGTGGCCGATGCCCGCTGTGAGTCGGTGTTTGCCGGAGATGTGCGGTTTGCTGACCCCTCATCTCCTCAGGGACGACCTCCCCAGTCCGTGTTACTGCTCCCTCTGTGCGATCGCACTCAGACGGTGGGGGCGTTGTATTTGGAAAACTCCCTAGTGGCCGGGGCGTTTACGGGCGATCGCGTGCAAGTTCTGCAAACCTTAGGCACTCAAGCCACCATTTCCCTGGAAAATGCCCGCTTATATCGCCAGTCTCAGGACTACGCCCAACAACTCGAAGGCTCGTTACAGGATCTCAAAAGTCTTCAGTTACAACTGATTCAACATGAGAAAATGTCAGCCCTGGGCAATCTTGTCGCCGGGGTGGCTCATGAAATCAACAACCCCATTGGCTGCATTTCGGCCAATCTACAACCGGCACGAGACTATCTTGAGGATGTCATGGGGTTACTGCAACTCTATCAGGACTGCTACCCCAATCCTGACCCCCGCATTGAAGAAGAAATCGAGGCCATTGAACTCGACTATATCCAGGAGGACTTCCCCAGTCTCCTCACCTCCATGGAAACAGGAGTTAAGCGCATTGTGGCCATCAGCCGCAGTTTACGCACCTTCTCGCGCCATGATGGCACAAGCCCCAGTCTCTTTGACCTGCGCGAAAGCCTCAATAGTACGCTCTTGATTCTCAAACACCGCCTCAAAGCCAACGAGTGGCGGCCGGCGATTCTGGTGGAGAAGGACTATGCCCCAGACTTACCCCTGATTGAATGTTTCCCGAGTCAGTTAAATCAGGTGTTTATGAATCTGATTGCCAATGCCATTGATGCCCTCGATGAGATGAACCGCGATCGCAGTTATGCTGACATTCAAAAACAGCCCAATCGCATTCAGGTCAGTGCCCGGCCCGTTGGCAAAGAGCAAGTCCAGGTCTGCATTGAGGATAACGGCTGTGGGATGTCTGAGGCGGTGCAGGAGCAAGCCTTTGAACATCTGTTCACTACCAAACCTGTCGGGGAGGGAACGGGGTTAGGCTTGTCGATTGTGCAGCAAATTCTCACGACGCATCAGGCCTCGATTAAGGTGCGATCGCACTTGGGGCAAGGCACGGCGTTTGAACTCAATTTTCCCTGCCAGCAAGACGCTAAACTAGAGACATGAGTCTAACTAGACCCACGTGTTCTGGGAATTTAACGCCATGCGGTTGTATCTCAATGGTCTGTCACTTGTGATTGCCCTGGCCCTGGCGGGGCTGTGGGTATTGCTGTGGATTAAACCCACGGCCATGGGATAGTCCAAGGGGAAACCGAGCAAAGGGCGCTACAATCAAAGGGCAAGATGGGTTGAGTCCAAAACCCAGTGCAACCACAGTGATATCGACAAGGTATCCCGGCCTGGCTGGGGTGCTTGGTGAGGGAGGAATGCTATTTTGGATGAGTTGAGAACCGCCTTAGAACTAGCCACTGAGGATGAACTTCAGGGATTAACTGACTTGTTGTTCCGCCCGCGCTTCAATCCCCTCGATTATATGAAGCCCGTAGACCCCTTGGAGTTACAAAGTCGCGATCGCCACAGTTGGATTGATGCCCTCGAAGACCGCTTCCGCTTCCTAGCCGCCGATGGAATGACGGTGTTACGGGGGCAAAGTCACGAAATTTCCTATCGCAGCGTCTTAATTCAAGTCTGCCACTATCTGCGGATTCCCTATTCTAAATCCCTGTCAACCACGGATTTGGAGGCGGAGATTTTTCTGCATTTGATGGGCCGGGCCTGGGATAAGCTTCCGGCCGCTGACCAAGAGGCCCTAATACTTCGGGTTCAGAAGTCCTTAGCCAAAAGTGATCTCCCCCAACCCCTGCCCCTCCATGTACAACGAGATCCCATGGGCTGGCTGCTGAAGGGGGGAAGTGCGATCGCTGTCAATTCGGTGTTGCGGCCCCTATTGCTCAATCAATTGGCGCGACAGTTTGCCCTGGAGTTCGCCCGCCATCAACTGGCCAAGGAAACCCTCAAAGGCAGTGCAGCGGCTGCGGCGAAGATGAAAGGCTATGTTGGAGTACACATGGCCCGACGCGGCATGGCCAGCGCCACGGCGCGCTACACCGCCACTCGTTCGGTGTTTGCCTTTGTGGGGCCGGCCTTATGGGCCTGGTTCTTTGCCGATATCTGTTGGCGAGCGGTAGCCACCAATTATGCCCGCATTATCCCGACGGTCTTTGCCCTGGCCCAAATCCGCCTGACTCGCTTAGAAACCTGTGAAATGGCCTACGGCTAGGACATTGATATAGCCAGGTCTGACGCTGGCTCTCCGGCGTGATAGGAACTCCGGACAAGGGGGCCTGAGCGCACATGAGCAAAGCCCATCTCTCGGGCAATGTCCCCCAGACGCTCGAAGTCCTCGGGATGCCAATAGCGACGTACCGGGAGATGGTCTAGGGAGGGACGCATATATTGTCCCAGAGTTAGGCGATCGCAGCCCACGGCCCGTAAATCTGCCATAGCCTCGATGAGTTCTTCCTCCTGCTCCCCATGACCGACCATTAAACCGGATTTCGTGGGCAGGTTAGGGTCAATCTGTTTAACTTGGCGCAACACCTCTAGGGAGCGATCGTATTTCGCGCCGCGACGGACGGGCCCCTGTAAGCGGCGCACCGTTTCCAAATTATGGTTAAAACAAGCCGGTTGGGCCGCCACCACCTGCTCAATCCGCTGCCGTTGTAAGTGTTCGGGTGAGATTCCCGCCTCCCGTCCACCCCAGAAGTCAGGGGTAAGGACTTCGATGTGCGTCTGACGGCTGCACTCTCGAATGGCGGCCATGGTTTTCACGAACCAACCCGCCCCCCCATCGGCTAAATCATCCCGGGCCACCGCCGTCAGGACCACATAGCGCAATTGCAGCACCTCAACGGCGTTGGCCACCTTCTGGGGTTCCTGAGGATCTAAGGGCATCGGCGCATGGCCCTTATCCACCTGACAAAAGCCACAGGAGCGAGTGCAGGTGGGGCCCATCAGTAAGAACGTAGCCGTTCCTTGGGCGTAGCATTCACCGCGATTGGGACAGCGGCCCTCCTCGCAGATGGTATGAATTTGTCGCTGTTTAATGACCCGCTGCACCCGAGACATCTGGCTAGCTTGGCCCAGAGGACGACGTAGCCAGGGGGGAAGTGTTGCCAGTTCGGCGCGGAGTTGGGCGCGGGAATCGAAATCAGCCATCGTCGTCCGTCATAATCCGTATCGAGTAGAGCCGCGAGGAGGAGTGGGCGATCGCCCTCCTGGGCCGTCGTTCTCATGAGTCTTTCTCATTGTGGCATCCACTCCGAGTTTGCGCCACCTGATAGACTGTATCCGGTGGGGTACACTAGAAAGCAAAACATCTATCCCTCAGCCTATCCCTTCGCGCACCGCTTAAGGAGTCAGTCGTGGCAAGTCACAAAATTTTAGTCATTGATGACAGTCGTGTCATCCAAAAAACTGTTAAAAGTATGTTGCCTCCCGGGAACTTCGATGTGGTCGAAGCCAAGGATGGCGAAGAAGGTTTGAATAAGATTCACTCCGATAAACCCAGCCTGATTATGTTGGACTTCCTGCTGCCGAAACGAAGTGGCTGGGAAGTCTTTCAGGAAATCCAGGCGGACGCCAATCTCCGCAAAATCCCACTGCTGGTGATGTCGGGCCGCAAGGAGGAAGTCACGGAAAAAATTTCTGAGCCGTTTGAGTTCTTCGAGTTCATTGAGAAGCCCTTTGAGAAAAAACAACTTCTCGGGGCCATTAAGGCGGCCATGGCCAAGTCCAAAAAACCTCGGGGAGCCGCCGCTGCACCGGCCACCGCCCCAGCCGCTGCGGCCTCGGGGGGAGGCGACGAGATCGCTGCCTTACGAGCCAAGGTTGCCAGTTTGGAAAAAGAAGTGGCAGGCTTGAAGAAACAGGTGTCGCAGATTCTTGCCTTTATCAAGCAAAAATTGAAATAGGCATCGGCCACAACTGCCCCTAGCTCAACTGCCCCTAGCTCAACGTCGCAGCTGCGAGCCTAGTCAGACAACCGCTCGTCTCAACGGTTGTCTGGGTTCGTGGCGCGACGACTCAATAGCTGACATGGGAGCCGAGACCCTCCCATGTTGATGGGGTCTTGGCTCAGGGGCTAGACCCCCAACATCGATTCAGCAAAATTAATCACGAACTGTCTCAGTCTGTGTTAGACTGTCCTGTGTCAAGATGGTTAACCCATCCGAAATCTAACGCCGGGATGTAGCGCAGCTTGGTAGCGCACTTCGTTCGGGACGAAGGGGCCGCTGGTTCGAATCCAGTCATCCCGATTGTTAGGGAAAAGTGGTGTTATGCTGCTTTTCCCTATCTGTTTACAAAAGTTTACCCGAAATGCTCCTGGGTCCAGATGGATTATTCCCTCGTTTGGGAACTCTAGCTGTAATAGGCAGTCAGGTTGGCTACTGTAAGGCGGGAATAGGGATAGGAGGTTACGTCCTCAGTCACTGACCCAGTCCCTCAACCTAGGGGAACCCTTTTGGGGCAAAATCCCTCGTTTATCTTGATGTGGGGTCGGTTGAACCGGTTTACTCGGCAGCTTTGCGGAGTAAATTGGGGTAAATCAGGGGTTACCTCAGTGGTGTCACTGATATTAGAAACGGGTCTAAACATTACCGGAATAATAGACGGTTTGTTCTAGTATCCTAGGACTCTGTAACGAGTTCAATGTCGGGGAAATACTGCGATCTAACAGGCTTTTGGGATAACAGCCTCTCCCAAAAGACTGAACCTTGACCCCAGTGGGGATCGCAGGAATCAGGGGAACTTTGCAGGAAAACCGGTCTGTGATGCGATCGCACCCCAAAGCGATCAAGATCACACCGAAAGGGTTATATCGATCGCAGAGTTCCCTGTCAATGTATTGCATAGTAAGGATGTCCGAGAAAAGGACTCATTTTAGGATCATGAAATTTAACAAGCTCGCAAAACTGATTCGTTTTTTACAAGACGATTTGTCTGTTCCCTCCAACTCCATCGATTTAGCGCTGCGCCACGGTGAGAACGCTCCCAATGCCTTCCCCATGGTTCTGTGGCAATACGGACTGATCAATCTCGAACAACTTGATCGCATTTTTGACTGGCTCGAAACGGCTTAGGCCACTCGGTGTTTCAATCAATCGGTTCTTTTACTTGTCGTCATCCCGGCTTATTCCCGGTCGTCAGTGTCCCGTTCGATTAAAAAACTGTTTTAAGCACGTAAAAAATGCCATACTTCATCGTCAGAAGCCGCCCCACTTGAGGCGGCTTTCTGGATCTGGGCCAAACTCCCTCAAGCGTCCCTAGAGTCCGAGAATCATCACCACCAAGAGTAGAAAAATCGCCCCGTGACTCAAGCCATGAGCTAATAAAATCGTGCGATCCTGGTCAACCCGGATCTGATAGCGAACCAGTCGTTGGGTTTTGGCGCGCTGAAACTGCTGATATAACCCCTCACTCTCAAACGGAAAGATGTTAAGGCGTTGAAAGTGATATAGCGCCTGGGTTTTCAGAAAAAAGCTACTAAAGAACAACAAAATCGTGGCCCCAGCCAACACCGACTCAATCCCATCTCGGCCGGGACTGGCGATAAAACGGCCCGTGAACACATACCCCATCACCTGAATCATCCAGGGATGAGAGCCAAACATCTCAACAATGACAAAGAAGCCCAGCCAACCCAACGCCACACAGAGTAAATCAAGGGCGAGGGCATATTGAACACTCATACGTCGGCTCACGGCCAAGCGGCGATGAAACACCGTTGACTCGATCGCCACGGCCACCAACAATAGTAAAATCTGAGAGGCGATCGCCCTCAATGGCAATACCATCATCTCACCCAGCCTCCCGAACCGCGTCGCACAGGCTCATGGTAACCTCTTAAGGCTGTGCCATTGCACAACAGCCTGAATTTTGACCCGCATCCTTCTCCAATTGACCCACTATGAAACTGGTTTGCACCCAAGGGGAACTCAACACCCATCTATCCCTCGCCATCCATGCTGTTCCCTCCCGTCCAACGCATCCGGTTTTAGCTAATATCCGCCTCACCGCCGATGCCCAACAGCAACAGATTCAACTGACTGGCTTCGACCTTAGCCTCGGGATTCGCACCAGTTTTCCCGCCCAAGTCGAGACCAGTGGGGACGTGGCCCTCCCCGCCAAACTTCTCAATGACATTGTCTCCCGACTCCCCGAGGGAGATCTCACCCTAGAACAACACGAAGACAGTTATCAAACCACCCTCACCTCCCTCTCAGGAACCTATAAAGTCCAGGGAATGAGTGTTGAGGAGTTCCCGGAACTCCCCGCCATTGAAGATGGCAAAGTGATTCAACTCGGCAGTGAGTCCCTCCTCGAAGGCTTGCGAGGTACCCTATTCGCCACCAGTTCCGATGAAACCAAACAAGTCCTAACGGGCGTTCACCTGGCAGTTCGAGCCGATGGCATTGAATTTGCCGCCACCGACGGTCATCGTCTAGCCGTCGTCGAAGCCCTCAATGATGGGGATAGCCCCGCCATGAATCTTGGGGATGATGAGGTGTTTGAGGTCACCGTTCCCGCCCAGGCCCTGCGGGAATTAGAGCGCACCATTGGCAAACGAGCCACCCCCACCCCCTTAACCCTCTCCATCGACGAAGGACAAGCGGTGTTTGAGGTGGCAGACCGTCGCCTCACCAGTCGTACCCTAGAGGGGGCATATCCCGCCTATCGGCAACTGATTCCCCGAGAATTTGACAATCAAGCCAATCTCGATCGCCGCGCCCTTCTCAGTGCCTTAGAACGCATTGCCGTCATTGCCGATCGCAAAAATAACATCGTCAAGTTCAGCTTTGACAGTGGTAGCCAACAGGTCACCCTGGGGGTAGATGCGGCCGATGTGGGCAGTGGGACGGAATGTTTACCGGCGCAAATTTCTGGAGAGAGTCTAGAGATTGCCTTCAATGTCAAGTACGTCATGGAATCCTTGCGCAATCTCCAATCCACAGAAATCCAACTTCAGTTAAACACCGCCACTTCCCCGGTGATTCTCACCCCCCTGGGGGGAACGAAGATGATTCACTTGGTGATGCCGGTTCAGATTCGCGATTAATCCCGAAAGCCCCCAACACCTCTAGGATGTTGGGGGCTTTGTAGTTCGGGGGGATTCAGCCGGACACTGTTTCTAGGAGTTGCCACTGCTGACTCTCAACGACGGCTGCTTTCACGGACTCGAACATGATCTGACAGTGGTTGTTCACTTGCAGGGGCAGTTCTTCGTTTTTTACCACGAAATTCAGCCGTACTTCTGATTTTTCATCGAGGGGGACATCGATGAGAACATCAACCGTGACCAGTTTTGAAAAAGAAACCCGCCCTGGGGTTTCCCGGGCCATAAAGTAATCTTCGGTCTGGTAGATTGGCTCGAAGTCGCACGCTTGGAGGAGTTCAGGCAGAATCTGCCTGACGTGCTCGACTGGAGCGGCTACAACGAAAATAGCAGTGTAGCGAGCCATAAGAAACTGAGAAGCACGACATTGAGTTTCAGCTTACCACACCCACAAGCGAAGGGGGGCATTTCCCAGAAATAGACAACCGAGCTGCCTGGGGGTCGCCCGGTTGTCGAGAGAATTTTGGGAGTTAGTCGGAGTTGGATTCAGGATGACTTTTGCGAATTTTCTCCGCGTCTGGACAATCCTCAGCGATTAGGGGTTCAAAGCCTCCTTTGGGGACACTGGCGATTTTTTGGCTGACAGAACCGATGCTGTCGAGACGCACAAGTTCTTCCCAGGCGCAGATTTCATCATCTTCATCCGATTCGTAGCGGATGGTGACGAGATCTCCCTCAATATCGATAATTTGGGCGCGATCAATCCAGCGTTGTTGATCTCGTAGGAAGACACAGACTTCACGACCTTCACAGCAGAATTGATAGAGCTTGCGATGTAGCATTCACAGTTTGGGAAAGACGTAGGCTTTCCGGCTATTCTAACGCGATCGCTCCCTGACGTCGATGAAATTCCGCAGAGGCGGACGGGGCGATCGCCTCGGTCTCGGTAGCAATCCTGGTTAAGATGAAGGCATCTGTGTTTGGGATAATAAATCTAGCCCTGTGAATGCTTCTGTTTTTGCCGATGAACGCCTGTTGTTTGAGCCAGTCTCGCCGGAGGCGAACGCCCTAGGGGTGATTTTTGCCTTTCCCAATACCTACAGTGTGGGCATCACCAGCCTCGGCTATCAGGTGGTTTGGGCCACCCTAGCCATGCGTGAGGATGTTTCCGTTAGTCGCCTATTTATGGATGTCAGCGAACCCCTCCCTAATGAGGTGGATTTGTTGGGGTTCTCCCTCTCCTGGGAACTGGATTATGTGAATATCCTCAGTATGTTGGAGTCGTTGCAGATTCCCATACGCTCTGAGTTTCGCGATGATCGCCATCCCCTCGTGTTTGGCGGTGGCCCGGTGTTGACGGCCAATCCTGAACCTTTTGCCGATTTCTTCGATATTATCCTGCTCGGGGATGGGGAGGATTTGATTCCCAACTTTCTCGATGCCTGTCAGGAGGTGCGTGGGGCCCCACGGGGGGAACAGTTACGACGCTTGGCCCAGGTGCCGGGGGTGTATAGTCCCAGTTTATATGAGGTGCGCTATTACAGTGCCGAGGGGGCGATCGCCTCAATTACCCCCAGGGAGTCTCAGATTCCCCCCCAAGTCGAGAAACAAACCTATCGGGGGAATACGCTGTCAACCTCTTCGGTGGTGACGCAACAGGCCGCCTGGGAGAATATCTATATGGTGGAGGTGGTGCGCAGTTGTCCAGAAATGTGCCGTTTCTGTTTAGCCAGTTATCTGACGCTTCCCTTTCGGACTGCCAGTTTAGAGGAGTCTCTGATTCCCGCCATTGAACGGGGGGTGGGGGTGAGCGATCGCCTAGGCTTATTGGGGGCCTCGATTACCCAACATCCCGAGTTTGAGGCGGTGTTAGACTATCTCGCCCAAGACCGCTACGATGACCTACGATTGAGTATTGCCTCAGTACGCACCAATACGGTGACTCCCAAGTTAGCCCAAATTTTGACCAAGCGAGGAACCAAATCGATCACGATTGCGGTGGAAACGGGATCAGAACGGTTACGGCGGGTGATTAATAAGAAGTTGCACAATGACGAGATTGTTCAGGCCGCCCAACAGGCCAAAGCGGGTGGCTTGAGGGGGGTTAAACTCTATGGCATGGTGGGCATCCCTGGGGAGACGGATGATGATGTCAGCCAGACGGTGGAGATGATGACGCAGTTGAAACGGGAGGTTCCGGGATTACGGTTAACCCTCGGCTGTAGTACCTTTGTCCCCAAGGCCCATACACCGTTTCAGGCTTATGGGGTGAATCCTCGGGCCAAGAAACGGTTGAAAGTTTTGGAGAAAGCCTTGCGATCGCAGGGGATGGACTTTCGCCCAGAAAGTTATAACTGGTCAGTGATTCAGGCTCTCATTGCCCGGGGCGATCGCCGTCTTTCCTCGTTATTGGAGTTAGTACGGGATTATGGCGACACCGTCGGCAGTTACAAACGGGCCTTTAAACAGTTACGAGGACAACTGCCTCCCCTCGATTACTATGTTCATCAGGACTACGAGGGCGATCGCGTCCTCCCCTGGGCCCATCTCCGTGGCCCCCTCCCCCCAGAAACCCTCGCCAAACACCTCAACGACGCTCAACAAGCCATGAGCGAAACCTCCCGCGTACCGACTGCCTAAGCCTGCCTAAGCCTAAGTGATGCGTTCCGGCAATTTTAACGTGATGGACCGAGGTCACAACCCTCACCGATGCCGGAACACATCCTACCGCTACTCCCCCCTATTGCCTATTGCCTGTTCCCTATTGCCTATTGCCTATTGCCTGTTCCCTGTTCCCTGTTCCCTAAAAAAAAGAAAGAGGGCTAATCGCTACCGCCTTCTATCCCTGTTAGCGGTTAACGATTACGCCCTCCTGTAAACCTTGCGTAAATCTACATAGAGTATAACACTCTTTTTTGGGTTTGTCAGTAAATTCACTGAAAACGTTACCTAGACTGGGTTTGGGGCGTTCCTAAGGGCATCAGGGAATGGTTGATTCCCCGCAGGCCCCCTGTATGCAGCCTCATCCCCCCTATCTCCCTAACTGCCGCTTGCAGATTCGCTCTCTGGCATCTTGAGCCAATGGGACACCTCCAATCCTGTCAGTTCTTGCAAGTGAATCACTTCATCATGAAAATAGTTGATTAGCTCAAGCCTAAGATCCTTAGACATCAATGGTTTCGGTGCATAGCTCTTGGCATATAGCTTATCTCGAATGAATTGACGCATTGCCTTAGGCATAAAAAGCTTGACCACCGACCTCATTGATTCACCTTGTTTCAACAGGGTTCTGTAGGGGTTAGACAACTGAACAGAGCCAACATGGAGCCGTGATGACATATCTGGGTGAAACGTTGGATCAACCCCAACAAAGTCGAAGATCTCGGCAAAAAAATCATCTGAATTTTTGATGAAATCTTCATGACGAAAAAGCTTGATTTGACCGCGATCAAAGTGCGACAAATAGGTTTGAAGGTGGGTATGATACTGTCCCGGTATGAGAAATTTTGTCGATGTCATAATCGACTGATGAAAATACTGGTCAAGATTATCGAGTTCATCTTGAGTGTAAGCGTGATTACGATGATCCCAAAGGGCATGAGAATAGGCCCTCTCAATGGGATTTCTGAGAATTGCAATAATTTTTATCTCTGGGAATAGGTGTTTGAGTTTCTCAACAAACTTTTGTCCTCCATGTAGATAAACACTAGAAACTTCACCCAACACTTGACCCGATTCAGCTTCCTCAAATTGACTGAGATATTCTCTTGCTTCCTCAAGTTCTTTGAAATTCCGGCGAGAGAGAAGATCTAGTCCTTTTTTAGGGGGTAAGCAAATCTCTGGATGCTGGTTTAAATAGGTGTGCAATGACGAAGTTCCAGATTTGTGAGCACCAACAACAATAAAATGGGGACTGTTCATAGTTGAGATAGGCGGGGATAGATAGCAAGAGTTGGGATAGATTCTGCGGAAAGACACTTAGACTATAACAAATTTTTGAGAATCGTCAGTAAATTCATCAAAAACGTTACCTGGGCTGAGTTTGGAGTGTTCCGCAGAGCATCGAGAACGCATCTTGGCTGATAGCGATCGAGGACTATCTCGTAGTCGAAGCCGTCAACGGGGAAGGCGAATCATAAAGCAGCTCCCTTGGCCAGGAACCGAGGTACAGTAGAGCTGCCCCTTGTGATTCTGGGTGATAATCTGATAGCTAGTTGAGAGTCCCATCCCTGTTCCCGAACCAATGGGTTTGGTGGTAAAGAAGGGATTAAAAATTTTCTCCTGAACCTGAGGGAGGATACCAATGCCATTATCTTCAATCTGAATCGAGATCATCTCTCCCTCCAAGCGAGTTGAGAGGACGAGTCGGCCATGATAGTCTGACGTTCTGTCCGCTACTCCGCAATGCCGCTGTTCCTCGATCGCATCAATGGCGTTGATGAGGAGATTCATAAAGACTTGATTGAGCAAGCCACTGTAGCAGGCGACCTTTGGTAAGTTCCCATAGTCCTTGATAACTTCAATTTCTGGGGTTCCCCCTCGGCCATTGAGGCGATTTTGCAGAATCAGCAAAGTGCTATCTAAGTTCTCGTGTAGATTCACCTCCTTAAAATCCGCCTCATCCAAACGGGAGAAGGTTCGTAAGGACTTGACGATATCCCGGATACGCTCCGCCCCGACTTTCATGGAGTTAATGGTTTTTGGGAAATCTTCCATCAAGAAGTCTAAGTCAATCTCCTCAATACAATCGGCGATCGCCGCGTCCGAAGTCCCATAAATATCTTGATAGCGATTCAGTAGATGCAGTAAGTCCTGAGCATAGTCTGCGACATGAGCCAGGTTGCCATAGACAAAACTAACCGGATTATTCAGCTCATGGGCAACCCCTCCCACTAACTGGCCTAAACTGGACATTTTTTCGGCTTGAATCAGTTGGACTTGCGTCTCTTGCAGTTCCCGATAGGCGTTCTCAAGGGCCTGAGTTTTTTGTTGAGAGTCTTCATAGAGTTGAGCTTGTTGAATGGCGATCGTCACCTGATTGACAATGCTGTTTAATATATCAATTTCATCCTCTTCCCAGAGGCGATCTCTAGAAATACGCCCCATTTCAAACCCACCAATTTTTCCCCCAGTAGTATGAAGGGGGAGTAGTAAATAGGTTGCAACGCCTGACTCTTTACAAAATCTTGTCAATTCATAGTCTTGAGAGTCTTCAATGTCAACTTGATAAGGTTCTTCATTTAGAACATGTTCCAAGAACTTAGGGAACTCATCGAGGTGATACACACCTATCCAACTCGCCAGTTCTGAGTTCTTTTGCTCCTTGGAAACCTGCCATTGGGGGGGATCTACCTGACCGTCATACCAGCCGAAGGTACAAATATTGACCTGAAGCTCTGCCACAATTGCATTAACTGCATTTTGCAAAATCGTATTCAAGTCGAGAGAATTACGAATTTCATCACTAATTGAATTTAACAGTTGACTTCGACTGGCTAATGACTTAAGTGCGGCTTCGACTTGTAAACGTGACGTGATATCTCTTGCAGCAGCATAAATAACCTCTCCATACGGAGCCGATACCCATTCGAGATAATGATAGCTGCCTTGTTTATCACGATAGCGGTTTACAAATCGAGTGACTTCCTTGTTATTCCTTAACTCAGCAACTGCCTCTAAGGTTGCTTCAACATCTTCGGGATGGACAAACTCTAAGAAGGATTGTTGTTTTAGTTCATTCAGGTTATAGCCTAAGGTTTCTTCCCAAGCCCGGTTTAGGCGATGAAAACGACCGCTCGTATCAGCAATGCAGAGCAAGTCTAACCCGACGGTAAAAAATCGCTCCAATTCGAGTTCGGCAACCTTGCGTTCAGTCACATCCATGGCAGTACCAAAAATTTGCACCACCTGGCCCTGATGAAACTCTAACTCAAGACGACTATTGATATAGCGTACTTCTCCATTAGGACGAACTCCCCGGTAATCAAAGTTTTGAGGAATTCCCAATGCTGCCTCAACCAGACGTTTTTCAAATATATACTGATCCTCAGGATGAATCTGTCGAAGATGCTCCGTAAAGGTAGGTTCGGGTTCGTTAGGACTAATGCCAAAAATACGAAATACCTGATCTGACCAAGACAGTTTTTGAGTTTTCAAGTCAAAAGACCAGTGACCAATATGAGCCACTTGCTGCGCTTGTTTGAGTTGATTGGTTAGGTTTTCCAGAGCCGCTTCATTGGCTTTACGCTCAGAAATATCACTAAATAAGCCAATGAACTGAACCGGGTTTCCCTGCTCATCTCGCTCGATGACCTGTCCACGAGACAAAATCCACTTATAGGTTCCATCTTCACAACGCAGCCGATGTTCACTTTGATAATAGGGAGTTTCTCCTTTTAGATAGCGCGCCATATCCTGATGCGCCATATCTCTATCGTCAGGATGCAGGCGATTCTCCCACTCCTCGGCTTTGTTTTGGGTTGGCTGATTGGCATCACAGCCCAAAAGAATCAGCCATTCGGGAGAATAGTTAATGGTATTGGTTTGCATATTCCAGTCCCAAATTCCGTCCCCAACCCCTTGAAGTAAAAAATCTAAACGGGCCTTGCTTTCTCGCAGGGCAATTTCGGACTGTTTACGATTGTCAATATAGCTGGCAATACCTAAGCAAGACTCGACATCACCGTCTTGGCTGTGAAGCGGTGAAAGGTTTGACCGATGCCAGTAATAATGACCATCCTCATGCCTGATTCGGCACTCAAGATCCTCGACCTTTTCTCCATTGAGGACGGATTCAAACTTATCCAGACAAATCTGTAAGTCTTCGGGATAGATAAAGATGGAAAAGAGCTGATTGGATAAATCCGTAGGCTCATAGCCCATAATGTTCTTAAAGGCAGGGCTAACGTAGCCAAAGGTTCCATCAGGGTCAATGGTAAATACCATGTCATTGATATTCTCGATGACATTACGAAACTTATTTTCGCTAGCTTGCAGAATCAGTTGGCTGACTTTTTGGTCGGTGATGTCTTGAATGTAGCCGTACCAAATAATTCTACCGTTGTCATCCTGCTGTGGTGTAGCATTCCCAACGAGCCAGAGTTGACTGCCATTAGGATGATTAATACGATATTCGCAATACCAGGGGCTGAGATGTTTGGCGGACTCGAAGATGGATTGACTGACGTAGGGCAAATCCTCGGGGTGAATGATCTCAAACACGACATTACAATTTTCCTCTACGGTTTCAGGACTGATACCATAGATGCTTTGTGTTCCCTCGCTGACATAGGGAAAGTACATGGTTCCATCGGGTTCGAGGCAAAATTGGTACATCACTCCCGGAATGTGATGGGCAATTTGCTGGAGACGATACTGTCCATCGGCCGGTGAGGTATGGGGGATTGCCTCAGACTCGTTCTTCCGGTTGGCCCTAGCGTGACTCAGGGCATTACAAAGGGTACGAATTTGGGTTTGGGCTGCTTTTTGCGGCGTCACATCTCGAAAAATTGACAGGTGGCGATGGGGGACGAAGTTGGCAGTGGCGGTATATTCAACTTGGCGCACTGTCCCATCGCCTCGAATGAGACAAAACTCACCGTGATCCTGGCCTTGGGCTAAAAATGTCTGCCAGCCCTTGTGAACATCAAAGTCAGCCGCAACGAAGTCGCGGATAGAGCGTCCTACAAGTTGCTCATGCTGTAATCCAAACAACTGACAGGCCGCGGGGTTAGCCTCAACATAGTGGCCCTCATCATTAGCAATAAGGATGGCATCAAAGGTAGCATTGAGGAGAGACTGAAACGCCTGAGAATTCGTAATGGTCGGGCGATCGTCCCAAAGTATCATCCTAGGGGTTTCAATTTCTAAGCTTACCTTAGACTCCACTTCACAATGAACTTGATGGGGAAACAGCATGAGGGCATGACTGGTAACTTTTCCAGTTTGACTCGATTATTTATCAATTAAGCTTAGCACCAAAAAATAACTTTTTACAAATTCAATCATCCTTGATTCGACAAAGTGGGGTAACCCAGTCAACGATTTTAACAAAGAGCCGATTCCGCAAAAATCTATCTATGGAATGATTCCAGGTCTAATACCGGCTTTTAAAGACTGATTAAATCACATCACTAGGTCAAAGTTTAACAACAATAACAATTTTGATTGTACTGGACAAACCAAGTCGATCTATTAGATAAGGCGGTAGATTAACCTATTATGTGTAAGTTAATCTACCGCCTTGTTGACTGTAGACCCTCTTAAGTATATTTACGGGCATTTTTGTCGGCCGAGGGCCGTAGTCCCCAGGTTGGGGGAGATCCCCTGAATAATGGTGATCACTTTCCTGCTCTCAGAGATGGTGGTACTCTTGATTTAGTTGATAAATTTCTGCGGCTGTGCTATGAACCAACTTAAATTTCTGATTATTGCCATTCCGGGCCTGGTTGGCAGCTTTATGGTGATTGACTTTGTGCAATATCTCTACAAGTCATTCAACCCCAATGCTAAACCCGGTCAACAGGCTCATGCCCTGGTGGTTGAAGCGGTTAACCTCTGTCAGCGGTTGATGGAGGCTGAGCGTCAAGCTTTCCAAGCTTATCTCAAATCCCCAGATGTGAACACCCTCAATGCCTGGAAAGAGCGCACTGTGCAACTCCGGGAACTCTACGCTAAAGCTGATTTGCGCTATAAACGCCGGATTGAGAAGTTTGCGTAGGGGGAAGGGAACACCAGAACAGGGAACAGGGAACACCGGAACAGGGAAAAACCTATCCCTACGCCTCGTTCCCTGGCTCTGTGGGGGAACGCCTCTGGGGAGGCTCTGTCTCCCGTCCTCCTTGTTCGATTCCCTAGAGTTTTCGTTCTAACCGTAGCGGGGCCTTGTTCGGAAGCTGCTCAATAGCGGCGGTTAGGTCAATCCAAGAGCGTAATTGATTCAGGGAGAAGGTGCGACTCATCACCACATAAATTGACGTCTGATCGCAACCAATCCCTGCCGAAACCACATCTTGCCAGGAACTGCCGGTGAGTTCGTCGGTCACCACCCATTGTCCATTTTCCCAACTAAATCGCCGCTTGAGTTGATAGGGCGCCGGTTTCTTGCCGGTAATCAACATCCCTTGCAAGATACGCCGAATCAGGTTCGGGAAGAAACGCCCACCACTGAGCATGACCACTCGCAACAGCATCAGCTTGAATGGGGTCATCTGTGGCTGTTTGGCCCAGCCGAGATTTCCCATCACGGTCATCTCGTGGACTTGAATGTCTGTGTCATACTGCCCCACGAGATGCCCCACGGCCGTTTTAAGTTTGCGCCCAGACTTGACATTTAGAGAGATTTGTGTATCAGAAGCTGCGAGTTGACCATCTCGGAAAAGTTTAAAGGTTCCTCCTTTGTTGAGGGCGATGTAGAGTTCAACGGTGGCCTCCTTGGGGGTCTTAGCATCAACGGGGAGCGCGTCGGCTGCTGCGTTTTGGGGAAGGGGGGGAAGACTGGTGCGACGGTCGATGAGGATTTGGGCTTCTTCGAGGTAGGTGCGTCCCACTCGGCGGGGGGGAAGAGGGGGGCGATCGCCGACAAAATCACGCCAGGCCAGGAGATAATTCCAGGTATGATGGCCGACAATGTGATCGTCGGCGTAGCAGGGACCGAGTCCCTTGGCCAGGCCTTGCCCGAAGCGATCATTAATACTCAAGGCTGAGGGCATCCATCGGCCCACCAGTTCAAAGCCATGGGGGAAGAAGTTGTAGGTGTTGCGGCTGCCGTATTCGCCGCCAAAGGTGCCGTCGGGATGGATGAACTGGCCCGCTAACTGCACGGCCCGGGTGAGGGCCTCTCGCAGTCGGTCATCAGGGTGCGATCGCACCTGTTCCAGTCTCGCTAAACACCAAATGGTCAGGGTATGATAGCCAGGATCACAGCCTTCATACTCCTTAAACCAGCCTTCCTCACTTTGCCATTCTAAAACCCGGTCTAAGCGGCGAGATTTGGCGCGGGCCCACTTCGAGGGTTGTTGTAGTAGCCCTGAAGCCAGTTCTAAGCAAAGAACAATCAGGGCTTGGTGATTGGTGAGTTGGCCGCTTTCGTTGTGATGGGAGAGCCAGTCGGCCCGTTTTTCAAAGAATTTGAGAACTTTGTAGTTGTCCAGTTGCAGGAGTTGGTAACTTTCTAACCCTGCTAAGAGGGAGAAGGCTGTGGCCCCTCCGGCTCGTTCAAAAGGGAAGTAATCATCACAAGAGCCGTCTCGGTGGGCGCTGGTTAACATATATATTAACGCCGCTTCGCCCCATTCTCTGAGGATGGGTTTTTGATAATAGGGGTTATCGGGAATGTCGAGGGAGTAGGCCAAGGCTAGGGGATAGACGAACTCCTGAGACATCCCACTGGGGAAGTCGATGATTTTATAGTGCCAGAAGTTGCGATCGAAACAACCGTAGGTGGGGCTATGGGGGTTGCGATCGAGCTGAGTCAGGATTTTCGGGAGTTGGGCTAGGGCCTGTTGGGCGAATTGCTCTCTCATGAAGAATTAGGGGCGATAGAGACGATTTGCTGCTATCTTCGCACAGCCAGGTAAGGATCGCCGTTGCATCGATTAGCCTTCAGAGAAACCCCGTCGCCACCCGAGTTGCTTACGCAGCATGATGATCCGGTGGCAAACTGCTAAACTAGCGGTCATAACCTGCGATGAGAACTGAGTGACTATAGCAATTGAAGACTGCCCGATTGACACTCTGAGTTGGAAGAAAATCCCCCACCTGTTGCCTGTTGCCTGTTGCCTTCTTGTCCCCTGTTTTTTGTCCTATTCAGACCAACTTTTGCTATATGACCATCGCCAAATCCTCTGAATTGGGAATTACCAGCCTTCCCGACCATACCCAACTCCCCGACTCCGATGGTACTTTCGTGAAAAACTTTCAGGAGCATCCCCAAAGTAGTTTACTGACGGATTCCATCGGGACAACCCTCGATCGCCTGCATCCAGACCACCAGTACGCCATCGGTCAAGATTGTGGAATTTATTGGCGACTAACTGAACCCCCAGAACGGGGCGCGGAATGTCCCGACTGGTTTTATGTTCCGAACGTTCCGCCCAGTCTTGATGGACAATTAAGGCGTTCGTATGTGTTATGGCAGGAGTATATTCCCCCTTTGATTGCTATTGAATTTGTCTCAGGGGATGGTTCCGAAGAACGCGATCGCACCCCCGTCGCTGAACTATCTGGAGACCGCCAAAAACCGGGCAAGTTTTGGGTCTATGAGCAAATTATCCGTCCGGCGTTTTATGCCATCTATGAAGTCCGTAACGCCAATGTAGAGGTCTATCGCCTCGTTGCCAATCATTATGAGGTTGTGGCGGCCAATGAACGGGGTCATTACCCCATTGACCCGATGGGGGTTGAATTAGGAATTTGGCAGGGCCAGTATGCCAACGTAGAATTGCCTTGGCTGCGTTGGTGGGATAATCAGGGGAATTTGCTATTAACCGGAAATGAACAGGCTAGAATCGAACGCCAGCGGGCGGAAACAGAACGCCAGCGAGCGGAACAAGCTGAGGTTGAATTACAGCAGGAACGCCAACGGGCCGAACGACTGGCGGAGTTGTTGCGGGCCCAGGGGATTGACCCATTGAACGGTTAATGAGTCTGATTGAAGATACTATCTAAGGATGGATTTGTCCGAGAATCAAGCGTAGGCGATCGTAGTCGTCCTTGAGCAGCAAACTGAGAGTTCGTCCCGCCCGGACTAACCAGTCCCGTTCCGTTTTGCGAATTTGGTAAATCTCGCGAATCGCCGCCGCCGTTAACGCCTCAACCGGTGCATTCGTGACTTCTAACAGCGTCCGCAGGAAGTCTAACCCCTCGCTGAAGTGAATCACCTCTTCTGGGGTGCAATAGGCCACCCCTTGGTGAATCTGGGGAGGACGCGGGGGCAAATATTGATACACCTGGCCCGACTCCGGCACCACAAAGCCCACGATCGCCGCCCGAAATTCCGTCTTTAACATGGCGAAAATCTGGGGTTGGCGATCGCGTAACTCCTCCAGAGACATCCCCAAGGCTTGGGCCCGATGCACTGAATCAATGGGGGTGGTTGTGGCATGATAGACCACCCCATAAATGGGATTGCCCGACTCCTCATCGATCGCCTTCACCCAACTGCCAAACGGGGGCATTGTCGGGAAGCGTAACTCATCCCCATCAAGACATTGGGCCAGAAACTCGGTTGTGGCCGTCTCGATCACCTCCGCAAAGCGATCGCCGCGATCGCCGGGATTCTCTGAAAACTGGGGTAGGGGTAAACGAACCATACTCTATCCTAGAGAGACCAAAAGCCGGGCAACCACGGCTCGGCGATCGCTCGCCGACCGCAAGGGTTCGCCCCATCAGAAGAGGGCGCGCCACTTGCGGTTCGCCCCTACTTTTTGCGTCCCGCCTTGGCATCCACTAACTCCAACTCCGAGAGTAAAAAGGTCACCGAGTGATCCCAATTGCCCCCCTCAAACAAGACTGCCGCCTTCCCATCGCTGACCCGTTGCACCGAGCCTGTAAAGCGGTAATAGGTATCTTCAGGGTTAATCACTTCTACAGCCGAGCCAGGCAGAATCATAAGTCTTCAGTCTTTTCGCTAATTCACCATTCCGATTCTAGCCCACCACAGCGCCCCCGCTAAAACTTCAACCGCTGGCGGTGATTATTGACTGATTCAACTAACCCCACCGCCAAAAAATTCGTTAGCAGGGCCGATCGCCCATAACTAAGCCAGGGGAGTGGAATCCCCGTCACTGGTGCCAAGCCAATGGTCATGCTGACATTGATGATGACCTGGAACACCACCATCGACAACACCCCCACCGCTAATAACGAGCCAAAATTATCCTTCGCTGTTTGGGCAATAATAATCAGGCGCAAACAAATCAGCCAAAAGACAAACAAGACGGCGATCGCCCCCACAAAGCCCCATTCCTCCCCAACTGCTGCAAAAATAAAGTCAGTATGTTGCTCAGGAATAAATCCCCCTTGGGTTTGGGTGCCCTGGCCAAAACCGCGCCCCCAAAGTTCCCCCGAACCGATGGCAATACGAGATTGAATCAAGTGATAGCCACCTCCGAGGGGATCGCGACTGGGATCGAGAAATAGTACAATCCGGTCTTTCTGATAGGGTTTGAGCAGATTCCAGAGCACTTCTCCTAAGCGGCCTGACACCAGATTCACCGTCAACGCGGCGATCGCCCCAAACCAGCGTCCGGGAATTGTCAGCCAGGCCAACACCCCCATGCCAGCCACCCAAATAAACCACACGGGAAGCAACAAACTGAACAGAATCGCCGAAATCATCGGCGACACCAACAGCAACAACCAGCCGGGATTGGCATTCGCCCAATAGAGCATTCCCAGGGTAACCGCCCCAAACACTAACGACGTTCCTAAATCCGGCTGCAAAAACACCAAGGCCCAAGGAATCGTCGTTACTGCCAAACTTTTCAACACTGTGGGGAAGCTCGCCGCCGTTCGTCCTTCCAACATCGTCGCCAGGGTAATAATTAGCCCCAACTTGGCAAATTCCGAGGGCTGAATATTAAAGCCACCAATGGTAATCCAGCGTTGGGCCCCCAAGGCCGTGGTTCCCAAGAAAATCACCGCAATCAGCGACAAATTGGTCAGCACATAAATAATCCATGTCCATTGGATCAGGTTTTCATAACGCCAGCGGGCGATCGTCAAGGCCAAGACCAAACCAATAGACCCTGTCAGCCAATGTTGCCACCAATCGGTGTACTCCAAATTAAGCTGGCTACTGCGAATCACAATGCCGGCATAGACGGTTAAACCAATACTTAGAATGAGTAATGTCCAATCAATGGACTGCCAAGCTTGTAGCCAATTGCGGTTCAGCATAGGGGGGCTGGATTGTTGCGGAAAATGGAGAACAGGGAGAAGAAGGCAGTAGGCAGTAGGCAGTAGGCAGTAGGCAGTAGGCAGTAGGCAGTAGGCAGTAGGCAGTAGCCGGTAGAGAACCACGTAGGGGCACGCCCTTGCGGTCAGCGAGCGATAGCCGAGCTGTGGCTGCCCGAGGACACAGAGGATGAAACAGAGATGGATTCCCCCCTCTTGCCTCTTGCCTCTTGCCTTTTGCCTTTTGCCTCTTGCCTTTTGCCTCTTGCCTTTTGCCTCTTGCCTCTCTTATCGGTTCGCAAACGCGGCCACAGAGACCTTGGCCGCTAACTGTTTGGCTGCGTTAATGAGTGCCTGGGCTGAGGCAGACTCGGGCTGCGAGACGACAATGGGAATCCCCTCGTCTCCTCCTTCCCGCAGGGGAATTTCTAGAGGAACTCGCCCCAATAGTGGCACATTTAATTCCTTGGCCGTTTTCTCGCCGCCTCCAGACCCGAAAATATCATACTGGCGATCGGGGAGGTCGGGGGGGATGAAATAGCTCATATTTTCGATGATGCCCAAGACGGGAACCCCTAGCTGTTCAAACATTTTTAAGCCCTTACGGGAGTCCAGCAGAGCCACCGTTTGCGGCGTGGTGACAATCACTACCCCCGCCATGGGAACGGCTTGTGCCAGGGTTAACTGGGCATCCCCGGTTCCTGGGGGCATATCCACAATCAGATAGTCTAATTCTCCCCATTGCACCTGATAGAGGAATTGACGAATCACCCCATTGAGCATCGGGCCGCGCCAAATGACCGGCTGATCTTTGTCAATCAAAAAGGCCATCGAGACCAGTTTCACCCCATGGTTGAAGGCGGGTTCTAACACCTCCTTACCATCGGCTCCTTCTCGCACCATAACCTTGGCATCTCCAAGCCCCAGCATATTGGGACCGTTGGGGCCATAGATATCGGCGTCGAGAAGTCCGACTTTAGCCCCGGTTTGGGCTAGGGCGACGGCCATATTAACGGCGACGCTGGTTTTACCGACCCCTCCTTTACCACTGGAGACGGCGATAATGTTTTTAACGCCATCAATTCCTTGGCGATCGGGGAGCGAGGGTTGTTTGGGGGTTTCGGCGGTCACCTCTACCTTCACTTCCTCCACACCAGGAAGAGTCCGCACGGCTTTCTCACAATCCTCGACAATAAACTCCCGGAGAGGACAGGCGGGGGTTGTTAGGACTAGGGTAAAACTGACCAGTCCACCGTCAATTTGCACGTGACGGATCATGTTCAAGTCCACCAGGCTTTTATTGAGTTCGGGATCTTGAACCGGCTGTAGTACCTTTAAAACGGCTTCTGGGGTCAGTGCATTGCTCGACGTCAAGTTCACAGATGTCTCCTCTTGGGTTAGGGGTTAGCAGTATCGATGGCAAGACGGATGGCTTACGGGAACGATTCAGCCTTGTATAGTTTTATTATTAAAACTATACATTTTTGAACAACGATAAAAAAGTTCAGGACCATTCTTCTATAATGCGGGGTGGCCTTCACCTCTAGCCTAGCATTGACAGGGATTCCCCTGAGATCACCTGATACGATGACAGCTTAGCACCCGCCTTTGGAGTCGCTCACTCTTGGGCGATCGCGGATTTCGTCACACTTTGTAATTTATCGCAATTTTTCTTAATAAAAAAGCATGAGTTCAACATCAATGCCTCCGGTCTCTCCAACCTCCACTCGTCCCCCGGAGGATTCCCAGTCCCGCATTAGTGCCTTCATGAAAGACCTGCAAGAGAGCATCTGTGCGGGGTTAGAACGCATTGATGGCGGCGGTCAGTTTCGGGAAGATATGTGGGAGCGTCCCGAAGGCGGTGGCGGGCGATCGCGGGTGATTCGCGAGGGGAATGTGTTTGAACAGGGAGGGGTGAACTTCTCAGAAGTTTTTGGCGACAAACTCCCCCCCTCGATTCTCAAACAACGGCCCGAAGCCGAAGGTCATGGCTTCTACGCCACCGGAACCTCCATGGTGCTGCATCCCCGCAGTCCCTACATTCCCACCGTTCACCTCAACTATCGCTACTTTGAAGCCGGTCCCGTCTGGTGGTTTGGCGGTGGTGCAGATTTAACCCCCTACTATCCCTTCCCCGAGGATGCCGCGCATTTTCATAAAACCCTGAAAACCTCCTGCGATCGCCACCACAGCGAATACTATCCCGTCTTCAAACGCTGGTGCGACGAGTATTTCTATCTCAAACATCGCCAAGAAACCCGAGGCGTCGGCGGCATTTTCTTCGACTACCAAGACGGACAAGGGGAACTCTATCGCGGCCCCCATGCCGACGGACCCGCCGCCGACTATAGTCGCAAACTCGGTGAGATTGAAACCCGTGATTGGGAGTCCCTATTTGGCTTAGCCCAATCCTGCGGTCATTCCTTCCTCCCCGCCTACGAACCTATCGTTGAGCGTCGTCGCCCACTTGAGTATGGAGACCACGAGCGCAATTTCCAACTCTATCGACGGGGCCGCTACGTCGAATTTAACCTCGTCTATGATCGCGGCACCATCTTTGGCCTGCAAACCAACGGACGCACCGAATCCATCCTCATGTCTCTTCCCCCCTTAGTTCGCTGGGAATATGGCTATGAGCCTGAACCCGGAACTCGAGAAGCCCAACTGTACGAGGAATTTCTCAAACCCCAAGATTGGGCTAACTGGACTGCTACGTCTGAGTCAATCTAGGTTAGGATGACACTAACGAGGGGAATCTCCGTGGGGGGTGAAGCTGAACAGTCACTAATCTGGTAGTGTATGCCAACAGGGGAGTGTTCCGAGTCCGGTTTCTCACCGTGCGCGAATCCCCGTTGTTAGTAAGTGCGAGGAAGGGTCAGTGATCCACATCGAGCAGAAAACTCATACCACTCAAGACGGGACAACTGTCATCGTTCTAGCCCCGGCTGGACGACTGGATATCACGACGGCTTGGCAGTTTCGCCTCAAGCTTCAGGAGTGCATTTCCAAACTAAGCCGCCATGTCGTCGTCAATCTCGGACAGGTCAATTTTATTGATAGTTCGGGGCTGACATCGTTGGTTGCCGGAATGCGGGATGCCGACAAAGTTAAAGGGAGTTTCCGAATTTGTAATGTTCACCCGGAAGCCAAACTCGTGTTTGAAGTCACGATGATGGATTCGGTGTTTGAAATTTTTGAGACGGAAGAAGAAGCTCTTGAGGGAGTCCCTCGTAACGTTGCCAGCTAATCTAGCTATCCTTCCGCGCTCTGCAAGTCGCTCGTTTCAGCAAAACGGGTGTGTCCCCGCCATGGCGGTGCTTGACCTCTAAGGGTCTCACCCCCGACGGTGATCCATCTGAAGATAGCTGAACGAGCGATTTCTCGCGGGTTTAGGCGCAAGCCAGGAAGCGAGGTGGAGAAATCCCAAAAGAGCGTCGGTTGTGTCGTTAGCAGGAGTCCGGAAGACTGTTTTCGGGGCTTGCGACGTCTCAATCGTCTGCTAAACATCGTCCGCCAAACATCTGTCAACTCTGATACCGCTTCCGGCCAATTGACTTGCCTCACCCTTGGCAAATAGTCATCAAGCCGTCACAATGGAAATTAACTTGAATCTTCCCCTAACGCCCCGTGGATAACGTTCGTACTGTCTCCGATACTAAACGAGATTTTTATCAAACTCACACACGTCCGATCAATTCCTTGTATCGTCGTGTCGTCGAAGAGATGATGGTCGAGATGCACTTGCTCTCGGTCAATGTTGATTTTACCTACAATCCGGTCTATGCCCTCGGGGTTGTTTCAGCGTTCGATCGCTTCATGAACGGCTATCGGCCAGAGGCGGACGTGAACTCCATTTTTACAGCCCTATGTCGAGCCACTGGAGGCGATCCCGAGCAATATCGTCGTGATGCCGCCAGCATCCGAGAGGCGGCCGCTCAACTCTCCCAAGCTGATTTACTTGCTCTGGCATCTGAGGGGAACATCACCTCAGGAGATAACGCCTTTGGGCAACAGATGGCTCAGTTTGCCCGAGGAGAAGGGTTTAAGTATTGCCGCCTGCTGGCCATTGGCTTATTGTCGGCGATCGAAGCCGTAGATGGGGAGTTACTCAGCCGTGATAAAGAACTGGCTGACCTTCTCAATCAGTTGGGGGCAACGCTTAATGTCTCTGATGAGAAGCTACGTAAGGACTTAGAGCTATATCGGAGCAACCTGGAGAAAATGGAACAGGCTCAAAGCGTGATGGCGGATATCCTGGAAGCCGATCGCAAAAAACGAGCTGAACGGGAAGCCGAACGAGAAGCCAAACGGAAAGCCGACCAGGCGAAACAGGCGGCTGCACCGGACAGTCCCGAAAAAAGCGAATCGGAATCGAGCAGCTAGTCAACCCGGAAGTGGCCTGAAAACACTAAACCCCGGATTCGACAGCCGAGTTGGCGCAGCCAGCGAGCCACGAGATGGTTACAGGTGTGCCAACCGGTGTAGGACTCCGCGTCGGGGACAAAGTGTAAGTCCACGTTAGGGTTGTACTGGGGCGCGGTATCGGCGGACTCATAGCGTTGGTTCAGGTCCTCTAGGAGAGCTTGCACCTGTTGACGCTCCACCTCCATGGCCAATTGTTGACCCCGATTCTGGTTTCGCTGTTTTCGACGCTCCCACTGGGCCGCGTTGAAGGTTTGTCGCCCCAAGACGGCGGGAGTGGGGTATAGCACGGCTTGGGCTAGGTTAATCAGTCGCCCCCGATTATAGGCAAACACCTCGCGATCGCCAAAGGAATATTCAATCCACCGCCCCGAGTCGTCGGGCAAAATTAGACTGTTGTGGTAGAACAAGGACGTCACCGGAGAGCCAAGAACCCAAACCTTGACGGGAGCCTCTGGAGACGCGGGCGGGATAATTCGTGCCGGAATAGGAGCCAAAAGACGAAAACCCAGAAAAAGTCCCCCAACCAGTAACAGTCCAGCGATCAGGACTCGACGCCTGAAAACCCGGTTCTGCCAAGGGTTAGGGATTGACATGATATAGCAAAAGTTGGTCTAAATCGAACAAAAAACAGGGGACAAGAAGGCAATAGGCAATAGGCAATAGGCAATAGGCAATAGGTAGGAGATTCTTTCCCAACTCAGAGTATCAATCAGGCAATCTTCGATTGCTGTAACATTAAGGTTGGGCCGCGACCGGCTCCACCAGTTGATTCTCCTGACGCAGGTAGGCCTCAATAAACGGATCGAGTTCTCCGTTCATCACATCATCCACCTGAGTCGTCTCCACGCCCGTGCGTAGGTCTTTGACCATCTGATAAGGATGGAAGACATAGTTACGAATTTGGTTGCCCCAGGCGGCTTCGACCATATCACCGCGAATCTCGGCAATTTCCTGTAAGCGTTGGGACTCAGCAATCACCAGAAGTTTCGCCTTCAGCAAAGCCAGGGCTTTCTCCTTATTCTGAAGCTGCGATCGCTCCTGAGTACAGCGTACCGCTAAGCCAGAGGGCTTGTGCAGCACCCGCACCGCCGTCTCCACCTTGTTGACATTTTGTCCGCCTTTCCCACCCGAACGAGAGGTGGTGATTTCCAAATCCGTATCAGGAATCTCCAACTTAACGGAACTATCCAAAATGGGCATCACTTCCACCCCAGCAAAACTGGTTTGGCGTTTACCATTGGCGTTAAACGGCGAAATACGAACCAAACGATGAGTCCCTTTCTCGGACTTGAGATAGCCATAGGCATAGCGGCCCCGAATCTCCAGGGTGACGGACTTAATCCCCGCTTCATCCCCCTCCGAGAGTTCCATTGTTTCGACGCGATAGCCTTGTTGCTGACCCCAACGGGTATACATCCGCAGCAGCATCTCCGCCCAATCCTGAGCGTCTGTTCCCCCGGCCCCAGCATTGATGCTCAACACCGCACCGCCTTTGTCATACTCACCCGAGAGCATCTGTTGAAACTCCCATTGTTCCAACTCCCGATTCAAACGAGTGAGGGTCTCGACGGCTTCGGCCATCAAACTCTCATCCACGGCATCATCCTCAGCCAGCAGTTCCACAACTGTCTGAGCATTTTCCAAGCTATCGACCCACTGGCCATACTGACTCACATTGGACTTCAGGTCATTGAGGTCTTGCATAATGCCCTGGGCCTGTTCTGCATCCTCCCAAAACTCCGGCTGAGCTGCCAGTTGTTCTAAATCCTTAATTTTGGCGTTGAGTGCAGGGAGGTCAAAGATACTCCTGGGTTTTCCCCAGGCGTTCCGACAACAGTTCGAGTTCCTGCTTTAATTGCGACAGTTCCATAAAATTGGTCAACATGCTCTAAAAAGGTCTCGATCGCCATTGTGCCACACCCAGTCAACCCATCCGACAAGAAATCGCCCAACTGCTAAAATTGGGGACACCCAATTGCTAGCTTGCCTATTGCCTAGGGCGACCACAAGGGTACGCCCCTACGTTGTTTCTGTTCCCTGTTCCCTGTTCCCTGTTCCCTGTTCCCTGTTCCCTTCCCCTATGACCCTCCAAACCGACGATACCCTGATGCAACTCAAACTCGCCATTAACCGGGCGATCGCACGCCAAGAAAAGCATTGGGGCTATTTCCAGATTCATCGCCTCGACGATGGCAGCATGAGCCTGGATATTCCTTCCCTGCCCCGAATCCGTTGCGTGACCAATCTCGATCGCGACATATATAAACTCTATTGGGGACGGGCAGAAAAACCCGCCGTGTACAGCCGCAAAAAGAAAAAGACCATCACCGACCCCAAAACCCGTCAAACCCAAGTGCAACGGGTCTATGAAGTGATGTATCAACTCGACGGACGCGCCAGTGTGCGCCATATCAATCGCATCATGGCCCAGACCATTCGCGATCGCATTGTTGATCATGCCACCGCCCAAGCTGACAACGAACTCGAACCCCTGGTGCTAATCACTGAGGCGTTGTCTTAACCGGGCCTCTCGTGTTGGCCCCATTTCTGTTGTTTGCTCCTTCGTTCCTGCTCCGTTTGTTATGGTGATTCCCTCTCCGACCAAGCCCTTAGGGCGATCGCGCCAACCCAAGGCCGATAACCGTCTCCTCTGGCTCGACATCATTACCCTCTTCCTCTGGGGCGTCGTGATGATGCAATATTGGCTAACCGGCAAACTGCGGCTTCTCATCCATCCCGCCTTTGCTTGGCTCTGTATTCTGGCCGGGTTTTTCTTTCTGCTGATTTCCATCTGGAAAGCCCTGCAACTGCGATCGCGGCGACGAGTCCCCGAAGCCCCACAACAACATATCAGCCTCTTTCCCCCCGGCTGGAGCACGGGACTCCTCCTGGCCTCGGCCTGTTTTGCCCTCGTCTTCACCCCTCGTCCCTTCGCCAGCCAAGTCGCTCTCGAACGGGGGGTCACAGACTTTCTCTCCATGACCCGCATCGAACCCGAAAGCTTCCGAGGCGCCAACAACCCCGAAGACCGCAGCATCGTCGATTGGACACGAACCCTCAGCGTCTATCCTGAGCCTGACGCCTACGCCGGACAGCCGGTGGATGTTAAAGGGTTTGTGGTGCATCCCCCCAACCTGGACGATAACCTTATGATTGTGGCCCGGTTCATGATTACCTGTTGTGCCGCCGATGCCTATCCTGTGGGGTTGCCCGTAGAATTGCCCGCTGGAACCTCCCGCCAGGAGTTTGAACCCGATGGCTGGCTGCGGATTCGGGGCGAAATGAAGTCCGATCGCATCGAAGACCGCCGCCAAGTGGTCATCCTGGCCGAAACCCTCGAACCCATCCCAGAACCGGCAGATCCCTATGGCTATTAAGCCTATTCTTCCCTCGGGGCCAACCTCGGCGATCGGCCCCGATTGCCAGTGCCGTCCAAACCGTCCCCGCTCAGGGTAGAATGACTTGGATCAACGTATATCGATAACCCAGTTCGGACTCCCGTTGCAATGGCAGAAACCCTATTTTTCAACGCCTTGAAGCAAGCCATCGACGAAGAAATGGCTCGTGATGAGACTGTTTTCGTCCTCGGTGAAGATGTCGGTCACTACGGCGGCTCTTATAAAGTCACCAAAGACCTCTACGACAAATATGGTGAGCTGCGCTTACTCGATACCCCCATCGCCGAGAATAGTTTTACCGGCATGGCCGTCGGCGCCGCCATTACTGGCCTGCGTCCCATCATCGAAGGGATGAATATGGGGTTTCTCCTGCTGGCCTTTAACCAAATTGCCAACAACGCTGGAATGTTGCGCTACACCTCCGGCGGAAACTTTACGATTCCCATGGTCATTCGCGGTCCCGGTGGAGTCGGACGACAGCTTGGAGCAGAACATTCCCAACGCCTTGAAGCCTATTTTCAGGCCGTTCCAGGGCTGAAAATTGTCGCCTGTTCAACCCCCTACAATGCCAAAGGCCTCCTGAAAGCGGCCATTCGCGACAATAACCCGGTGCTGTTCTTTGAACATGTGCTGCTGTATAACCTCAAGGAAGATTTACCCGATGGGGATTACATCGTCCCTCTTGATAAAGCTGAGGTGGTGCGTCCCGGCGAACAGGTGACCCTGTTAACCTATTCTCGGATGCGTCATCACTGTGTCCAAGCGGCGAAAACCCTAGAAAAAGAAGGGTTTGACCCGGAAATTATTGATTTGATTTCCCTCAAGCCCTATGACCTAGACACCATTGGCGAGTCGATTCGTAAAACCCACCGTGTTATCGTCGTGGAAGAATGTATGAAAACCGGCGGAGTGGGGGCTGAAATTACGGCCACTATCAATGACCATTTCTTTGATGAACTCGACGCACCGGTGTTACGCCTGTCCTCCCAGGATATCCCCACCCCCTATAACGGAACCCTCGAACGTTTGACCATTGTTCAACCTCACCAAATCGTTGAGGCGGTTAAGAAAATGGTGGCGTTGCAGGTGTGACGTTTATTGAACAAAACTTGCGATTTTCCTAACTCTGTGCTATGCGTCGTCAACAATCTCTCCTAATCCTGATTTTCATTCTGTTAGTGAGTGCGATCGTCATTCTGGTTCAAGTGCCCCTGCGATTGGGGTTGGACTTAGAAGGGGGGTCTCAGTTGACCATTGAAGCGCAGCCGACGGAAGAAATCCCCGTCATCAGCGATCGCGACCTAGAGGCGGTGTTGCTGGTGGTACGCAACCGCGTTGATGGTCTCGGGGTGAGTGAGCCGCTGGTGCAGACCGTTGGCGAAAATCGCATTTCTGTTCAGCTTCCGGGGGTCAGTGACCCCGCCCAAGCCGAACGAGTTTTGGGGGGAACCGCCCAACTCGAATTTCGTGAGCAAATCAGCAACCCGGAAGTCCAAGCTCAGCTTCAGGTGCGCCAGGAAGAACTCCTAGAATTATTCCAAGAACAAGAACGACTCATCGGCGAAGGCCGCGAAGCAGAACTGGCGGCCACTGAACAAGCCATTGCTGACAAAGAAGAGCAAATCGAGGAATTAAACAACCGCCTCTATCAAGGGGTTGGACTGACGGGGACAAACCTCGAAGATGCCAATGTAACCTCCACCCGCATTGACGGAGTTTGGAGCGTCGTCATTGACTTTGACCGGGAAGGGGGCGAAAAATTTGCCGAACTCACCCGCAACATTGCCGGAACCGGACGACGCTTAGGGATTTTCCTCGATGATGAACTGATTAGCGCCCCAGGGGTTGGGGCGGAATACGCCGAAACCGGCATTAGCGGTGGAGGTGCGCGCATTGACGGTCAATTTAGCCTAGAAGATGCCAATACCTTGGCCACCCAACTGCGGGCCGGGGCCCTCCCGGTTCCCGTGGAAATCGTCGAAAACCGCACCGTTGGCGCCACCCTGGGACAAGATAGTATTCGTCGCAGCATCTATGCTGGGGTGGGAGGTCTGATTTTGGTGCTGGTCTTTATGGTGGTGTATTATCGCCTGCCCGGGGCGATCGCCAACATCTCCCTCACCATCTACGCCATCCTCACTCTTGCCTGTTATGCCCTGCTAGGGGTGACCTTAACCCTACCGGGGATTGCCGGGTTTATCTTAAGTATTGGCATGGCCGTCGATGCCAACGTTCTCATCTTTGAGCGAACCCGAGAAGAACTGCGAGGCGGCAAAACCCTCTATCGCTCCGTAGAGTCGGGCTTTTATCGCGCCTTCTCCAGTATTTTAGATAGTAACGTCACCACCCTGATTGCCTGTTTAGCCCTATTTTGGTTCGGGGCCGGTTTAGTGAAAGGATTTGCAGTAACCCTTGCCATTGGTGTAGGGGTGAGTATGTTCACGGCCATCACCTGTAGTCGTAGCCTCATGTTCTACGTCCTCACCCTACCCGACCTGAAAAAACCTGAATTTTTCTGTCCTAACCTGCAACCTCCCCTGGCCAAAAGTTAGAGACCGATCATCAGCCCTTCCCACTCTGCACCCCCAGCCCCCATCCCGACGATGAAACTGAGCGTAACTCGACAACGAACCCTCTGGTGGGCGATTTCCATCGCTCTCGCCCTCATTAGCACCCTCACGATGGGACTGTCCATCGCCCAGTTTGGCGCTCCCTTGCCCCTTGGCTTAGACTTCACGGGAGGAACCCGCCTCCAGCTGGAGCGAGACTGTAACATCGCTAACGCCTGTGATGACCCCATTGATGTCACAGCGGCCCGCCGTATTTTGGCCGCCGAGGGACTCGGAAGCAACGTTCAGGAGTTCGGGGAAAACGAACAGGGACTCGTGGTGCGGACCATGGACTTAGATGTGGAGGCGCGATTGCAGCTCGAAGCCGCCCTAGAAGCAGAACTCGGGGCATTTGACCCTGAGAAAACCCAAATTGATACCGTGGGGCCAACGGTGGGACGACGCTTGCTGCGATCGGGCTTACTCTCCTTATTCGTCGCCAGCTTGGGGATTGTCGGCTATCTGACCATTCGCTTTCAGCTTGATTACGCCCTCTTTGCGATCGTGGCCCTGTTTCATGATGTCTGGATTACCATCGGCGTGTTTGCCCTGTTCGGGCTGCTGGGCAACTTTGAAGCCGATAGCCTCTTTATTGTGGCGCTGTTGACCATTGTCGGCTTTTCCGTCAATGATACCGTTGTCATCTATGACCGGGTGCGGGAAACCCTGAAATTTAACCCCGATGACGACATTAACGACATTGTCGACGATGCCGTCAACCAAACCTTGACTCGTTCCATCAACACCACCGCTACCACGGTCTTACCTCTGTTGGCCATTTTCATTTTTGGCGGCGAAACTTTAAAATACTTTGCCCTAACCTTGATTATTGGCTTTATTCTGGGGGCTTACTCCAGTATCTTCATCGCCAGCGCAGCCCTGGCTCTATGGCGGAAAAACCATCCCCAGCCTGCCGCCGAGACCCCTGTGGATAGCACTGTGGCGCCAGTCGAGGAATCTTAATCTCAGCCAATCTCGATGTAAATGGGCCAATCCGGGCAATAATCAAGATGCGGGGTGTTTTAGATTGAGCCAAACTTGTCATGTCAGACCCCCAACTATCACTCTTTCAGCTTCAACTCCAGCGCCTCCATCGTTTAACCGTCCTTGCCCGTTGGTCTCTTGTGGTCTTCCTCTGGCTGAGCGTGGGTAGCCTCAGCCTCTGGGCCTTGCGCCGGGAGATTTCTCTGTGGTTAGAGCATTTTACCTGGGTGGCCGTCTGGTATGCCCTGCGATCGCATCTTTGGCCGACCCTGGGCCTAGGACTCTGCGTCGGTTGGACTCTCTCAGTATTAGTCTGGCAGAGTCGCAATATTATTTGGGGAATGCCCAATCCAGAACGCCGGCGCCTCGAACATCAACTCTGGCGAATTCGTGCCAACGGCTCCAAACATCCCTTATGGAAATGGGTGGTCGTCTCAACAACTGACCCAGATCCCTCGAAAAAGTCAACATCAGGACGTTAAGATGAAAGCCATGCAGGTGTCATGGCTGGCCTTGGGCACCTCGGCGGGGCTCCTGCAATGCTCCTGACTCCTTCAACGTTTTTGACGATGGCACTTCGCGCCCTGAGAAACGTCAAGTTTCCCAAATCTCTACCTGCGCTTATGTTCGGTCCGACTTCTTTTCGCCGCATCTTGCTGTCGCGGATTCTCCTGCTGAGTGTCCCCGTCCTCGTGATCGGACAATATGTGACCTTCCGCAAGGCTCGTTCTAGCCTACTAGAAACAGCCCGTCAGAATTTGACTGAAAGTGCCATCCGTAAAGGAAATCGTATTCAAGAGCAGGCGAACTCCCTGACCACCCAATTGCGGCTTGCTAGCGAAACGGCGGCTTTGGAGTCGGGATCTGCTCCCAGAGTCCAAGAGTTTTTAGAGAGTTTCGGGGAACAACTCCCCGATACAGTCCAATGTTTGCAAGTGACTAATCTGGAAACTCAAGAGGCGATCGCCCAAACTTGTGACCAGAACATTTTTGCCCCTCCTCCAGAAGGCTGGTGGAGCGGTTCCGAGATCAGCCTTGACCGGCGGCTCTTCGTCACAACTGACATTGCCCAAGCATTTAGTTCCCTGCCCCGTCCTGACTCCCGCAATTATCAACAGACAGAAATCACCTATAGTGCCCCCATCTATCTCGAAGATAGCCGTGAGCCGTCCTATGTGATTAGTCTACGCTCAGTTCTAGAAAAACCCGATGAACCGATCAATCGTGCCGGCTCCCTGACAGGCTCCACCGTTGTCATTGATGAATGGGGGGTAATCCTAGAACATCCGATGCCAACCTTGATTGGCAATACCATTCAAAGTCAACCCAATGCCGAACGGCTTGAAAATCTGATGGGGAACGCCTTGGTTGGGAACCAGGATTTTCAACATTTGTCCTCCTTCACCAGTCCGCAACAAGAACTCCTCAGCGGGTATACCGCCATTGATTCTCCTATCTCTTCCCTAGATGGAGATGATCGTCAAAGACGCTGGGTGGTTTTAGCCATCACCCCTCTCGATAATGCCTTAGCCGGACTAGAACCAATTCGTCAGGTGATGTTTAACCTCGTGCTGGGGTTGTTAGCGGCAAACCTCATTGCCACCCTCTATCTGGCCCAGGACTTGGCTCGTCCCGTGGAAAAATTGGGGGAATATGCCCGCAATATTGAGTGCAACACTGCCTCAGAGCCAATGCCGGCGAAGTTCTTTATTCAAGAGTTTAACCAACTCTCAAAAGCTCTGAATCGGGCGATCGAACGCTTGAAAACCTGGGCCCAGGAACTCGAAGATGCCTGGAACGAGTCCAAAAACGCCAACCGCCTCAAAAGTGAGTTTTTAGCCACCATTTCCCATGAACTGCGGACTCCCCTCAATGGCATCATCGGCAGTTTACGGCTGGTACGGGACGGCTTCTGCGACGACGAAGCCGAGGAACAGGAGTTTTTGCAACGGGCCGATGATGCGGCGGTTCATTTGTTGGGAATTATCAATGACATTTTAGACATCTCCAAAATCGAAGCCGGAACCCTCTCCGTGGCTATTGAACCCGTTGATCTGATGCAGTTGATTGATGAGGCCATAGAATTGAATCAAGCCACCGTGCGCGATAAGGGGTTAACCTTATCCGCTAACGTTGAGAGTGATGAGCCGATTTGGGTTCGGGCCGATGCCGCCAAACTCAAACAGGTGTTACTCAATGCTATTGGCAATGCTGTCAAGTTTACCGAAACTGGGGAAATTCGCCTTGAGGTTCGGGTGGTGATGGTGGCGGCTGATGAAAATGGGGCCCATTATGGGGGCAAACGAGTGGTGGTTGATATCATTGATACCGGCATTGGTGTTGACCCGGGGGACTTGGACAAATTATTTAAGCCATTTGTGATGGTCGATGGCTCAAAAACGCGCCGCTTTGGTGGAACCGGTCTTGGCTTGGCGATTTCACGTAACTTAATGGATATGATGAACGGCTCGATTCGCCTCGATAGTCCTGGGGTCGGTTCGGGAACTACGGTAACGCTGGAGTTGCCCATTGCTCAGAAAAATGTATCGTTAGAGAAGACCTCTACCCTAACTGAGGGAGACTCAGATCTAGAGGCTTGATGAGGTGAAACCTTGGCTTGTTGGGGGCTATGCCATGGTTCCTCTCCAGTCCAGCCGATTGGTACACCTGTTAAAGAATTGGTTATGGTTGTTTGGTTATGGTTGTTTTGACAGACTCTCGTCCGTGGGTCACGCCCTTAATGTTCAGCTCTCGCCACAGCACGACTTTATAATAGAGGCTGTGAGGTTTTCGGAGTCTCACTCAGCCGATTTCCCTATGAAGACACTTCAATTTTTGACTCGGCGCATTGAGCGTAAGTGGCATCACTGGCGTGATGGCCGCACGCCAGGCCATCCTGTGGAGCTGAATCCAGCGGGTGATGCTGCCGGTACTGAGGGGTCAGCGGCTCGGCTCGACAACCGCCCTCGTAAGCTCAATGTATCTGGCCCCGTCTCGACGGTGGTGGCAGTGTTCTGCTTGACGGGTGCGTTGGGGCAACGCTTTTATAATCAACCGAAACTGGATGTGGGCAGTCGTGCGCCACAAACTTTGGTGGCCCCCCGCTCGGATCAGGTTGAGGATCGCAAAACGACAGAAGAACGCCGCCGTAGTGCTCGTTTGGGGACGTCTCCGGTGTTGATGGGCGATCCGGTGATTAATCAGCGGGTGCTCAGCGAGGTGAAACGCTATCTTGAGCAAGGGAATCGCTTGCGAGAAGAGGTGGGAGATTTTCCGTATGTGGATACGGGGATTCTCTCTCAGGAGGTGCAACGCTATCTGCGTAATGCGTCAAATTGGGAATGGCGGGCCATTCAATGGACTCTCTCCCAACGCCTGGAGGAGAGCCAGGCTCTGGCGGCTGAGGCGCCGGCTTCCCCTCTCGATGAAATGTCATCCCTGGTTGAGGCGGAGCCGGAGGTGGTTGAGGATCGTCGAGAACAGATTTTACAAGCGACTCGTTTGGGAGCAGTCAGTGGTGCCTCTCAGGTTCTATCGAATCTCTTGCAGACTCAGACTAGCCCTATGAATCAGTCCATCGAGCAGTTGTTGGCTGTGTCGCAACGGCTTGGTGAGGAGGAGTTTGAGGGGGTCGTCAGTGGGGTTGAAGCGGCTCGTGAGCGGTATGCTCAGGCTCTGGAGCAGTTGTCGCAGGTCTCCTACTCGAATGGTCGGCCCGTGTATACCAATACACTCCTGAATTTGTCGGCGGAGGATTGGCAAAAAACTCGCAACACTACCTTACAGATTGGACGACAGATGTTGTCTCAGGGGATTGCTCCTGGGGTTCCGCCCACGATGTTACAAGATTCGGTGGAGATGCAACTGTCGTTGGCGTTGCCGGATGCTCAGATTCGTCATTTGATGAGTGCTCTGTTGATGAATGCTCTAGAACCGAATTTGGTGACGGATCCCGATCGCACCCGTGAACGGGCGGAGTTGGCGGCCCAGGCTCAGGAAGCGGTCTATATCTCTGTTGATGCGGGCGAGGTGATTGTGGAGGCCAATGAGGTGATTACGCAGCGCCAGTTTGTGCTGCTGGATCATTTTGATTTGGTGCGCCGCGATCCAGTGAACTGGTTTGGCTGGATTGCTTTTGGGGGCACAGTGTTTGTGGCGGTGTCTCTGTATGGGGTGGTTGAACGACGGGTTCATCCGAAAATTTGTAATGGCGATCGCCTGCTGATTCTTCTGTTAACCCTGAGCGCCCCAGTGATGGTTCTGTTGGGGTCCCCCACCACCAGTTTTCCAGCGATTGGTTTGGCGGTGGGCAGTTTTTATGGCTCCTGGATGGGAGTGACGGTGGTGGCCCTGTTGAGCCTGATTTTGCCCATTGGCTTGGAGATTGAGTTGGGCTATCTGATTGCGGGTGCGATTAGTGGGGCCCTCGGAGGGGCGATCGCGGGACGGCTGCGATCGCGCGAGGAGTTAGCCCTGTTAGGGGTGGGAGTTGGCTTGGCCCAGGGGCTGACGTTCCTAGTGCTAACGGTGATTGGACTGTTGTTACAAGGCAGCACGGGTCCGCTGTGGTCGTTGTTGTTGGAGACGGCTCTCATTCAAGGACTCTGGGGCGTGGCCTGGAGTATTGTGGTCTTGGGAATCAGTCCTTATTTGGAGCATCTATTCGATTTGGTGACCCCCATCCGTTTGGCGGAATTATCGAATCCCAATCGTCCTCTCCTGAAACGTCTGGCGGCGGAGGCCCCCGGAACCTTTCAACATACGCTGTTTGTGGCGACCCTGGCGGAGTCGGCGGCGAAGGCCCTCGGCTGTAATGTGGAGTTAGTGCGGGCGGGCACTCTCTATCATGACATTGGTAAGATGCACGACCCTCAGGGCTTTGTGGAAAACCAGATGGGGGGTCCGAATAAGCACGATCGCATTAATGACCCCTGGAAAAGTGCCGCTATTATTAAAAAGCACGTCACCCAAGGACTGGTAATGGCGCGTAAAAGCCGCCTTCCAAAAGCGATTCAAGCCTTCATCCCGGAACATCAGGGGACGATGTTGATTGCTTATTTCTATTACCAGGCAAAACATACGAATGGCCGTGAGGTGAATGATGCGGATTTCCGCTATGACGGCCCGATTCCTCAGTCCCGAGAAACGGGAATTGTCATGTTAGCCGACTCCTGTGAGGCGGCGCTGCGATCGCTCAAGGATGCCACCCCAGATGATGCCCTCTCGATGGTGAATAAGATTCTTCGCGCTCGCTGGCAGGATAATCAATTAGTGGAGTCTGGATTGACGCGGGCGGAAATGGGTAAGATTGCTGAGATTTTTGTCCAGGTGTGGCAGCAGTTTAATCACAAACGAATTGCCTATCCGAAAGCCGTTTTATCGAATAAATAGCCCTATCCCTTAAGCGGGATTGGGCTGGGTTAACACTTCGAGAATATACTCTCCTTGGTTGACTGAGGCATTGCTAGAGAGGTCATACACCAATCCTGATTCTTCGGTATGGACATCGACCAATTGCGGTAAACGCCCCTCTCGGTTGAAGACTAAGAGTTGATAGAGAAGTTGTCCTGACGTGACCCAAGTCCCCAATAGAACCCGAGATTGTAGCATTCCTCCCTGTTTGGCATAGTATTTTTGACTTTTGCTTTTTGGGAAAAACTGCACGGTTTTGGAGGCAGTTTGAATGAGGGGGAAGCGTTGAATATCTAGCATCCCTTTGCTGACTAAGTAATTTTTAATGCCTCGAACCCCACGATAGACGGAATCGGGGTTGATTTGCATTCCAGAACCGAGTTCTATCGTCCAAGCCTCTAGGTCAAATTTAACGACCTTTCCTAAGTTTGCCAACTGTTTTTCTAAGCTTAACCAGGGTTTCATAAATGCTTCGTCGAAGGCATCGCCGTCATAGCGATCGAGGAGGATGGCGGTGTTAAGCAAGAAGTATTTGGCGCTTGCTTCTCGCCCTTGAAAACAGTAAAGATAATCTAAGGATTGATTGGTGCTACTGTGTAAATCTAAAACATAGTTTGCGTCTAAACAGAGTGATTGGAGCTGATAGCGGTAGTGGTCTTCAAAGGGAAGTCCTGAGGCTCTATTTTTTACTTCTTTTAATTCCTGGAAACGACCCTTGAGTTGCTGATAAAAGTTATTTTGAATGTGTTGATAATTCAGGTGAAGTTGAGTTTTGGCAAATTCCGCAATTGAGGACTGACTCTGCTCTTCTATATCCTTTTCATAATCCCAAAAAATTCGATTCCAATCTGTGCCTGTATAGGGGTTATAGCGACCGCTGGCGTAGTGGTGCGATCGCTGATTGGTGGCGAACGGATTACAGGTGGGAACCAGCCAAATTTCTCCATGGAGTTGTGAGGGATCGAGGTCGCACAAAAACTGAATTAGTTGGTAGATGACTGCATTTCCCGAGAGTTCTGCGCCATGTAAGTTGGCTTGTAGATAAGCTTTTTTACCTAGAGTTGCCCCTCGGAATTTATACACCTGGATGGCGAGGGTATCTCCTGAGGCGAGATGAGCGATGTCAAGGGACTCAATATCTGGAATCATAGGGCAGGAGCAAGATATCCATCATGATGATGATTTAAGCATCATCGGGGTTCAATTGGATCATGGCCCAGGTCGTATAGGTACCGATGGGACTCCAAATTAGATAGGGGAACAGCAGCAGGGTGGCCAGGGTGGAACGGGGTTGAATGGCGATCGCCAGTAAAATGGCTAACAGCCAACCCGTTGCCCCAATTAAGGTTCCAGCTCTTAAACTCTCTAGTCGGCACATAATCGGGGTGTAGGAGAGCGTCACCAGTTCTAAGACCAGATAGTATCCCAACAAGACCCAGCTATTGGTAGAACCGGGGTTCTGGTTCCAGATTAGCACCGCTGACCAGCCCACACCAATAAAGACAACTGTCCAAATCAGGGGAATCAAGCGCTCAAAGGTGAGCCACCGAGGCCGTTGGAGGCGATTAAACCACCGTAAGTTATTAGCGGACAGGACGCGGTTACAGCCGACACCAATTAGGATCATCGCCAGGGGAATCAACAGCCAAGCGGGAAGTGACATAGGAAGCAAAGCCAGTTAAGCATATTCCCCCACTGTAAATCGTTCGACAGTGGGGGGTTCTCTGTGATTCTATCCTTTTTAGGGGGTTTTACCCGATTTCGGATTGACCGGTGTCGTCATGAAACTAGGCGAAGTCCCCAATTTCAATGGGTTAGGTAAAGTGGTGTTCTGAGACTGGAATATAGGTAACAAAAAGAAACCCGGTTTCTCTCAGATTCTCTGTATGGGTCATAGGCTTCACGGCGATGGGCGATCGCGATGACAAACACTTTAATTAATTTATTCTCTACTGAGTAGAAAACCCTGTAGTTACCTATGCGGTAGCGGTAATAGCCTGCATAATTTCCTTTACAGACATTGGAGCCGCTGATTCTGTATTTTGGATGGAGTAATTATTGATAAGACTCATTGCCGACTTCTCACTTTTTCAGGGAAGAAACTGAGTTTTGAGCCGCTGAAAAAGAAACCGGGTTTCTGAGGGTTGGCAATGGGGTAAAATAGAGGGGCTATCCTAAAACTGTGGTGTTATGCCAACCACCGAAACCGAAATACTAGCTATCCTTTCTCGTTCCGAGACGCCGCGCGAACGCAACCTACCTCAACCCGCCCTGGAAGAAGCCAAAATATTCTTAGACTTTCTAGCTTGGCGGTATCAAAACCAGTCGCCTCAAGAAGCCAATTTAATCGCCAGTCTGCGGGGAAAAGCCACGGGGAATATGACCACTGATGAGATTCTCAACTTAACGTGGGGTGAAGAATGATGGATTTCCTCGTGGATAGCAATGTGATTCTGGATATGTTAACGGAAGATCCCCATTGGTTTGATTGCTCATTAGCTCAACTGGCTGATTGTACCCAAATCGGAACTTTGCATATCGGTAGAACGCTAGGGATAATGATGAATTTGTTAAAATGATCATGAAACGAATAGGTCGTGTTCCAGATATTACCTCTCGATCATCACCGATTAAGCACTACCCCAAATCCTAAAAAACACTCAAGAACGTTCAGGCTTGCGAACCCAGTGAAGCATGGGCATCACTAACCTTGACCATGAGTGTCATTGGATCAACAGGTGAAGCCGTGAAACCACAGGTCTCATAAAATCGCTTCGCATCATCCGAGATAGCATGGACTAGAATTGCGCGTATTCCTGCAATTTCAGCCGCTTGGAGAGTACGCAGAACAGCTCCATTGGCGAGACAGTAATAGGCGATGACGATTTCGCCATCGCAAACAACATAAGTGCGTGAAGCCCCTCCGACCTCATTTTTCAGAGCACGACGCTTAAGCCAGTCATCTAGCTGACGATTCCCTGAGTTAAAGCTTTGAACATCGTGGGACGAATTGAGTTTCTCAGGTGGGCGAAGCTTAGGCTGATCTCGATCTAATCCCACGGAGCCTTAGTTGTCAGTAATGTGTGCAGCTTTTCATCCTGGATCGGTGGCGCATCTAGCAACACCACAAACTGCTTAAATTTAAGTTCATTTAACCCGAAGAACGTCTGTTCAAGAAGAACATCTTGCGCCTTCTGATACGATGACTCAAGCATAAACTCCGAGCGGCTCTTGCCCTGCACTTTAGCCCCATGATCAATTAGATCTCGTTGGCTTTGCTTAGCTCGGATATTGATTGTAACATCGAGGGTCTGGCTACCCGAACCGTCACTAGCGGAGCTGTGCATCGCGCTGACCTCTTTCTGAATAGGAGACTCCTAACTCAATCTACGGGTTTTGTATGGGCAATGTCAACACATCCCAGTTGGATCGACCCCAATTCAAACGCGGCGATCGCACCCCAAACCCCCTAACGAATAAACTGATACCACTCAAACTGATCAGGATCGCAATGGTGACAGTCCCCACAACGCTCACCACAGGGTAACTGTTGCACCCGTCCCTTACGAATCAACTTCTTCAGCATCAGCCGTAACAGATCGCGATCGCAGTGAAAATGATTCACCAAATCCGCCAACGACACCGACTGATGCTCAGCCAAATAGCCCTGTACCTCTCGTAAAATCATCTCAACCTCCTAAACCACTCGACCAATACGACGCATTCCCGCCAGAAGCAGCGTCAAAAATACCAGTAACCCCACCAACCAAGCCGTCGAAGACCCCGGATGGCGGTCAAAGGTCCCAAACTGGTAAAAGAACGTCGCCACCCAATAAGCCAACCCCGTCGTCCAAAGCGCCGCAAACAGCGTCCAACGAGATCCCGTCTCCCGATAAATCGCCGCCGTGGCTGCCAAACAGGGGAAATACAACAACACAAACAACAAATACGCAAACGCCCCCACCTGGCCGTCAAACCGACTCACCATCTGCCCAAACGTATGTGTCGCCACCCCCTGTTCTGCCGCCGCACCTTCGACATCATCAATATCCCCCACATCCAGGCCCAGAGGGTCGAGCAATTGTCCCCCCAACTCCCGGAAATTGTCGCCAATCGAAGTAAACGCTTCCTCAATCGTCGGCCAGAACTCAAACGGTTCCTCCGCCTCCACCGCCGCTTCCCGGGCCAACTGTCCATAGAGGGCATCGAGAGACCCCACAACGGCCTCCTTGGCAAATACTCCCGTAAAAATTCCCACCGTCGCCGGATAATTCTCCTGCTGAATCCCCATCGGCGCAAACACCGGCGTAATCCGACGGCTAACATCTGTTAACACCGAGGTTTCTGAATCCCCAAACGAACCATCCCAGCGGACTGTATTGAGGAGGCCCAAAATCATCACCATAATGATAATCACCTGTCCCGCCCGCAGAATAAACTCCCGCAAGCGATCCCACGTCCGCCATAACACCCCGCGCAGGGTTGGCAGATGATAGAGCGGCAACTCCATAATGAAATGAGACACCTCCCCTTGCAGCAGGGTTTGCTTGAGAATCAATCCCGTCACCACCGCCGCCGCAATCCCCGTCAAATAGAGACCAAAGACCACATTTTGACCCCCCACCGGAAAAAACGCCGCCGCAAATAGGGCATACACCGGCAATCTCGCCCCACAAGACATAAACGGATTCATGAGAATCGTCAGCAGGCGATCGCGGGGACTTTCCAGACTGCGAGTGGCCAAAATTGCTGGAACATTACAGCCAAACCCCACCAACATCGGCACAAAGGACTTCCCGGGTAGCCCCATAAATCGCATCAAACGATCCATGACAAACGCGGCCCGGGCCATATAGCCGGAGTCTTCTAGAAACGCCAAAAACAAGAAGGTACAGGCAATCACCGGAATAAACGTGGACACCGTTTGAATGCCGCCACCGGCGCCGTTGGCCAACAACGCAATCAGCCAATCCGGGCTACCAACCCCCGCCAAAACATTGGCGAAGCCCTCCACAAAAATCGCCCCAGTCAGCAGTTCAAAGAAATCAATAAAAACACTGCCCACATTAATGGCGAACAGGAACATCAGATACATCACCGCCAAAAACAGAGGAATCCCCAACCAGCGATTCAGCACCACGTTATCAATCCGTTGCGTGAGACTGGTACTGATTTGGCGCGATCGCAGCAACGCCACCTCAGTTATATTACGAATAAAGCCATAGCGAGCATCGGCGATGACAATATCCAAATCTTCCCCCAGAACATCCTGAACCCGCTTTTGCCAAACATGAATTAGGCGATCGAGGTCCGGCTGCGGTGGACGAGGAAGGGTCAAATCATTGTATTCCAACAGCCGCAACGCTCTCCAGCGGGGGTCAACCTTCGACGCCTGGGCCTCTAAATGGGGCAACATCGCGGCGATCGCATCCTCCACCACCGCCGGATAGGCCACAAACGTCGGCGGAATGGGGGGTGATTGCAACCCCTGGGTAATCGCCGCCCGCAACTCAGTCATTCCCCGAGATTTCGAGGCCACCACCGACACCACCGGACAGCCTAACCGTTGCGATAACCGCTCAAGGTTAATCTCTAACCCGTGGTCTTCAGCCACATCCACCATATTTAACACCACCACCATCGGCAGACGCATTTCAATCAACTGCGTCGTCAGGTAGAGATTGCGTTCCAAATTAGACGCATCAACAATATTGGCGATTAAGTCCGCCTCGCCGGAGAGGAGATAATCCCGGGCAATCCGTTCATCAAGGCCCGTATCCGCATCTTCGGCATCGAGGGAGTACACCCCCGGTAAATCCACCACCGTCAAGGTTTGACCCTCATGGAGATACGTCCCTTCAACTCGTTCAACGGTGACACCGGGCCAGTTTCCGGTCACCTGGTTTGACCCCGTGAGGGCGTTGAAGAGGGTGGTTTTACCAGAATTGGGATTACCGATGGCGGCAATTTTGGCCTGATGAGTTGCAATGGAGGTCATGGCGATTACTCCTCAACAACTTCGACTAAAAGGGCCCTAGCTTCGTGTTTGCGCAGGCTGAGACTAAAGCCGCGCACACAGATTTCTACTGGGTCTCCGAGGGGGGCATGGCGGGTGACCGTGAATTTCGTTCCGGGGGTCAATCCCATGGCCAGCAAGCGTTTGCGATAGCCACGATGGGGGCAGTCATAGCCGAGAATGCGCCCCGAAGACCCCACCTTAAGCTGACGGAGTTGGGTCTGGGGTTGGGGTTGCCGAGAGACATAAATAGTCTGAGTGCGATCGCGACAAAAGCCGAGTTGCTGACCATTAACCGATAGCACCACCGAACCGCTCTCGGTGCAACTGAGGATTGTCACCTCATCTCCGAGGTGTAATCCTTTGGGTTGACGCCCAGGGGGCAAGTCAGCCACCCACAGCCGTTCCCCTACCTGGGATTTAGCCAAGGGAAAGCTCGTCTGAGATGGGGCATTACGGCGCTGCTGCCGGCGATCGCCTCCCACTCCCCCACTGACAAAGGTAAAGCCTGCACCTAGGGGGGAGGGTTGGCCTGGATTCTGCTCAGATGGACGGGTCATACTACAAAGTCCTCCATAAACGGCTCTCACCGTTTTGAACGTTAATTCAAAGTTATTCTCATTAATGTGCCATAAATTACTTAGTAAATCACAAAAGCGTTATCCAGAAATAATTTAAGCTTATCTTAGGATTTCAGGGGGTTTTAGGTAACATAGATAACAAGTCTTGAGAAATCCACCCTGGCAACTGCTCAGATTTTCTCAATAACTCTTAACTTTTCTCCATAGAATATTGAAAGTGACTAGCAACAATAGCCAGAACGAGAGCCTCATCCAGCAGGCACAAAAGGTTCACCTCTCCCAGAGCAGCTCGTACAATGAAAGTAGTGCTATTACAAATCCTGTGACCCACTCCTCTGCCGTTCTCGCTGGCTTAATGGGTGTCTGTGTCGGCGACGCCCTCGGGGTTCCCCTAGAAATTAGCTCCCGAGCCGAACGACAAGACGACCCAGTGACCGATATCCGGGGCTATGGAACCTACAAGCAACCCCCCGGAACTTGGTCTGATGATAGTTCTCTGACCTTCTGTTTAGCCGATGCACTCTGTGACGGCTTTGACTTGAACCGCATCGCCAAGAACTTCTGTCTTTGGCTCACCAAAGCCCTGTGGACTCCTTATAACGAGGTCTTCGGCGTAGGAGGAACCACCTGTCGAGCCATTATTAAACTACTGCGGGGAGTTCCAGCAACGGAATCGGGAGAAACGGGCGATCGCAGTAATGGGAACGGCTCTCTGATGCGGATTTTGCCCATGGTCTATTTTGCCAATCATCTCCCGTTCCCAGAACTCCTAGAGCGAGTCCATCAAGTCTCTGCCATCACCCACGCTCACCCTCGCAGTCAGATGGCCTGTGGAATATATATCAGTATCGCCAAAGAACTCCTACAAGGACAAACCCCTGAGGCTGCTGTGACCGCCGGTTTAGCCGCTGTAGAACCGTTTTATGAGCAAGCCCCCTTTCAGAAGCAGCGATCGCACTTCCACCGTCTCACCCCCCAACTGGCTCAACTCCCCATCCAGGAGATTTACTCAACGGGCTATGTGGTTCACAGTTTAGAAGCCGCCCTCTGGTGTTTTCTCAACACCAACAGTTACCCCGAGGCCGTGTTACAAGCCATCAACCTAGGAGGAGATACGGATACCGTCGCCGCCATTACCGGGGGCCTCGCCGGCTTGCACTATGGCTATGAGGCCATTCCCGAACCTTGGCGGGAGGCGATCGCCCGCAAGGACGATATTATCGCCCTGGCCCAACGACTCGAAACAGAGTTATTACACCATCATCTTTGAGAGTGGCATCGATAATAGAGAGGTGATGCTACCAGATAGTCCTGACTCAGATTGGGCCGGAATGCAAATTTTTAATACAAGTTGCCGCAAAAAACAGTAGCCTAAGCTACTGTTGGAATAGAGTTTAAGTTTATGAAAATCGTCAACACTCAAACTGACTATTTTGTTTAATTTTGCAACTTAAATCCAGACGAAAGAACGACGGTTAAGCCGCGAATTGAAATCATGACATTTCATAAAATCTTAGTCGCCATTGATGACTCCAAAGCTGCCCCTAAAGTATTTCGTCATGCCCTGAACACCGCCGTACAAGACAAAGCGGAATTGATGGTATTCCATTGCACGACTATGCAGCGGGTCAGCGAATCCATCCCCCTAATGGGAACCGGAATTGGCATTGACTTATCCAGCAGCAAAATAATGTTTGAGATGCAACAAGAGCATATCAAAAAAGAAGCGGAGCGAGTCCAGAAATTGCTCGAAGACTACATCAGCAAAGCCGAAGCTGAGGGAGTTAACGTTACCCCTGAAACCAAGTTTGGCGACCCCGGGTCCTGGATTTGCGATGTCGCCAAGAACTGGGAAGCGGATCTGATTGTTCTCGGACGGCGAGGTCACCGGGGTTTGAAAGAAGTCTTACTGGGCAGTGTGAGTAACTACGTTCTTCATCACGCCGATTGTTCTGTCATGGTTGTTCAAGGGAGTTGAATTAAGGGGAAGAAGAAGGCAGTAGGCAGTAGGCAATAGGTATAACCCACCCCTGCCCCTCCCAGGAGGGGAAGAAAAGACGTAGGGGCAGTCCCTTGTGGTTGCCCGGTTCGGGGTAGGAGCAATCCCTTGTGGTTGCCCGGTTCGGGGTAGGGGCAATCCCTTGTGGCGTGCCCTCTTTTTCACTCTTTGTCCTTATGCGTGAACTTATCGAGGCGATCATGGTAGACGCGGACGAGACGGTAGCGGCGTTTAGAATCTAGGAAATCATACTGATCCTCTCGTAACCCTAACATCGGCAATCGTTCGCGATCGGCAAATACCAAGGTTGTCCCCGACAGATTGCCCTGTTCCACCTGTTGGCGTAAATCCTCTCGCCCCAACGACGGACGGGAGACATACGTCGCTGGCTGCTGAGTGTAGAAGACAATCGAGGGCTTTTCAAACCCCACCGAGAGAAGACGATCGCCCGGTTGATACACCGCCTTAGCCGTATCCGCCATTTGACGAACCGGTTGTTGGCGTAAATCGTCCAAAAGCCCAAACATGGGATGGGCCACCAGCAGCAGAAATAGGGCAAAGCCTCCAACCTGGGCGATCGCCACCCCACGACGGCGCGTTAGGGCCATCGCTTCCACCACCGAGGCGATCGCCACAATCATCCCAGCCCCCCAGGTCGTTAACCCTGACTTGAAAATCTCTAAATCAATACGATCCACCACCGGATCAGGGCCAATAACAAACGGCAAAATCACCAGGGCGATCGCCATCAACATCCAAATCAGCCAACTCACTGCATGACTCGCCAGCATCCAGCGACGGGACAGACTGGGGCGATGTAACATCTCTTCACTCAACAACAGAGACACCAAAATCGCCGCCGCCGGAATTAAGGGCAACACATAACTCGGCAGTTTCGTCACCGCCACCGTAAAAAAGACAAACACCCCCCCAAACCAAAATAGGGCAAACCCCCCCAATTGCTCCTGACGGGGCAGTTTGCGCCACCAACCCCGCCGCCAAACCCGTAAACGGGCGATCGCCGCCGGAAGATAGGCGGACCAAGGGGCAAACCCTACCAACACCACCCCAAAATAGAAATACCAAGGACCACTATGACGATTCACCACCCGCGTGAACCGTTCCACATTGTGATAGCCAAAGAAACTCTCAATATAGGCTTCCCCATTGGCCTGCCAAACCAACAAATACCAAGGCACTGCAATCAGCAGAAACACCAACCCGCCCCGTAACGGCCGCATCTCTCGCCACACGGCTTTAACATTGCCCCCATAGATGAGAAAGCCCCCAATAATCCCCACCGGTAACACCATCCCCACCGGCCCTTTCGCCAGAACCGCCAACCCCATCCAGATAAAAAAGCTCAAATAAGCCCGATTCTGGGTCTGTCCCTCCGTCCCATAGCCCCAAAAAAAGGACAACAGAGATAACCCCACACAAGCACAAAGAAGCATATCCGAGACCCCCGTGCGTCCCCAAATAAAGGTTTGGGGATTAAAGGCGATGGCGATCGCCCCCAAACTGGCTGCCCCCCAGGGAAGTAGCCAACCATAGCGACTCCCCGACGCAGGCGGCACAAACCGCCACAGCGTCACATAAGTTCCCAGCATGAGGGCGATCGCCGACAACGCCGACGGAAGCCGCACCGCCCATTCATTGGTTCCAATCAGTTGATAGGCGATCGCCATCAACCAATACACCAGCGGCGGCTTATCAAAACGAGTTTCCCCATTAAAATAGGGCGTAATCCAATCCCCCGTCACTGTCATCTGCCGCGCCGCTTCAGCAAACAGCGGTTCCGTCTCATCTACTAAATTGGCTGTTCCCAACTGATACAGAAACGCCAAAATTCCGGCTAAGACAACAGCCGCTAGGGAGACTCCCCAGACTAATTTTGGGAACTTTTCAGGGGTTTTCATGGGGGGAGAAGGGAACAGGGAACAGGGAACAGGGAACAGAAAAGACGTAGGGGCGCGCCCTTGTGGACGCCCTAGGCAATAGGCAAGAACAGGGAACAGGGAACAGAAAAGACGTAGGGGCGCGCCCTTGTGGACGCCCTAGGCAATAGGCAATATACAAGGGTGCGTCCCGGCATCATTTCACCATCTCGGGATTATTGTAAGCAGACTTGCAATCCTAGGGGCGAAACATTTTTCGCCCCTACAAGCCGGAACGCACTCCTAGAAACAGACAAGGGATGGCCTAACTGAGAACCCAGTTAACCAGAGTACGGACGGGGAAACCGGTGGCGCCGGTACTGTTGTAGCCGTTGTCCTTGTCCGTCCAGACAGGGGCCGCGATGTCTAAATGGGCCCAAGGAGTTTTGTCCACAAACTGCTTCAGGAACAAGGCGGCAGTAATCGAGCCACCGGCGCGGGAACCGGTGTTTTTCATGTCCGCGTGAACCGACTTCATGACCTCAAAATAGGGTTCTTCCAAGGGCATCCGCCACAGTTTCTCACCACTGGCTTGAGATGCCGCTAGGAAGGCATCCGCTACCGTATCATCAGGACTCCAGAGACCGGCGATCGTATCCCCTAACGCCACCACACAAGCCCCAGTGAGCGTCGCCAGATCCACCATCGCATCCACCCCGAGTTTATCGGCATAGACCAACGCATCCGCCAGCGTTAAACGCCCTTCCGCGTCCGTGTTGTTCACTTCGATGGTTTTGCCATTTGAGGCCGTTAGGATGTCTCCTGGGTGCATCGCTCGCCCGCTAATCATGTTTTCACAGATAGCCGAGATGAAGTGAACCTCCACATCCGGTTTCAGTTGGGCGATCGCCTTGGCGGCCCCAAAGGTGGCCCCGGCCCCTCCCATGTCAATCTTCATGGTTTCGATGCCACTACCACTAGGTTTGAGGTTAAGTCCACCGGAGTCGAACGTTAGGCCCTTGCCCACAATCGCCAATTTCTTGCGCGGTTTGCCTTTGGGTTTATACACCATATGCACAAACTTAGGCGGAATATCCGACGCTTGGGCCACCGCCAGGAAGGCTCCCATCCCTCGTTTCTGACAGTCCTCTTTTTCTAGAACCGTGAACTCAAGTCCGTACTCGTTGGCGATCGCCTGGGCGGTTTCCGTCAAGGTCAAAGGATTGATGCTGTTGGCCGGGGCCGCCACCAATTCCCGAGCCAAAATCACCCCAGAACAAATCTTCAGGGCCGTCTCAATGGCAGCATCTTGCCCCTCCAAACCCAAGAGATTGACCGTTTGCACTTGAGTCGTTTTATCTTCTTCCGACTTAAAGCGTTGATCTTGGTGTAGGGCCAACTCAAACCCTTCCACCAGGGCCTGGGCCGTGGTGGCCGAGTCATCATTCCAGACCGGGGCAGCTAATCCCACCGTCTTACAATTGTGCTGTTTCGCCAAACGGGCACTTGTGGCACTGGCCCGTCGCCAATCATCGAGCGAGGTCGACTCTCCCAAGCCCACAATAATCAGCTTACGAACAGAACTCCCGCCGCCGACTCGGGTGGCCGCACTATTGCCCACCTTCCCCTCGAACTGGGTTTCCTCAATTAACTCGCTAAGGGTTCCCGAGAGTTTCTCATCCAACTTGGCTAAATTCCCAGATAAAGCCACATCCCTCTCTGGCAGCATCAGGGCCAGGCCGTCACCCGCCCAGTCTAATGCTGACGTTGCAATTGCATTGAATTTCATAAACTCCGTCTCTCGTATTGTCAATATCGGCTATTGATTAGATTAACCGACTCAGCTCATTGGGGACAGACACAAAATCCACAGTAGCAGCGACAGGAGAGCGTCGGCGATTGGTTGCGATCGCGATCGAGATACTGCCGTAGATCCACATACACACTCTCATCGATATCACACTGTCCCCCACCCGTCTCAGGAAAATTCAGGTCAAACAGTTGAGACATCATCGCCTCCGTTGTAGATTGGCGAGTCACCGCTAACGGCGGAATCGTCAGTAAAATGTTATGGCGATTGCAACCCGAACGGCGATCTCCCACTAGACAGACCACAAACTGCCCATCAACGCGACCGAGAGTTATATAATCAACCCCGTCGTCATAATACGCCTCTTGTAATTGTTCTGATGCCTGCAAACAGGGGTCAGTCATGGCCAACTCCGAGCCACCCATCAGCGACCAACTCAATAATGGCAAGGGTTCTGTCGGGGTTTGCACCAGCAAAAGCAACTGCTGGTCATCTTGGTTACAGAGAAATTCTAAAGGGGTCTCAGACAGGATAGGAAGCCGCTGCATCTCCGGTTGAGGCATCGCTCGACCGCGACCAAAATGCCGGGAGATCTCAGGAGTTGCCCCCTGACTGATACGAGGACAGACAAAGAAGGCGGCGATCGCCCCCATCATCGCCCAACCCCAGTTCAAACCCCATCTTCGCATTCGCCTATCAGTCCGTCATCTCCGCATTCCCTAGTCTTTCAGACCATGAATTCCGGAAAAAGTGCCAAGGCATACCACAACCTATCATGACAATCTCCCTGAGCCAGACCTTCCCATCCCCGCCGTTCCCTGTCCCCGCTTAACTTCCCCATTGCCTATTTCTCTATGACTGTTCCAAAACAACCCCCAAAACAAGCCATCGGTTGGCGGGAATGGCTCACCCTCCCCGAATTGGGAATCCGCCAGATTAAGGCTAAAATTGATACCGGTGCCCGATCCTCAGCCCTCCATGCTTACGATATTAAAGAGATCTCCCCCAAGGGCGATCGCCCGCGCATTTGCTTTAAAGTCCATCCCCAGCAACGGGATACAATAATAGTGGTCACCGCCGAGGCCGATGTACTCGATCGCCGCGAAGTCCGTAACTCTGGTGGCAAAGCTGAGTTGCGCTACGTGATTCTGACTCCCGTTCAACTTGGGCAACAGCAATGGCCCATTGAACTGACCCTAACCAATCGTGATGTCATGGGATTCCGGATGCTTCTCGGACGACAAGCCGTACGAGGACGCTTTCTCGTCGACCCCGGCCACTCCTATCTTCTCAACCCAGTTCCCCAGCACCCATAACTCCTCAAAACCAACCCCCTCGGAGACGTTAAGGGTGGGTTCCCCCTCTTGCCTAAGGCGCGCCACTTGCGGTACGCCCCTACCTGGTTCCCCTACTGCCTAGTGCCTACTGCCTACTGCCTACTGCCTACTTCTTCCCCTTGCCTATTGCCCCCTGCCTCTTGCCTCCCCATGAAAATTGTCATCCTGTCCCAAAACCCCGCTCTCTATTCCACCAAACGACTTAGAGAAGCCGGAGAACAACGGGGCCATCAGATGCGAGTCATCGACCATCTGCGCTGTTACATGAGCATCACCTCCCATCATCCCTCGATTATTTATCAAGGGAGTCCCCTAACGGATGTTGAAGCCGTCATCCCCCGTATTGGTGCATCTCATACCTTTTACGGCACAGCAGTGGTTCGTCAATTTGAAATGATGAGAGTTTTCACTGCCAACGAATCCCAAGCCATTTCTCGGTCTCGGGACAAGTTACGTTGTTTGCAAATCCTCGCCCGCGAAGGAATTGGCTTACCCGTCACCGGTTTTGCCCACTCCACCAAAGACATTGAAGGTCTCATCGGCATCGTCAACGGTGCCCCCCTCGTCATCAAACTCCTAGAAGGAACGCAAGGAATTGGAGTTGTCCTCGCCGAAACCAAACCCGCCGCCACCTCCGTCATTGAAGCCTTCCGGGGTTTGGATGCGAACATCCTGGTGCAAGAGTTTATCAAAGAAGCCAAAGGCGCCGACATTCGCTGTTTCGTTGTCAACGACAAAGTCATTGCCTCCATGAAACGCCAAGGGGCCCCCGGAGAATTTCGCTCCAATGTCCATCGGGGAGGCAAAGCCGAAAAAATCAAACTCACCCCCGAAGAACGCAGCACTGCCGTCCGCGCGGCCAAAGCCATGGGGCTAAAAATTGCCGGAGTCGATTTATTGCGCTCCAACCACGGCCCCGTCGTCATGGAAGTTAACTCATCCCCCGGCTTAGAAGGAATCGAAGGCTCAACTGGGGTTGACGTCGCCGGTAAAATCATTGAGTTCCTAGAGAAAAAGGCCGGCGCCAGCGCCCCCCGCGATCGCATCCCCTACTAACCCCCCAACCGCCAAAGTAGTATGTCATCCCCTCGGTAGAAGGGGTTAGGGGCGGCTTATGCCCCCATTGCCTCTTGCCTCTTACCTCTTGCCTCGTGCCTCCCCCCCCATGCCCCCATTTCAAATCGGCGGAACCGAGGTTTCGCCCCATTCTCGCCGACAAATTGAACTTCCCGTCGCTCGCCTACCGACACAAACCCCAGTCTCCCTCCCCATTAACGTGATTCGTGGCACCCAAGAGGGGCCAGTGCTTTGGGTGAGTGCCGCCATTCATGGGGATGAAATTAACGGCGTGGAGATTGTGCGCCGGTTGATGGATTTAGTCACCCCTGAATCCTTGCGGGGAACTGTCATTATGGTTCCCATTGTCAATGTCTTTGGCTTTATTGAACAATCTCGCTATCTGCCAGACCGCCGTGACCTCAATCGCTCCTTTCCGGGGTCTTCTCGCGGTTCCCTGGCCTCTCGCTTAGCCAGTTTGTTCATGAAGGAGGTGGTTTCTCAGTCAACTCATGGCATTGATTTACATACTGCCTCCGACCACCGGGTGAATTTACCCCAAATTCGCGCCAACTTACAGGATTCAGAAACCCATCGTTGTGCGATCGCCTTCGGGGCCCCGGTCGTCATTCACTCCACCACCCGCGATGGCTCTCTACGTCAAGCTGCAACCAAACAGGGGATTCCCGTCTTACTCTATGAAGCCGGAGAAGCCTTGCGCTTTAATCCCCAAGCGATTCAGTTAGGGGTTGAAGGGGTCTTGCGGGTGATGTCAGTTTTGGGAATGTATAACCACAATCCCAATCCCGCCCCCGTTCCCCCCGTAGAGGTGCAAAAAACCCAATGGCTGCGATCGCCCCAGGGGGGAATCCTCCTCCTGCAAGTCAAACTGGGCCAACCGGTGCAAAAACGGGAAAAACTCGGCGTGATTGTCGATGTCTTCGGCAATATCCGCGCCAAAGTCAGTGCCCCCTGCGATGGACTCATCATCGGCATGACCCAAAATCCCCTCGTCAATCAGGGGGATGGAATTGTCCATATTGCACGCTTTCCCAATTTATTGGGTTGACAAGATGTGAGATATGCGGTAAAAAAAGCATCTTATCAAGCTAATCCAGTCCCCCGGGACTCACCTTAATAAGTCACAACAAAAAGGACAACAGAAACCCTTAAATTCCCTCCAATATAGACACCAGAAATCATAGACTGTCTATTTTTAATAGTCTATTAAACTAATAGTTTCCCAACCCTAAAAAATCAGCTATAGTGGATTTAGTGATTGCTATATCAAATTGATATACCAAATTGAGATGCTAGAACTCTGCGCCCTCGGCTTGCTGCAACGAGAACCTGTCCATGGCTACCGCCTCAAACAGGACTTAGAGCTGTTTATGAGTAGCTGTCTGAGCGTGAACTATGGAGCCATTTACCCGTTGCTACATCGCCTAGAAGAGCGTGGCTATATCGACAGCAGCATCGAAGAGAGTCCCGAGAGCGGTAGTTCGCGTAAAACCTACAACGTCACCCCCGAGGGTCAAGCCCGATGGCAAACCCTCATGGCCCAACAGCCGCGAGACAGTTGGGTGAACAGTCGTTCCCGATTCATGGTCAAGTTCTTTTTCTTTCGGGACATTGACCCCCAGTTGCGTCTAAAACTCCTCAAAGCACGGATTCGTGCCTGTGAAGAACGTCAAGACTTGGTGTATAGCCAAGAGTTTGGCAGTGATGCCTATCAGCAGGCCGCCTGGGAACGACATTTACAAATGCTGATGGGCGAACTTCATTGGCTTCAGGACCAACTCAACCGAGAACAGGGCCAACAGTCCCCTGACACTCAGGAGAGTTCCTCGAACCACGCCATTCACTAACCCGGATGCCCCGTGATTTCCGGCCCTCATCACAACCCAACCTTCAGGTGGAATCATGCAAGCGGATCACATCTCCCCCAATCAAACCTCAAGCGAAACCCCAGAGTCTCCCATTCCCGTCCGGGAACGCAACAATCCCCCCAAATGGTGGCTAGTCCTCCTCCTAACCGTTCTCTTAGCCGGTGGTGCAGGATTTTTAGGCTGGCAATGGTGGCAATCCCAACAGGAGGCGGGACAGGAACAGCAACAAGAGAGACCCCCTACGGGGGTACAAATCGCCCCCGTTGAAACCACGACCCTACAAGAGAGTTCCCGATTTGTTGGAACCCTAGAAGCCGAACAAACCGCCAATTTACGGGCCGAAGCCGATGGGGAAATTCGCAGTGTCTTCGTCCGTCCCGGAGATGTTGTCACCCAGGGGGAACCCTTAGCACAACTCGATCGCCGTTCCCTAGAGGCCAGCCTCGACCAAGCTCAAGCCAACATCAACCGAGCCGAGGCCCGACTGGCGGAACTACGAGCGGGTCCGCGTTCGGAACAAATTGAACAGGCCCGGGCGCGACTGCGACAAGCTGAAGCCGACCTACAAGATGCCCAAACCGGCGCCAGTCCCTCACAGGTTGCCCAGGCTGAATCACGCATCGAATCCGCCCAAGCCAGTCTCGATCTGGCTCGACAACGGCTCGATCGCTTCCGTAGCCTGGAAGCTCAGGGGGCCATTCCCACCGATGACCTGGACGAAGCCCAAGAACGCTATCGTACCGCCGAGTCGAATCTAGAAGAAGCCCAACGGCGGCGGGAAGAACTCCAACAAACCCGGGGTAGCAGCGTTAGCCGTCTATCGGCACAAGTGCAGGAGCGGCGGCAAGCCCTACAAGAACTTGAAACCGGGACCCGTCCCGAAGAAATTGCTCAAGCGCAAGCGGACTTAGATGCTGCTTTAGCTGATGCTCGCTCCATTGAAGTGAGTCTGGAAGACACACGGATTCTCGCCCCTTTCAGCGGAACCATCGGGGATTTACCGTTAAATGTCGGCGATTCCGTCAGTCGTGGGGATATCTTCGCCACCCTCACTCAAAACGACAGCTTAGAACTGCGGCTATCAATTCCCCTAGAGCGCAGCAATGACCTCCGCTTAGGGCTACCAGTGGAAGTCTTCGAGGCCTCTGATAACCCAGGCGACCCCCTGGCCCTAGGACGGGTGAGTTTTATCTCCCCCGAAGTTGATGCTGAAGCCCAGACCATTTTAGTCAAAGTTAGCTTTAGTAATCCTGAGGGACGACTGCGACATCGTCAATTCGTGCGATCGCGGGTCATCTGGGGCGATCGCCCTGACACCGTCGTTATTCCCACCACCGCCATCATGTTTGAAGGGGAACGACGATTTGTCTTTGTCGCCCAACCAGACGGTGACCAATTCATTGCCGAACGGCGACAAATCGAACTCGGACAAAGCCAGGGTGACCAAAGCGAAGTCATCGAGGGTCTGGAACCGGGCGATCGCCTCATCACCTCCGGACTGCAACAAATCCGCGACGGCCAACCCGTTGCCCCTACCCCCTAATCCCCCCTTTCCTCGAAGATGTTTTATCAGTTTTTCATTAAGCGCCCCGTCTTCGCCTCCGTTTGTTCCCTACTCTTGATGCTAGTGGGACTGGTGGGATACGGCAGCTTACCGGTCCAGGAACTGCCCAGTATTGACCCTCCCGTCGTCAGCGTTACCACCACCTATCCGGGGGCCAACCCCAGCGTGGTTGAAACGGAGGTCACCGAAATCCTCGAAGGGGAACTCAACGGCGTTGAAGGGGTGCGTACCCTGACCTCCGAAAGTCGCGAAGGCGTCAGTTCCATCACCGTTCAGTTTCAACTTGACCAAGACATCGATATTGGCGCTCAAGAAGTGCAGCGCAGCGTCTCTCAGGTCTTAGGACGACTCCCCGATGACGTGGACTCCCCCGTCATTCGTCGGGAATCCGGGGATGCGACCCCAATTATTTGGTTTAGTCTCTACGGCGATGATGACAGCATTAGCACCCTAGAACTGAGTGACTACGTCGATCGCATCCTCGTGGATGCCTTAGAAAGCGTCAATGGGGTGAGTAGCGTCTTCGTCGGCGGGGAACGGCGCTACGCCATGCGACTCTGGATCGACCCCCAACGACTTAGCGCCCGCAACCTCACGATCCTGGACGTCGAAAATGTGCTGCGCCAGGAAAACATCGAACTTCCCAGCGGTCGCATCGAAGGGGAACGTAGCGAATTTTCCGTGCGTACCCTCGGGCGACTCCAGGAACCCGAAGACTACGAAGCCCTCGTCCTCCGCACCACTAGCAACGGCACCCAAATTCGTTTTGCCGATGTCGGCTACGCCGAAATTGGTGCCGAAGACGATCGCTCCTTCGTGCGCTTTAACGGTCGTCCGGCTGTCGGCTTAGGGGTGGTGAAGCTGGCCACCGCCAACACCCTAGAAGTCGCCGCCGATGCTCGCGCCGAAATGGAACGACTGCGGGCGGACTTCCCACCGGGGATTAACTATGAGGTGGCCGTCGATAACTCGGAATTTGTGCAACTGGCGATCGATGAAGTCTGGAGCGCCCTGTATCTCGCCAGTTTCTTGGTGGTTTTAGTCATCTTCTTCTTCCTGCGAGACTGGCGGGCCACCATTATCCCCGCCGTGACCATTCCCGTGTCCCTGATTTCCGCCTTCGGGGTCATGTTTGTCTTGAACTTCTCCATCAATACCCTGACCCTGTTTGCCCTGACTCTCGCCACGGGGCTGGTGGTGGACGATACCATCGTGGTCTTAGAAAACATCGTCCGCTACATCGAACAGGAGGAGATGAAACCCTATCATGCCGCCATGAAGGGATTGGAAGAGGTGGTGTTTGCCGTCATCGCCACCACCGTAGTTCTCGTGGCGGTGTTCCTTCCCGTGGGTTTTGCCACTGGGGTGACAGGACAACTTTTTGCTGAATTTGCCCTCACCCTGGCGGGGTCAGTGATTGTCTCCTCCTTTGTTGCCCTCACCCTGGCCCCAACTCTCGCCGCCCGAGTCTTAAAATCTCACTCGATGCTGCATGGTTGGATTTTTGACAAAGTTGAAGACCTGCTCAATGCCACTGCCAATTTTTACGCCTCTAGTTTACGCCTAGCTCTATCCTTTAAAACTGTTGTTGTCGTCGCCTTTGTCTTTTCCCTGGGGTTACTGTGGATTTTATTCACACAAATTCCCCAAGGCTTTCTCCCCGACGAAGATCGCGGCCAGGTTCTCACCATTGTCAATGCGCCTCAGGGGGTCACCATTAACTACACCGACGAAGTAATGCAGCAAGTGGAAGCCATTTATGAGGAGATTCCCGAAGTCCGCTATTACTTCACCATCGGCGCCTTTGGGGGCGGGGGCCCAGGACAGGTCAATCAGGGGATTGCCTTTGTGCGGCTGCAACCCTGGGAGGAGCGAACACAACCGCAGCAGTCCCAACAGGCACTTGTGGGTCAGTTGTTTGGACGCTTCTCCCAGATTTCTGACGCTTTAATCTTCCCGGTGAATCCCCCCGCCTTACCGGGAGCTGGTCTGGGACAACCAGTACAGATGGTGTTACAAGGCGCTAGTTTGGAGCAATTGGCGGAGATTTCTGGAGATTTGGCACAACGGGCTAATGCACTCCCGGAATTGATGAACGTGGACACCAGCCTGAAAATCACCCAGCCTGAGGTGACGGTGGCCATTGACCGCCAAAAAGCGGCAGCCTTGGGAATTAATGCCCGCGATATTGCCAACACGCTACAAATTCTTCTAGGGGGACAGCAGATTACCAGTTTCAACCGAGAAAATCGTCGCTATGAAGTGGTGGTGCAGGCGGAGGAGCGCTTTCGTTTGAGTCCCGATCGCCTTCAGGAACTCTCCCTACGCACGAGTGAAGGGGAGTTAGTGCCTCTGGGCAACTTAGTCCGCTTAGAGACGAGTACTACCCCGCCCCAAATTGAACATTATCAGCGTTTCCGCTCCGCCACCATTGAGGGATCTCCAGCGGCGGGTTATAGTCTCGGGGAGGCGATCGCAGCCCTACAGACTCTGGCCGATGAGATGGTTCCTGCGGACATCAACACCGAGTTAGCGGGGGAGTCATTGGAGTTCCAGGAAGCCGGAGACGCCACGGCGTTTATTTTTGGATTAGCGATGGCGTTTATCTTTCTAGTGCTATCAGCTCAGTTCGAGAGTTATTTAGACCCAATTGTGGTCTTGTTGGCGGTTCCACTGTCGCTCATTGGGGCATTGGGTGCTTTATTGTTGGCAGGTTTGGAGTTGAATGTGTACAGCCAAATTGGTTTAATTATGCTGATTGGCTTAGCCACCAAAAACTCAATTTTGATTGTAGAGTTTGCTAATCAAAAACGAGATGAAGGACTGTCAATTTATCGAGCAGTTGTTGAAGCTGGTCGCATTCGTTTTCGACCGATTTTAATGACGGCTTTCTCCACCATTTTCGGCTTAATGCCCCTGGCCTTCGCCAGTGGTGCTGGGGCTGCCAGTCGAGTCTCCATCGGGATGTCGGTAGTGGGTGGGATGTTTGTGGCCACGATTTTAAGTCTTTACGTGGTTCCCGTGTTTTACCTGATTATCAACGGCGTACAAACCCGCTTAGTCCGCACCCTACACCTAGAACCAGAACATTGAGGTTCTAGGGCTAACAAACGTAGGCTGGCAAAATCAAAATGCTGTCCAGCCTACCGAATTTTTTTTACTAACTCAAGAGATGCGATCTCTTGTTCACGCTTAACACTCACAAGCTGTATTGTAACCCTGGGGACTAATTCAGCCTAACCTTCCGCTTCACAAGCGGCAGATAAAGGTATAGCTCAGCACCAGCCTGTACTTTTCGTTTTGAGCACTGGTTAGACAACAAGCTACCAATTGAATTGTGCTATGATGGTTTTTCAGTTAAATCTTCTTACCTTGGTTCAAGCTTCGTGAGTCAACCGTTTGCCTTTTACATGGATGAGAGTGGCAGTCCCAAGCCCAATCCTAGAGACCCAGCTCGCTACTTCGCTGTTGGGGGAGTTTTAATCTAGCACAATGATGAAAGCAGCATTCGTCTAAAAATTGCGAACTTTAAAGAACGTTGGGGGATTGACGAAAGTATCCCTCTACATGGAAACGAAATTCGGAGTAAAAAGAAAAACTTTGCTTGGCTAGGACTTAGATCAGAAGACGAGCAAAATCAGTTCTTGCAGGACTTGACAGATACGATTGTTCAGTGCCCGATTATCGTTCATGGATGCGTTATTTCTCGAGAGGGCTATCTAGATCGGTATCTCGAACGCTATGGTAGAAATACATGGGAGATGATGAAGAGTGCGTTCTCAATTTTGTTAGAGCGTGTCAGCAAGTATGTTGTCCTTCAGGGTGGAGAAGTTATGGTTTATGTTGAAAAGGCGGGGAAAAAGGAAGATAAACTCATAACCAGCTACTTCAACGAGTTGAGAAATTCGGGTGCTCCCTTCAGTGCCCAAACTTTCACTAAATATGCACCACTAACATCTGACCAAATACAGCAAGTTCTTACGGGTATCGAGGGGAAGTCTAAAAATCACCCCATTCTACAAATTGCTGACTTGTGCCTGTATCCCATCGCAAAATCTAAAGATCAGCCTCAAAACCGTGCCTTTCAGGAGCTTATCCAGCACCAGAAGCTAGTTGATACAGTTTTAACACCTGATAACCTTGAAAAAATGGGAATAAAATACTACTGCTTTGAGAATTCGCGTTAAAACACAAAAACCGCCACCTTGGTTTTAGTGCGGTTTAGTGCGGCAGTCATACGACTACCCCTGAGCCGAGCTCCACATATATTGTACTCAATAAGATAGCGTTAGTCAAGTATTTTACATTTTTAAATCTTTCGATGGTGTAATGTCCTTTTCTGCCTGAGCAATCAGGCCATCTAATCTTCCTGATGCTAAGTCCGCCTCGATTTCGCGATCCCACATCTCATCGAGATAGTCTTGAAGCCACTTCGCCAGATCGCGAACCTCACTCTCTGGCAGTTGCTTGATTGCTGATTCAACGTCTAGCCGAGTCATCATAGGATAATTCAGATCTCCAGGACGTTCCTCCATCATCGCGAATGATGGCGTTTAGAGGCAACGGGAGTGATTGATTTTAGCGTGATGATTTGGGTACATCTCATTTTTTCACGATTCCGGTTCCGTATTAATCTCCACCTCCTCCATATCCTCATCAAAATGGACATAGAGGATATTCGGGCGACAGCAAACTTGGCAATCTTCCACATAAGACTGTTGGGCCCCCGCACTCCAATCGACAAAGGTGCTATTTTCTTCCCCACAATAGGCACAATAATAGATGGCCGTATTTTGCATGAGTTTATTCCCTCCGTAACTCCCCCAACTGTTCGCACTCTCGTTGCGTCACCTCATGGCGGTAGCGGAACATATCCCGGAGGCGATCGCCCACAAACCAACCCATGAAGGGTTCTGAGAGGGCAGCGAAGGGGATTTCGTAGCGGATGCTGTCCGTGAGGCGGGTTTGTCCATTTTCCTCGCTGAACTGGTGGCGATGTTGCCAGTAATCCATGGGGCCTTCGATTTGTTCATCGGTAAACACATAGGGGCGATCGCACTGCGTATGACGAGCCAACCAGGTGACAGGGAGGGGCCCAAGATAGATCTTAAACTCAGTAATCGCCCCCACATCTAAACCCCCTTCCCGTCGCACCACCTCAACCGGTTGCCAGGGAGGGGTTAAAATTTGCAGAATATCGGCCCGTTCATGAAACTGCCAGACGGTTTCAATCGGTGCCTTGATCAGGCTGGAATAGGTAAAATTCAGCATCAGTCCCCGGATTTACTGTCTCTGCATCTTATCGCGATCGCCCCTATGGCTCAATCCACTCGTTCCCCCCTGCAAACGCTCCTCCTCTATCTACTCCTGAGCCTCCTGGCCCTACTGATGCTGTTTCCCCTACTGTGGCTCTTGAGTACCGCCCTCAAATCCCCTCAAGAGAATCTCTTTCAAATCCCCCCCCAATGGCTCCCCCAACAGCCCACCCTTGGTAACTTTATCCGGGTTTGGCAGAGTCAACCCTTTGGGCGCTATCTCTTTAATAGTACATTGGTGGCCCTTGGAACAGTGGTCTTCAACCTAATTTTTTGCTCTCTCGCCGCCTATCCCCTGGCCCGATTAGAGTTTCGCGGTCGAGACTTCATTTTTACCGCAGTTATTGCCACCCTGGCCATTCCCTTTCAAATCATCATGGTTCCTCTCTATGTTCTCACCATTCAACTCGGATTAAATAATACTTATTTAGGCATTATGTTTCCCTATTTGGCAGGCGCATTTGGCATCTTTTTACTCCGACAAGCCTTTGCCGCTGTTCCGAAGGAATTAGAAGAAGCAGCACGGATGGATGGTTGTTCAGAATTGGGGATTTGGGCCTGGATTATGCTCCCCGCAATTCGTCCCGCCCTCGTGACGTTGGCGATTTTTACCTTTATCGGCTCCTGGGGAGATTTTCTCTGGCCCCTGATTATTTTAGACCGCCCAGAACTCTATACTCTGCCATTAGGAGTGGCGCAACTTTCCGGAGCATTTTCCCTCGATTGGCGACTCATTGCAGCTGGGGCGATTATTTCCATTGTGCCGGTGTTAGTTGTGTTTGTTTTTGTGCAGCGGTATATTATTTCCTCAAATGTGAGTAGTGGCATTAAAGGGTGAATTGGGCTGAATCTATGGAATAATCGATGGGGCTAACCTGCTCCCCTGGATTGCCCCCGTTGTCATCCGTTACCCCTCCATGATCGACGCTCATCTAACCCAAGCTGATCCCTTCCACGATCGCCTCCAAGCCGCAGAAGCCCAACTCCTACAACGCCTTGAGCAGTTCTGCAATGCCCAAATCCTTGTGGTAGGGGACTTAACCCTAGATGAATTTGTCACAGGGGAAGTCGAACGAATCTCTCGGGAAGCCCCAGTTCCCATTATTCGCCATGAATCCACCCGACGAGTTCCCGGTGGGGGGGCCAACGCCGTCTATAACTTGGCAAAACTCGGGGGGAACATCTCCGTGGCGGGGTTGGTGGGAGATGATGAACAGGGACAGGCCCTAGTGCAGATTTTTCAAGCCGCCGGCATCGACACGAGTGGTATCTTTATCGATCGCCAACGGCCCACCGTCACCAAAACCCGCATTTCGGCCCATGCGCGTCAGTCTGTCACCCAGCAAGTGCTACGGCTCGATCGCAAATCCGATCACCTTCCCCATCCTGACTTACAGCAGCAACTGGCCGACTATATCCAGCAGCAGGGGCAAACCGTGGCCGCCGTCGTCTGTTCCGATTATGGCGATGGGGTTCTCACTCCCCCTGTGATTCAAAGTGCCTTAGGGGGCGATCGCACCATTGTCGACACTCAAAGCCAACTCAGCCGCTATCAACGGGCCAGCCTCTTCACCCCCAACCTCCCAGAAGCGGAGTTAGAAGTCGGCTATGCCATCACCGATGACGAGCGCCTCCAACAAGCCGGGGCGGATCTCCTCGAACGCACCCAAGCCGAGGCCATTCTCATCACCCGAGGCGGCGATGGAATGACACTCTTCCAACGTTCAGGCACCATTGAGCAAATCCCCGCCTTCAATCGCACCGATGTCTTCGATGTCACTGGGGCCGGAGATACCGTTGTCGCCGCTCTCACCCTGGCTCTGGCTTCCGGTTCCTCTCTCTGGGAAGCCGTGGTTCTCGGGAATCTCGCCGCCAGTTTGGTGGTGCGCCAATTCGGAACCGCCACCACCACCATCGAGGAGATGAAAGAGGCCCTCACCAGCCTCATCCATGATTCGTTGCCATGAACCTGCCCCCCATGTCTCAAACCCTTGTCCTCAAAATTGGGACCTCTAGCCTAACTCAACCCGACAGCGGCGATCTGGCCCTATCCACCCTGGCCCGTTTAGTCGAAACCCTCACCCGACTGCGCCGCCAGGGACATCGACTGGTGCTCGTCTCCTCTGGGGCCGTCGGGGTTGGCTGCGCTCGCCTGGGGTTGAGCGATCGCCCCCGTCGTCTCGCCACCAAACAAGCCGTAGCCGCCGTCGGACAAGGACGACTCATGCGCGTCTACGATGACCTCTTTACCAGTTTGCAACAGCCCATTGCCCAAATTCTTCTGACTCGTAAAGACCTCGTCCAACGCAGTAGTTACGTTAACGCCTATAACACCTTTCAAGAACTCCTAAAACTCGGCGTTATCCCCATTGTCAATGAGAACGATACCATCGCCACGGAAGAACTCAAATTTGGCGATAACGACACCCTCAGCGCCCTCGTCGCTAGTCTGGTGCAAGCCGATTGGCTCTTTTTGCTTACCGATGTCGATCGCCTCTATTCCGCCGACCCCAATCGTAACCCTGATGCACAACCCATCAAAAAAGTCAACCATCTCAACGAAATTCTGAACCTAGAGGTAGGGCAGGCGGGCAGTGCTTGGGGAACTGGGGGAATGCAAACCAAAATTGCCGCCGCTCGTATTGCCACCGACAGCGGCGTGCGAACAGTCATTACCGCCGGCAAAACCCCAGAAAATGTCCAAGCCATCCTCGACGGGGCCGACATTGGAACCCATTTTGTCGCCCAAGCCAAACCGGAAAACGCCCGCAAACGCTGGATTGCTTTTGGCTTAGTTCCCCAGGGGCAACTCCTCCTCGATGCCGGAGCTGTCACCGCCATCTGTCAGGGGGGGAAATCGCTCCTGGCCGCCGGATTAACCGCCGTTCGGGGCAAATTCCAGGCCAACGACGCCGTGATTCTCTGCGACCAAGCCGGCCAGGAACTCGGACGGGGCATTGTCAATTATAAGAGTGACGACTTAGAACAAATCTGCGGAATCCAGTCCGAGCAGATCCCCCAGATTTTGGGCCAAATTTTGGGCGATCGCAGTCCCGAAACCGTCATCCACCGAGACAACCTCGTTCTAACCCGTTAACCCCAAGGACGCCTCATCCTCGCTGCCCCGTCACAATATAGGTCACCCGCTGACCGATATTCGTGGCATGATCTGCCATCCGTTCGAGATGGCGAATCCCTAACGTCACCAAGAGAACTGGCTCCAACACCCCGCGATAGTTGGATTGGCTGGCTAGATGGCGGTAGAGGCGATCGTAGGCATCATCGACAGTGGTATCCTTCTCCTTCATCTGATTGCCCGCCTCAGGATTGAGATCCACCAAAGCCATTAAACTCATGCCTAACATCGCTTGCACCTCATGGGACATCCGTTCCACATCCGGCATACAATCCAACGGCTGATAGGGAAACAGTTTCACCGCAATCTCCCCCAAGTCCTTGGCGTAATCCCCAATCCGTTCGAGATCCCGCACCAGCTGCATAAACGCCCCTAAGACTCGACAATCCTGGGCCACCGGACCTTGTAGGGTCAGCAACATAATACTATCGGCTTCAATTTGACGATAGAAGCGATCAATCTGCTTATCGAGTGGCTTCAGGGCATCCGCCGCTGCCAAATCTCGATGAAACAATGCCTGATGACTGAGACGACAGGAATTTTCCACGAGGGCCCCCATCCGCAATACGTCTTGACGTAAGCGTTTGAGTTCTCGTTCAAACTGTTGACGACTGGAGTTGAGTTTAGAGGTGTTCACCCGTTGCACTATCGCCCTTGCTCCTATAGTTTCTCTCCCATTGTGAGACAACTTTCTCAAAATGGGAGAGAAACTCAGAGTCATTTACTCTAAAACGAGCGAATTTGCCGAAGATTTAATCCTATTTTTACGATTGCTTTACCCAAGCCTCAGGGGCCAGACCCCTCTCTGAGGTTAGGGGTGGCGCGGGGCAATTCTAGGGTTAGGCAAGCTCCCCCCGTTTGTGGGTGATTACTCGCTTCAATAGTCCCCTGGTGGGCCAGGATAATCTGTTTGACGATCGCCAACCCTAAGCCGCTCCCGCTGGAGGTCATCATCTCTCCGGTTATCCCCCCATCAGGGCTGCGCGCTCGTCCAGGATCTCCCCGATAGAGCCGTTCAAAAATATGGGGTAAATCGGCGCTGGCGAAGCCTTCTCCCTCGTCCACCACCTCAATCTGCACCCGGTCCCCCGGCTTAACATCGGCGCGAACCTGCGCCTGGACTTGAATCATCCCGGCGGGAGGACTATAGCGAATGGCGTTATCCAACACATTCAGAAACACCCGATAGAGGCGGGAACTATCCCCCTCAACCCAAAATGGCTCCGGTTCTGTCTCCGGTTCCCGGTAGCGAAAATCGACCTGTTTTTGGGCCGCTAACGGCTCCAAGGTTTGCCAAACGGACTCGATTAACCTCTGCAAATGCAAGGGTTCAGTTGTCAGGGTTCCTTGATTTTCAATATGACTTAATTCCAGCCAATCTTGAACCAGTTGCACCAGCCGTTGGGTTTCTGGGAGTAAGCGTTCGACCCAGCCTCTCATTGGTCCATCGATGCGATCGACCAAAGTTTCGACGACAAGCTGAATGGAGGTCAAGGGGGTTCGCAGTTCATGGGCCAAATCCGACATCCAGCGATCGCGGGATTGGCCTAATTCCACCAGCATTTGCCGATCTTCGAGAAAGGGCCAAATCCGACATCCAGCGATCGCGGGATTGGCCTAATTCCACCAGCATTTGCCGATCTTCGAGAAAGACCCCCACATCTCCCCCTGGCAACGGTAAGCCATAGGCCCTAAGGGTTTGCGGATTCTGGCTGATAATTTCTTCTGCATCAGCGGCCTGGGGGAAAAACTGCCATTCTCGATAGGAAGACTGTTGATGATAGCGGGTTTGTTGGATCAGCAAATCCAACTCATAGGAACGCACCACCTCCAGAAACAGGCGATCGCCCCCTGGATGCCAATCGGACACTTTCAGCAGCGAACGAGCCTGACAATTAAAAATTAGGGGATGATTTTCAGCATCGACTTGAACATAGCCAATGGGGGCCGACTCAAGGATATGCTCATACATCTGGAGTTGCTCTTGAGCCTCCTGATGCACTTGACTCAGATGCGTTAACGCCTGACGCATCTGGGATTGCACCGAGAGACTTTTCTCGGTAATATCCGCCGGGACTTGAGTCAGCAAGCGATGCCAATGGCGACGCTGGAGTCGTTCACGCCAGGCAAAAATCCCTCCCCCAACTACGAATCCTACTAGAAATGCCACCACCCACATGATTGACTCCTCACCCCGCCTCGTGGGCTACGTTCCTCGTTCTGGTGCTGTCGAGGCATTTCTTCCATCTTAACCGACCCTTAACCTAGGCGATAGCCGAAGCCCCGCACCGTAATAATGTATTCAGGATGACTGGGATCGGCTTCGAGTTTCTCCCGCAGCCAACGGATATGCACATCCACGGTTTTACTGTCACCCATGAAATCAAAGCCCCAAACCCGATCGAGCAGTTGTTCTCGGGACCAAACTCGCCGGGGAGACTTCATAAACAGTTCCAACAGACGAAACTCTTTCGGTGCGAGATTAATTTCTTCACCCCGCAGCAACACCCGACATTGTTGAGGATAGAGGATAATATCCCCAAACTCAAAGCGCAGTGGCTTGTTGACGACGTTGTAGTGATGACGACGCAACAGGGCCCGACAACGGGCCACCAACTCCCGCATACTGAAGGGTTTGGTGAGGTAATCATCGGCGCCGACTTCCAAGCCCAAGACGCGATCGGTTTCACTGCCCTTGGCACTTAAAATCAAAATTGGCACGGGATTTCCCTGTTGTCGTAACAACCGACACAGATCGAGGCCATTCACTTGGGGGAGCATCAGGTCTAGGACGATCAGGTCAAAGGGAAACTCACCGGGTTGTAAGTGGGGATCACTTAAAAAGGCTAGGGCGGTTTGCCCGTCAACGGCGGTCTGCACCTGATAACCTTCGTCCTCTAAGGCTAGGGTCACCATCTCCCGGATCAGCTGTTCATCTTCGACAATGAGAACATGCTGGGGCTGACCGAGTTTGGGGGTATCGGTATAGGGTCTCGACTCAATAGAGAGCATAACTGGGTTCAAGGTATTCTGAGACACCTTATTCATAGATCACTTTGACCCCAGAAGACATCTCTTGACAAGAAAACTTTAATTTGCTAGGCATCCTCCCCTGTCACCTGGGCTAGGACGGCTTCCATCTCTTCGAGGGGAACTGCTCCCGTAAAGGACTCGCCGTTGATAAAGAAGGTGGGGGTTCCCGTTAAGCCCAACTGATCCGCGAGTTCTAGGTCCGTTTGCACCGCTTCGATCGCCGCCTCACTCTCGCGATCGCGCTCAAACTGCTCCAAATCCAGATTGAGATCCTCGGCAATTTCGAGATACAGAGACTCCCCCAACCGCTCTTGATTCTCGAACAGGGCCTGATGATACTCCCAGAACTGGCCTTGCTGTTGCGCTGCCCAGGAGGCGCGGGCCGCCGGGAGAGCTTGAGGATTAATCGAGACCAGGGGAAGATGCTTAAAGACCAGGGTCACGCGATCGCCATGTTTTTCAATAAACTCCGCCACCGTCCCACTGGCGCGAGCGCAAAAGGGACATTGAAAGTCCGAGAACTCAATCATGACAATCTCTTGTTCCACCGCACCCTTGACGGGAGACTGCCCAATAAACTGAGCCGGATTCTCCTGCATCTGTTGCACCACAGCCCCACGGGATTCTTGTTGAGAACGCTGTTGTTCCTGCTGATAGGCTTGGACCGATTCTAAAATAACTTCCGGATTCTCACGAATAATCTCTAGAACTTGAGCTTCCAAATCCCCCGAGGGAGCCTGTTGACAGCCACTCAACACCAGGGCCACCATTAGCATCCCCAATAACGACTGGGATAGTCTGTTTACTCTGACTCTTTGCGTACCACTCATGCGTTGCCACCCAATACATTGAACATCGAAACTCTGGCGAGAGACCCCTAAACTTGACCCGTACCCTCATCCTTCGGCTCAGATGAGGTAGATGGCATAACCGACGTATCGAGGGTCTTCACGGACACGTCAGTGGCTTGTACATCAATTGTTCCCGAAGGGGTGCTCCGTTCAAACTGTCCATTACTGACCTGAAGCCGCTCACCACAACTTGGACAGTTCAGGGTTGAGTCCTTGAAGCCGACAAACTCAAACCCGCAGACGGGACAGCTATCTTGAACCAGCTTACGGCGAATCCACCATTGCAGGCCGAACACCGCCACAATGGCCAACACCGGCAACAGAGCCAAAGCAATAATAATTGATTGCACCAGCCAGCCCAAGCCCACGGCACTGAGGAGACTGATGACCAACAACACCGTTAGCCAAAAACTCAGGCCCGACAATCGAACCTGTTTTAAATTCGCCTTAACGTTAAAATCGTTTCGATTCACAACAGCCTCCTTGCTGGTGACATAGGGCAGCCCTAAGGGGGAAACCTCCTCAACCCTGAACCAACCGCTCGTCGTTCACTCTTGTTTTAACTCTATTGAAAGCCCATGAGCCTTTGCAACTGTTGGGCGATCGCCCCCTCGCCGAATTGGGCCAGCGTTTCCTGGCGCAGCCAAGGGCCATCCACACGGGAATCGTTGCCGTTGAGCATCTCAATACAGGCGTCAGCGACAGCGTCGGGGTCTCGATGGGCCACCTGCCACCCTAACTTACCATCTTGCAAGGGGTCAGCCGAGCCATCCCCTTGGCCGGATAATACGGGAATCCCGCTGGCCATGGCTTCTAAATACACGATACCAAACCCCTCTTGAGACGGCATCACATAGGCATCGGCGACTCGGTAATGGTCGGGAAGTTCTTCGGTGGGGACAAAGCCGGCAAACACCACCTGATCAGCGACCCCCAACTCCTGGGCTAATTGTTCGAGACGAGGGCGATCATCCCCACGGCCAATGATGAGATAGTTGACATCGGGATGATGATGGAGAATTTTCGGCAGGGCCCGCAGGGTCACATCAACCCCTTTATAAATATCCCCGGACCACAGACGAGCCACAGTCATGAGAACACGCGCATCTTCTAGGTGATAGCGGTCCAACAGATAGGCCGGTTTTGGACCCGGTGAGAAGATGTCCCCATTGACCACACAGGGGAGGAGTTTAAACTGCTGCGGACTGAGATGATTGGACTCACAGGCGCGATCGCGACTATGGCGGCTAATGGTCCAGAGTTCTTGGGCATCCTGTAGGGCCTGACGGGCGGAACCGGAGAGAGGTTGCCACACTTCTTTACCATAGGTCATGACCCGATAGGGAATGCCCAGGGGTTTACAGAGGAAGCGAATCAGGGGTGCGAGTTTCACATGACCACAAATCACTGAGGCGGGCCGTTGTCGTAACAGTCGCCCCAAGAGGACACCGATTAACGTCAAACGTCCCCACCAGGGGGAGTTGGACTTGAAGTAATGGAATTGTAAATAGGGATTATTGGGATTATCAAAGGGATTCTCACAGTCGACGCCATCCCGCAAGAGAAACACCTCTGCCCCTTGGGGGCTAGAACTGGCAGCAGCGGCCTGTTCATAGGCCCTCAAGACGTCTTTCACATAGGATTGAATTCCCCCTTCACAGGAGAAGATTTCCAGGAAGACAAAGAGATGAGCCGGTTCCCTCAGGGGCGATCGCACGGAAGAGGGGTTAGAGGTGAGTAGGGGAGTCGTCATAACGATAATCCAAAGTAGGAAGGAGAAGAAAGCAATGCACGCAGATGCCACCCATTTAGGGGTCTTGAGGTCACACCGATGCCTGCAAACGAGCCTCCACCATCAGCCGAGCCACTTCAGGCATATCATAGTCAGCCTGCCAATTCATCTGTTGTTTGGCTTTCGTGGGGTTGCCACGACTCACGGCAATATCCGTCGGTCGATAGAGACTTTCATCGGTGGTAACGTAGTCTTGCCAGTTGAGGCCCAGATGGGCGAAAACGGCTTCGACAAACCCTTGCAGACTATAGGTTTGTCCGGTCGCAATCACATAATCATCCGCAACATCCTGTTGCAGCATCAGGTACATGGCCTGAATATACTCCGGGGCCCAGCCCCAGTCTCGTTGAATACTGGTGTTGCCCAAGTAGAGGGGGTCGTGACTCCCTTGGGCGATACGACAGGCACTGGCTACGATTTTCTGGGTGACAAAGCGTTCGGGCCGTAGGGGGGACTCATGGTTATAGAGAATCCCGGAACAGGCGAAGAGTCCATAGGCCTCCCGGTAGTTGGCGACTTCCCAGAAGGCGGTGGCTTTGGCCACACCATAGGGACTGCGGGGCCGGAAAGGGGTCTGTTCGTCGGCGGGGGTTCCCTGGGTATCGCCAAACGATTCGCTTGACCCTGCATTGTAGAATTTAATGGGGGAGCCGATGAACCGGATCACTTCCAGGAGGTTTAGGGTTCCTGTGGCGATGCTATCGAGGGTTTCTACCGGCTGGTCAAAGGACAGTCCGACGGAACTTTGACCACTGAGATTATAGACCTCGTTGGGTTGGGTTCGGTCGAGGACTTGTAAGACGCTGCGGAAGTCGGTCAGACTCATGGAATAGAGTTTGACGCGATCGCGAATCCCCAAGGTGACCAGATTCTTAAATGAGGACATTTGAGCATCTCGGGAAGTTCCAAAGACTTCATAGCCTCGTTCAAGGAGGAATTTCGCCAGGTAAGCGCCATCTTGCCCGGAAATTCCACAAATTAGTGCTTTTTTCATAGTGACTTGGCCAGCGTCTTGTTATCTCATCGGTTTTCAACCAGTATAGGAAATGGTTTGACTGTCCGTTGATAAAGGCATCGTTGGCCCTACTTGGTTCTTCATGGGAGCGATGACTTCTCCGGGAAACTACGGTATAAATATTACGAAGCCAGATGCGTTACCCCTGATTTTTGCGTAATAACCCTTAGGACTCCTCGATCCTCTGCTCTAACAAAAGGCAGTTACGGCCATAGCGATCGCGCTGATAGGTGACGCGATCGCACAGCCGCCGCAGCAAAAACCAGCCATATCCCCCCTGACGCAGGGTTCCCGGTTCCGGTTCTGGGACATGATCTGGGTTGAAGGGATGACCCCAATCCCAGATGCGGATTTCTAGGCGATCGCGCTCTAGGGAGACTTCCACGTCAATGGGAGTCTCCAGGGAACGGTGACGATGAGCATGACGAACGGCGTTACTGAAGCCCTCCGCAATAGCCAACTTGAGACAATAGAGGCGATCGTCTGACCAATGGGCGAGTCTCGGCTGTTGTAAACAAAAGTCCTCAAACCACCGCTGAATCTGAATCATCAGGCTTAGATCACTTGCCACCGTCAACCGGCTTTGCCTCTTGCCCACAGCGCGATCGCTCTCCCGGAGAAAGGTCAAGGGCCCGGACTTACCTGGATTCGGCTTCAGTCAACCGCCGCCGGGCAAATCCTTGTCCAGTTTCGATTATAATGAAGTTTGGTTAAGTTCGAGCAAATTTTAAGGCCAATTTCTAGAACTTTAAGTCAGACATTAGACCAAAGCCAGATTTAAATTTTATGAGTATTATCACCCTACAATCGATTGCCAAAGACTTTGGTATCAAAGAAATCCTACGGGATGCCAGTCTCAGTGTCGATTCTCAGGACAAAATCGGCTTAATTGGCACTAATGGCTCCGGCAAATCTACCCTCCTCAAGATATTAGCTGGAATCGAACCCTATAACCAGGGAGAACGTCTAGTCAACCGCAACAAACGGGTGATTTACTTACCGCAACAGCCCGAAATTGACCCCGATCGCACGGTCTTAGAACAAGTCTTTGCTGATTGTGGCTCAAAAATGCAAATTGTGCGGGAGTATGAAGCTCTATCTCATCACCTGTCCCGAGCCTCAGGAGATGACCTCGATCGCCTCCTCAAACAACTGACTCGCATCACCGAACAAATGAATGCGGCCAATGCCTGGGATTTGGAAACTGAGGCTAAAATCATCCTCTCTAAACTAGGAATTGAGGACTTGGAGGTAAAAGTGGGAACCCTCTCAGGCGGCTACCGAAAACGCATTGCCCTGGCTGCCGCCCTACTGGCAGAACCGGACTTACTGCTGATGGACGAACCCACCAACCACCTCGATGCTGAATCCGTTGATTGGCTTCAAAGTTACCTACAACGCTATCCCGCCGCGTTGGTTTTGGTGACTCACGATCGCTATTTTCTCGACCAAGTCACTACCCGTATTTTAGAAGTGGATCGGGGCGATTTATACAGCTATTCCGGCAACTATTCCTACTATCTCGAAAAGAAAGCCCTCGCCGAAGAAGTCGCAGCCAGTCAAGAACGGAAACACGCCGGAGTTTTACGACGGGAACTAGCCTGGTTGCGACAAGGACCCAAAGCACGAAGCACCAAACAAAATGCTCGGATTCAACGCATTGAAGGGATGCAAGATGTTGAGTTCAAGCAACAGATTGGCAAAGTGGATATTTCCACCCCCAGCCGTCGCATTGGCAAGAAAGTGATTGAGTTAGAGGGAGTGAGTAAATCCTACGGCGATCGCCAACTCTTTAAGGATGTCACCTATAGTTTTGAGCGTCAAGATCGCATTGGCATCATTGGCGGCAATGGAACTGGTAAATCCACCCTCCTCAATATCATCACCGGGCGACTAGAACCCGACAACGGCACCGTTGAGATTGGCGAAACCATCCATTTTGGCTATTTCGATCAACATTCGGAAGACTTAGTCGAATCCGCCAACCAAAATCAGCGAGTGATTGACTATGTGCAGGAAGATGCCACCCTGGTTAAAACCGCCGATGGTAGCATTATCACCGCCTCACAAATGCTAGAACGGTTCCTGTTTCCATCGAGTCAGCAATATGTCCCCTTACACAAACTCTCCGGGGGTGAAAAGCGGCGGTTATTCTTGCTGCGAGTGTTAATGACGGCTCCCAATGTGTTGATTTTAGACGAACCCACCAATGATTTAGACGTACAAACCTTAGGGGTATTAGAAGAGTATTTAGAAGACTTTAATGGCTGTGCCATTGTCGTCTCCCACGATCGCTATTTTCTCGATCGCACGGTCAACAAAATCTTTGCCCTAGAACCCACTGGACGACTGCGCCAATATCCTGGCAATTATTCCATCTACCTCGATTATAAAACATTAGAAGCCGAACGAGCCGCAAAAGCCGCCGAAACTGCTGCCGCCAAAACAGCTAAGGCTTCTCCCTCGCCCTCTCCCGCACCCAACAAGTCTGTGAGTCAGAAAAATTCCTCCTCGGGGCTATCTTACAAAGAGAAGCGGGAACTCGAACAACTAGAAGGACAAATCCCAGATTTGGAAGAACAGAAAGCGAAATTAGAGGTTCAACTCTATCAAAATCCCCCAGATGACCATGTCGCCCTAGAGACTCTATCCCATGAACTCGCGGCATTGAGTTCTCAGATTGAGGAGTCGACGGTTCGCTGGATGGAGTTGGCGGAGAGGGAATAGGGAATAGGGAATACGGAACAGGGAACAGGGAACCAGAAGGGTACGCCTCTACATCTTTCCTATTGCCTTCTTTCCATCCAATTAATAGCCGCCGCGATCGCCTCATCGAGATCAGACTGGGGTAAACCGAGGTCGCGTACTGCTTTACTGGCATCGTAATACATGGGTTCGGCTGACATTCTCACCCCATCGAGGGGGACGGAGGGGGATTTACCCAATTTGCTTAAGAGGATTTCATCTACCCAGGCGACGGCGAGGGGAAGCCAGAGAGGGACGGTGTACCGGGGGGCATCGAGGCCGCTGTGATGGGCGAGTTTGTCTAAGAAGGCTTTGAAGCTGAGATTTTGATGGCCCAGGATGTAGCGTTCTCCCGTTTTGCCCTTCTCTAAAGCTAAAACATGACCTCGGGCCACATCTCGCACATCGATAAAGTTTAAGCCGGTGTTAACGTAGGCCGGCATTCTTCGTTGGAGAAAGCGTCGGATAATGTCCCCGGTGGGGGTGGGTTTGATGTCTCGCGGGCCGATGGGAGTGCTGGGGTTGACGATGACGATATCTTGTCCTCTCTCGATGGCTTGATAGGCCTCTTGTTCTGCCCAGTATTTAGACCGTTTATAGGCACTGATGAGACGATGGGGGGGACTTTGATAGGTTTCGTCCGCCGCCTGTCCTCCGGGTTTGACACCAATGGCCGCCACGGAACTGGTGTACACCACTCGTTCAACGCCAGCGGCTTGGGCAGATTGCAAGACGTGACGGGTTCCAAGGACATTCACCTGATGCAGACGATCGCGATCGCGTCGCCAGAGTGAATAGTGGGCCGCCACATGACACACGGCATCGCAACCTTGCATCAGTTGGGCTAACTCGGGGCTGTTAACATCTCCCGTCACCTGTTCAATATCCAGGCCCGTTAAGTTATCGAGACGACTCTGAGGACGCACAAGGGCGCGAACTCGATAGTTCGACTCTAGGAGCGATCGCACCACATGGGCCCCAATAAATCCCGTTCCTCCGGTGACAAAAACCTCTGTAACCACCCCACTCTCCTTATATGTGCTGATGATATGTGCTGACTGACTCAATCATGCCGCCATTCCAGGCTACGATTCCATCCTACGGTCACTGGGATAGATTCGAGCCAATGAATCTCAGTTACCCGTCTCAACGGTCAGGAACGTGGCAGAATAGAAGCGTAAATACCTAATCATCTGCAACACTGCAACAGTTGAACCTTGCTGACCTTACTGCAACACATTGCCCAAATGATTAAGAACTGGTGGTCGGAGTTCACCCTCCAGACCAAACTCATGGCGGCTGCAACGCTTGTCGTATCGTTGATTGTGAGCGGTTTAACATTTTGGGCAACCAACACAATTCAGCAGGATGCACGGCTCAATGACACCCGCTTTGGGCGAGATTTGGGACTGTTGTTGGCAGCGAATGTCACCCAACTGATTGCAGAGGACAATAAAACGGAACTGGCTCGCTTTAGTAGTCAGTTTTATAGCAGTACGTCCAGTGTTCGCTATATTCTCTATGCTGACGAGGAGGGTCGCATCTTCTTCGGCATCCCCTATTCTGAGGCGACCGTTCAGAACTCCCTCCAGATTCAACGGCGGATTCAACTTCCTGAGGAGATGGGGCGATCGCAACAGCCCTTTGTGCGCCAACATAATACCCCCAATGGCCAAGTCACCGATGTGTTTGTGCCCCTGGTTCAGGGCGATCGCCATTTGGGGGTGATGGCCGTCGGGATTAACCCCAATCCCACCGTTGTCACCTCATCTGGCTTAACGCGGGATGTCACCATTGCGGTGTTCGTCTCCATCTGGGTGATGGTGATTCTTGGGGCTGTTTTTAACGCTCTCACCATTACCCGTCCCATCAAAGAACTCCTCGTTGGGGTGAAGAACATCGCCTCAGGAGACTTTCGTCAACGAATCGATTTACCCTTTGGCGGCGAGTTAGGGGAACTGATCGAGAGTTTCAATGAGATGGCAGAACGTCTCGAACGCTACGAAGAACAAAATATCGAAGAACTCACCGCCGAAAAAGCCAAACTGGAAACTCTGGTGTCCACCATTGCCGACGGGGCCGTATTATTGGACAATCAGATGAACGTGGTCTTAGTCAACCCCACCGCTCGCCGCATCTTCGGCTGGGATGACCACACACTAATTGGAACCAATGTCCTGCACGCCTTCCCCGCCGCGATTCAGGTGGAACTAACGCGTCCCCTTTATCAAATGGCGAAGGGAGAACGGGATAGTGGTGAATTTCGCATTTCTATCAGCGAACCCACCCAGCGCATGATTCGCATTCTCGTCACCACCGTCTTAGATCGGGAACGAGAAAATGTCAAAGGGATTGCCATTACAGTTCAAGATATTACCCGAGAAGTGGAGTTGAACGAAGCCAAAAGTCAATTTATTAGTAATATCTCCCACGAACTACGAACGCCGTTATTCAATATCAAATCCTTTATTGAGACCCTCCATGAATATGGCGATGATTTGAGCGATCGCGAACGGCGAGAGTTCCTAGAAACAGCCAACCACGAAACCGATCGCCTCACTCGCTTGGTGAATGATGTCCTCGATCTATCTCGTCTTGAATCCTGCCGTATTTACCGCCTAGAACCCCTTGATATTGTTCAACCCATTGAGCAAACCTTACGCACCTATCAACTGAATGCCAAGGACAAAGAAATTGAGTTAAAACAAGAGGTTGAAGAGGATTTACCCTCTGTATTAGGTCATTACGATCTCCTGTTACAAGTCTTTGCTAACTTAGTAGGCAATGCCCTCAAATTCACCGAAGCTGGCGGTAAGGTAATTGTCCGCGCCTATCTCCTCTCCTCGCTGACTCCAGAAGAAAGCCATACAATGGAGGGGCAAACTCGCTATGTCCGAGTTGAAATTGCCGATACAGGAATTGGCATTGGTGAAGAAGACCGCGAGGCAATTTTTGACCGATTTTTCCGGGTTGAAAACCGAGTTCACACCTTAGAAGGAACTGGTTTAGGTCTGTCGATTGTCCGCAACATCATTGATAAGCATCATACCAATGTCAACTTAGTTAGTGAAGTGGGGGTGGGAACCACCTTCTGGTTTGATTTAGCGGTAGCTGAGGAGTCCTCAAAACCGGGCAGCATTCCCATTGATGCTACTCCTCAGCTTACGGTGGAGGGTTAGGAAGAAGGCAAGAGGTTTACCACGTAGGGGCGTACCCTTGTGGTCGCCCGAGGACAGGTCGGAAGAGGAGGGGGGGAGAGGCAAGAGGCAAGAGAGAACCACGTAGGGGCGAACCGCAAGTGGCGCGCCCAACGACACAGAGGACAAACCCGAGACGGGTTCCCCCCTATTGCCTATTGCCTAGGGCGTCCACAAGGGCGCGCCCCTACGTCTTTTCTGTTCCCTGTTCCCTGTTCATGCCTATTGCCTAGGGCGTCCACAAGGGCGCGCCCCTACGTCTTTTCTGTTCCCTGTTCCCTGTTCCCTCCTTCTCATCTCATCAAGGCCAGCAACAGACTGATACCCAGGAGCGCGAGAAAGCCTACCAGTACCGGATGGCGGCGATACCAGGGGGCGAGTTTGCGTCGGGGTGGAGTCGTTAAGACTGGCTCGTTGATATTCTGGTAGAGGGTACAGGTTTGGGCGTGGGGCCGTTTGGGAAAATTGCAACTGTCGTCGAGATGATAGGTGCAGGTGAGACAGAGGGGTTCCTCAGGATTGGCTCGATGCAGGGGAATCCCCGGATGACCAAAGGCTTTGAGTTGATAGCCACAATGAGGACAGGAGACGGCATCAGCGCGAACTCGTTGCTGGCATCGAGGACAAGAGGACATAAGGACGACTAACGTAGAGCTTCTATTTCCAGTTGTACAGCAAAAGGTAAGAGGGGAAGAAAGGCAGTAGGCAGTAGGCAGGAGAAGGCAGTAGGCAGTAGGCAGTAGGCAGTAGGGAAGTTTTCCCCTCCTGGGAGGGGTGCCCGGAGGGCGGGGTGGGTTTTCCCTGTTCCCTGTTCCCTATTTTTCCCAACGGTTTCCAAAACTTAAGCTAGAATGAGGGCTGTTGTGAGAAAAGTGAAGATATATGAACTCTACGCGTCGATTTCAATGGCTTACAGGGGCAATGGTTCTCCTAAGTGCTAGCACTTTGGCAATGAACCCCAGCCGCGCGGACATGACGGCGAACGAACCGGCCCAAACGTTAGAGACGGAAGTGGCTCAAATGGGTGTGGGGAGTCTCGTGGATTCTCTGGTTTCCGCTGGGGATATGAACACCCTGTTGCAACTGGCGGAGTTAGCCGGGATGGCGGATACCTTGGCCAATGAGGGACCCTTTACCTTGTTTGCCCCCACAGACCAAGCTTTTCAGGATTTACCCCAATCCGTTGTTAACGCTCTAACTGATCCGGCTAACCGTGATTTGTTGCAGGATGTCTTAGGGATGCACGTTGTGCCGGAAGTTCTCGAAGCCAATGATATTGGTAACCAATTGTTGAACACCCTCAACGGCCCGGTGAATGCTAGGGTTCAAGGGAATAGGATTAACGTCGGCCCGGCTCGGGTCACTGACCGGGATATTCCCGCCGATAATGGTGTCATCCACAAGATTGATACGGTGATTGTTCCCAATGATTTGCAATCTCGGTTAAACGAACGCTCCACGACCACCGAAACCGACACCACTACGACGACCCCTGCTCCCACTCCCTCTCCCACTCCTACGCCTCAATCGGCACCCCAAACCTTCCCGGTCACCTGGTAGGTTTCTAGGGCAATAGTCCATTATTGATGGACTGTTAATAATGGTTTAGCCCATTCTGAGAATGGGCTTTTTTCTTGTTTCATGGACTATGAAAATCGACGGTTTGACTGAGATAGGGTCATTGTTTCACTTGAAGAGATCGCAGGCGGTTTAAGGCAGCGGCGAGTTCAAAACGACGGAATTGGGCCAGATTGCCGACGGGGAAGGGGGAGAGGATATCTAAGCCTTGGGAGGCGATCGCCCCTTCAATGTCGTCTAATATCTGTCTGAGGGTCTTATCAGTTCGGGGGTATTCCTGTTTGAGATAGACCATGGCTTCAGCAATGGCCCGCAACTGTCCGGCATCCACCAGTTGTTCGACGGCGGAGAGGTCAATCTCATCGCTGCCAAAGACGATTTCATCCTGGTCTCGTACTTGCCATTTCACGGCCCGTTTGCCTCGACTGGGGTCGAGACTGTCGGGGAGGAGATAGCGAGGGTTGGGAGGGGTTAGGGGAGATTGGGGGTCGCTTTGGCGGCCGGTGTTGTACTTGGCGGCGATGTCTTTCACCTGCTGGGTGACGTTTTGGGGGCGATAATGGGTCATGGCGATCGCCGTGTCGGCGGCCTCGAAGTAATCGCCACTTCCTCCCATGACGAGAATGGTGGAAATCCCCTGTTCGTCAAAGAGGGGACGCACGCGATCGACAAAGGGGGTGATGGGTTCATGTTCTTTGGCGATCAATTCTTGCATCCGGCGATCGCAGATGGTGAAGTTCGTTGCTGAGGTATCTTCGTCAATGAGTAGGGCCCGGGCCCCGGCTTCAATGGCTTCGATGATATTGGCCGCCTGGGAGGTACTGCCACTGGCATTTTCGGTGGAGAACGCCGTGGTGGCTTGTCCTTGGGGCAAATTATTGATAAATGCTGAAATATCGACGCCACGCACGGAACGACCGTCTTCGGCGCGAATTTTCACGGCGGCGCGATCAGTGACGACATAGTCTCGACCATCCCCAGGAATCCGGTTATAGACTCCCAATTCAATGGCCCGTAACAGAGTAGATTTGCCGTGATAGCCCCCTCCGACAATGAGGGTAATTCCCCGAGGAATCCCCATTCCGGTGATGGGCCCCCCATTGGGCCGGTCAAATTCAACTCGTAGGGATTCGGGAGACTCAAAGGGAACGGCGTTTTCCTCCAGGGGACGGGCATCAATGCCACTGCGGCGGGGTAAAATTGAGCCGTCAGCCACAAAGGCGACGAGGTTATGCTGGGGAAGTTGCGATCGCAGCCAGTCGGCATCTTCGACGGTTTCAACTTGTTGCTGAATCGCCCCTGCATCGAGGTTTTGGTAAATGAGGGCGCGATCGACCAGTTCCGGGATATCATCACAAAGCATCTCAGCCGCCTGTCGCCCCAAAATGCGTCGTCCTTGGGCGGGAAGCCCTACGGTGAAGCGGACTTCGACCCCATCCTCATCGATAAAAGCGGAGGTGCGTTCTAAAACTTCCTGGCCCAGACGACAAACGGCGATCGCCCCACTTTTGCCGGTTCCCCGTTTCTGACTCACGTCACGACAGGCCCGAGAAAAGGCCCGGGTTAGATAATCCCGTAGGGCCACCTCCCGCGAGAGACTGGCGTAGAGTGTCTCAGGAAACCCCGCCACGCTCATGGGAACCCAGACACTCAACTGACTCGGTGCGGCGAAGGGATCTCCTTGAACATAGTCGATGGTCAGCTTAAAGTTTGGGAACTGATACTGTCCCCGCAAGTCTTTATAGGCTTTATAGCCCCGTCCATCAAGGTTAAGGAGGGTATCTTCGAGATGTTGAGCGTCGGTCATGGGTCTAACGGATGGTCTCCAGGGATTTTCTCATGGCGAGGGTCATCCGGTCGAGATGTCACAGGGTATCCTTGCTGTTTCAGTTTCCAGAGGGCGATCGCCTTCTCCGTTCACCTCAAGATTGGGGCGACAACGGTGCAATTACCGTCAACGCCTTTGGTAAACATTCCACATCAACGGGAGTGGTTTCCACCACATCCCCATCAATCACGATATTCTTCGCTGGATTCGCCGTTACTCGCAGCTTAGCCGCCCGTAAACAGATGATATCGTCCCGTTGAGTCTCCGTTTTCAAAATTGCTGCTCCCACCATGCTCGTGAGGGCGTTAAGTGCCTGTAAGCGGTTTTCTGTGGTGCCGATGGTCACCTCCAATACCCCATCGTCGGGAATCGTCTCCCCAAAGCCTTGGGCCAAAATCGAGGTGGGTGGGGCCAGGTTGGCGATGGTGATTGCATCAGCCCGGAATTGACGCACTTCCCCATCAATCTCAATTTCCGCGTCAAACTGATCCCCATCATGGAACCGTTGCACACCGCCCCAGAGATAGGCTAACACCCCCCAACGGTCTTTTTTCTCGCGATCGGCCCATTCCACCACGTCTGCCTCAAAGCCAATTCCCGCCAGGAGAATCATGGTGCGCTCATTACAGCGGGCCGCATCAATGACTCGTGTAGTTCCCGCCAGCAACAACTTACAGGCCCCAGGGACATTTTGAGGAATCCCCAAAGCACTAGCAAAGGCGTTGGCAGTCCCTCGGGGAATCACCCCCAGGGGAATTTCTGTGTTCATTAAGGCATCAGCGACGGTTGAGACGGTTCCATCTCCCCCCGAGGCAATGACGAGATCGGTTCCGGATTCGATCGCCCTATTCACTAACGCTTTTAAATCGGTGTCTGCTTGAGTAATCCAGACATTGAGATCTAGTCGTCCCTGGAGTTGTTCACGAATCATGGCTAGTTCGCGATCGGGATTGCCCTGGCCGGCAGCGGGGTTAAAGATGAGATGGGCAACGCGGTGGGTGGCCATCTCCTGAATGACAGCGGTGGCGGTGGCTAGGTTGGTGGCCAGGGGCACATTATGAACATTACACACCCGTAACAGGGCTTGAATATCAGGTTCGTGGGGTTGGGTGTAGAGGGGATCGATGAGGAAAATAACGGCAATCACATCCCCCGAGACGACCCGCGCGGCGATTTGGGTGTCTCCGCCGACGGAACCGGATTCCATCCGTTCGATGGTTAAGTCGGTGGCGTTCTCGATGCGTTGTCCGGTGGTTCCTGTGGCGATGAGGTGATATCGACTCAGAATCGAGTGATAGTCTTGGGCGAAACTCACCAGTTGGTCTTTTTTGGCGTCGTGGGCGATGAGGGCTAGGGTGGCGGGCATGGGGAAGAAGGCAGTAGGCAGTAGGCAGTAGGCAGTAGGGGGAACCCACCCCTGCCCCTCCCAGGAGGGGAAAGACGTAGGGGCGTCCCCTTGTGGTCGGTGAGCGATCGCCGAACCGTGGTCGCCCTAGGCAATAGACAATAGGGGAGAGACTCGACGGTTCAAGTCTCCCCCCGTAATGTGAGTTTAGTTTAATCCATTTGAGGATGGATTAGCGCATTTTGACGGAGCGTTTTAGGGTGGCTTCGGCTTGGGAATATTCCTCTAACTCGATTTTGACAGGTTTGGCATTCCAAATTTCTTGGCAATACTCGTTGATGGTGCGATCGCTGGAGAATTTACCCATGCGGGCTGAGTTGAGAATGGCCATGCGCGTCCAGGAGTCAAGGTCGCGATAGGCTTTGCTCACCTCTTGCTGACAGTCAATGTAGGCTTGATAGTCGGCTAACAGCATGAAGGGATCACCATAGAGAAGGTTGTCCACAATCGGCTTGAAGCGATCGCGATCGCCCGGAGAGAAGTCCCCATGGGCAATGCGATCAATGGCCGCCCGTAATTCAGGGTTATTCTCGTAGTAAGAGCGAGGATTATAGCCTTTGGCTTTCAAATCCTGAACTTCCTGGGCCGTCAAGCCAAAGAGGAAGAAGTTTTCGGCCCCGGCTTCTTCGCGAATCTCGATGTTTGCCCCGTCGAGGGTCCCAATGGTTAAAGCCCCATTCATGGCAAACTTCATGTTACCGGTTCCTGAAGCTTCTTTACCCGCCGTAGAAATTTGCTCGGATAAATCCGCCGCTGGGTAAATCCGTTCCCCAAGAGATACGTTGAAGTTGGGTAAAAACACCACTTTCAACCGTCCGCGAACGTCGGGGTCTTTGTTCACCACTTCTCCCACGGCATTGATTAGTTTAATAATCAACTTAGCCATGATATATCCCGGTGCGGCCTTGCCACCAAAGATAAAGGTCCGAGGCAGGATATCCGCGTCAGGGTTGCGCTTGATGCGGTTGTAAAGGGTAATAATGTGCAGGGCGGCTAAATGCTGCCGTTTGTACTCGTGAATCCGCTTGACTTGTACGTCAAACAGGGAATCGGGATTCACATCAATGCCCCGTTTGGCTTTGATATAGGCGGCTAACTCTTGTTTATTTTGCCGTTTAATATCTTGCCATTGTTTGCGGAAGCCTGTGTCTTCGAGACATTTTTCAATCCCACTGAGTTGACCCAAATCCTTGAGCCAACCATCACCAATTTTTTCGGTAATCAGTTGCGAGAGTTTGGGGTTACTCAGCAACATCCAGCGGCGAGGGGTCACACCGTTGGTTTTGTTGAAGAATTTCTCGGGCCACAGACGGGCAAAGTCTCGTAGGGTCTGGCTTTTCAGCAGTTCCGTATGCAGGGCTGCTACGCCGTTGATGGCATGGGACCCAACGCAGGCCAGATGAGCCATGCGCACTTGTTTTTCGGGGCCTTCTTCGATGATGGATAAGCGCCGCGCCAGTTCGTCGTCACCGGGGAACCAAGTCCGCACATCTTCGAGGAAGCGGAAGTTGATTTCGTAAATCAGTTCCAGGTGACGGGGGAGAAGGCGTTTGAAGAGTTTTACAGACCACCGTTCTAGGGCTTCGGGGAGTAGGGTGTGGTTGGTGTAGCAGAGGGTTTTCTCGCTGATACTCCAGGCAGTGTCCCAATCCAGGTTATGTTCGTCGAGGAACAGTCGCATCAACTCAGCAACGGCGATCGCCGGGTGGGTATCGTTGAGTTGAATGGCTACCCGTTCATGGAAGTTTTCCAGGGAGGGGTTGGTCCGCAGATGCAGGCGGACTAAGTCTTGTAACGATGCCGAGACAAAGAAGTATTGTTGTGCTAGGCGCAGTTCTCGACCTTGAGGGGTGTTGTCGTTGGGATAGAGAACCTTGGAGATGGTTTCGGAGTTAATTTTCTCGGCCACGGCCCGGTCATAGTTCCCGGCGTTGAAGGCATCGAAGTTGAAGGCCTCACTGGCTTCGGCTTTCCAGAGTCGTAAGGGGTTGACGGTGTTGGTTTTGTAGCCAGGAACGGGGGTGTCATGGGGAATCCCGATGACGGTGCGATCGGGAATCCAACACCAGCGGGAGTTGCCGTTGCTGTCGTGGAACATTTCTGTGTGGCCGCCGAGTTTCACCTCCACGGTGTCTTCGGGGCGAGCAATTTCCCAAGGATTACCGAACCGCAGCCAGTTATCGGGGATCTCCACTTGCCAGCCGTCTTGGATGATTTGGTGGAAGATGCCAAATTCGTAGCGAATCCCGTAGCCAATGGCGGGAATTTCTAGGGTGGCGAGGGAATCGAGGAAACACGCCGCCAGCCGTCCTAAGCCGCCGTTGCCGAGGCCGGGATCTTGTTCTTGTTCGAGGAGTTCTTCGAGACTGAGGCCAGATTCTTCGATAATCTGCTGAATTTTCTCGAACAGGCCCAGATTCACCAGGTTGTTACCTAAATGCCGGCCCATCAGGAACTCGGCGGAGAGGTAACAGACAACTTTGACGTTTTCTTCGCGGTAGGTGCGAATGGTTTTGATGAAGCGATGCAGCAGGCGATCGCGCACCACGTAAGCGAGGGCGCGATAGTAGTCGTTCAGGGTCGCAATGGACTGATCCTTGCCCTGAAGATAGAAGAGTTGGTCTGCAAAGGCCCGTTTTAGGGTTTCGCTACTCATGCCGGTGCGGTCATCTTCAACCTTAATCGGCGTGTTGTCTGGGTTGGAGGAGATAACTTTATTCATAGGTTCCGTTTCGCAGGATGTCTGGGGCTTTCCGTGAGCTACACTCGTCGGTTAATCGGTTTGAGGCGGGCAAGGCTTAGCTCAAAACTTAGCTCAAAACAACGATACCCACTCACTGCACCAATAACACAACTTCGACCCCCGTAACGGAATCATCAACGGATTTTGACATTTCGTCTCCGACTCAAAGGACCGCTGAGGCCTTGTTTCGGTTGCGATTTCAGATATTGGCAGGAGTAGGAAGGTGAGGGAGTCGACGGCGATCGCCGGGGTTGGGGTGATGCTGATTCCAGGTTAGGGATGAGAGCGGCCTGGCCTAGTTCTAACAAACCGCCTGTCTCTTGTACAGCCTTGACGGGACGGCGCCACTGTGCCACGGCTTTGATTAGCAGGGGAATGGCACTGATGGTGATAAATGCGGCGATCGCCATGCCAATGGCGGTATCCACCCAATGCCACCCCCAAATATAAGCCATTAGGGCCGCCACAATAACGCCCACAGACCCCATGGCATCGGCGATGGCATGGAGAAAGGCCCCTTCGAGATTTAGGTTACTCTGACTGCCTTGATGGAGGAGTTTGGCACTACTGGTGTTGATAATCAGACCCAACAGGGCCACCCCCAACACGGGCAAACTCAATAATTCTTCAGGGGGATGGGCCAAATGGCGTAGGGCTTCCCACAGCACTAATCCTGCCATCACCAACAAGGACAGACCATTGATAATCGCGACGCCGCTTTCGGTACGTCCCCCCGGATGACCCTGTCGCACCCGCCAGGTGGCCCACAAGGCTAGGCTGAGGGCGATCGCATCGGTGAGCATATGCCCGGAGTCCGCCAGTAGGGAGAGGCTATGGCTAAACTGCCCTGTGAGCCATTCCACCAGGGAGAAACCCAAGACGAGGGCGATCGCCAGTTGTAGGGTTTCGATGGGGGTTCCTGAGTCAATGGGGGTACAACAGGGGCAGGGACGAGGGGTAAATTGTCGCATGGTTAACGTGGGTTGAATCCTTGAGTCCACAGAGGGGCACTGACCTGGATGACGGCCCGCGTTGGGGGGGGTTCCTCAGCAGCTAATCGGGCAGGAGAGTCTAGTTGATGATGTCTAAGAGTCCCGCTGGGGGATCAACTTCCAGGCGCTGGTTCTCTAAATCCACCACTGGCACGATCGCCTTGACGAAGGGCACAAACACGGTCGGCGGTGAGGGAGGCTTTGGGCGTTTTTTCTTGGATTTGGGCTTGACAGATTCTTCTTTTTGTGGAACGAGCGCCTCATCCAACTGAACTTGTAACAAGTCGTTGCCCGCCGAGAACACATCCACCGTCACCCCAAGCCGTTGGCCCGTCTGGTGATGGAACACTTCTAAGCCTAACAAATCCTGAACATGGAACTCTCCTGACTCCAACGGAGGGCGATCGCCCTCGGGAACCAATAACACCGCACCGCGCAGGGCCTCGGCCGCTTCACGACTGCTGATTCCCTCTAGTTCAATCACATAGAGGCCCTTTCCGGGCAAATCTCGTCCCCTGAGGAGTTCAACCACCTCAGGATCGCGATCGCCCTGACGCCGCAGCCAACGTTGTCCCGGTTCTAGGAAGCGTTCAGGGAAATCGGAATTAGGATAGACGCGCATCGCCCCGCGCACCCCCTGAGGCGCCACAATGCGACCAATTTCCAACCAAGCCTGTTCCTGTTGCGGTTCTACCATCACAGCGAATATCGATTTAAGCCATTATCAAGCCTTAATCATAGCCGCTATTGCGTTTTTCTTCCTGGGGCGATCGCGGCCTTGGCGGTTGCAGCTGGCGTTTCTCGAACCGCTCTTGCTCAGCTGCTTCGAGTTGTTTGCGCTGTTCATCAATAACCGCCAGGGCCTGAGCGAGTTGGGTATCTTCTTCAAGCTGATCACTCAGAGACACCAAACCACTTAAACCATTAATCAGCCGCCGTAGATTTTCCCTAAGTTGAGGATCTCCCGTGAGATCATCCAAATCCGCCGTAATCTTCTCCACATTCTCAAAGGTCGATCGCGCCGAGGAGAGGGTTTCTTGCAAGAGCATCAGATTCGCCGGATCATTCACCGCTTCCGAGACATCCCGGAGATTTTGCGACGCCACCGCCGCATTTTCCGATAACACCGTGGCATTGTTCACCAACACCTCCAAATCAGCAATCAAATTCGCCTGTTCCAACTGGGACAAATTCTCATTCACCAGACTCAAGGTGCGATCGCTCTGCTGCAACAAGGGAGTAATACCACTGGCAGCCACGCGCAACTCCCGACTCATCATATTCAGATTATCCAGAGTCATCACCAAACTGGTGCGATTATCCTCCACCAACTGATTCGCCGTAGCCGTCAAGCGGTTTAACTCCACCGCCGTCTGATTAAAACTCTCTGCGGTGGTGCCAAACTCCTCCGCCGTCCGCGTCAAGGTTTGGGTCGTCGCCAGGGCAGAATCCGATAAGATGCCCAACTCTTCCTGAAAAAACACCGTCATTTCCGAGACATTACGCGCTAACCCCGCAATATCTTCACTCGCTTGAGCCGTGTTTTGCAGCAGCAGTTGAACCGTCTGCATAAACTCAGGATCACTAAACGATTCCGTAAACCGGGTTGAAGCGCGAGTGAGTTTCTCAAAACTGATCCCCACCCGACCGAGAACGCGATCGCCATGACAGATAATCACCTCAGGATCACAGTCCCCATCCCGAGGAACCGCTAAATCTCGCACCTGAGGCAACGGCTGATCTGGGGCCAGGATATCAATCGTCGTCTCCCCAATAAACCCGACTTGATTAGCCTCAACATAGGGAGGACGGGGAATTTTGAGATCCCCCGAGAGAATTTCTATCTTTGCATCGACCCCATTGGTTCCCGGAACCACATCTACCAAGCGTCCCACTCGCACGCCACGATAGCGAACCGGGGCCCCAGGCTGCATTCCCAACGCATCCTGAAACTCCACCACAAATTCATAGGTTTGTCGTCCTACACTCACCCCTCGCAACCAAAGGGAGAGCACTCCAAAGAGTCCCAAACCTAAAAGAATAAACAGGCCCAATGAGCCTTCTCGAAGCGTCCGCGATCGCATAGTGGTTCCTCGTGACCTGCTGCACCTATCCTCATTATTCTGCCATCACCCCGCCGCCCGAATGGGGCCCTCGATGCTACCGGTGCGAAATTGTCGAATTAAGGGATGATCCGTGTGATCGAGTTCCCGAACATTCCCTTCCCACTGTACTTTACCGCGATAGAGAAAAATCACCCGATCTGTGGTTCGGCGAATTGTACTCTCTTGATGGGTCACCATGACATAGGTGCTACAACTACAGTGTTTTTGACCGACATGGAGATCCCGAATCAAATCTTCAACCACTGTCGAGGCGATGGGATCGAGGCCGGCTGTGGGTTCATCATAGAGCAAAATCTCAGAAGCGTGGCTGGGATCCTCGGGGTGAGCAATAATGGCCCGAGCAAAACTGACGCGTTTGCGCATCCCCCCTGACAGTTGGGCCGGATAGAGATCGGCACTTCCACCGAGTCCCACCCGTTCTAAACTATCCTCGACGAGCTTACGAATCTGTGAGTGAGGCAATTTGGAATGTTGATACAGAGAAAAGCCAACATTTTCATCAACCGTCAGGGAGTCAAACAGGGCCGCCTGTTGAAACACCATGCCAATGCCGATGGGATCCGAGTTATCCTCAATCAGGCCTTGGCGCAATTGACCTTTGATATAGATTTCTCCCGAATCCGGCGGCAGCAACCCAGCAATCAACCGGAGAATGGTTGACTTTCCTGTTCCCGATGGCCCGATAATCCCCAAAGCATCTCCAGGGTAAATCGTTAGGTCCACCTGATCGAGGATCACCGTGTTACCGAAGGACTTAGAGATGCCTTTTAGTTCAACGATCGGCTCTGGGGGACAATTGCGATCGCCGTTGTGATCCAGAAGCGCCATGAATCCCGTGATTTCCCGCGACTGCTCTATCATGTTGCCATACTTAAGCGCCCGTTAACCTCAACTTGCGATGATGCCTTGTTTATTCCGGCTGCTATGAAACACACAATCCGCGATCTCAAACGAGTCTCCCGAAGTCGAACCCCTTATCGTGCCAAACAATGGTTTAAGTGGCTCTCTCCGGGGCTGTCGTTAAAGCGATGGTTAGTGGTGAGTGCAGCGGGAATGGTTTTGGCCTTATTGGGCATCGCCATCTGGACGAAGCTGACGCCGGTCTATTACCTCTTGCAGTTTGTGGAGGTGGCCCTCACCACCATTGCCACTCGGATTCCCAACTATATCAGCGGCCCCCTCGTCGTGATTAGCGGCATCTTGCTGCTGTTATGGGGACAGACACGGACGATGGGATCGATTCATGATGCCCTTAAACCCGAAGATAATGGGGAGTTAATTGATGCCCTCATGGAACGGCGGCGACTCCACCGCGGACCTCACATTGTGGCCCTGGGGGGCGGAACTGGGTTATCGACCCTATTACGGGGCATAAAGACCTACAGTGCCAACATTACTGCTGTGGTCACCGTTGCCGATGATGGGGGGTCTTCGGGGCGTTTACGGCGAGAAATTGGCGTGTTGCCTCCTGGAGACATTCGCAACTGTTTAGCCGCCCTGGCAGACGAGGAAACCCTCTTAGCGGAGTTATTTCAATATCGCTTCCAGGGCGGAACCGGGCTGAGTGGCCATAGTTTTGGCAATCTGTTTTTAGCGGCCATGGCCGATATTACCGGAGATTTAGAACAGGCCGTGGTGGCCAGTTCCCAGGTGTTGGCCGTGCGGGGGGAGGTGTTACCGGCGACCCTGACGGATGTCACGCTCTGGGCTGAGTTAGCCGATGGCCGCCGTATTCAGGGAGAGTCGAGTATTACGGAAGCGCGGGGCAAAATTATGCGGTTGGGTTGTCTGCCTGAGCGGCCGGTGCCCCTGCCTCGGGTGCTAGAAGCGATCGCCCAGGCGGAGGTCATTGTGATTGGGCCGGGAAGTTTGTATACCAGTGTCATTCCCAATTTGCTGGTTCCCGATATTGTCGAGGCGATCGCCAACTCGTCGGCCCAGCGCCTTTATGTCTGCAACATCATGACGGAACCGGGGGAAACCGACGGCTATACAGTCTCCGATCATATCCTCGCCATCGATCGCGCCTGTGGCGATCGCCGTATCTTTGATGGGGTGGTCGTTCAGAAGACCAAACCCTCGGCCCGGGCCCTAATTCGCTATGCTCAAAAACAATCCCATCCAGTGGACTTAGACTTAGACGTGGTGGAACGATTGGGGCGACAGGTCGTTTTAGCCAATATCATGAGCGAAGATCCCCAATCGGGCATGGTGCGTCATGATTCTCTGAAACTCGCCCGCACCCTGGCCCAGCAGTTTTCCGGTAAACGTTAACTCCCGCCAGCCGTTCAGGAGCAGGAAGACTCCAGAGGTGCGGTATGGTGAAAAGAGACGGTTTCCTAAGCTACGTTCAGATACGGACAAGACAGAATCATGACTGCGGTGAACTCCCCCACCCCTTCCTCTCCTTCCCCCTCCTCCTCAACTCGGCCAGCCCATTACAAAGCGAAAGGACTCAAACCGGGTGGCCCACGTCCCGCTAAAGCCCTCTGTAGTGAATGTGGTCTGTGTGACACCCATTACATCCATTATGTGAAAGAGGCCTGCGCCTTTATCCATCAGCAGTTCGAGTCCCTCGAAGACCGGATTCACGGGCGATCGCGCCAGCTAGATGATGAGACGCAAACCTACTTCGGGGTTCACCAATCCATGACCGCCGCCCGCAAAAAAGACCCCATTGACGGGGCACAATGGACGGGGATCGTCAGCAGTATTGCCTGTGAGATGTTGAACTCAGGCAAAGTTGAAGGGGTGGTTTGTGTACAAAACTCCCCCGACGATCGCTTCCAACCCATGCCCGTCATCGCCCGCACCCCCGAGGAGGTGTTAGCGGCCCGGGTCAATAAACCCACCCTCTCGCCAAACCTCTCAGTCCTCGAACAGGTAGAACGCTCAGGACTCAAACGGCTGCTGGTGATTGGTGTGGGCTGTCAAATCCAGGCCCTGCGAGCAGTTCAGGACAAATTGGGCTTAGAAAAACTCTATGTCCTCGGGACTCCCTGTGTCGACAACGTCACGCGGGCCGGCTTGCAGAAATTCCTAGAAACCACCAGCCGCTCCCCGGAGACGGTGGTGCATTATGAGTTTATGCAGGATTTTCGGGTGCATTTCAAACATGAGGATGGCTCAATCGAGAAAGTGCCCTTCTTTGGCTTAAATACCAAGGAACTCAAGGATGTTTTTGCCCCCTCCTGCATGAGTTGTTTTGACTATGTCAATGGCTTAGCAGATTTGGTGGTGGGCTATATGGGTGCCCCCTTCGGCTGGCAATGGATTCTGGTGCGTAACGACATCGGTCAGGAAATGTTAGATTTGGTGCAATCTCAGTTAGAGACGCAACCGGTGTCCTCTCGGGGCGATCGCCGTCAAGCGGTTCAACAGAGTATTCCCGCCTATGACAAGGGCGTAACCCTACCCATGTGGGCAGCACAGCTGATGGGGGTGGTCATTGAGCGTGTGGGGCCGAAAGGGCTAGAATATGCCCGGTTTTCCATTGACTCTCACTTTACCCGCAATTATCTCTATGTTCAGCGGAACTATCCAGAGAAACTCGAGCGTCATGTGCCCGAGTTTGCCAAGCGCATTGTTGGACAGTATAAACTTCCTGAGTAAACCCTGACCCCAGTCATCTCAACCCCGCTTCCCCTTGAGAGAAGACGGGCTTTTTCCCAGATACTCGCGGACCTAATCACATTCAAGGAGCCTTATCCTATGAGCATCACCTGTCATATCCTCGTTGAGCAAAACCCGGGACTTCTCTATGTCAGCCGTAACGGCGCTCCCGAAAAAGTATTACCCAAACTCGAGCGATTTCTGCTTAAGTTTTGGGATGAGCGAGAAACTGCCGGTGAACACCGCTACACCCCGGAATGTTTACTCGCTCAAGTAACCGTTCGTTTTGGCTTTGAGAGTTGTGAGGATGACTTCTCTAATTTACGTCTCGGGGTTAACTATGATCCCGATGTCGAATATCTCTATCGTATTGCCCTCGATAAAAACGTCACCGTCTGGGCCCCAGAACCTCGTTATCGGCAAAAGCCACAACTCGGACTCGAAGGCTGTAAACAGATTAAGGAATTGTCCTTTCAAGCGGTTTAGAGAGACTGGGCAACCCAAATGACTACTTTCATGGCAGTAGTCCCCCATAAGGCAAGGGCTGCTCATCAACTATAGGATGAACAGCCCTTGTTTAAGGTTAATGGTTCCCTAGCTGGGACTAACGGCGATTCGTCCGGCGGGGACGGTAGTTGTTGCGGCGTTTGCGGGGGGCACCTTTACGACGCTTGGAACGGTGTAGGAGGTTTTCCACTTCCTGCACACTAAAGCCAATGCGACTAGGGCCACCCACCGGCTGCTGTTCAAGAAGCATCGACAGGGCCTTACAGGCGATCTGATTAATATCGACTTCTTCTTCAAGTCGTTGTAGCAACTCGGCCGCTTCTTCCTGAATATGTTGGTGTTGCAGTTTTGAGGCCAATTCCACCTGATATTGTTTCTTGGCTTCGCCAATGGTGGGAACTTCTCCGTAGACCATCGGTGAACCGGCAACGTGCATAATCCGGGTGAGTTTCTTGAACTCTAGGGGAGTCACCAGGGTAATGGCAGTTCCCTTACGTCCAGCACGTCCAGTCCGACCAATCCGGTGAACATAGCTATCGGAGTCGAAGGGAATGTGATAGTTAAAGACGTGGGTCACGTCGTTAATATCCAACCCTCGGGCGGCTACGTCCGTGGCAATGAGTAGGTCGATGCGTCCCCGCTTGAAGCTTTCAATGGCTTCATTGCGCTGTCGCTGCTGCATATCCCCATGGAGGGAACTGGCAGCATAGCCCCGAGAGACGAGGGTAGTGCAAAGCATATCCGTCTCTTTCTTGGTGCGACAGAAGATTAGGGCTTTGTTGGGGGCTTCTGTATCAATTAGCCGGACTAAGGCTTCCTCTCGTTCCCGTTCTTCGAGCACATAGTAACGCTGGCTGATGTCAGTATTGATGGTTGAGTCTTTGGGGGTGACATCAATCGAGAGGGGATCGGTGAGGATTTTCTTGGATAACTGACGAATCGCCGAGGGAAGGGTGGCGGAAAAGAGGAGGGTTTGTCGCTCTTTCGGTAAATAGGTAAAGATTTCCTCAATATCATCGAGGAAGCCCATATCCAACATCTCATCGGCTTCGTCGAGGATAACAATTGAGGGTGAGAAGTCCTTGAGACGATTGGATTTGAGGTGGTCGAGTAGGCGGCCGGGGGTCGCCGTCACCACCTGAGCGCCACGACGGATAAGGGACACTTGGCGTTCAATGGATTGTCCACCATAGACCGCAACGGTGCGAATGCCGGCACAGCGGCCGAGACGATAGAGTTCGTCACTGACTTGGGAGGCTAACTCGCGGGTGGGCACAATCACGAGGACTTGCACCCCTTCGCTGCTATCGCGATGAACAGAATTGAGTGCCGGGAGTCCAAAGGCTGCTGTTTTACCCGTCCCGGTTTGAGCACGGGCGATCGCATCGCGTCCTTCGAGGATGACGGGAATGGCTTGTTGCTGAATCGGGCTAGGAACACGGAAGCCGGCCTCTTGAATCCCTTCGAGGATTTCTGGGCGGAGGTTAAAGGACTCGAAGTTACCTGGAGTATCGTCGATAGGGGTTTGGGAATCGGAGGTGGTTTCGGGAGCGGATGTTTGTTCGGGAGTTACAGATGTCATAAATGAAGTCATACGTTACTGGGTTACGTGTAGCGAGGGAGAGAACGGGCGATCGAGATGAGGACTCGGTGGTGACCCGTGAACCGGTCAACAGGGGAGCGAGACTGAGGAGAACTGGCAATCGCCCCGGTCTGTTGACTGTTGTAACTGTTGTCGGTTCATGATGGATTGAGTCTCAGCCTGCTAGAAGTTATCTCCGTCGCCAGTTAACCGATCGGCGCTGTTGTGACTTGGACGTAGCACCGTGGTGATGTAGCCCCGTACAATGACGTTGTTCCCACACCGAATCCAGCGACTGAGTAGGCAATCTCGATCAGTACGCTTCGGATCAGGTTAGATCAGACGCACGATTGGAGTTACCACCGCTTGACTCTATGATAGTTGCAATTTCTACTTTTCTGTAAAGCTTTTTTCAGCAATCTCTCAAAATGTCGTGATAGGCTGTTCTCAAACGCTTGCCAGTCGAGACTTGACTGCATTGTGTTGACAGTATGGCTAGAGGTAAAACGCAACAGATGGATGCTGCCACGCTTTGGGAACGCTATCGGGACTGGCTCTATTATCACGAGGAGCTAGAGGTCTATGTCGATATTAGCCGTATGTCCTTTGAGCAGGACTTGGTCGACCGCCTCATGCCCCGCTTCAAGACGGCTTTTCAAGACATGGCAAAGCTGGAACAGGGGGCGATCGCCAATCCAGATGAGGATCGGATGGTGGGCCATTATTGGCTACGAGACCCGGATCTCGCCCCCAGCTCAGAGATTCGTCAGGAAGTGATTGAGACGCTGGCCCAAATTGAAGCCTTTGTGAGTCAGGTGCATTCGGGGCAACTCCATCCTCCCCAGGGCGATCGCTTCACGGATATTCTTTCGGTGGGCATTGGCGGTTCAGCCCTCGGGCCGCAGTTTGTGGCCGACGCGCTGGCCCCCCTCGATGCCCCGTTAGATATCCACTTTATTGATAATAGTGATCCGGCGGGAATCGATCGCACCCTGGCCCAATTGGGCGATCGCCTCCCAAGCACCCTCGTCTTCATTATTTCTAAGTCGGGAGGAACCCCAGAAACCCGCAATGGCATGATTGAGGTGAAGGCGGCCTTTGACAAAGCCGGACTCGACTTCACGAAACAGGCCGTCGCCATTACCGGCGTTGACAGCAAACTCGATCACCAAGCCCAAACCGAAGGCTGGCTCGCGCGCCTACCCATGGCAGACTGGGTGGGAGGACGCACCTCGGAAATGTCCGCCGTAGGACTCCCCGCCGCCGCCCTACAAGGGATTGATATTCGCGCCCTGTTAGCTGGGGCGAAAGCGATGGATGCCGTGACCCGAGTCCCGGATCTCAAAACCAACCCCGCCGCCCTCCTGGCCCTGGCTTGGTATGCTGCTGGCAAGGGACGGGGGGAAAAAGATATGGTCATCCTCCCCTACAAGGATTCACTGCTGTTGTTTAGCCGTTACCTACAACAGTTGGTGATGGAATCCTTGGGGAAAGAGAAGGACCTCGATGGCAATACCGTCCATCAAGGGATTGCCGTCTATGGCAACAAAGGTTCAACGGACCAACATGCCTATGTGCAACAGTTGCGTGATGGGGTTCCCAACTTCTTTGCCACTTTTATCGAGGTGCTGCGCGATCGCCAGGGAGACTCTACGGAAATTGAACCGGGTGTCACCTCCGGGGATTATCTCTGCGGCTTCCTGCAAGGGACTCGCCAAGCCCTCTTTGACAATCAACGGGACTCCATCACCATCACAGTTCCCGAGGTGAGTCCCTATTATGTCGGGGTACTCATTGCCCTCTACGAGCGAGCGGTGGGTCTCTATGCGTCCTTAGTCAATGTCAACGCCTATCACCAGCCGGGGGTAGAAGCGGGCAAAAAAGCTGCCGCCACGGTCTTGTCCTTGCAACAAGAGGCCATGGCCGTCCTCAAAGGGGCCAACAAACCCATGTCCCTAGAGGAGTTAGCCGCCGCCGTTGGTGCGCCTGAGCAAGTGGAAACCCTCTATAAGATCCTACGTCATCTCCATGCCAACGGCCGGGGCATTACCCTGGTGGGGAACTTAGGTCGGCCCTCAAGTCTTCAGGTGTCCGCCTTTTAAGCCCCGCTATGCCTCTGACGATTTTGGTGGTGGAGGATGACTTAGGAACCCGCCTCGCCATCACCGATTATCTGGAACTTTCAGGCTACTCAGCGATTCCCGCCGTCAACGGAAGGAACCCGCCTCGCCATCACCGATTATCTGGAACTTTCAGGCTACTCAGCGATTCCCGCCGTCAACGGCCGGGAGGCGCTGGGCCTGCTTGAGCGTTACCAACCCCATCTGTTGATTACCGATGCCATCATGCCAGAAACGGGAGGCGCTGGGCCTGCTTGAGCGTTACCAACCCCATCTGTTGATTACCGATGCCATCATGCCAGAAATGGATGGCTATGAATTAGTACGGCAGGTTCGCCAACAACCCAGCTTCCGGTTGCTTCCGGTCATTTTCCTCACAGCCCGTAACGAGACTCAGGATCGCATTCGCGGCTACCAGGCGGGGATTGATCTCCATATGCCCAAACCCTTTGAATTAGAGGAATTGGCGGCTGTGGTGCGCAATTTTCTCGATCGGTACACCATGATGAGTCACGCCTCCACCGTCGCCCCCCCAGCCCCCGCCCCGGAGCGCTCGGATGTTACCATTGACTTAACTGATCGCGAACAAGAAGTCCTCGAACTCCTCAGTCAGGGCCTCTCCAATAATCAGATTGGCGATCGCCTCTATCTCAGTTCCCGCACGATTGAGAAGTACGTCAGCAATCTCCTACGCAAAACGGAGACGAATAACCGTTCGGAGTTAGTCCGGTTTGCGATCGAACATCACTTGTTACAAGACTAAAAGGGAGAGGGAGAGGGGAACCACAGAGTCACAGAGGACACAGAGAAAGAGGAGAGAAGCCAACGCTTGTCCCCCTATTCCCTATTGCCTGTTCCCTGTTCCCCCTCTTGCCTCTTGCCTCTTGCCTCTTGCCTCTTGCCTTCTTCCCCCATGAACCTCCAAACCCAAAAAGACCTCATCGCCTATCTCAGCCAATATATGACCGAAACCCGTGCAGCGCGCCTAGAGGAGGTCTTAGGGAAGCGGACCAAGCAACTGGCGGTGGTGTTAGAGGGGATTCATAAACCTCATAATGCCAGTGCCGTGTTGCGCAGTTGCGATGGCTTTGGGGTGCAGGATGTCCATATTATTGAGCGAGATACGGAGTTCGACCCCAATCAACAGGTGAGTTTGGGGGCTGATCGCTGGTTGAGTTTGCATCGCTATGATGATTATGGGGTGAATAATACCGCCATCTGCTTGGATCGCCTCAAAGACCAAGGCTACACCCTTCTGGCAACCACCCCCCATGACCCCACCGTCAATATTGATGAAGTTCCCATCGAGGGCAAAACAGCGATTCTCTTTGGATCAGAGTTGCGAGGCCTTTCAACCTATGCCCTCAGCCATGCCGATGTACGGGTGAAAATTCCCATGTATGGCTTTAGTGAAAGTTTCAACATCTCCGTTAGTGCGGCATTATGTTTATATGAACTCACCAAACGCTTACGTCAGGGCAATCATCCCTGGCGACTGACCGAGGCCGAACGGATAGCCCTCAAGTTAGAATGGTTACGCCGTAGTATCCGCGCCTATGATCAGCTTGAAGCGGAGTTCCTGGCTTCCCTAGAGATACCCTCATCGTCCTCTCTAGGATGAAGTTATCCCCTTGATGTTGTCCATGAGGAGTGCGATTGAATGAGTGATATCCCGATTGATAACCCGGTTTACTTTGGTCAGTTTGGCAGTTATCAGATTACAGCAGGCGATCGCCGTGAAGTCCGCATCTACCGCGCCGGTTTAGCCGTCGCCGCTGTCAGTTTTGCCCTGGGAACTGGGTTAGTTCTCACCGTTGGCCCCAGTGATTGGGTTCTACAGACGCTCACCGGACTCTATGGCCTGTTTGCCCTGGCCCTGGGGGTGAGTCTGTTAACCATTCATATCTATCTAGCCCCCCTGCATCGTCTTTTACAAGCCTGTTGGCTGGTGGGGGTGGCCTCCAGTGTGGATTTAGTCTTAGCCAGTGACGATCCCCTGGCCCTGACGGTGTATCAGCATCCCAACAGTCTCTGGGGTCTTGGCTTTTTGTTTGTGGCCTTGACGGGAATCTATTTTAAGGAGGCGTTTTGTTTCAATCGCTTAGAAACAAAATTCCTGACTCCCCTAGTGCCGGTTCTGCTGTTGGGCCATCTCAGCGGCTGGATTCCTGACGAAAGTAAGCCGGTGATGTTGGCGATGTGGGCGATCTTATTTCTGGTCTTTAGCCTCCGTAAACTCCCCCAAGCCATTCCCGATGATAAATCAGTTTCGCCCTGGGAACAGGGTTAGTTCTCAGCGTTGGCCCCAATGATTGGGTGCTACAGACGCTCACCGGACTCTATGGCCTGTTTGCCCTGGCCCTGGGGGTGAGTTTGTTAACCATTCATATTTATCTAGCCCCCCTGCATCGTCTTCTACAAGCCTGTTGGCTGGTGGGGGTAGCGTCCAGTGTGGATTTGGTCTTAGCCAGTGAAGACCCCCTGGCCCTGACGGTCTATCAGCATCCCAATAGTCTCTGGGGTCTTGGCTTTTTGTTTGTGGCCCTAACGGGGATCTATTTCAAGGAGGCGTTCTGTTTCAATCGCTTGGAAACGAAATTCCTGACTCCCCTGGTGCCGATTCTACTGTTGGGTCATCTTAGCGGGTTGCTTCCTGAAGAAAGTAAGCCGGTGATGTTGGCCATGTGGGCGATCTTATTTCTCGTCTTTAGCCTTCGTAAACTTCCCCAAGCCATTCCCGATGATATTGGCGATAAAAGTGTCTTTGAACATCTGCGCAACCGCAATAGCCAACCCAGTCCTTCGGAAAATGGCTGAGTGAACCGTTGAGGGAGGTCTCATGGCCATGAACCGCGATCGCCCCTATTGGGTGGCTTGGACTCAAATTAAGCGCATTGGGTCGGTGTTGATGGGTCGCTTAAATGAGCAATTTGGGTCTCTAGAAGCCGCCTGGAGTGAGTCAGAGGCGGGACTGCTGACCGTCGAGGGAATCGGCCCCCAGCTGGCCGCCGATATCCTCCGACAGCGATCGCATCTGAACCCAGAACAACTCTACGCCAAGCATCTCCAAGCCAATCCCCAATTCTGGACCCTGTGCGATCGAGAATACCCGCGACTCTTACGAGAAATTCACGCCCCGCCGCCGCTGCTGTACTATCGGGGCGTCCCAGACCCCGAGGAAATGGAGGGAAACGCCCGCACCATCGCCATTGTCGGAACTCGTCACCCCAGTCCCTACGGTCTCAAATGGACACGCCGCCTCAGTCGCCGCCTCAGCCAAGACGGGTTTACCATTGTCTCCGGTCTCGCAGCGGGCATTGACACTGAGGCCCACCGCACCTGTTTAACCCTGGCCGGGCGAACCGTGGCCGTCCTGGGAACGGGAGTGGATGTGGTCTATCCCCGTCGCAATCAAAGTCTCTATGAAGAGATTGTCGAGAAGGGGTTAGTGGTGAGTGAATATCCCGCCGGAACCCCACCCGATCGCCTCCAGTTTCCTCAACGCAACCGCATCATCGCCGGCTTAAGTCGCGCCACCCTCGTCACCGAAGCCCCACAAAAATCGGGGGCCCTAATCACCGCCTATCTCGCTAACGACTTTTGCCGCGATGTCTACGCCGTTCCCGGTTCCCTCGACAACCCCAACTCCCGAGGCTGTCTCGGTCTCATCTCCCGAGGGGCCCAACTGGTCATGGACGAAGACCACCTGATTCAGACCCTGCAAGAAATGCCCAGCTTCACCGTCCCCACCCCTCGCCTCCGGCCAGAACCCTCATCGCAAAAGCAGGAATCGGTCAACCCATCTCCCAGTCCAGCCGCCCCCCCACCCGTCAACGTACCGGCCCATCTGGCCCAAGTCTTCGCCGCCGTCGCCCCTGAAGCCACCGCCTTCGATATCATCGTCGAAAAATCCGCCACCGAAGCGTCCGCTGTCTCCAGCGCCCTCTTACAGTTAGAATTGATGGGGCTAATCTCCGCCCTCCCCGGCCTACGCTATCAACGAACCTAACCCCTCCCCCTACTGCCTACTGCCTTCTTCCCCCTACTGCCTACTGCCTTCTTCCCCCTGTTCCCTGTTCCCTGTTCCCTGTTCCCTCCCCTATGAAACTCCTAATTGGTAACGACGACGGTATTCTCGCTCAGGGGGTACAATCCTTGGCCAATGCCCTAGCCGAGGCGGGCCATGACGTAACCGTTGTTTGCCCCGATCGAGAGCGTTCCGCCACCGGCCATAGTTTGACGATGCACCAACCGATTCGGGCCGAACCTGTTGACGATCGCTTTCACCCTAGTATCGCCGCCTGGGCCTGTTCAGGAACCCCCTCCGATTGCATTAAATTGGCCCTCAGTGCCTTAATGGACAGTCCCCCCGATTTTGTCTTGGCCGGGATTAACCATGGGTCCAACGTCGGCACTGATATTATTTATTCCGGAACCGTCTCTGCGGCCCTAGAGGGATATATTGAGGGGATTCCCAGTGTGGCCTTCAGTTTAGCCAGTTTTACCTGCCGCAATTTCCAGCCTGGGGTGGAGTTTGCCTTAAAGTTAATGGCCCAGTTGGGCGATCGCCGGACTGAGGGCCCGATTCTCCTGAATGTGAACATTCCTCCCGTCACGGGCGATCGCATCATGGGAGTCACCCTGGCCCGTCAAGGTGTCCGTCGTTACACCGATGTGTTTCAGAAACGAGTCGATCCGCGCGGCAAAACTTACTACTGGTTAGCCGGAGAAATCTTAGAAGAGTTGGATGATGAACCGGAGAAGGCCGAGATTCCCGTTGACGGCATCGCCGTGAGTCAAAACTATATTACAATCACCCCTCTACAATCGAAGCTGATTTGTCAGCCGATGTTGGATCAGATGCAAGGATGGGAGTGGCTGAAGCAGATTTAGTGTTATTAACCATTTATTCTGAAACTCTTGCTCAAACCTCTGAGACGGTTTCTGAAACGGTAGAAGAGGCCTTAACAGCCAACTCAACTCAGGTGACGGGGTTAGTGGGGGCCTCGATTATCTTACTATTGGTCGCCACGGCAGTGGCCCTGATTACCCGCCGCTTTCGCATTCCCTATGTGGTGGGGTTAGTGTTGGGCGGTTTATTGATTACGAAACAAGCCCTCCCCGCTGATATTGGCTTGAATCCTGATGTCATTCTCAATCTGTTTCTGCCGATTCTCATTTTTGAGGCGGCGATTAATACCGACATCAGCCGACTGCGAAGTACCATTAAACCGATTTTGTTGTTGGCGGGACCGGGGGTGGTTCTAGCGGCGGCCATTACCACGGCATTTTTGCGCTTTGGCCTCGATGTGGCTTGGATTACCGCTTCGGCGATCGGTGTGATTTTGACCATTACTGATACGGTCTCGGTGATTGGTGCCTTTAAAACCGTTAAAGTTCCCGGACGCTTAATCACTATTGTTGAGGGGGAAAGTCTCTTTAATGATGGCATTGCCCTGGTTCTGTTGACGATGATTAGCACCATTCATCGCCAAGGTTCTTTTACAATTTGGCAAGGATTTGAACAGCTATTTATTGCCTTGGTTGGGGGAACTCTCCTAGGACTGGGACTCGGCTATCTCTGTGTCGGACTTCTCAAACAACTCAATGATGCCTTGAGTAATACTCTCTTGACAGTAGCAGTATCCTTGGGAACCTTTCAGATTGGACAACTATTAGGGGTTTCCAGTGCGATCGCCGTCGTCATTGCTGGATTAGTTATTGGCAATTCTGGCTTTAATAAAACCTCGGCATCCATCAAAGTCACACTCCTGAATTTTTGGGAATATGCAGGATTCGGGGTCAACACCTTTATCTTTCTCCTGGTTGGTATTGAGATAGAACCCGAAATTTTATGGGTCACTCTTCCTAGTGCAATGTTAGCAATTGTAGGGTATCAACTTGGCAGAATTTGTTCAATTTACCCCCTACTCTATCTGGTTCGATTTTTTGACAGACCTTTACCGTTAAAATGGCAGCATGTTTTGATTTTTGGCAACGTCAAAGGGTCACTATCGATGGCACTCGCCCTGAGTTTACCGTTTACATTGCCTGGACGAGAAAATATCATCACGCTCATCTTTAGTACCGTTTTAGTCTCGCTGATTGGACAGGGATTGAGTTTGCCCTGGCTTGTCAAACAATTAAACCTAACTCGTCCCTCTCCCGCTAAAGAGAGGATTGAAACCTTGCAGTTAACCCTAATTGCTTCCAAAGCTGCCCAAAAAGAACTCAATAATCTTTTTGAATCTGGCAGTTTACCCAAATCTCTCTACGAAGAACTCTTTGCCAACTACCAAGCCAGAATTGCCACCGCCGAACGAGAACTACGCGACCTCTATAACCAGCGTATGATTCACGAGGATCAACCCCTCGAACCGGGAGGCTATTTAGATGGCTTACGTCGTCGTCTTTATCTCGCCGAAAAGGGTGCTATCAACGATGCTGTCCGTAAAGGACTCCTCTCCAACGAACTCGCCAATTCCTATGTTGATACACTTAATCAAAAACTGATGTCTCTCCAAGACGACTAATCCCTCTCTCACCTCTCTCTCTTTTTTCCATATAGCTCGGCTATCGCTCGCTGACCGCAAGGAATTGCCCCTACTGCCATCCTAAGAACATAACCCGAGAAAGGTAATCACATCCCGCACCAAATCTGGCTTTGTCACTGCCAAAATATTAGAACCACTTTCAAGGATTGTACTCCCATTGGGGATAATTAAATCTTCATGAGCATGAGCTTGATAACCAATAATTAAGGTCCCTTCAGGAAACCGCTCATCCTGAGCAATTTCAGCCACCGTATGACCCACAATATAACAATCTTGCGGTAACGAGAGTTTCAACACCTCGACTTGTCCTTGTTCAAAGTGCATCATGGCATCCACTTGAGGATATTCAATGGCATTAATAATGCGATTGATGGCCAGTTGCGTGGTACTAATAATATGGGTTGCCCCGGCGAGTTGATAGGGTTCCGCAAAATCGCGATCGCTCATCCGCACAATAATTTGAGCGACCCCATAATGCTTCGAGAGGGTCACAAATGCTAAGTTTAGGGCATCTTCTCGCAAGGCCCCAATCACCGCATCGGCTTTACGAATCCCGGCTTCAATGAGGGTGGTAGTATTGACCGCACTCCCTTCAAAGGCCATGACGCCAATTTTTTCGCGGGCATATTGACAGGCTAAGGGGTCGGGGTCAACAATGGCGATGGTATGACCGATATTGAGAAGTGTATTGGCGAGGGCTAATCCAGTCATCCCTGCTCCACCAATTAAGATATACATCATTCGGTATTACTGGCTCGTCGATGAGGGCGTTGG